>NZ_LWQU01000054.1 GCF_001650635.1 Magnetospirillum moscoviense | reverse complement strand
ACCAGCCTCGCTGTACGCCTCGCCGACACCCCAAGAAAGCGAAAACGCCAAGTGTGTGCGCTATGTTAACGCCTATGCGGGCGCCCCTTCCCCACGGCAGACCGTTTCCTCGACCTATTGGCGGTGTCGCCCCAGCGCAAGGATTACCGCGCCGCCGAGCAGGCCTGGCGAGCCCGCGGCCTGAACGTGCGGTCCTCGACCTGGCGGCAGCCGCGCGGCGGCGCCCCCTTCACCGCCGCCGCCCTGAAGCTGATCGCTGCGGCTGGAATGCCGCCATGTTGGCCATGGGTGCGCTCCGGGTCCGGTGTGCTGGCCGAGGCCTTCCCGATGGCGCAGTTGAAGCAGTGGGGCCTGCCCTACCAGGGCTACGCCGGCTCGGCCGAGTTGCGCGGCGAAATTCTTGAATCCTTGCGGACACGGCTTGATCTCGGCCGGTGGCGCCAAGCCTGCCTGGACAGTCCCGACGCCCTGGACGCGGTGCTGGCCGCCCTGGCGGCCCTGGCGGTTGCGGACCGCACCGCCCCTTTCCCCGAAGACTGCGACGAGGAAGGCTGGATCGCGGTGGCGCCCTAGGAATCAGCGGTCCTTCGGCTTCAGCGACTGGATGATCGCCTCCAGCGAGTTGACCGGCGGGGTGTCGTCGGGGCTGTCGGAATGCGCCGTGCCCCGGAACAAGGCGTGCAGGGCCAGCAGGCGCTCGCCGGCCAGGACGCCGTTGTCGTTGCCCTCGGTCAGCGACAGATAGGTCTGGACCAGGGTCGTGCGCTGCTCGGCATCGGCGGCAAGGCGGACCTCGTCCCGATAGCTTTTATGGGCGACCTTGACCAGGGTCAGGTACAGCAGGCCGGGCAGGGCCAGCAACACCGCCGCCGGGGCCGAGGCCCCGTCCTTCGACAGATGCGCGATCCAGTCATAGAGGTAAAGCCAATAGGCCACCCCCAGCCCGACGCAGCCGGCCCCCAGCGCGCCCATCAACACCCGCAACCACTTGGTCGCGGACGTCTTGTGGCCGGCTGCCTTGTCCCTCCAGTAATCGGCCGGCGCCTTCAGACGCATGTGTTCGGTGAAGGTGCGGATCAGGCCATCGAAGGCATCCTTCGCGTCACGGTGCAAGGTGGTCAATTCGGATTTGTGGTGATCGTGCAAGCGCGACAGCGTATCGCGATGATGGGCAGCCAGCGCGTCCAGGTTTTCGCGCTGGCTGGCGAGCAATTGTTCCTGATCGGCGGCAATCTGCTGCTGGCGCGCCACCTGTTCGGTGGCTTTGGCCTCGAACCGGCCGAAGGCTTCCTCGGCACGATTGGCGCGATTCTTGAGGTCGGAATCCCATTTGCCCAGCCGTAAGCTGACGGTATTGCGCTGTTGGGCAACGGCATCGCTGCGCCCGCCGTCGGTTACCCCCCAGATGGTTGCCGCACGCAGCAGCGCCACGATATTTAGGTCGAATTGCCTGAATTCGTTGCTTGCCCGCGATCCCAACCACAGCTTGAGTAACACCGCCGCCGTCGCGCGGTCCCGTCCCACCTCCGTAAGGATCAGATTGGAACCTGGGCAATCCAGGGCGAGATAGGGTGGAGCTTCCAGCCTTCGCACACGTTCCAGGACGAAAGCAAAGGCCGGTTCTGATTGTTTGACCTTGGCCGATTTAACAGCGGCCCTCACCGACTCGATCGAAGCGGCATGTTCTTGAAATTGCGTAAAATTCCCATTGTACCGATACATCGGTTCCCACCCGGCGATCTCGGCATCCACCCACGCTTCCACCTCCTCCAGACTGGTGAAGCGGATCGGCTTGGGGCTGCCGAACGGGGTGATGGTGATGGGGGCGAAGACGGGGGCGGCGGAATCGGGCAAGGGACCACTCTTGCAAGATGCATTCGCGGTCATTATAATTTTTACGTGCGGCTTATCCAGCCCTAGCTTACCCCAACCCCCGCCGGTTGCGATCGGCCGCCGCCAGGGCCTGTTCAGCCCCCTCGCCGCGACTCAGCACCGCTAGGCCGAAGGCCGGGGTCAGCGGGATCGCTTGGCCCAGCCAGGTATAGGGCGGGCTCTTGATGCGGATGACGATGTCGGCCAGCTTGGCCCGGGCCTGGTTGTCGTCGGACCCGGCCAGCAAGATGGCGAAGTCCGAGCCGCCGATGCAGGCGACCAGATCGCTGCCGCGCAACGAGCCCAGGATGTTGGCGGCGATGTGGCGCAACGCCCCCTCGCCGGCGGCCAGCCCGTGCAGCTGGCGCAGCGCCTCGACGCCCGCGACCTGAAGGGTGCCGATGATGCCGTGGGCGTCGCCGCTGGCCAGGAAGGCCTCGACCTCGCGGATGAAGGCGCGGCGGTTCAGGCACGGCACCACCGAATGGCGGTCGGCCTGGCGCTCCATCCATTGCTCGCGCCGGCTGAAATGGTCGGCATTGACCCGCAGATGCTCGAGCTCGCTCAATAGCGGGACCAGGGCTTCCAGCAATTCAGGCGTCACCTGCTCGGCCGGCAATCCCAGCACAGACGAGATGTCGGCGGCATCGGGCTTGGGTTTGGGTTCGGTCGAAACATAGGCGCCGGGGGGCAAATGCCGGCGATACGGTTCATGCTCGCGCGCGAACTCGTTGATCGCCGTCAGGCGGAAGACACGTTCTGTGCGATACTCGTCGGCCATGATGGGACGCGGTTTTCTTCCGTTCGAGCCTTTATGTTATCACACTTCACAAGCTTCTTGCACCGGCTGCCGCGATTTCTATAATCGCCGCTTTTCCCGGGACCATCCCCGTCGGAAGAGGAATATCCAATGAGCAAGGCCAAGCCGCAGGTCGGAATCATCATGGGCAGCCAGTCGGACTGGGAGACCATGCGACACGCCGCCGAGGTGCTGGCCGAGTTGCAGGTTCCCTTCGAGACCCGGGTGGTGTCGGCCCACCGCACCCCCAAGCGCCTGGTCGAGTACGCCACCGGCGCCAAGGGCCGCGGCCTTTCCGTCATCATCGCCGGAGCCGGCGGCGCCGCCCACCTGCCGGGCATGGCCGCCAGCATGACCACCCTGCCGGTGCTGGGCGTGCCGGTCGAAAGCCGCACCCTGAAGGGCGTCGATTCGCTTTATTCCATCGTGCAGATGCCGGGCGGCGTGCCGGTCGGCACCCTGGCCATCGGCAAGGCCGGGGCCATCAATGCCGGCCTGCTGGCCGCCTCGATCCTGGCCTTGGGCGATAATGCCCTGGCGGCCCGCCTGGAAGCCTGGCGCGCCCGCCAGACCGAGGCGGTGGCCGAACTGCCGGTCGATCCCGACCGCCCCGAACTGATTGCCTGAGATGGCTGGCACCCCCCTGCCCCCCGGCTCGACCGTCGGCATCATCGGCAGCGGCCAGTTGGGCCGCATGGCCGCCCTGGCCGCCGCCCGCCTGGGCTATCGCGTCCATGTCTATGGCCCCGAGCCCGACAGCCCGACCGAACAGGTCGCCGCCGCCGCGACGGTGGCGGCCTATACCGACCTCGCGGCGCTGGAAGCCTTTGCCCGCGCCGTCGATGTGGTCACCTTCGAGTTCGAGAACATCCCCGCCGACAGCGTCCGTCTGCTGACCGGCCTGGTTCCGGTCCGCCCCGGCTGGCGGGTGCTGGACGTGGCGCAGGACCGCATCTCGGAAAAGCGCTTCTTCAACGAGATCGGCATCGAGACGGCGCCGTGGGCCGAAATCAATTCGGCCGACGACCTAAGGCAGGCGGTGGCCCGCATCGGCCGGCCGGCGGTGCTGAAAACCACCCGGCTGGGCTATGACGGCAAGGGCCAGACCAAGATCGGCCCCGACACCGACCTGGACCGGGCCTGGGCCGCCATGGCCGGCGCGACCAGCGTGCTGGAAGGCTTCATCGACTTCGCCGGCGAAGTGTCGGTGATCGTCGCCCGCGGCCTGGACGGCAAGACCCAAGCCTTCGAGCCGGCCTGGAACGTCCACACCAACCACATCCTGGACACCACCACCGTCCCCGCCCCCATCGACGATTCCTTGGCGCAAGGCGCCATCGAGGTGGCGCGCAAGGCGGCCGAGGCGCTGGATCTGGTCGGCCTGCTGGCGGTCGAGATGTTCGTCACCAAGGACGGCCATATCCTGGCCAACGAGATGGCGCCCCGGCCGCACAATTCCGGCCACTGGACCATCGATGCCTGCGTGACCGACCAGTTCGAGCAATTCATCCGCGCCGTCTGCGGCCTGCCGCTGGGCGACCCGATCCGCCATTCCGACGCGGTGATGAAGAATTTGATCGGCGACGACGTGAATGACTGGCTGGCCATCCTGTCCGATCCCGACGCCAAGCTGCATCTTTACGGCAAGGCCGAAGCCCGCTTGGGTCGCAAGATGGGCCACGTCACCCGCATCGCGCCGCGCCGTTTCGGCTGACCAGTGGGTTGACGGAGCCCCCGCCGGTGCGGAATTCTTGACGGCAACCAACAAAGTCGGGGAATGGCCATGAGCCAGCGTTTGATCAAGGATGTCATTCAAAGCCAGTCGGTGGCCACCATGCCCGCCACCGCGACGGTGCGCGACGCCCTGGATTTCGAATTGGTCAGCCTGCTCAGGGACATTGAAAAGAAGGAAATGCTGACCGAAATCCTGCGCTGACACGCGGGTTCGATGACGATCCGGTAACATCGGCAGTTCGTCGTTGACGTCTTCCTGCCGATACCGGAAGGTTGCCCTGCTCGCACGAGAAAGACCGACGGACTGAATGTCTCCCACCTTGCGCCGTATTCTGCTGGCCGTTGTCGCCCTGGCCGGGTTGGGGGGCATCGTTGCCATGATCATGACCTTTCACCGCCTCGGCTCTCCGGGCGAGGTGCTGGAACTGATCCTGACCCAGTACGGTTACCTGCTGTATCCGACCATCCTGGTCTGGACCTTCATCGAAGGCGAGACGGTGGTGCTGATTGCCGGCATCATCGCCTCGGAAGGGCGTTATCACATCAATGTCGAGCTGATTGCCCTGTCGGCGCTGACCGGCAGCTTCTGCGGCGACCAATTGTATTACTATATCGGACGCCGCTACGGCACGCCCTTGCTGGCCCGCTGGCCGACCCTGGGTAAGAAGGTCGATTGGGCCTTTCATCTGGTCAAGACCCACCCGGTCCTGTTCATCTTGTCGTTCCGCTTCATCTACGGCATCCGCAACATCGCCCCGTTCGTCATCGGCATTTCCGGGGTGCCGCGGCTGCGCTATTTCATACTGAACCTGATCGCCGCCGCGATCTGGGCGCATTCCTTCGCCTGGGGCGGCTATTGGCTGGGCCAGGCGCTGGAAACCTGGCTGGGCGACCACAAATGGACCATGCTGGGCGGCTTCGTGCTGGCGGCACTGATCATCGGCGGCCTGGGCTACCTGAGCCAGAAGCGCAAGATGCGCGCCGCCGAACCCACACCCGAGCCGGCCGCCCCCACTCAGGATTGATCGTTTTCGTCGCCCGACGCCTTCGGCGGCTTGGGCGGGCGGTTCTTGTCGTCGTTCGAAAAGCGGAATCGCCCGGCCAGGATGCACCCCTTCATGCCGGGGTCGCACGGGCGACCGGCCACCCGGCCGCACTGCCCCTTGATCTCATGCGGGCACCCCCAACCGCTCATCAAATCCACCCTCCGAATCAAGCTGTGGAGCCAGTCTACCCTCGACAACGGCCCGGTTGAAGCCCGCCCGAACCCACGCCCCGACCACCAGCGATTGGCTTGCCACCCCAACAGGCAGTCCCTTATTACGGGATGCTGCACCTGCGCACAGCGGCGTCCCGAAAAATCTCCACTTAAATCCAGGGGTTAGCGAAAGTTTTTCGCGCGACGGCCGCGATTGACCACCCCCCTTTGGATTTGCTTTACTGACGGGATAAACGGGGTCCGTCAAACGGACCGAAATAAGAAACCCAGATTTCATCAGGGAGAAGCAGGATGGCAGGAACCGAGGGCGAGGTGCGCCCGGACCAGGCCAAGGGCGACCACTTTGCGTCCGAGGTTCTCGAGAAGATCGAGGCCTTGAGCCTTGAGGTCGCCGACGTCGCCGGGACCATCGACGGCTTGGCCAAGTTCGTCAAACACCAAGAAGACCTGTTCGCCCACCTGAAGACCATCGCCCATACGATGGCCGAGGCCATCCGTCGCATCGATACCGCCGGACGCGAGACCCAGGACGTCACCGAGGCCGCCGGCCGCCAATCGGCCGATTCGCTGGAAACCATCTCGTCGGCGCTGTCGGACATCAACTTGCTGGTCGGCGCGGTTCAGGGCATCGAGGAGCGCCTGGAAGAGCTTGAGGGCGCGCTGGGCGAGGTCTCGACGATGTCGCGCGACATCCAGAAGATCGCCCGCCAGACCAACCTTCTGGCGCTCAACGCCACCATTGAAGCGGCCCGTGCGGGCGATGCCGGCAAAGGCTTCGCCGTGGTCGCCACCGAGGTCAAGGGACTGGCCCGCCAGACCGCCGACGTCACCACCGGCATCGACGATACCGTCGGCAAGCTGTCGGGATCGGTGACCGACCTGATCACCTCGTCGACCGACACCTTGAAAATGGCCGACTCGGTCAATTCCGGCGTCGGCGTCATCAACGACGCCGTGGCGGTGTTCGGCCAGGCCATCGGCACCGTCGAAGAGCGTGTCGCCGATATTTCCATCGCGGCCTCGACCTCGCTCAGCCAATGCTCGGACGTCATCATCGAGATCGACAAGTTCTTCGAGGGCATCTCGATGACCTCGGAATCGTTGCGCCGGGCCGACGAGCGTATCGCCTCGCTGCTGGCCAATTCCGAGGAACTGATCGGCTTCATCGCCGATTCGGGCTATCGCACCGGCGACACCGCCTTCATCGAGCTGGTCAAGGAGGTGGCGGGCAAAGCCGCCATCCGTTTCGAGGAAGGCCTGACCAGCGGTCGCGTCACCATGGATGACCTGTTCGACGAGAACTACCAGGAAATCCCCGGCACCAACCCGCAGCAATTCATGACCCGGTTCGTGCACTTCACCGATTCCATCATGCCCGAGCTGCAAGAGCCGGTGCTGACGTTCGACCCCCGCGTCGCCTTCTGCGCCGCCGTCGACCGCAACGGTTTCCTGCCGACCCACAACAAGAAGTTCTCGCAGCCCCAGGGCAGCGACCCGGTGTGGAACAACGCCAATTGCCGCAACCGTCGCCTGTTCAATGACCGCACCGGCTTGTCGGCGGGGCGCAACACCAAGAGCTTCCTGCTGCAGACCTATCGCCGCGACATGGGCGGTGGGCAGTTCGTGATGATGAAGGATGTCTCGGCGCCGATCAGTGTGCGGGGCCGCCATTGGGGCGGCGTGCGCATCGGCTATCGCATCACCAGCTAGAGAGTATTTTCCGATCCGACCGCGTCGGATCGGAAAACCCGCCTATCCCCTATGCCCGGCGGCGCCGCCATTCCGGGCGGACCGAGCTGGTGCCGGGCCGGGCCATTTCCAATGGCGGGCGAACGTAAACCGAAATCACGTCCAGATACGGCTTGGCCGGGATCAGGCTGGCCGCCACCTGGGCGATCAGGCTGACCGCCGTGACCGGACGGGCGATCGACGCGTCGGCGCCCAAGAGGATCCGCCCCTGCGCGGTGCGGAAACACGGACCCAGCACGTCGTTGGCGGCGCGGATGATCTGCGCCAACCCGGCCCGGGCCTCGGGCGATTCCGCCGAATAGGGCAGCGGCCCGACATCGCCGACCAGCCGCAGACGGCCGCCATGCTCGCCTTCGTCGTAGCGGGCGGCGAAACTGATATTGGCGTAAAGGAAGGTGAACTGGATGACCCCACCAGGATTGATGGGCAGGGATTCGAGGGCCTCGACATCCAGCGGCAGATACATTCCGCCGATCACGACATGCTTGATTTCCGACATGGGCGTCACGGCTGTTTCACGAAGCCACGACAGTAACACGACGGCCGGTCGGAAAAAAACCGCGAACTCGGGCGCGATCCGAGTTAAGGTGCGCGCGCCAGCCTGCTGGCGCGCGCACCATGAAATACGTGACAGGGACGAGGTTCTTCGTGCAACCCAAAACCATATCGATGGCCAGCTACATCCTGGTTCGGATCCACAAGGAGGGTTGGCCCTTCGTCGCCCTGTTCGCCCTGGCCGCGGTGCTGTTGGGCCTGCTGTGGGGACCGCTGGGCTGGCTGGGCGGCGCCGCCACCTTGTGGTGCGCCTATTTCTTCCGTGATCCCGACCGCGTCACCCCCACCCGCCCCGGCCTGGTGATCAGCCCGGCCGACGGCGTGGTCTGCGCCGTCGATCAGGTGCAGGCCCCGCCGGAACTGGAGATGGGCGACGAGCCGCGCACCCGCGTCTGCGTCTTCATGAGCGTGTTCGACGTTCACATCAACCGCTCGCCCGTCGCCGGCCGCGTCGTCAAGCTGGCCTATCACGCCGGCAAGTTCGTCAACGCTGCGCTGGACAAGGCGGCGCTGGAAAACGAGCGCATGGCGCTGCGCGTCGATATGGAGGATGGCCGCCCGGTCGCCTTCGTGCAGATCGCCGGCCTGGTGGCCCGTCGCATCAAGTGCGACGTCTCGGAAGGCTTCACCTTGAAGGCCGGCGAGCGCTTCGGACTGATCCGCTTCGGCTCGCGCGTCGATGTCTATCTGCCGCCGGGCACCCATTCCCTGGTGGCCCCGGGCCAACGCTGCATCGCCGGCGAGACGGTGCTGGCCGACCTCGACTCGGTCGAGCCTGACCGGGCCGGCGAGGTCCGCTGATGTTCGCCTCGCGCCAGCCAGGCCGCCGCAAGCGCGCCCACCGGCTGCGCCCGCCGCGGATTCCCGGCCTGTCGATCAACCGGTTGATCCCCAATATCCTGACCCTGTTGGCGCTGTGCGCCGGCCTGACCTCGATCCGCTTCGGCCTGAACGAGCAATGGCCGCAGGCGGTGACCTCGATCCTTTTGGCGGGCATCCTTGACGGGCTTGACGGCCGCGTCGCCCGCCTGCTGCAGGGAACCTCGAAATTCGGCGCCGAGCTGGATTCCTTGTCGGACTTCGTCAGCTTCGGGGTCGCCCCGGCCATCCTGCTTTATCTGTGGACCATGCAGACCGCCGGCGGCCTGGGCTGGGCCATCGTGTTGCTGTACATCGTCTGCTGCGGCCTGCGCCTGGCCCGCTTCAACACCATGATCGGCCAGGCCGACCTGCCGCCCTATGCCTATAACTTCTTCACCGGCATCCCGGCACCGGCCGCCGCCGGGCTGGTGATGGTGCCGATGGTCGCCAGCTTCGAGTTCGGGCCGGCCCTGTTCGCCGGCCCGTCGGTGGCGACCGTGTTCCTGGCCGGCGTCTCGTTCTTGATGGTCAGCACCATCCCGACCTTCTCGTTCAAGAAGGTCCGCGTTCCCAATGCCTGGGTGCTGCCGATGCTGATCGTGGTCGGCGCGCTGGCGGCCTTCCTGGTCACCGAGCCGTGGCTGACCCTGACGGTGATCGGAATCGGCTATATCGGCCTGATTCCGCTCAGCATCCGCGCCTTCCATCGCCTGAAGCGCGAGGCCGAAAAAGTGGCCGAGGCCGCCGCCGAACCCCCCGATGACCAACCGACATCGAATTCCTAATCGGCGACTCGCAACAGCGTTGCCAAAATGCCACGGTAAGCCGTGAAACAGTCCGCTGGTTCGTTTGCCCGCTTGCTTGCGCTCCTGACCTCAGGTAGAACGCCTGCAATAGTTTTGAATCAGCCCCGTTCTTTTAAAGGAAGGCTATAGTCCATGCGCACCATGAAGTCGCTTCTCGTCGCCGGCGTGCTGGCCGCTCTGCCGGTCGCCGCCAACGCCCAGTGGTATGTCGGCGCTGACGCCGGCACCAACTACATGCAGGACCCGGGTTCGTCGACCGGCGCCGATTCCGATTGGGGTTGGGTTGGTCTGGCTCAGGTCGGCTACAATTTCGGCGGCCCGAAGGTCGAATTCGAAGGCGGCTACCGCGCCAACGACTCGATCGACTCGTGGAGCACCATGATCAATGGCATCTACGAGTTCATGCCGAACAGCAAGTGGCACCCCTTCCTGGGCGCCGGTATCGGCTGGGCCTGGCTGGACGGTGACTTCACCGGCAACAACGCCCGCAACTCGGACAATTCCTTCGCCTACCAGGGCATCGCCGGTGTCGCCTACGACGTCGACGCCAACTGGGCCCTGAAGGCGCAGTATCGCTACTTCGCTTCGCTGGACGCCGATGTCGGCACCGCCAATGCCGGCGAATCCGACTACGACAACCACTCGATCCTGGTCGGCTTCACCTACAAGTTCGCCAAGCCGGCCCCGGTCGTCGCTCCGGCCCCGGCTCCGGCCCCGGTCGCTGCCCCAGCTCCGGCCCCGGTCGCCAAGCCGGCCCCGGCTCCGCTGAAGAACTTCATCGTGTTCTTCGACTTCAACAAGGCCGACATCACCCCCGAAGCTTCGAAGGTGATCACCCAGGCCGCCGCCGCCACCAAGGCCGGCAACGCCACCAAGGTCGATCTGACCGGTCACGCCGACCGCTCGGGCTCGGACAAGTACAACCAGGCCCTGTCCCTGAAGCGCGGCAACGCGGTCAAGGACGCCCTGGTCAAGCAGGGTATCCCGGCCAACCAGATCTCGGTCGTCGCCAAGGGCGAGAGCGCTCCGCTGGTCAGCACCGCCGACGGCGTGCGCGAGCCGCAGAACCGCCGCGTCGAGATCGTCCTGCCCTAATCGGCAGAAACGGTTCGCATGAAATTACCCCCGGCTTCGGCCGGGGGTTTTTTTCTGTCTGAACAATGGTGGACTATGGCCGCATGGGTCCCATTCCAGCCTATATCGTGGCGGCCTTCGCCGAGATCGCCGGCTGCTTCGCCTTCTGGGCCTGGCTGCGGCTGGGAAAGCCGGTCTGGTGGCTGGCCCCGGGTTTGGCCAGCCTAGCCCTATTCGCCTGGGTTCTGACCCGGGTCGAGGCTGATTTCGCCGGGCGCGCCTTTGCCGCCTATGGCGGCGTCTATATCTTGGCGTCGCTGGCGTGGATGTGGGCGATCGAAGGGGCGCGCCCGGATCGCTGGGACGCCCTTGGCGCGGCGATCTGCATCGCCGGGGCCATGGTCATCGTCTGGGGGCCGCGCGGTGGGGCGTAGTGTGGTGATTCCGAAGTTCGCATCAGAATGCGGACATCGGAATCACCACACAATTCAAAAAGTTGGTGGCCTGCTTTTCTCCGTAATTCGCTATGCGAATTTCGGGGGCAGGACACTAGCGCGGCGTTACACCCTGCGGGAGGGGCGCCCGTCAGCTCTTGCCGTCGGTCTTCTTCTTCTCGACCTTCTTGTCGGGACCGGCCGCCTTGGCCTTCTGCGGCGCCACCTCGGCCTTGGCCTGCTGCACCGGCTTGGCTTTTTCCGGAGCCGAGCACGACACCGCCGCCACCGGCTTGGCCACCGTATCGGCGGCCCAGGTGCCCAATTCCGTCGGCTTCATCGACAAGGCCTTGTCGAACATCTCGCCGATCTCGCCGCAATAATCCTCGACATGGAGCGCCCGCATCGAGGCGTCGTTGGACAGGCCGGTCATGTACCGGTCCAACCCCCGCTCGCCCGTGCCCTGACGAGAAAACATCGCCCGCAATTCCTTGGCGTTGGAATTGATGTTGGCGTTGAAGCGGTTGACGAAGGTTGAATACTTGTCGCGCATCCCCATTTGCGGGTCTTGGCACTTCAGGGCGCCGACCATCAGTTCGACCTGCACCTGACGCAGCTGCATCGCGCGGATTTCCTGCGCCGAATAGCATTGCGGCTTGGCCAGGGCCGGAGCGACGAGGACGGCGGACATCGCAACCGCAAGCGCGGCGCTGGTGGTGATACGGCGCAAAGGCAGCCCCCCCTGTGGTACTGGTTTTTTGAAGCCCGCGCAGTGTCGCTTATTCCGCAGCCGGGTTGCAAGACAATGGCGCAATTACGCACAGCCTGGTGAGAAATTCCGTCGCCACCCGGTCCCACGAGAAGGTCTGCGCATAGGCCCGGCAGCGTTCTGGCGATATGGTCAGGGCCTCCAGGGCCGCGGTCTTCAGGTCTTCCTTCATCACGCCCACCGGGGCGTTCCCCAGCACATCCTGCGGCCCCGGCACCGGAAAGGCGGCCACCGGCACGCCCGAGGCCAGGGCTTCCAGCATCACCAGGCCAAATGTGTCGGTGCGAGACGGAAAGACGAAGCAATCGGCGGCGGCGAAATAGCGCGACAATTCCTGGTCGCCATTGGCGATGCGCCAGTCGATGTCGGGGAAACGGCGCATCAGGCCGGCGCGGGCCGGCCCGTCGCCCACCACCATCTTTGTGCCGGGCAGGTCCAGGCCCAGGAAGGCCGGCAGGTTCTTTTCCACCGCCACCCGGCCGACATAAAGGAACAGCGGGCGCGCCACCTTGACGAAGTCCTTGGGCTGGGGGCGGAAGCGGCAGGCATCGACCCCATGCGCCCACGGCACCGCGTTGGCAAAGCCCCATTCGCCCAGTTCGCGCCGCACCGAATCCGACGGGCACAGCACCGCCCGCGACGGGGCGTGGAACCGCCGGATCAGGGCATAGGGCCAAGACAGCGGCACCCCAGTGCGGGCGCGGACATAATGGGGGAACTTGGTGTGATAGGCGGTGGTGAAGGGATATCCGCCAGCCAGGCACCAACGCCGGGCCGCCCAGCCCAGCGGTCCCTCGGTGGCGATGTGGATGGCGTCGGGGGCGATCTGGTGCAGCAGGCGCCCAAGCTTGCGCGACGGAAACAGCGCCAGGGGGATTTCCGGATAGCTGGGACAGGGGACCTGGACGAACAGGCCGGGATGGATGATGTCGATCCGGTGGCCATGGCTGGTAAGGGTCGCCGCCAGACTTTCCAGCACGCGCACCACGCCGTTGCGCTGCGGCGCCCAAGCGTCGGAAACGATACAGATCCGCATGACCCTTGCCCGGATGGTTGAACCAGGACATGGCTAGGCCGAGTGGGCGGCAATCGCCAGTGACGTTTAGGTGACGATCGCTTGCCCAAACTGTTGACAGACCGGGGTGTTAAGAGGATATTCGCGCCTTTCCTTTTCAACGCGCCGGCCCAGATCGTCAGTTGAGACGAAGGGTTTCGGCTTTGCTGTTGGGGAGAGGGACCTTGATACCAGTCGTCATGCCGACCTACGCACGCGCCGATATCGCCTTCGAACGGGGCGAGGGAGCTTGGCTGTGGGCGACCGACGGCCGACGTTACCTGGATTTCGGCGCCGGCGTCGCCGTCAACGCGCTGGGCCATTGCCATCCCCGGCTGGTCAAGGCGCTGACCGATCAGGCGGCCGCCCTGTGGCATTGCTCGAACCTGTACCGGGTGCCGGGCCAGGAACGGGTGGCGGCCAAGCTGGTGGCCAAGACCTTCGCCGACACCGTGTTCTTCTGCAACTCGGGCGCCGAGGCCAACGAGTGCGCCATCAAGATGGCGCGCAAGCATTATCACGATGCCGGCCAGCCCGAACGCAACCAGATCATCTGCGCCACCGGCGCCTTCCATGGCCGCACGCTGGCGACCATCGCCGCCGGCGGCCAGGAAAAGCACCTGAAGGGCTTCGACCCGGCCATGCCCGGCTTCGTGCATGTCCCCTTCGGCAACCTGAATGCGCTCAGGGCGGCGATCACCGGCCAGACCTGCGCCATCCTGGTCGAGCCGGTCCAGGGCGAGGGTGGCGTGGTGCCGGGCGACCCCGATTATCTGCGCCGCCTGCGCGCCACCGCCGACGAGTTCGGCCTGCTGCTGATCTTCGACGAGGTGCAGACCGGCATGGGTCGCACCGGCCGGCTGTTCGCCTACGAACATGTGGGCGTCGCCCCCGACATCATGGCCTTGGCCAAGGGTTTGGGCGGCGGCTTCCCGGTCGGGGCCTGCCTGGCCACCGAGAAGGCCGCCTCGGGCATGACCGCCGGCACCCACGGCTCGACCTTCGGCGGCAACCCGCTGGCGATGGCGGTGGCCGAAACCGTGCTGGACGTCATGGCCGAGCCGGGCTTCCTGACCCGGGTCGAGGCGATGGGCGCCACCTTGCGCGCCGGCCTGGACCGGGTGTGCGCCAGCCACCCGACCGTGATCGAGACCGTGCGCGGCCTGGGCCTGATGCTGGGCCTCAAGGCGCGGATCCCCAACACCGATCTGGTCGCCAAGCTGATGGCCAACGGCCTGATCACCATTCCCGCCGGCGACAACGTCGTGCGCCTGCTGCCGCCCCTGATCATCGGCGAGGCCGAGACCCTCGAGGCGCTTTCCATCCTTGACCGCACCCTTTCCGAGGTGAAGCCATGACCGTGACCCCTGGCCGGCCGCGCGCCGGACAGACCCGGCATTTCCTGGATCTGGACCGCTTCGACACCGAGACCCTGCGCCGCATCCTTGATCTGGGTGCCGCCTACAAGCGGGGCGAGAAGACCTTCGGCAAGGACAAGCCGCTGGCCGGCCGCCTGTTGGCGATGATCTTCGAGAAGCCGTCGACCCGCACTCGCGTGTCGTTCGAGGCCGGCATGAAGCAACTGGGCGGCGACGTCATCGTGCTGGCCCGCGGCGATTCGCAATTGGGCCGGGGCGAGACCGTCGCCGACACCGCCCGCGTGCTGTCGCGCTATGTCGATGCCATCATGATCCGCACCGACGATGCCCAGAAGCTGCACGATCTGGCCCAGTACGCCACCGTGCCGGTGATCAACGGCCTGACCGACGACACCCATCCCTGCCAGGTGATGGCCGACATCATGACCTTCGAGGAGCATCGCGGCTCGCTGGACGGCAAGGTGGTGGCGTGGGTCGGCGACGGCAACAACGTCGCCGCCAGCTGGATTCAGGCCTCGGCCCATTTCGGCTTCGAGATCCGCCTGGCCTGCCCGCCGGAGCTGACCCCCAATGGGGACGTCGTCGCCTGGGCCCGGGACAATGGCGGCAACGTCGTGCTGGGCGCCGATCCCAAGGCCGCCGCCCAGGGCGCGCATCTGGTGCTGACCGACACCTGGGTCAGCATGGGCTGCACCGACGGCAACCGTCACCAATTACTGGCGCCTTACCAGGTCAACGAGGCGCTGATGGCCCAGGCCGCCCCCGACGCCCTGTTCATGCATTGCCTGCCGGCCCATCGCGGCGAGGAAGTCACCGACCCGGTGATGGACGGCCCGCAATCGGTGGTGTGGGACGAGGCCGAGAACCGGCTGCACGTCCAGAAGGGCATCATGTCCTGGTGCCTTCTGTGACCGATCTGATCCTGCCGTTCGCGGTAGGGGCGGGCGCGGTTCGCGGCCGCCTGGTCCGGCTGGGCACAGCCATCGACAAGGCCCTGGAGGGCCACCATTATCCCGACCGGGTCGCCGCCTTGCTGGCCGAGACCCTGGCTTTGGCCGCCATCCTGGCCGGCTCGCTGAAATATGACGGGCTGTTCACCCTGCAGGCCCAGGGCGACGGCCCGGTGTCGCTGGTGGTGGCCGACGTCACCAGCACCGGCGACCTGCGCGGCTATGCCCGCTTCGATCCCGAGCGACTGGACAGCGCCCCCGACTCCAGCATCGGCGCCCTGCTGGGCAAGGGCTATCTGGCCTTCACCGTCGATCAGGGCCTGAAGATCGAGCGCTATCAGGGCATCGTCGAACTGTCGGGCGCCAGCCTGGCCGACTGCGCCAAGGAATATTTCACCCAGTCCGAGCAGTTGGACACCGAGGTCCGGGTCGAGACCCGGCCCGGCACCGACGGAAAGGGCTGGCTGGCCGCCGTTCTGATGATCCAGCGCATGCCCGGCGACCAGCCCGGCGCGCCGATCCTGACCGCCGACGATTCGCGTGAGGCGTGGCGCACCGCCACCATCTTGATGAAAAGCCTGACCCGCGCCGAACTGCTGGACGAGGCGCTGCCCCCGGCCCAACTGGTCCATCGCCTGTTCCATGCCGAAGGCCTGCAGGTGTGGGAATCCAAGGAACTGCACGCCCGCTGCCGCTGCTCGGAAGCGGCGGTGGCGCGCATGCTGCGCTCGATCCCCCGGGTCGAAATCGAATCCCTGAAGGACGAGTCCGGCAAGGTGGTGATCACCTGCGAATTCTGCCGCACCGACTATGCCTTCGGCGACGGCGAGCTGGAACAGGCCTACATGCCGCCGACCAAAGGCAAGACGCCTTAAAATCATCATCGCCAAGCCGGCCAAGCTTTGCCAGAATGGCGCATTCACCACCCTAGCCGGGAATGTTCCAGCATGTTCGTCCGTGGCTCGCGCCTGATGATCGCCGCCCTCGCCCTGTTCGCGCTGTCGGCTTGCGAAACCAAGCCGACCGTCCAGAAGCTGCCGGAGATCAGCTTTGCCGACAAACGGCCGATCACGCTGAATGTCGGCCAACTGGAAATCGTTCCGGAATATCAAAGCCCGGGCAAGCGCCCCAATGTCGAGCATCTCATGCCGATCAGTCCCGAGGCGGCTACCGTGCGCTGGGCGCAAGACCGCATCCGGCCGATGGGCCGCACCGGGGCTGCGCGCGTTTTGATCAAGGACGCCCGCGTGGTCGAGGTCGCCTTGAAGACCGACAAGAGCTTCACCGGCATGTTCAAGGAAGAGCAGGCCGAACGTTACGACGCCGTGCTGGATGTCGCCATCCAGATTCTTGACGACCGCCACTTCCCCATCGCCGACGTGCTGGCCCGCGCCACCCGCTCGCGCACCGTGCCGGAAGGGGTCAGCCTCAACGAACGCGACCGCGTGATGCTTGAAGTCACCGACGCCCTGATCCGCGACATCGATTCCCAGATGGAAGGGCTGATCAAGTCCTATCTCAGCCGCTGGGTCGCCGAGTAGGTGCTGACCGTCTACCACAGCGGCCAAGCCCGCCTGAGCCGTGGCGGGCCGGAAGTCCTGACCGCCGAGCAAGGGGCGGACGACGCCCTGTGGATCGACCTGCTGGCCCCCACCCCCGAGGAAGAGGCCGCCGTCGAGCGGCTGACCGGCATCGAGGTGCCGACCCGCGAGGAAATGGCCGAGATCGAGGTGTCCAGCCGTATCTCGCGCCAGGGCGAGGTGATCTATCTGACCACCCCGGTCCTGACCAATTCCACCGGCTTCAACCCGGAAAACATCTCGCTGACCTTCGTGCTGATGCCCAAGCGGTTGATCACCGTGCGTTACGCCACACCCCAGGCGGTGGCCGGCTTCATGGGCCGACTGGAACGCGCCAAACCCGGCCCGGCCGGGGCCGGCGACCTGATGCTGCAGATCATGGAAGCCCTGGTCGATCGCATGGCCGACGTGCTGGAACGGATCGCGCTGGAACTGGACGGCTTCTCGCACCGCATCTTCCACCAGCCGACCCCGGTGCGCAGCCGCCGCCGCTCGTCGGCGCGCGAGTTGGAAGTGATGCTCAGGACCATCGGCCGCGGCGGCGATTTGCAGTCGAAGTCCCGCGACACCATCCTGGGCCTGCGCCGGGTTGTGTCGTATCTGGCCTCGGCCAGCGACGTGCTGGGCGGCAAGGACGCCACCACCCGGGTCAAGACCATCGCCCGCGACCTGCAATCCCTGTCGGAATATTCCGACTTCCTGAACGGCAAGATCGGCTTTTTGCTGGATGCGACGCTGGGGATGATCTCGATCCAGCAGAACCACATCATCAAGCTGTTCTCGGTGGTGGCGGTGCTGTTCCTGCCGCCGACCCTGGTGGCCAGCATCTACGGCATGAACTTCCATTTCATGCCGGAACTGGACAAGCCCTGGGGCTATCCCCTCGCCCTGGCCCTGATGGTGGCGGCGGCCGTCCTGCCCTATTGGATCTTCAAACGGAAGGGCTGGTTGTAGCCCCCTTGATCCATTCCGCCATGGCCGGCAGGGCCATCACCGCGTCGGCATAGGCCGCCGGCACCGGCTCGAGCGGCAGATAATAGGTCTTGAAGCGGGTGACCACCGGCGCATACATCGCGTCGGCCACCGAGAAACGGCCGAACAGGAACGGCCCACTGAGCCCGAAACGGGTGCGGCAATCGGTCCACATGGCGTTGATCCGGGCGACTTCCGGGGCCAGTTCGGGGGCGATCTCGGCCATCGGAAGATCGGACAGCACGTCCATCGAACACAAATTGCGCAGGTTCTGGAAGCCGGAATGCATCTCGGCCGACACCGCGCGCGCCACCGCCCGGGCGGCCCGGTCCTCGGGCCACAAGGACGGCACTTGCTCGGCCAGATATTCGCAGATGGCCAGGCTGTCCCACACCGCCAGGTCACCATCGATCAGGCACGGCACCTTGCCCGATGGCGAGTGCTGCATGATGTTGGCCTTGGTGTCGGGCTGGCGCAGGGCGATCACCACTTCGTCGAAAGCGATGCCGGCCATCTTGGCCGCCAGCCACGGCCGCAGCGACCACGAGGAAAATTGCTTGGTGCCGATGATCAGGGTCGGGCGCGCGCTCATGGGTCTGCCTTTTTTCGAACGACGAACGCACAATCTGACCAGCGGCCCTTTCCAAGCGCAACCGTTTTCGCCATCTTCCAGGACACCACCTGCCGAACGGGACACAAAGCCTTGCCGCTGACCGACCATTTGACCGACGACGCTGCCGGATCGGTGCCGATCCGCCTGATCCGCAAGTCCGAGCTGGCCGTCTGGCTGGGCCTGCAGCCGCAGTTTGTTCGATCCTGGGTCGAAACGACCGCGTTCCAGGCCGAGCCCGGCTCGATCAGCCTGGTCCCCGGTGCCGACGGCAAGCTGTCGATGGTGCTGGCGACCCTTGGCGAGGACGAGGATCCGTGGGTCGGCGCGGCCCTGGCGGCACGCCTGCCGGTCGGCCTTTACCGCCTGGCCGAGCCGGCCGAGCCCAAGGCCGCCCGCTGGCTGGCCCTGTCGTGGGTCCTGGCCACCTATGTCTTCGGCCGCTACAAGACCAAGCCCGACCGCACCTGGCCGCGCCTGGTATGGCCCGAAGGCTGCGACCGCGCCTTGGTGGAATCCATGGCCGACGCCACCGCCCTGGTGCGCGACCTGATCAACGTCCCGGCCGCCGACATGGGGCCGGCCGACCTGGCGGCGGCGGCGGAATCCCTGGCCTCGCGCTTCGGGGCCGGGGTGCGGGTGATCGTCGGCGACGGGCTGCTGGTCGAGAATTATCCGGCCATCCACGCGGTGGGCAAGGCCGCCGCCCATCCGCGCCAGCCGCGCCTGATCGATCTGGTGTGGGGCGACGACAAGGCGCCGCGCCTGACCCTGGTCGGCAAGGGGGTGTGCTTCGACACCGGCGGCCTGGACCTCAAGGCCGCCGGCAACATGAAGCTGATGAAGAAGGACATGGGCGGCGCCGCCCATGTGCTGGGCCTGGCCTCGATGGTGATGGCGGCGCGCCTGCCGGTGCGGCTGCGCGTCCTGATCCCGGCGGTCGAGAATGCCATCGGCGGCGATGCCATGCGGCCGCTGGACGTGCTTTCCACCCGCAAGGGGCTGACGGTCGAAGTCGGCAACACCGACGCCGAGGGCCGGCTGATCCTGGCCGACGCCTTGGCCGAGGCCTCGCGCGAGAAGCCGGAATTGCTGATCGACATCGCCACCCTGACCGGCGCCGCCCGCACCGCGCTGGGCACCGACATCGCCACGATGTTTTCCAACAACGATCTGCTGGCCGCCGATCTGATGCGGGCCGGCGAGGACGAGCACGACCCCATCTGGCGCCTGCCGCTCCACAAGCCCTATCGCCGCATGCTCGACAGCAAGGTGGCCGACCTGTCCAACGTCTCGGACGGTCCCCATGCCGGGGCCATCACCGCCGCCCTGTTCTTGCAGGAATTCGTAGGCTCGGGCATCCCCTGGGCCCATTTCGACATCATGGCGTGGAACGGGGCCAGCCGGCCGGGACGGCCCGACGGCGGCGAGGCGATGGCCATTCGCGCCATCTTCGCGGTGATCCTGGCCCGCTTTGGAACGATTGTTTAACCAAATTCCCGCATCAATCCTCACGAGGGCCATTGTCGGCGCGGGTTTCCTCGGGTAGAAGTTTCGTCGGCGGAATGAACAGGCAGGGTCATGGGCTTCCAGTTGAAGGCAGTACAGGCGCTTGATCTGTGGCGAGGCGCGATCGTCGAGAGCGTGCGCCGCGACGGCCCCGATCTTTCGGCGCGCCAGATGGCCCTGCTGCTGACCGTTTATCTGACGCCGCCGCCGCACACCGTGCGGGGCCTGGCCATCACCTTGAACGTTTCGAAGCCGGCCATCACCCGCGCGCTCGATCGGCTCTCGGAATTGGGGCTGATCAAGCGTAAGATCGACGAGACGGATCGCCGCTCGGTCTTGGTGCAGCGCACCGTCAAGGGCTCGGTCTATCTGCGCGAGTTCGGCGACATGATCGTCACCGCCGCCGCGACCGCCGGTGACGAAGAAGCCCAGACCTGAGCGCCATAACGGGCGGGCCATCATGACCTTCCGCCAACCGGTCCTGTTCCTGTCGCACGGCTCGCCCTTGGTGTTGATCGAGGACAGCCCGCACCGGACCTTTCTGCAGCAATTGGGGCAAAGCCTGACCCGGCCCGACATCATCGTGTCGGTCACCGCCCATTGGACCACGCCCGAGGTGCGGGTCTCGACCGCCGCCAAGCCGGCGACGCTGCGGGATTTCTTCGGCTTTCCCAAGGAATTGTACGACATCGCCTATTCGGCCCCCGGCCACCCGCCGATGGCCGCCCGCGCCGCCGCCTTGCTGCGCACCGCCGGCCTGACCGTCCAGACCGAGGACCGCCCCCATCTCGATCACGGCACCTGGTGCCCGTTGGCACTGATGTGGCCCGAGGCCGAAATTCCGGTCATCGAGATCTCGGTGCAGCCGGGCCGCGACGCCTATCACCACTTAGCCGTCGGCCGCGCGCTGGCCCCCTTGCGCGACCAGGGTGCGCTGATCATCGGCAGCGGCGGCATCACCCATAATCTCAGCGATTACAGCACCATGCCGCTGGACATGCCGTTCGGCTATGCCGACCTGTTCGCCGAGTGGGTGGGCGAACGCATCAAGGCCGGCGATCTGGCCGCCATGGCCGATTGGGGCAAGGCCCCCTTCGCCGACCGCTGCCACCCGACCGACGAGCATTTCCTGCCGCTTCCGGTGGCAATGGCGGCCGGCGGCGGACGCGGACGGCGGCTGTTCGCCGAATCCGACGGCCCGGTGCTGCGGCTGGATTGCTTCCAGTGGGATTGACCAACTTCTTCGTGGACGGCGGGCGCGAAAAGCGCTAAAGCGCACATACCGCCCTTTCGGGCGGGTGCGACCCTACCGCGGTGAGGAGGCGAACCACCTTGCGGGACCATCTGCTGCAACTGGCCGAGCAGGAGAGCAAACTGCGCCATCGGCTGGCGCTGTCGGGCGAATTGCTCGAAGGCTATCACCCGGAAATCCGGGCCATCCACGAAGCCAACGCCCGCGAGCTTGAACTGGCCATCGACGACGAGGGCTGGCCCACCGCCGACGAGATCGGTGACGACGCCCTGGAAGCCGCCTTCCTGATCGCCTTGAACGCCATGTCGCGGCCGTCCTTTCAGCGCCGCTGCCTGACCCATATGAAGATGGCCGCCAACCGGGGCGAGATTCCGGCCCGCCACGCCGCCATGCTGGAAGACCGCATCCGCGTGCTGGAAGGCCGCCCGCAGATCTATGGCACCCAGCTCGACTGGGACGAGGACGGCCACCTGGCCCCCCTGCCCATCGATGCCGAGGAAAGCGTCGACCAGCGCCGCGCCAAGGTCGGACTGCCGCCGCTGGCCCAGGCTCTGGCCCAGGCCGAGGCCGAGGCCGCCGCCAGCCAGGAACATCCCGCCGCCGAGTGGCTGCATCGCCAGCACGCCCTGGCCGACTTCGCCCACGAGGTGGGGTGGAGATAAATCGCCACATCCAGTACACTAGGTTTCCATGAGCAAGACCCACGCCCCCCGCCCCGTCGTCCTGTGCATCCTGGATGGCTGGGGCCATCGCGACGATCCCACCGACAACGCCATCGCCCTGGCCGATACGCCCACCTGGGACCGCCTGATGGCCACCTGCCCGCGCGCCCTGCTGGCGACGTCGGGGCTGCAGGTCGGCCTGCCCGAAGGCCAGATGGGCAATTCGGAAGTGGGCCACATGAACCTGGGGGCCGGACGGGTGGTGATGCAGGACCTGCCGCGCATCGATGCCGCCATCGCCGACGGCTCGGCGGTGGCCAATCCGGTGTTCCAGGCCGCCGTGGCCGCCGTCAAGGCCAAGGGCGGCGCCTTTCACCTGATGGGGCTGATGAGCCCCGGCGGCGTCCATTCGCACCAGGATCATCTGGCCGGCCTGGCCAAGGCCATCGCTGGCCAGGGCGTCCCGGTCAAGGTGCACGCCTTCCTGGATGGCCGCGACACGCCGCCTTCCTCGGCCAAGGATTTCATGGCCAGGTTCCTGGCCGATATCGCCGGCCACGACGTCTGCGTCGCCACTGTGGCCGGGCGTTACTACGCCATGGACCGCGACAAGCGCTGGGACCGCGTGCAACTGGCCTTCGACACCATGATGCTGGGCCGGGCCCCCAACGCCGCCGACCCGCTGGCGGCGATCCAGGCTTCCTATGATGCCGGCAAGACCGACGAATTCATGCTGCCGGTGACCATCGGCAGCTTTGGCGGCATGAAGGATGGCGACGGCCTGCTGATGGGCAATTTCCGCGCCGACCGCGCCCGCGAGATCCTGCACGCCCTGGTCGATCCTGCTTTCGACGGCTTCGCCCGCGAGCGGCTGGCAAGCTTCGCCGCCCGCCTGGGCCTGACCGAATATTCCAAGGATCTGAACGCGTTCCTGGCCTGCCTGTTCCCGGCCGAGACGCTGACCAACCTGCTGGGCGAGGTGGCGTCCAACGCCGGCCTGACCCAGCTGCGCATCGCCGAGACCGAGAAGTACGCCCACGTCACCTTCTTCTTCAATGGCGGGCGCGAGCAGGTCTATCCCGGCGAGGACCGCATCCTGGTGCCCAGCCCCAAGGTCGCCACCTACGACCTGCAGCCGGAAATGAGCGCGCCCGAGGTCGCCGACCGCATGGCCGAGGCGATCGGATCGGGCAAGTACGACCTGATCGTCGCCAATTTCGCCAATGGCGACATGGTCGGCCATACCGGCATCCTGGCGGCGGCGATGCAGGCGGCCCAGACCGTCGATGCCTGCCTGGCCAAGCTGGAAACGGCCATCAAGGCGGCCGGCGGCACCATGCTGGTCACCGCCGACCACGGCAACGCCGAGCAGATGACCGACCCCTTGACCCACCAGCCCCACACCGCCCACACCACCGGGCCGGTGGACGCGCTGCTGGTCAACCCGCCCCCAGGCGTGGGCGGGCTGAAGGACGGTCGCCTGGCCGACGTGGCGCCGACGCTGCTGGCCCTGCTGGGCCTGCCCCAGCCGGCCGACATGACCGGGACGTCCCTGCTTGGCGGCTAGGCTCGCCCTTGCCATCCTGATCCTGCTGGCGGGCGGGGCAAGCCCCGTGCTTGCCCAGTCCAGCCCCGATCCCATCGCCGCCGACCGCCGCCTGCGCGAGCTGGAAGACCAGTTGCGCAAAAGCCGGACCGAGCATGACGAGATCAAGAAGAAGGCCCGCGAAATCTCGGAAGAGCTGGGCCGCATCCGCTCGGACATGGTCGCCGCCGCCCGCGCCGCCCAGGAAAGCGAGGAATTGCTGTCCGAGCTGGAAAGCCAGCTGGAAGAACTGAAGGTCACCGAGATCGACCGCGCCGGCGCCCTGCAGCGCCGAGCTAGCCAGATGACCGGCGTGCTGACCGCGCTGCAGCGCCTGGCCTGGCGCCCCACCGACGCCCTGATCGCCCAGCCGCAAAGCCCGGCCGACACCGTGCGGTCGGCCATCTTGCTGCGCGCAGCGGTGCCGCAGATCGAACGCTCGGTCCAGGACCTCAAGGGCGAGATCGACATGCTGGGCCGATTGCGGGCCGACATCCACGACCAGAAGGCCCGCATCGGCAACACCGCCATCCGCCTGGACGGCGAGCACAAGCGCCTGAAGAGCCTGTGGGAGAGAAAAAGCGCCATCCAGTTCGTCGCCCTGGCCGAGACCGAGGCGTCGGAAGCGCGCATGCGCAAATTGGCCGGCGAGGCCGAGGATCTGCGCGAATTGCTGATCCGCCTGGAAGAGGAACGCCAGCGCCGTCTGGCCGAGGCCGCCGCCAAGGTCGCCGCCGAAAAGGCCGCGCGCGAGGCCGAGATCGCCGCGCAAAAGGCCGCCCGCGAGGCGGAAATCGCCGCACAGAAGGCCGCCCGCGAGGCCGAGGCCGCCGCCCGGCGCGCCGAAAAGGAACGCCAGGAACGCGAAATGGCCGCAGCGAGGGCCGCCCGCGAGGCGGAGATCCGTGCCCAGGCCGAGGCGCGCGCCGCCGAACTGGCCGCCCACAAGGCGGTGGCCGCCGCCGAAGCCGCCGCCCGCGAGGCCGCCGCCGCCCGCCCGCAGACCATGCCGTCCTTCGGCGCCGCCCAAGGCAAGATGCCGTTTCCGGCGCGCGGTACGGTGGTCGGCCGCTTCGGCCAGCCCAACGAGGTCGGCGTGATTTCCAAGGGCCTGACCATCGGCACCCGCCAGGGCGCCCAGGTCATCGCCCCCCATGACGGCCAAGTCGCTTTTTCCGGTCCGTTCCGCGGCTATGGGCTGCTCTTGATCATCGAACACGGCGAGGGCTATCATACGCTCCTTGCGGGGATGGCCCGAATCGACGCAACCGTCGGCCAGCGTCTGGCTGCGGGTGAGCCCGTCGGCGTCATGGGGCAGGACGAGGCCAGACCCGCTTTATATGTCGAGCTGCGCCGCCAGGGGCAGCCGGTCAACCCGTTGCCTTGGCTCACGGCACAAAAGAATAAGGGTAGCGGATGATTCGCAAAGTGCTTCTGGCCGCCGGCACCACTGCCTGGCTGGCGACGTCGTCCCTGGTCCCGGCCCATGCCGCCGAGCGCAAGGAAACCTATCGGCTGATGGAATTGTTCGCCGAGGTGTTCGAAAAGGTCCGCTCGGACTATGTCGAGCCGGTCAAGGACGAGGATCTGGTCGAGGCGGCCCTGAACGGCATGCTGTCGTCGCTGGACCCGCATTCCAGCTATCTGAACGCCAAGAACGCCCGCGACATGGAAGTCAGCACCAAGGGCGAGTTCGGCGGTCTGGGCATCGAAGTCACCATGGAAAGCGGCTGGGTCAAGGTGGTGTCGCCCATCGACGACACCCCGGCCTATCGGGCCGGCCTGCAGCCGGGCGACTTCATCACCCATCTCGACGGCGAGCCGGTGCAGGGCCTGACCCTGTCGGAAGCGGTCGATCGCATGCGCGGCCTGGTCAATACCGACATCAAGCTGACGGTGCGCCGCGCCTCGGTCGAGCCGTTCGACGTCAAGCTGACCCGCGCCGTCATCAAGATCCAGACGGTGCGGTCCCATGCCGAGGGCAATATCGGCTATGTCCGCATCACCCAATTCTCGCAGACCACCGATGCCGATCTCAGGAAGCACGTCGGCCAGCTGAAGAAGGACATCGGCAAGGGGCTGTCGGGCTTCGTCATCGACCTGCGCAACAATCCGGGCGGCCTGTTGGATCAGGCCATCGCGGTGTCCGACGACTTCCTGGACAAGGGCGAGATCGTCTCGACCCGCTCGCGCCGGGCCGAGGACACACAGCGCTTCAATGCCAAGCAGGGCGACATCGTCGATGGCCTGCCGCTTGTGCTGCTGGTCAATGACGGTTCGGCCTCGGCCTCGGAAATCGTCGCCGGCGCCTTGCAGGATCATCGCCGTGCCCTGGTGCTGGGCACCCGCTCGTTCGGCAAGGGCTCGGTGCAGACGCTGATCCCGTTGCCCGGCCATGGCTCGATGCGCCTGACCACCGCGCGCTATTACACGCCGTCGGGCCGCTCGATCCAGGCGGTCGGCATCGAACCCGACATCAAGGTCCTGCAGTCCAAGGTCGAGCCGATCAACGTGCCCGAACGCGAGCGCCGGTCCGAGGCCAACCTCAGGAACGCCCTGCAGAACCCGGCCAAGAACGGCAAGGAAGCCCCCGATGCCAAACCGGCCGAGGGTGCCGCCAAGCCGGCGCCGCAGCCCGAACCCGAGAAGGAAAAGGAAAAGGGCGGGGCGCCTGCGGTGATCAAGATGGGCGACCCGGCCCAGGATTACCAGTTGGCCCGCGCCCTGGATCTGATCCGCGGCCTGTCGCTCTATCGTCCACAGGGCAACTGATCGCTCCATGGACACCCTGGACGAGGACCAGATCGACCGCTTTATCGCGGCTCGCCCGGTCGGAATCGACGAGGCGCCGCCCAGCCGGCCCATTCGCTGGCGCCGGCTGGTCATGGTCCTTCTCATCCTGGTCCTGGGTGGCGGCTTGGGAACCGTCGGTTACTTCGTCTCGAACATGGATACCAGGGACGTCATCGCCGCCCTGGACGTCGCCGACCGGCCGCAATTGTCGATTCAATTGCCCGGTCGCGACGGCCCCGGCCCTGACGGCAAACCACCCGAACCGGCGCCCAGCGGCCCGACCAATCCCGGCGGCCTTCTGACCCCGCCGGGCGGGATCGCGGCACTTCCGCCCCCCGAGCCGCCCGCAGCGCCCGCCCTCACACCGCCGCCGCCGCCAGTGCCCGCGCCGCCCGTCGCCCCGGTGGTCGAGCTGCCGGCGGTGCCGCCGCCGGTCGTGGCCCCGCCCCCTGCCCCCGTCAACGGCACCAACGGTAAGGCCAACGGCCATGCCGCGCCGCCTGCCCCGCCACCGCCGGTGGTCGCCGCCCCGGCGCCGCCGTTGGCCAGCCTGACCCCTGCCGCGCCGACGCCCCGCCCGGCCGACCAATTGCCGACCTTCGCCTCGTTGCCGGTGCCGGCGGCCAAGCCGGTAGCGCTGCCGCCCGCGCCGGTCGAGACCTTGCTGCGCCAAAGCCCCAACGGGCCGCTGCCGGTGATCGGCCAGGACGGCAAGCAGGCCTGGAAGGTTTATGCGCGGCCGTGGGACGCGGCCTCCGACAAGATCCGCATGGCGGTGATGGTGGTCGGCCTGGGCATGGACAAGGAAGGCACCGACGCCGCCATCACCAAGACCCCGGCCGACATGACCCTGGTGTTCAGCCCCTATGCGTCGGGCCTGGACAAGCTGATCAAGCGCGCCCGCGATGCCGGCCACGAGGTGATGGTGGCCCTGCCGGTCGAGATGTCGGGCTTTCCGGCCCGCGACCCCGGCCCACTGGGTCTGATGGTCACCACGCCGCCGGAAGAAATCATCGCCCGGCTGGAAAAGGTGCTGGCCCGCGCGCCGGGCGCGGTGGGCGTGTGGGCCGCCGACGGCCCGTTCACCCGGTCCAAGCAGATCGGTCTGGTGCTGACCGCCTTGAAGGATCGTGGCCTGCTTTATGTCGGCGACGGCGGCAATGGCGAGCCCAAGCCGCCGATGGCGGCCTTGGCCGGCCAGCTGGATGCCGAGCCATACCGCAACGCCATCGAGGCCCGCCAGATCCAGGCCAGCGAAGCGGCCAAGGAAATGGGCCGGGCGGTAGTGGCCATCAACGCCCGCCCGGTCAGCTTCGACCGCCTGCTCGGCTGGATGGACAAGTTCCCCGACCACAACATCGTCCTGGCTCCGGTCAGCTCGGTGGTCAAACCATAAGAGGACGGCCCCATGAGCAAACCCTTGCCGTTGCACAAGCGCCCCTATCGCCTGGGTGTCGGCCTGGTGCTGTTCAACGCCGAAGGCCTGGTCTTCACCGCCAGGCGCATCGACACCAAGGAACCGGCCTGGCAATTCCCGCAAGGCGGCATCGACGAGGACGAGGAACCGCTGGCGGCGGCGTTGCGCGAGATGAAGGAAGAAATCGGCACCGACAAGGCCGAAGTGATCGCCGAAAGCCGCGACTGGATATCCTATGACCTGCCGCCCGATCTGGCCGACAAGGTGTGGAAGGGTCGCTTTCGCGGCCAGAGGCAGAAATGGTACGCCCTGAAATTCCTGGGCGCGGATTCCGACATCGACATCGACACCGAGCATCCGGAATTTTCCGAATGGCGGTGGATGAAGCTGGCCGAGGTGCCGGCCCTGATCGTGCCGTTCAAGCGCTCGCTTTATGATCAGGTGGTGGCCGAGTTCGCCGGGATCGGAGTTTAACCCACCACCACCCGCTGGCGGCCCAGGCCGGCGACCTCGACCTCCATCACCGCGCCGGGATAAAGGTAACGGCCGGTGGCCAGTCCCACCCCGGCCGGGGTGCCGGTCACGATGACGTCGCCGGCTTCCAGAACCATGAAACGCGACAGATAGGCGACCAGGGCGCGCACCGGAAACACCATGTCGGCGGTGGTGCCGTTCTGCTTGCGCCGACCATCAACGTGGGTCGACAGCGAAAGCGCCTGCGGGTCCGCCACCTCGTCTTTGGTCACCAGCCACGGACCCAAGGGGCAAAAGCCGGGACCGGATTTGCCCTTGATCCATTGGCCGCCGCGCTCGATCTGCCAGTCGCGCGCCGAGACGTCGTTGGCGGTGCAGTAACCGGCGACGTGATCCAGGGCCTGATCCTCGGATACCTGCCAGGCGGCATTGCCGATCACCACCCCCAGTTCGACTTCCCAATCCAGCTTCTCGGTTCCGGGCGGGATCGCCAGGGGATCGTACGGCCCGGCCAGCGAGCTGCGGTGCTTCGAGAACACCACCGGTTCGGCCGGCAGGGCCAGGCCGGTTTCGGCGGCATGGTCACGGTAATTGAGGCCGATGGCGATGATCGATCCGATGCCGTCCAGCGGCACCCCCAGGCGGGGCTCGCCTGGGACCAGGGGCAGGCTGGCCGGATCAAGGGCGGCCAGACGGGACAGCCGGTCGGCGGCCAGCATGTCGGGGGTCAGGTCGGTGCAATGGCCGGACAGGTCGCGCAGATTTCCCTTGGCGTCGATCAGGCCGGGCCGCTCGGCGCCTCGTGCCCCCCACCGCGCCAGCTTCATGCTTCCAGCCTTTTCTTCAGGGCGACCGGCAGATCGCCCTTGGCCAGGAAGTCCGCCATCTCATCGACGGTCATCGGCCGCGCCAGCAGGAAACCCTGGCCGCGACTGCAGCCCGAACGGATGACGAAATCCAGTTGCTCGGCGGTTTCGATCCCGGGCGCCGTGGCTGCCATGTGCAGCCCGCGCGCCAAGGCGACGATGGCCGACACGATCTCGGCATCGTCGCCGACCGAGGCGGCACTGCGGACATAGGCCTGCGCCACCTTGACCGAGCTGGCCCCCAGACCGCGCAGGAAGGCGAACGAGGAATAGCCCGAACCGAATTCATCGATCGACAGCCCGAGATTCAGGGCGGCGATGCGCTGGAACAGGGCCTGGACCTCGGGGCCGCGATCGACCACCTGGGTTTCCGGCACTTCCAGCACCAAGGCCTGCGGCGGCAGCGCCGAATCTTCCAGCGCCAGGGCGACCCCGGCCAGCAACTGGCCCTCGCGCAATTGCCGTCCCGACAGGTTGATATGCAGTTCCATGTCGGGATAGCCGGCCTTGCGCCAGGCCACGGCATGGCCGCAGGCCAGTGTCAGCGCCCATGCGCCGATGTCCAGCACCAGGCCGGTTTCCTCGGCCAGCGGCAGGAACTGGGCGGGAACCAGAGTACCCACTTCCGGGTGACGCCAGCGCAACAGCGCCTCGACCGCCGCCACCCGGCCGCTGGCCAAGTCGAAGATCGGCTGATAGACCAGTTCGAACTCGTCGCGCTCCATGGCGTGGCGCAGCGAGGCTTCCAGGGCCAGGCGCTCGAAGGCCTGGGCGTTGACCTGCAGGGAATGGAACTGGCAACGGTTGCGGCCCATATGCTTGGCCCGGTACATCGCCTCGTCGGCCAGCTTGATCAGGCCTTGCGCGTCGGCGGCATCCGATGGGTAAAGGGCGACGCCGATCGACGAACTGATCTGCGCCCCTTCGCCACCCAGGTCGAACGGCTCGACCAGACGGTGCAGGATCTTGTGGGCGACGATGGCGGCGTCGCGCGGCTCGTCGATGTCTTCCAAGATCACCGTGAACTCGTCGCCGGCCAAGCGCGCCACCGTGTCACCCTGGCGGGTGCAGCCGGTCAACCGCTCGGCCACCTGCTGCAGCAGCATGTCGCCGGCCAGGTGGCCCATGCTGTCGTTGACCTGCTTGAAGCGGTCGAGATCGATGAACAGCAAGGCGACCAGCGCCTGGTTGCGCTGGGCGCGCGCCATCGCCCGGCCCAGGCGTTCCTGGAACAGGGTGCGGTTGGGCAGGCGGGTCAGCGGATCGTGGTTGGCGGCATAGGACAACCGCTCCTCGACCTGCTTTCGGGTGGTGATGTCGCTGATCACCGCGACGTAATTGGTCAACACGCCTTCCGAATCGCGCACGGCGGCGATGTTTTCCCAACTGGCGAACATCTCGCCATCCTTGCGACGATCCCAGATCTCGCCCTGCCAGCGGCCCTGATTGGTCAGGTCGGACCACATCTTCTCGTAGAAGGCCAGGTCGTGACGGCCCGAAGCCAAAATCCGGGGGTTCTTGCCGATCACCTCGGCGGCCTGATAGCCGGTGATGTCGCTGAAGGCGGCGTTGACATGGATGACCAGGCTGTCGGAATCGGTGACGAACAGGCCTTCGCCGGAATTCTCGAACACCGTGGCGGCAAGCCGCATATGGTCTTCCAGGCGCTTCTTCTCGGTGATGTCCTCGATCACCGCGATCGAGAAATCAAGCTGCCCCGAGGTCAGCTTGACCGCCGTCACCGTCAGGCGCACCCAGACGTGGCGGCCATCCTTGGCGACATAGCGCTTGGTGAAGTGATAACGGTCGCGGGTGCCTTCGACCAGTTCGCGGTAAAGCTCGCGGCTGGCGGCGCGGTCGTCGGGATGGGTGATGTCGACCGCCGAAAAGGTGCGCAGCTCGGCCTCGTCATAGCCGAGCATTTCGCAAAAGGCGGGGTTGGCGCTGTTGATCTGGCCGTCCGGCGTGCTGGTCACCACCCCGATGCCGGCACTTTCGAACACCGCACGAAAGCGCGCTTCCGAGGATCTCAGCGCCAATTCGCCGCGAAAGCGCTCCATGGCATAGCCGATCGAGCGGCGAACCAGATCGCCATCGCCCTGGCCCTTGACCAGGTAATCCTGCGCGCCCTGGCGCAGGGCTTCCAGGGCCAGGGCCTCGTTGTCGGTGCCGGTCAGCACCACCACCGGAATCAGCGGGAAGGCGCCGCGCAGCCGGGCCAGGGTGTCCAACCCGAAGGAATCGGGAAGCGACAGGTCCAGCAGGACCACATCGACCGGCCGGGCCGCCAGGGATTCCAGCGCACCGGCCAAGGTCTCGGCCTTGAAGACCAGAAACGGCCGCGACGGATCCTCGATCAGGAAAAGTTCGACAAGGCGGGCATCACCGGGATTGTCTTCGACAACCAGGACCGTCCTCGACGGGGTGCGGTCGCCCATCTTTGGGCTTACCGGGGCGGCAAAGTCACCACCGAGCACCAATATTCCTCGATGGAGCGCACGACGGAAATGAACCGGTCGAGATCCACCGGCTTGGTGATATAGCAATTGGCGTGAAGATCGTAGGAACGCCCAACATCCTGCTCGGCCTGCGAGGTGGTCAGGACCACCACCGGAATCCGGCGCAATTCAGGGTCGGCCTTCATTTCGGCCAGCACCTGGCGGCCGTCCTTGCGGGGCAGATTCAGATCCAGCAGCACCAGATGCGGGCGCGGCGCGTCACCGAACGAGCCCTCGCGGCGCAGATAGGTCATGGCCTCGACACCGTCGACCACCACCTTGAGACGGCTCGCCATCCGCCCCTCCTTCAGGGCTTCCTGGGCCAAGCGGGCGTCGCCGGGATTGTCCTCGACCAGCAGGATCTCGAATGTCTCGGGTGAGTTACGCAGGGTCACGAAGCGGCTCCTGATTTGCCCGATCGGGTGGGCTCGCGGATTCCCACTATAAAACGGAGAGACCAGCTTGCAAACCGCCTTTAATCATTTCGTATGGATAAGCGTCAGACTATTTCACGCCCCTCGTGACAATAGCGCCCCAATCGGGCCAGGTCGGCGATGGTAACCATCTGGCCATCAACGCCAACGCCTTGCCCTTTCAGGTGCGCGAAGGCGCGCGACAGGGTTTCCGGCCGCACGCCGACGCGGGCGGCGATTAGGCCTTTGTTATGGGGCAGGCGCAGGGTGACCGAGCCGCGCCGACGTTGGGTCAGGCCCATCAGGTAAAGGGCCAGACGCTGGCTGGCCGATTTCAGCTTGAGGTCCTTGACCTCTTGGATCAGCAGCCGGAAATGCCGCGACAGCGACGCCAGCATGGCCAAGGCCAGATCGGGATTGGCCCTGAGCCGGGTCAGCAGCGCATCGCGCGGTATTTCCATCAGCCGGCACGGCGCCAGGGCCATGGCGCTCATCAGATAGGGCTTGCCGGTCAGCAGCGCGGCGGCGATGAAGGATTCGCCTGAATCCAGAATCTCCAGCATGGTCTGCTCGCCGCCGCCCTCGACCCCGGCCATCAACGCCACCTGCCCCTCGAGCAGGACATGCAGCACCTTGGCGGCGTCGCCCTGGCGAAACAGCGTGGCGCCGCGCGGAACCCGGGAAACCTGCGACTGACCGGCGATATCGACCAGCGCCTCGGGCGTCAGGCCAGCAAACAACGGCACCCGCGCCATGATCTGCAAATCATCGCCATGGATGCGCCTGGCCTCGCCAGATGGCGTCGTCGAGATTTCCATGGTTAACCCCCGGAAGTCGTGCGTTTCAACCATTGTCGGCACCCCCCGCATCGGGTGGTGTGACGGCGGTCAAGAGGCCTGCCGCTCATTGGGACGAGGCGATGGTGCAAAGGGGGCAATTCGAGGGTGGTGGCCGGGTCCGATATTTTGAGGGGGGATGATCGGACCCGGCCGGTCCCGGCGCGTTCGGCAGAGCGCATAGGATAGAAGGCAATGTGGGGATTTCCCGACTACTTTACTTTGACTTCCGTCAATCGAAGTAAAGAATCCCAGAAGCGCGACAATTCTTGATCATCGTCAAGACGGCGGGGATTGACCTGGGGCCCACTCGGTTTAAATTAGTTCTAACGCATAAACAAGCGAGACGGATATGACCGCCACCGATGCCGAAGGTTACCTTGTCGACCCCGCCGACTGGACCGAGGATTTCGCCCGCTTGGCCGCCCAAGCCGAAGCCATCGAATTGACCGAGGATCATTGGCGGGTGATCGCCTTCATGCGGGCCTGGCTGGAGGAAAAGCAGGTCGCCCCCGACGTCCGCCACGTCATGAAGCACCTGACCGACGCGACCGGCGCCGGCCGCAACCGCCTGTTCGAGCTGTTTCCCTATGGCTATGTCCAGCAGGCCTGCAAGATCGCCGGCATGAAGCGCCCGCGCGCCTGGAGCACCGGGTAAGCGTTCATTGTGCTTGGCTGCGAGTGGATGGTCCGTTAGAACCACCCCACCCATTCGGAGCGCCCCATGACCTACTCGTCCCTTTTGCCGGCCCTCGAGGCGGTGGCCCGCCAGGCCGGTGACGCCATCCTGGCCATCTACGCCCAGGATTTCGCCGTCGAGATGAAAGGGACCAACGACCCGGTCACCGCAGCCGACCGCGAGGCCGAGGCGGTGATCTTGCCGGTATTGCGCACCCTGACCCCGGATATCCCCATCGTCGCCGAGGAAGAGGCCGCGGCCGGCCGCATCCCCACCGTCGGCCGACGCTTCTGGCTGGTCGATCCGCTGGACGGCACCAAGGAATTCGTCAAGAAGAACGGCGAGTTCACCGTCAATATCGGCCTGGTCGAAGATGGCCGCGCAGTGGCCGGGGTGGTGTTCGCCCCGGTGCTGAACCGGCTGTGGTCGGGCGCCGATGGCGCCGCATCGGTGGTCGATAAGGACGGCATCCGCCAGCCGGCACGCTGCCGCCCCTTGCCGGCCAGCGGCGCCGTCGTGCTGGATTCGCGCTCGCACCGGGCTCCGGACCGACTGAACGCCTTCCTGTCCACGCTGGCCCAGCCGGTCATGCACAATGCCGGCTCGTCCCTGAAATTCTGCCTGGTCGCCGAAGGCTCGGCCGACTTCTATCCGCGTTTCGGCCCGACCAGCGAGTGGGATACCGCCGCCGCCCACGCCGTGCTGGCCGCCGCCGGCGGGGAGGTGGTCAATTTCGACGATCAAAGCCCGCTGGTCTATGGCAAGCCGGGCTTCAGGAACGGCGATTTCCTGGCGCGCGCCAAGGGCTGAAGCTGACCTCTCCCCATCGGCGGGCAAAGCGGTTATGGTGACCGCCATGAACCCGGTTCCGCTTCCCGCCCTGATCGAGCCGGCCTGCGCGCTGTCCCTGGCCGAGGCCGGGCGCCTGCTGCGCGAGGGCCGCCTGGTGGCCTTTCCCACCGAGACCGTCTATGGCCTGGGCGCCGACGCCACCTGCGACCGCGCCGTCGCCGCCATCTTCGAGGCCAAGGGACGCCCCAGTTTCAACCCGCTGATCGTCCATGTCGCCGATGCCGCCGAAGCCGAGGCGCTGGTCGAACTTGACGACCGCGCCCGCCTGCTGACGGCCCGCTTCTGGCCCGGGCCGCTGACCCTGGTGCTGCCCCGCCGGGCCGGCTCGCCCGTTTCCCTGCTGGCCAGCGCCGGCCTGGACACCATCGCCGTACGCATGCCCGACCATCCGGTGGCCCTGGATCTGATCCGCGCCGCCGGCCGGCCGCTGGCGGCGCCGTCGGCCAACCGCTCGGGTGCGGTCAGCCCGACGCTGGCCCTGCATGTGGTCGATTCACTGGGGGCTCGGGTGGCGCTGGTGCTGGATGGCGGACCATGCCGGGTCGGCGTCGAATCGACCGTGCTGGACCTGTCGACCGCCACCGCCTGCCTGTTGCGCCCGGGCGGCATCGCCGCCGAGGAGATCGAGGCGGCGCTGGGCTCGCCGCTGGCGCGTGCCGCCATCGACCCCCATGCCCCCAAAAGCCCGGGCATGCTGGAAAGCCATTACGCCCCCGGCCTGCCGGTGCGCCTGAACGCCACGACGGCCGAACAGGACGAAGCGTTGCTGGGCTTCGGCGATATCGTGGGGACCTTGACCCTGTCGGCGGCCGGCGACCTGCAAGAGGCGGCGGCCAACCTGTTCGCCATGCTGCGCCTGCTGGATGGCGGTCCCCATCGGGCCATCGCGGTCGCCCCGATCCCGGAACACGGGCTGGGCCTGGCCATCAACGACCGGCTGCGCCGCGCCGCCGCGCCACGAGGCCAACCATGAGCCTGCTGGATCAATTGGCCGCCATCGTCGGCCCGGGTAACCTGCTGAATACGGCCGCCGACATGGCCCCCTATCTGGTCGAGGAACGGGGCCTTTACCACGGCAGCGCCGTCGCCGTGGCCCGCCCCGGCACCACCGCCGAGGTGGCCGAACTGGTCAAGGCCTGCGTCCAGGACAGCATCGCCATCGTGCCCCAGGGCGGCAATACCGGCCTGTGTGGCGGAGCGGTGCCGTCGGACGGCGCCTTGGTGATCTCGACCGAGCGGCTGAACCGCATTCGCGCCGTCGATCCGGTCGATTTCACCCTGACCGCCGAGGCCGGCTGCGTGCTGGCATCCGTGCAGGACGCCGCCGCCGAGGTCGGCTGCCTGTTCCCGCTGTCGCTGGGCGCCGAGGGCTCGTGCCGGATCGGCGGCAACCTGTCGACCAATGCCGGCGGCGTCGGCGTGCTGCGCTATGGCAACACCCGCGACCTGGTCCTGGGCCTCGAGGTGGTGCTGCCCGACGGCCAGGTGTGGAACGGCTTGCGCGCGCTCAGAAAGGACAATACCGGCTACGACCTCAAGCATCTGTTCGTCGGGGCCGAGGGCACGCTGGGCATCATCACCGCCTGCGTGGTCAAGCTGTTCCCGGCCCCGCGCGAAACCGCCACCGCCCTGGTCGCCCTGCCCGACCCGGCGGCCGCCCTGGCCATCCTGGGCGCCGCCCGGCGCGCCTCGGGCGATGCGGTGACCGCCTGCGAACTGGTGCCCAGGATCGGCCTGGAGATCGGCATCGCCCACGTCCCCGGCGTGCGCGATCCGTTCGACGCCCCCCATCCGTGGGTCCTGCTGGTCGAGCTGTCGTCATCCAGGCCCGGCGGACTGAAGGACGCCCTGGAATCGGTGCTGACCGAGGCCCTGGAGAGCGGCACCGCCCATGACGCGGTGCTGGCCCAATCGGAAGATCAGCGGCGCGCCCTGTGGAAGATCCGCGAGGGCGTGCCCGAGGCCCAGAAGAAGGAAGGCGGGTCCATCAAGCACGACGTGGCGGTCGCCACCAGCCGGGTGCCCGAGATGATCGCCCGCTGCACCCCGGCGGTCGAAGCGGCCCTGCCGGGCGTGCGGGTGGTCGCCTTCGGCCATATCGGCGACGGCAACATCCATTTCAACCTGAGCCAGCCGGTCGGCGCCGACAAGGCGTGGTTCATCGCCCACTGGGAGCGCATGAATCGCATCGTTCACGACATCGTCGCCGACATGGGCGGATCGGTGTCGGCCGAACATGGCATCGGCATGCTGAAGCGGCACGAAATGGCCCGCTACAAGTCGGCGACCGAACTGGAGCTGATGCGCCGGATCAAGAACGCCATTGATCCCGACGGCCGCTTGAATCCCGGCAAAATCCTCCCTTAGTAATCTCATACCGAAGATGAATGCCATCTACGCCTTGACCGGGCCGGTGCGTATCTGCGCTAAATAGGTATTCCGGTACCAATTTAAGCAAATACTAAAGTGAGACCACACAGGAGGCCATCTATGTCCAAAGCTTTTCTGCGTATCGCCACCCTGGCGGTCGGCGCCCTGATCGTCCAGCCGGCCCTGGCCCAGGAGCATGGCACCGCCGACGAAGCGGTCGCGCTGGTCAAGAAGGCCGTCGCGCACTACAAGTCCGCCGGCCGCGAAAAGGCCTGCGCCGCCTTCGCCGATCCCAACGGCGGCTTCCAGGTGAAGGACCTTTACGTGTTTGTCCAGGACACGGCCGGGGTGGTGCAGTGCCACGGCAAGAACCCCGCCTTTGCCGGGAAGGACATGTCCGGGCTCAAGGATTCCGACGGCAAGACATTCATCGCCGAAATGAACCAAGTGGTGAAGGGCAAGGGCTCGGGCTGGGTCGATTACAAATGGACCAACACCCAGACCAAGAAGATCGAACCGAAATCCAGCTATGTCGAAACGGCGGGCGGCGACGCATATGTCGGCGCCGGCATCTACAAGCCCTAAGGTACTCGGTCAGGAGCCGCCCCTCATGCTCGCAAACCGCCTCGCCAACACGCGCATCGCCGTCAAGGTGTTGTTCGCGCCCCTGATCCTGTTCGCCAGCATGCTGGTCCTGGCCGTCATCTTCCAGGTCGGCCTGACCCGCGAAACGGCGGCCCTGACCGAATTGCACGACGTCTCGTTCGCCAACAACCGCTTCGTCTCGAAGATCGAGACGGTCAGCACCCGCGTCCAGTCCAACACCTACCGCCTGTTGGGCTGGACCAATGCCGGCATCGACAAGGCCAAGATCAAGACGCTGGAAGAGCGGATCAGGGCCGACATCGCCATGCTGGGCACCGAGACCCGCGACTTCGCCGCCAAGATGGCCGAAGGCGACGAAGCCACCATGATGAAGGCGGTGGCGATGGCGGTGCAGGAGTACGGCCGCTCGGCGAGCGAGGTGGTCGAGATGGCCGCCATCGACGCCACCACCGGCCTGATCCTGATGACCTCGACCGAACAGACCTTCGACCGCCTGCAAGGCGGCATCCGCCGGCTGGCCGAGGTGACCGACGCCAAGACTGGCGAGGTCTATGCCATGGCGCAAGACACCGCGGCCGCGGCACAGGTCCAATTCTACGGCACCTTCGGCCTCTTCGCGCTGTTGGGCATCGCCGTCGTCATCGTCACCGGCCGACTGATCGCCCGGCCGGTACACGAGATGACCTCGGTGATGGAACGCCTGTCGCGCGGCGACACCTCGGTGGCGGTGCCGTCGCTGGGCCAGACCGACGAAATCGGCGAGATGGCCCAGGCCGTCGCCGTGTTTCGCGACAATATCGAGCGGACCAATCTGCTGGAGCAGGAAAAGCAGGCGGCGGCCACCGCCAGCGCCGCGCGCGCCCAGCGGCGCGAGAAGTTGACCGAAGGCTTCAACGAGGCGATGGAGCACGTCCTGGAGACGGTGATGGAAACCGTGCGCCAGGTCCATACCAACTCGGACGGCCTGCAAAACACCGCCAGCCGGGCCAGCGAACAGGGCGCCGCCGTCGCCCAGGCGGCGGAACAGGCCGCCGCCAACGTCGAGACCGTCGCCGTCGCCGCCGAGCAATTGGGCTCGTCGGTCCAGGAAATCGCCCGGCAGATCACCACCACCGTCGAAGCCACCGCGGAAGCGGTGGAAGGGGCCAAGAACGCCAATGCCACCATGTCCAGCCTGGACGAAAGTGCGAGGCGCATCGGCGAGGTGGTCAGCCTGATCAACACCATCGCCAGCCAGACCAACCTGTTAGCGCTGAATGCCACCATCGAGGCGGCCCGTGCCGGCGAGGCCGGCAAAGGCTTTGCCGTCGTCGCCAACGAGGTGAAAAGCCTGGCCAATCAGACCTCGAAGGCAACGCAGGAGATTTCCGCCCAGATCAGCGCCGTTCAGTCGGCCACCCACGATGCGGTGTCCATCATCCGCGCCGTCGGCGACACCATCGACAAGGTCAGCGGCATCGTCGCCTCGATCGCGTCGGCGGTCGAGGAACAGTCGGCTGCCACCCAGGAAATCGTGCGCAGCGTTCAGCAGGCCTCGGACGGAACCGGCGAAATCACCCGCAACATCGCCGACGTGTCGCGGGCGGCGGGGGAAACCGGCTCGATGGCCCAGACCATGTTCCTCGCCGCCAACGATCTGCTGAGCGAGGCCGAAACCTTGCGGACCGAAGTGGGGGCCTTCCTGACCGGCATGCGACAGTAACGATAGCCCCTTGATTGCCGCGCACCGCAGCGTTACTTAAGTATGTGCGGTTGGGTTGCGGTGGCCGCGGCAATCGGCGGAGAGTGTTCCATGGTGCGCTTGGTCCATCACCAGCTGACCATGGCCATGGTTGCGGCCGTTACCATGGCACTGGCCTATGGCGGCGCCATCGTGGTCTCGGACTATACCGTTCGTCGCGACACCCTGCACAGCCAGATCGAGCAAATCGCCCAGGACCACCAAAAGGCCGCCGAGGATTTCATCGCCGGCTATCGGTTGGTCCTGACCGCCATCGCCGAAACCGATTGCGTCAAGAATCGGGATGGAACGTCCTGCGGGGCCTTGTTCGCACGGCTGAACCAGCGTTTCCCCGCCGCGGTCAACTTCGCCGCCACCGATTCCGTCGGGGCATTCATCGCCAGCGGCAGGCCCTTCTCGGGCAGCAAAGCCCCGAATGTCTCGCAAGCGCCGTTCTTCAACAACTTGGCCGTCAAGGGAAGCCTGTTCGAGGTCATGGACCCGCACACCGGCCCGGTCAGCGGCCAGATGGTGACCGGACTGGCGGTCCCGCTGCGCGACACATCCGGCAAGTTTTCCGGCATACTGGGCCTGTCGCTGGAATTTGCCGAACTTGACGATCGGTGGCGGCTATTGCCCGGGCCGAAGGACATGCCGGCCCTGGTGTTCGATCGCGCCGGCCGCCTGATCCATTCCTACCCGGCCGCTGCGGCCGTTCCGGCATTGCCGCGCGACGCCGGCCCGGCTTTCGTGGAAAGTCTGAGCAGCGGGTCGGGACTTGCCACCCTGGCCGGCCGCCAGTGGCAGTATCACCGCGAAACCATCGCCAGCGCCGGCTGGACGGTGGTGGCGATGCATCCCGCGCCCTACGGCATCCTGGAATATCTGCGCGACACGCCGCTATTGTTCCAATTGTTGCCGCCGGCGGTGGTCCTGGCGATGGTCGGCTTGTGGCTGGCCGCGCGCGAGTTCCGTCATCTGGTCGGCCTTGAGCACGCGGTCGAATCGCGTACCCGGGAACTGAGCGAGGCCAACCTGCGCCTGGCTCGCTCGGCCCAGGAATTAGAGACGCTGACCTGGGTCGCCTCGCATGATCTGCGCGAGCCGTCGCGGGCGGTGGCCACCTATGTTTCGATGCTGGAACGCCGCTATGGCGGGCAGTTGGACGATGACGGCCGCGCCTTCATCGGCTTTGCCCGCGACGGTGCCAAGCGGATGAACGAACTGGTGCTGGCGTTGCTGGATTACATCCGCATTTCACGAATAGACGACCCGCTGGGGCAGATCCGGCCGGAACAGACGATCAATCGCATCGTCGAGGATCTGGCCCCCCTGGTCGAACGGCTTCACGCCGAAATCACCATCGACCACACCTTGCCGGAGCTCAACATCCGCGACGGCCATCTCGACATCTTGTTCAGGCAGATGATCGAGAACGCGCTGCGCCACCACCATCCCGACCGCCGCCCCTCGATCCACATCGGCTGCGACGGAACCGGCCCCGACGCCGAGTTCTGGGTCTGCGACAACGGCAAGGGCATCGCCCCCGAATACCGCGAGAAGGTCTTCACCATGTTTCAGCGTCTGGACCCGCTGTCGGTGCCCGAGGGCACCGGCATCGGCCTGACCTTGTGCAGTCGGGTGATCGATCATTATGGCGGCCGCGTGCACATCTCGGACTCGCCGCAGGGTGGGTGCTGCTTCCGCTTCACCTTGCCGCTGGCGGCACGAAAGCAAACCGTCATATAGCCCCGCCGGATTCGTTCCCGCGCCCCTTCTGATTCCCTTTGGCCGCCGGGCGAAGGCCTGTCTATAATCCGCCGCCATGACGGGGATCACGCGATACATACTGCGGCAGCTCGGGGTGGGGATGATCTTCGTCTCCCTGGCCCTGTCGTGTGTGCTGTGGCTGACCCAGTCGCTACGCTTCATCGAATTGATCGTCACCAAGGGCATTTCGGCGGCGACCTTCCTGAAGTTGACCATGATGCTGATGCCCACCTTCCTGGTGGTGATCCTGCCGATTTCCCTTTTCGCAGTGGCGCTTTTCACCTACAACAAGCTCAATTCCGACCGCGAATTGGTGGTGTTGCGCTCGGCCGGGGTGTCCAATTGGGCTTTGGCACAGCCGACCTTGCTGTTGGCGGCAATGACGACCGCTGTCGGCCTGGCTTTGTCGCTGTGGATCATCCCCGCCTCGGTCCAGCACTTCCGCGAATTGCAATGGTCGATCCGCAACGACATTACCAACGTGTTGCTGCAGGAAGGGGCGTTCAACAAGTTCGGGGACGGCCTGACCGTTTATGTCGGGGCGCGCAGCCCCGATGGCGAGCTTTTGGGGATCTTGGTGCACGACAAGCGTAATCCCGACAAGCCGATGACCATGATGGCCGAACGCGGCGCCCTGGTCTTCACCGCGACCGGCCCACGCGTGCTGATGGTCAATGGCAACAGGCAAAGCCTGCCGCGTGGAACCGGACAATTGTCGGTGCTGCATTTCGATTCCTACACCGTCGATCTGGCCACGGCGACCGGCAAGGGCGGCGACCGCTACCGCGACGCCCGCGAGCGCTCGATCGCCGAATTGCTGACGGTCAACGAGTCCGAGCTGGGCCGGTCCGAGTACCGCCGCGCCAAGGTCGAGCTGCACCAGCGTTTTTCCTCGCCGTTCTACAATCTGGGCTTCGCGGTGATCGCCCTGGCCTGCCTGCTGGGCGCCGGCTTCGACCGCCGCGGCCAGACACCGGCGATCCTGACCGCGGTCGGCTTGATGATCGCCGCCCAGGCCATGGCCTTGGGCGTGGCCAATCTGGCGACCTCGTCTCTGGCCTTCATTCCCTTGCTTTACGTCGCCGCCGCCATTCCCATCGCTGGCGGCCTGTGGTTCATCCAACACCCGACGGGCCGGCCCCGTCGGCGCAGGATCGGCGGTTTCGCCGGTCTTGCCGGTTGATCCGCGAGGCCTTGCCGATGCGCCGTCTTGCCTTGATCGCCGTCCTGACCACGCCGCTGACCGTGACAGCCGTCCCAGCCTTGGCCGTCGGCGCCGGCGAGATCGGCGGCTGGGGCGACGCCTGGGGCGAAGACCAGGCGCCCAACCCGGCACCGCCGTCCCGCCCCCGTGCGACCATCCCGACCGCCCAACCGGCCGCTCCGGTCGCCACCCCGTCGCCAGCCCCGTCGCCAGCCCCGGTTCAACCCGGCGGATGGGGGCAGGCCTGGGGCGAGGAGTCCGGTCCCGCCCCTGCTCCGGCCCGTTCCCGCGCAGCGATTCCGGCAGCCAGACCGGTCGCGCCGACCGCGCCCATGGTGCCGGCCCCGATCGCCGCACCCGCACCGGCCCAGCCTGGCGGCTGGGGCCAGGCCTGGGGGGACGACGCGGTTCCGGAACCGCCACAGCCGCGCCGGGCGACGATGCCGGCGACGGCGCCGACATTTCCGACGGCATCGACACCGGTCGTCGCCGCGCCAAGAATGCCGGCCGCGTCGGCTTCGGACATTCGCGGATGGGGCGACGCCTGGAACGATGACACCCCGGCCGAACCCGGGCAGACCAACCGCCCGGTGATGCGTCCGGCCTCGGCTCAGCCGGCCGCCGCCGAGCCCGAGACCGCCGCCAAGGCGCCGCGGCCAATGCCGCCGGCGACGCAGGACAGCGTCGATGGCGACGAGGCCGAGGAGCCGGTCCGCCTGACCGCCGACCAGATCATCCATGACCGCGAATTGGGCATCGTCACCGCCAAGGGCCGGGTCGAGGTGGGGCAGACCGGCCGGACCCTGATCGCCGATACCTTAAGCTACAACCTGAAGCACGACGTGATGACGGCGTCCGGCAACGTCACCCTGGTCGAACCGACCGGCGACACCATGTTCGCCGAATATTTCGAGATGACCGGGGACCTGAAGGATGGCGTCGGCAAGGAATTGCGCGTGCTGTTGTCCGATCGCTCGCGCATGGCGGCGGCCAGCGGCATCCGCTCGGGCGGCAACCGCACCGACTTCGACAAGGCGGTCTACACCGCCTGCGAGCCGTGCCGGAACAAGCCCGACCGCCGCCCGCTGTGGGAAGCCAAGGCGGTCCGCATCACCCACGACCAGGAAGCCCAGGTCATCGAATATCGTGACGCCTGGCTGGAATTGGCCGGCATCCCGGTCGCCTACACCCCCTATCTGTCGCACCCGGATCCGACGGTGAAGCGCAAAAGCGGCCTGCTGGCTCCGACCATGGGCTTGTCATCAACCCTGGGCGCCAACATCACCGTCCCCTATTTCTGGGCGGTCGCCGACAATCAGGACGTCACGTTCTCGCCGCGTTTCCTGTTCCCCAGTGCGACGGCGACCAGGGTCAACACGCCCGCGACGCTGGACGACGCCCAAGACAGCCTGCTGCAGCGCGTCGTGCTGGCCGCCAACCACCGCTGGACCGGCTATTCCGGCGAAACCAAGACCTCCGGGTCGTTCACCCAGGATCGCCACACCGCCGAGACCCGAGGCCATATCGAGGCCGAAGGCCGGTTCGACCTCGACAACACATGGAGGGCCGGTTATCAGCTGCAGCGGACGTCGGACGGCACCTACAACAACCTTTACGGCTACCCGATCAACAGCAACCGTCCGTGGCTGACTACTCGCCCCTATCTGGAAGGTTTGGGGCGCCGCAACTACGCCATGGTCGAGGCGATGGCGTTCCAGGGGCTGCGCCCAACCGACGACGACGACACTTCGCCGATGGTCCTGCCCCACGCGGTGTTCAGCCACCAGTCGCACCCCAATTCGCGAGGCGCCTATTGGACTGTCGATAGCGACATGCTGGCCTACAACAGGCTGGATGGCGTTTCCGCCCGGCGCCTGTCGTCCAATGTCGCCTGGAACCGCCCGTTCCGGGGCAAGCAAGGCGACCTGACCGACGTGTCGGTGTCGCTACGAGGCGACGGCTATCATTCCGACCATCTGAACGAGAACCGGGGCTCGGCGACCGCGGGGCGTGTCGTCCCGCAGGTGGCGGCGAACTGGCGCTACCCCTTTGTCCGCGACAGCGCCACGATGCCGCAGATCATCGAACCGATGGTGATGGTCGCGGCCAGCCCCAACGGCAACAATCCGCGCTCGATTCCCAACGAGGATTCGCTGGACAGCGAGTTGGACGACGTCAACATCCTGCGTGCCAACCGCAAGACCGGGCTGGACCGGGTCGAGGGCGGTCTGCGCGGCGGCTACGGGCTGCGCTGGAGCGCCCATCCGCGCCGGCTGGGCTATGTCGCCGCCCAGGTCGCGCAAGGCTGGCGGGCGCACGCCGACTCGACCTACTCGGAGCGGTCCGGTTTCGGCGACAACCTTTCCGACTATGTCGCCCGCTTCGATTATGCGCCGACCGGCAACATCTCATTCCTCAATCGCGTTCGGTTGGACAAGGACACCGCCGAGGTGCGCCGCAACGAAACGCGGTTCAGCATCGGCAGCCCGATTTTGCGGGCCGATGTCAGCTACTACCGCTTCGACACTTCCGAAAGCGAGAACCTGATATTCCCGTCCAGACAGGTGGTGTCCTACACCCTGAGCTCGCAAATGACCCGGCATTGGGCGGCGCAGGCCAGCTCGGCCTCGAACCTGTCCGACAATGGCGGCCCGCTCGGATGGACGACCAGGTTGATCTATTCAGACGAGTGCTTCGCCTTCGTCACCAATTTCCGCCGATCCTACATTCATGACCGCGACATCCTGGCCGGCTATGAATTGACCTTCAACGTCGTCTTCAGGACTTTGGGCGACGTGCCGTTCAACGTATTTTGATGATCGGACCGTCGCAATCGACGGTGCGCCAAGGTAAGGGTGACCCATGTTCCGCCGCTTGATCCTGTCCTTGACATTGTTGGCGCCGCTGGCCTTTGCCGCCTCGGCCGGCGCGCAAGACTTCGACCGCGTCGCCGCCGTGGTGAACGACGAGGCGATCTCGCTTCACGATGTCATCGCCCGGGTCAGGCTGTCGCTGGTTTCGGCCAACATCCCCGACAATGTCGACAACCGCCGCCGCGTCGTGCCGCAGGTCGTGCGCAAGATGATCGACGAACGCCTGCAGATGCAGGAAGCCAGTCGCCTGAAGATATCGATCACCGCCGGCGACATCGACACCGGCATCGGCATGATCGAGCAGCAAAACCGCATGCCCAAGGGCACATTGATACCCAACCTGACGCGGCAGGGGATCGAGGCCAGCACCATCCGCGAACAGATTCGCGCCGACCTGACCTGGATGCGGCTGATGACCCGGGCGATCCAGCCGCAGATCCGCATCGGCGAGGAAGAAATCACCGACCGGTTCGAGATCATGCGCGCCCGCCAGGGGCAGCCGGAATCGCTGCTGGCCGAAATCTACCTGCCGGTCGATTCCGCCGCCGCCGAGGACGAGGCCAAGCGACTGGGCGAAGGTCTGGTTGATCAGTTGCGCGCCGGCACCCCTTTCGCGGTCCTGGCAAGGCAATTCTCGCGCGCGCCGACCGCCGCCAATGGCGGCACCATGGGGTGGATGAACGAGACCGGCCTGGACGACGAAGTGGCCGCCATCGCCGCCAAGCTGACCAAGGGACAGGTGTCGCCCTTGACCCGCACCTCCAGCGGCTTTCACATCATCGCCCTGATCGACCAACGGATCGCCGGCCAGTTCGTCGATCCCGAGGCCAGCACCGTCACCTATTCGCGTATGATCCTGCCGATGCCGCAGGGGCCGGGCGCGCCGCCGCGCCAGCAATTGCTGGCCCAAGCCGCCAAGGTCTCGGCCGGAACCAAGAGCTGCGCCGAGTTCGACACCAACGCCCACCGGATCGGCGCCCTCAAGGTCGAACGGATCGGTCCGTCCACCTTGTCGGCGCTGAACGCCGAAACCCGCCAGATCCTGATGCCGGTCACGGTCAACCAGGTTTCCCAGCCCAACCTGACGACCGACGGCATCCAGGTGATGATGGTCTGTTCGCGCGACGAGGCGACCAAGGTCGCCGGCCTGACCCGCGATCAGGTCCGCCGGACCATCGAGGACGAGCGCCTGGACATGCTGTCGCGCCGCTATCTGCGCGATCTGCGCCGCCAGGCCTTCATCGACGTCCGCCTGTGATGATCGCCCCGCTGGCCGTGACCATGGGCGAGCCCGCCGGCATCGGCGGCGACATCGCCCTGAAGGCCTGGCTGCGGCGAAGCGAGGGTTTGCCCCCCTTCTTCATGATCGACCAGCCCGACCGTCTGCGGGCGCTGGCGGCCCGGCTGGGCCTGGACTGCCCGATCGTCACCATCGCCGACCCGGCCCAGGCCGCCGCCATCTTCCCCAAGGCCCTGCCGGTGCTGGCGCTTGACCTGCCGGTCATGGTCGCCCCCGGACATCCCGATCCGGCCAATGCCGGCGCCGTCGCCCGCGCCATCAGTTGGGCGGTCGAATTGTGCACCAAGGGCCAGGCGTCGGCACTGGTCACCAACCCGATTCACAAGGCGGTGATGACCCGGGGTGGCTTCACCTTTCCCGGCCACACCGAATATCTGGCCCATCTGGCCGGTCTGGACGGCCACGAGGTGATGATGCTGGCCTGCCCCGGCTTGCGGGTGGTGCCGGTGACCATCCATGTCGCCCTGACCGAGGCGATCCGCATGCTGAACCGCGAACTGATCGTCTCGGTCGGCACCCAGACCGCCCGCGCGCTCCGGGTCGATTTCGGCCTGGCCCGCCCGCGTCTGGCGGTTGCCGGGCTCAACCCCCACGCCGGCGAGGATGGCACAATGGGGCGCGAGGACATCGACATCGTCGCCCCGGCCATCGCCGACCTGCGGGCCGCCGGCATCGACGCGTTCGGGCCGTTGCCATCCGACACCTTGTTCCACGCCCGCGCCCGCCAGACCTATGACGCGGTGCTGTGCATGTATCACGACCAGGCGCTGATCCCCATCAAGACCATCGATTTCGACGGCGGCGTCAACATCACCCTGGGCTTGCCGTTCGTGCGCACCTCGCCCGATCACGGCACCGCTTTCGCGCTGGCCGGAACCGGCCAGGCGGTCGAGACCAGCCTGATGGCGGCCATCCGGACCGCCGCCGATATCGCGGCCAACCGGGCCGTTGCCTTGTCATGACCGACCGGCTTCCTCCGTTGCGCGAGGTGATCGCCGCCCATGGGCTGGCGGCGCGCAAGTCGCTGGGGCAGCACTTCCTGCTCGACCTCAATCTGACCGGTCGCATCGCGCGGGCGGCCGGCGACCTGGCCTTGGGCACCACCATCGAGATCGGCCCCGGTCCCGGCGGCCTGACCCGCGCGCTGCTGGACGCCGGGACCCGTCGCCTGATCGTCATCGAGCGCGACGACCGCGCTATCGCCATTCAGTCCGAGATCGCCGAGGCCTATCCCGGGCAGTTGGAGATCATCGCCGGCGACGCGCTGGAAATCGACGCCGCCAGCCTGGGCGAGGCGCCACGGCGTATCGTCGCCAATCTGCCCTACAACATCTCGACTGTGCTGCTGCTGCAATGGCTGCGTCAGGCCCGCGCCTTCGAAAGCCTGACCTTGATGTTCCAGAAAGAGGTGGTGGACCGCCTGGCGGCGGCTCCGCGTTCGCCCGATTACGGCCGCCTGTCGGTGATCACCCAGTGGCTGTGCGAGGTCCGGCCCTTGTTCAACATCGACCGGCGCGCCTTCACGCCGCCGCCCAACGTGATATCGACGGTGGTCCAATTGATTCCACGCCCGGAACCGTTGGCCCCGGCCCGGCTGGAGGTCCTGGAACGGGTCACCGCCGCCGCCTTCGGACAACGCCGCAAAATGCTGCGGTCCAGCCTGAAAGCACTGGGCGACGCCGAGGCGATCTTGGCCGCTGCGGCAATCCCCCCGACGCGCCGGGCCGAAGAATTGAGCGTCGCCGAGTTCTGCACAATCGCGCAAGTTGTTGGGTCATAAACTTTCCGGTAACCGACCCTGGGCTAATAGTCCATAGGGAGTAAGGGGACCAATGGGCTATCATTTGGCAATGCGCGGAAAGCCCGACCGAACCGGGAACTTGCCGCCTGCCGATATCGTCGGCATGCCGGCAGACCATTTGACGGAACTCCTTGACCAGGTTCTGGCCGAGGACGAGCCGGCGCGCCCGCGCCCGTCATCCAGCGGATTGCTTGCGGTCGCCGAGGCGGCTGCGCAAAACCTGCCCGACAAGTTTCCCGACGACGATTCCCTCCCGTCTGTGCCCGACATCGATTCCGACCTGTTGCCACAATTGCGGATCGCCCACGCGGTCCTGTCCAATCCCGATCTGATCGACGGCACGGGCGCCAACGCCGGCACCATCCTGGTCGAAGCCCCCCAATGGAACCGCCCAGCGCCTCCGCCGGCACGTTTCGCCCGCCGCAAGAAGGCGACTCAGGCCGAGCCGGCTCCGACGGCAGAGCTATCGCCACCACCACCACCGCCGCCGCTCGCCATCAATCTGGCGCAGGAAGCAGAGGCGGCCCTCGTGCTGGCCGAGGTCGGAAGCCGGCCCCTGACCGCCCCCGGGGGGTGGACGGCCGCGACCGACGGCCCCGGCACGCTCGACTTCCCCGACGCGCCCCCGACCGAATACCCGGTGTCCCTGGAAGCCGCGCTTGAATCCGTCGCCCCGGAGGCCGCAGCCTTCATCCCGGCGGCCAAGCCCGCCGATATGGACCTGCTGGCGCCGGGAAGCGACTTACGCCCCGAAGGCCGCAGCGTGCACCCGGTCCGGCGCCCACCGCCGACCCGACCCGGCCAGTCCGGCCCCGACCTCGACTTGTTGACGAATGTGGCGGCGGGGGAGACGGGTGCCGCAGGACAGAGCGACGCGGAAACGCCACCGTCGCTGTCGACGACCTTGGTCACGCCGCCTCGGCCCGCTTTGGCCAGCCCCCCGCGCAAGCCGCTGCGGCGCCCCCCGGCGGTGGAACCGGTTTCCGCCGAGCCCGTCGAGGCGCCCCCGCCGCCACCCCCGGCCCCGCCCACCACGATCGAGATGGTGGCCTCGCCGGTGCGAACACGCAAAAGGACCGTCGCGGCGAAGCCGGCCGCTGGTCGGCCGCCTGCACCATCGCTGTCCCAGGCGACACCGTCGCCGCCGGTCGAACCGCCCGCCCCCAGCCCGGCGGTGGCGGAGGCCGCGCCGCCTTTGGAACCGGCGAAGGCACCTGCGCCGCCACCGTCCATCAAGGCCAGCCTGAAGCCGTCCAAGCGCCCCCACGCGCCCAAAGCCGCCGCGGCGAAGCCGGCACAATCCCCGCCCCCAGTTCCGGCAGCAGCACCGGTGCCGGTCGTCGTCGCGCCGCCGCCTGCGGCATTGGCGCCTGCCGTCGCCCTGCAGGACAAGCCCGAGCCGCCCCCCGCGCGGGTGGTCGAGGCACCCGTTCCGCTGCCTGTTATCCCAGCGGCAGCGCCGCCGGTTGTCGAGCCGGCTGCGCCGCCGGTTGTCGAGCCGGCTGCGCCGCCAGTGGTCGAGGCGGCTGCGCCGCCAGTGGTCGAGCCCGCTCCGCAACCGGCGGCACAAGCCCCGCAACCAGCACCGGAACCCGCCGCGCCCGAAGTGGCGCTCGATCCAGCCGCGCCCGAAGCGGCGCCCGAACCGGTCGCCTCCCCTTCGGATCAGCCGGAATCGGGCCTGGCCGCCTGGGCCGAGGCGATCATCGCCGCCAACCGCGACGCGTTCGGCGCCCCCATCCCCCGCGTGGGATCAGGCGAGTTGCCGCCCAATCAGGAAGGGCTCGAGGCGTTGCTGGCCGATCCGCCGCCCGCCACCGACTTCGCCGCGCTGGACCTGCTGACCGCCACCTGGGGCAAGGCGACGGCGGGATCGGATCGACGCGCCCTGTTGGCCACCGCCTACAATCTCTGCCGCAATTTCGGGCTGCCCGGCAAACTGCCGATGGCGTCGTCGCGGGCATGGCGGATGCTGGATGCCCGCCTGTTTCGCGCCGACATCTCGAACCAGCTCAGCCGGATCGCCAATTTCATCGCCGATTGGCAGAAGACCCAGAAGACCTTCCTGATTCTCGAACATGGCGAGATCGAGCTGATCGAGTTCCTGTTCGAGTCGCTGGACCCGGCCACCGACCTTGACCAGATGGCGTCGGTGATGAATTTCAAGGTGCTGTCGAACCGACGCATGGGCCTGATCCGGCGCATTCCCTCGCGCCTGCGCAAAGAGGTCAACGCGATGTTGCCGGCCGGGCACCAGCAGGCCTTGCTGATGCTGGCCCATTACAAGGCCCTGCTGGAACGTCTGGCCGACCCCAACGGATTCGCCCCCATCGTCGAGACGGCCTCGAAGATGCTGGAGGAGATCGACAAGCTGATGAAGATTGCCGCAGCGGCAGCCGCGCCGCAATTGCCGCCGGGCCAGCCCCCCGGCGGGGGCCAGGCCCTGGGACGGATCGGTTAGGCCGTTCCCCGTGCAAAAGTACGCTGAGCGAAGCGAAGGACTTTTGCACGGACGCCTATAACGCCAACACCCGGCCGGAATGGATGGCCTTGGCCATGCCCATCAGCATGTCGACCACATCCTCGAAATCGCCCATGCGGTCGGTGTTGATGTTGATGTCGAAGGCGCTGGAATCCGACAGACGCGAGTGGAAGACCTCCCACACGAACTTGCCGCGCTGATGGTCGATTTCCTTGGCCTTGGCCAATTGCTCGGAGAACGAGCCGTGCCCCGAGGCGGCCATGCGGCGCGCGCACACTTCGGGCGAGCCGGTGATCCGGACCCTGAGCGCGCAGGCGTCGGTCAAAATGACGTGGGCGCCGCGCCCGACCAGGATGCCGCCCATGCGGCCCAGGCTCATCACCACCTTGATCAAGGTGTCGCGATAAGCGTCGGGGCCGACATCCTTGCCCGAGAACAGGCGGTACAGCCACATGTCCTTGGCCTTGCCGAACCCTTCGTCCAGCAGTTTGACGATGGCCGGATCGTCGTTCAAACGGACGGCGATTTCCTTCAAGACCGTCTCGTCATACAGGGGAATGCTCAGGCGCTGAGCCAGACGGGTAGCGATGATGTCGCCGCCCGACCCATAGTCGCGCGAGATGGTGACGACCGGTTGCTTCGGTTTGCGGGTGGTCGGTTCCTCGTGGGTGACCGTCGCCACCTCGGCCATGGCCGATATAACAGAGAGGATATTGGACATATTCGCCTCCCTCACCTGACAAGCCCATCATACGCCTGGGCCTGGGGTGCAGGAAGCGGCATCAACGCAGGGCGGCCATACCGTTGTTCGGGAAAAAGTCCCTCGGCTTCGCCTCGGTGACCTTTCCCCCGAGATTTAGACTCCTTCGCCGGTATCGTCGATCTCGGCCACCCGCAGCAGGTTGGTGGTGCCCGAACAGCCGAACGGCACGCCGGCGGTGATGACGATGCTGTCGCCCGGGCCGGCGAAGCCGTCCTTCTGCACCGCCTTGGCGGCACGTTCCAGCATCTCGCCGACATTGCGCACTTCCGGCCCCAGCACGCAATGCGCGCCCCACACCAAAGCCATCTGGCGGGCCACCTCGATGTTGGGGGTCAGGGACACGATCGGCTGTTCCGGCCGTTCACGGGCGGCGCGCAGCGTGGTCGAGCCCGACGCGGTATAGGTGATGATGCAGGCGGCCCCCAGGGTGTGGGCGACCTGACGGGCGGCGGCCGAGATGGCGTCGCGGGTGGTGGCGTTGGGCAGCGAGCGCGAGGCGTCGGTGATCAGGCGGTAATGGTCGTCCTTTTCCACCTGGACGATGATCCGGTGCATCATGGTCACGGCGTCGATGGGGTAATCGCCCGCCGCCGTTTCCCCCGACAGCATCACGGCGTCGGCGCCGTCATAGACGGCGGTGGCGACGTCGGACGCCTCGGCCCGGGTCGGGGTGGGGGCGTGGACCATGCTGTCCAGCATCTGGGTGGCGACCACCACCGGCTTGCCGGCGCAGCGACCGGCCTTGACGATCTTCTTTTGCAGGATCGGCACGGTCTCGGCCGGGCATTCGACGCCCAGATCGCCGCGCGCCACCATCACCGCGTCGGACAGGTCGATGATCTCGGCCAGGTGCTCGATCGCCGACGGCTTTTCCAGCTTCGACAGCAGGCGGACCCGATTGCCGACCTTGCGGTTGATCAGCTTGCGCGCTTCCAGGACGTCGGACGGGCGCTGCACGAACGACAGCGCGATCCAGTCGGCGCCCATGTCGACGGCGAAGTCCAGATCCAGCTTGTCCTTATCGGTCAAGGGCGAGATCGGCAAGATGACATTGGGGACGTTGACGCCCTTGTGGTTGGACAGGTCGCCGCCCACCAGCACCCGCATCTCGGCGAAATCCGAACCGTGATGTTCGACCCGCATGCGCAAGCGGCCGTCGTCCAGCAGCAGGTCGGTGCCGACGGTCAGGGCGGCGAAAACTTCCGGGTGCGGCAACGACACCCGCTCCTGGGTGCCCAGTTCGGACGACAGGTCGAAGCGGAAGGCGTCGCCGTTTTCCAGCCGGATCTTGCCATCGGCGAAATTGCCGACGCGCAGCTTCGGCCCCTGCAGGTCGGCCAGCACCCCGATCGGGCGCCCGCGTTCCTTTTCCAGCGCGCGGATGGCGTTGTAGCGTTCCTGGTGATCGGCGTGGCTGCCGTGGCTGAAATTCAGCCGAAAGACATCGGCGCCGGCGATGAACAGCCCCTCGATGGCCTGCGGGGTCGAACTGGCCGGCCCCAGGGTGGCAATGATTTTGGCGTTTCGTGACCTGCGCATGACGATATCCGTAGTCGTTTCAGGGCCATCTTGTTGTCGCGCGGCACCATAGCAGAGCCGGCGCCCCCGGCAAACCGCCCCGGTATGACGGTTTTCCCCCATCCCCCACGGGGTGGGTCAGCGTTCGGGGTGCCGGCACCAGGTCTCGCGCGTGGCCAGGGCGGCCACCAGCGCCACCGCCTGACAGGCCGGCAGGGTCGCCAACGCCATCTCCCAGGCGGCGGCGCCATAGACGCGGCTGCCGGCGATCACCATTCCTTCCCACCTAAGGTCGAGCAGCCAGCCGATCAAGGGCTGGAAGATGGCGCCCGAACTCATCGAGGCGGTGTTGATCACCCCCAAGGCGGCCCCCGAGGCCCACACCGGCACGTTCTCGCGCCCCGTGGCAAAGGACAGCACGAAGCCCGACGAGGCCATGCCCAACAGACACAGCAGCCCTTGGCGGACCAGCATCGGCAGCCCCGGCAGGTACAGGGCGGCGATGGTGAAGACCAGCGACAGGCCAGCGGCCGCCACCAGGGCCGGCTTGCGACGGCCCATGCGGTCGGAAATCCAGCCGGTCAGCGGCGAGCCGATCCCCCACGACACCAGCATCGCCGAGGTGGTGAAGGCGGCCTCGGCCCGGCTGGTGCCATGCACCTGCATCAGGAACGGCACGCCCCACAGGCCGGCGAAGGACAGCATCGGCGCGGCCATGGTCAGCGAATAAAGCCCCAGCAGCCAAGTCTGGCCCAAGGCCAGCACCCGGCGCAGACCGTCAAGCAGCGACGGCGCCCCGGCGGCAGAGCGCCGGCCGTTGGGACCGTCGCGCACGAACAGGGCCAGCACCAATGCCAGCAGTCCGGCGACCACCGCCGCCCCCCACATGGTGCCGCGCCACCCCACCGAAGCGACCGCCGCCGCCAGGGGCGCCTGGGCGCCGACGGCACCGGCCATGCCCATGGCCAGGGTCAGGCCGGTGATCATGGCGAAACGGTCGGCGGGGAACCACAGCGAGGCCAGCTTCAGGGCGCCGACCCAGGTGACGGCGGCGCCGACCCCGACCAGGCCGCGCCCGAGATAGGCGGCGGTCACACTGTCGGCGCTGGCGAACAGGGCGCTGCCGACGCATGAAAAGGCGGCGAACACCGCCAGCATCCGCCGGGGTCCGAAGCGGTCCAACAGCAGGCCGATGGGAATCTGCATCGGCGCGTAGGTGTAGAAATAAAGGCCCGACAGCATGCCGGCGATGGCGGCGCCGACCTGGAACTCGGCCATCATCTGGTCGACCATCACCGCGGGCGCCACCCGCTGGAAGAAGCCATAGCAGTAATAGCCGGCACCCAGGGCCCACATCGCCCAGGGCAACGCGCGAGGCGCGGTCACGACGGATCGCTGCCTTTGCGGACCTGTTCGTCGCGATAGGCGGCGACCACCCAATCCAGATGGGTCCGCATCGCCGCATTCGCCCGTTCGCTGTCGCCGGCCAGAATGGCGTCATGGACGGCGCGGTGATGGGTCAGGATGGTCTGGTCGTCGGCCTGGGTCGGGAACATCTCGTAACGATGGACGTCCAGCATCTTTTGCAAGATGCCGCGGAAGGTCCCCATCACATGCATCAGCACCGCCGAGCCCGCGGCCTTGGCGATGGCCAGGTGGAAGCGGATGTCGTTCTCGGTCTTGTGCTTACCGGCGGCGATGTCGGCTTCCATCTTGTCCATGATCGCCGACAGCTCGGCCCGCTGCGCCGCCGTGGCGTTGCTGGCGGCGCGGCCGGCGCCCCACACCTCGATGATGCAGCGCAGTTCGGCCAGGTCGGCCAGGTTCTGGTGGTTGACCCGGATCAACTCGGCCAGGCTGGGGTCCATGCTGGCGGCGTTCGACACCACCCGGGTCCCGCCACCTTGGACGGCGGCCAGAAAGCCCTGGGTCTTCAACCCCTGCAGGGCGGCGCGCACCGACACGCGCGACACCTCCATCTCCTCGGCCAACTGGCGCTCGCCCGGCAGGCGTTGGCCGGGCGCCCACTCGCCCGAGGCGATGCGGGCCAGGATCTGATCGGCGACACGATCCGAGATACGGACGCGGGCCTCGGCGGTGGCAGCATTGGTTCTGGTCATACCATTGATGGTGCCGACGCAGGCGCCCGACTGTCAAGCCCGCAGGGACCTTCGGGCCAGATGAATGCCGAACAGGACCACCAGGCCGCCGGTCAGTTCCATCGCCCCCAGCCGTTCGCCGAACAAGATCCAGGCGACGGCGGCGGCGACCACCGGCTGGACCAGCAGGACCACCGCCCCCAGGGTCGAGGGCACATGGGCCAGCCCCCAGGCGATCAATCCCTGCCCGGCCACCTGGCCCAGAAGTGCCAGCCCGACCACCACCGCCCACCCGCGCGCCGTCTCGGGCCAGATGGACTCGCCCAGCGCCAGGGCGGCGGCGAAAGCCACCACCGAGCCGGCCGCCCCGCCGGCCAGCATGACCAGCGGCATCGACAGCCTGGCCCGCAGGCGCCCGACGCTCAGGATATAGGCGCCATAGAAGGCCCCCGACAGCAGGGACAGCCCGTCACCGGCGACGCGGTCGAGCGAGAGGCGAAAACTCGAGCCGACCAGCAAGGCGGCGCCGGCCATCGCCACCACCAGGGCTGCCAGGAAGCGGCGGTTGGGGGCCTGGCCCCAGACCAGCCAGGCGCCGATCGCCACGAAGACCGGCGCGGTATTGGAAAACAAGGTGGCATTGGCGATGGTGGTCAGCCAGATCCCCAGGTGCCACACCGTCAGGTCGGCGGCGAAGAAGAATCCCGACGCCGCCATGCCACCCCAGGCCGTGGCCTCGCCCGGCAGGGGCCGGCGTTGCCACGCCACCACCAGGGCGAACACCGGCAGCGACCACAGCAGGCGATGAAAGCCGGTGGCGACCGGTCCGATCTCGGACAGCCGCACCAGAATCGGCGCGAAGCCGATGCAGCCAGCCCCAAAGATCAGCGCGGCGAAGCCCAACCGGGACGATGTGGTTTCCATGGTTTCGCTGATAGCACGAACGCCCTTGGCCCGGCAGTCCAATAACGAACCGACAGGGCTGGAATGCAAAGGCTGCCGGCCTGAAATCCGGCGATCGGAGTACCATATGGGATAGACGGCCATCTTCCGAGGGAGGATGCCATGCGCCGCTTATTTCAAGCTTTGATCGCCGCCCTGATCGCCTTGACGGCTGCCGGTCCGGCCATCGCCCAAGACGATATCGGCACCAACGCCAACCCGTCGGTCGCCGCCAAGGGCGGCTGGTGGGAAATCGACAATTCCGGCACCAACGGCCGACCGGCCTTCGGCGCGGAATTCGCCATCGACAATCTGGGCTTCGCCCCCACCTACGGCAAACTGCACCACATGTTCTCGTGGAACCATTCCGACCAGGACGGGCTGGAACTGAACAGCGCCGAGTGGAATGTCCATTGGATGGTGGAAGCCAGGCCCAATCTGTGGATCGGACTGGGTCCCGGCCTGGGCTGGGTGTGGGCCGACGGCAAAAATCTCGACGATACGCTGGGCCTGCAATTGGGCGGTTCGGCCCATTCCTATGTCGGCAACGCGATCTTCGGGATCGAGACCCGCTATCAATGGACCGAGGCCGACAGCCTGGACAACTGGCTGACCATGGTCAGTGTGGGTTATCGCTTCTAAAGCCAAGCGGATTGATGCGGCTTTATCGGCACCAGTCCGCTTGACTGGCGTCAATTATCGCAGCTGCGTTGTCGGATATTAACGGCGAACCACAACGAAACGAGGTCCGCCATGCCCAAGACCGACACCTACCGCAAGCATCACGACGATTTGCGCGCCATCGCCGCCCGGCTGGAAACCCACCTGGACGCTGCGGCCATCGCCGACAATCCCGCCGCCGTCGCGACGGTGGTGCGCGAATTGTTCGGCAAATTCTCGGTCCACCTGGCCATCGAGGACAACACCCTTTACCCCAGTTGCCTGGCCCACGCCGACCTGAAGGTGCGCGACACCGCGCGGCGCTTCCAGGCCGAGATGGGCGATCTGGGCCAGGATTTCGACACCTACAAGAAGGCGTGGCCCGGCCCGCTGGCCATCGCCCGCGACCCCGTGGGCTTCGTCACCGCCAGCCGCGACATGCTGACCCGGTTGAAGGCGCGGGTCGCCCGCGAAGAGGCCGAATTTTACGCCCTGGTCGACAAGGCCGCCTGATCCCCTTGCCTTATGGGGGCGAAGATGGTGTCATCCGCCCCCCATGAGACAGCTTGCCGCCCTTGCCCTGATCGCCCTGTGGCTGACGCCCGCCCGCGCCGCCGAGCAGCATTCGCCCGCCACCCTGGTCATCGACGCGGGCAGCGGACGGGTGCTGCTTGAGGACCGGGCCGGCCAGCCCCGTCACCCGGCGTCGCTGACCAAGCTGATGACCGTCTATGTCGCCTTCACCGAGCTTGCCGCCGGAAGAGTATCGCCCGACACCCGTCTGACGGTTTCGGACGCCGCCGCCGCCCAGGGCGGCTCGGTGCTGGGACTGAAGGCCGGCCAGACGCTGACCCTGGCCGAGGCGCTGCGCGCCGTGGTGGTCCGTTCCGCCAACGACGCGGCGGTGGCGGTGGCCGAGCATCTGGCCGGGTCCGAACCGGCTTTCGCCACCCGCATGACCCGCGAGGCGGCCCGCCTGGGCATGAACGCCACCCGCTTCGCCAACGCCACCGGCCTGACCGCCGCCGGCCACCTGACCACCGCCCGCGACATGGCCCTGCTGGCCCTGGCTTTGAAGCGCGATTTCCCCGACCGCTGGTCGCTGTTTTCCGCCCGCGAGGTCGAATGGCGCAAGAACCGCCTGCCCACACTCAACGGCTTCCTGACCGCCTATCAAGGCGCCGAGGGCATGAAGACCGGCTTCACCTGTCCGGCCGGCTATAACCTGACCGCCGCCGCCAGCCGGGGCGGTCGCCAGGCCATCGCCGTGGTGATGGGCGCGGCCAGCAAGGAACAGCGCCTGGCCCTGGCCGCCCGGCTGATGGACCGCGCCTTCAATGGCGCGACGGAAGGCACGGCGCTGGTGCAATTGGCCAACCTGCCGGGACCGGCCCCCGATTTGTCGTCGGATTCCTGCCGGGGCGGCGTGCCGGGCGACAGCTTTGCCCTGCCCAAGGCGCCGGCCGGCTGGGCCATCGAGGTGGCGTTCGGACGCGACCGCGCCACGGTGGCTCGTGAATTGGCGCGCGAGGCCAAGGCCCTGCGGGCGGAACTGGCCGGCGGCACCCCGATCGTGACGGTTCGTCCGTTCGATGGCGGCTTGCGCTATCGCGGCCTGATCACCGGGCTGAAAGAGGAAAAGGCCGTCCCCGCCTGCCTGCGCCTGCGCCAGCACGGCGAGGAACGCTGCCTGACCCTGTCGCCCACCGCCGTCGAAGGCGCCATCGACACCGAGCGCCGTTGGCGGATGTACGCGGCGCGCTAAATCATGCCCCTCGCCGGGCGCCGCCTCCGGCGGCTTGGCTGCGGCCGCAATGGCCGCCGCGCGGGGCGTGATTTGGCCAAATCACCCCCGCGTTAGACCCTTACTCGAAGGCACAGCCCGGCTTGACGCCGAACTTCTTCAGGATCATCGCCAGCGGGCAGAAGCCGGTGAAGGCCGCCTGCAGCAGGTTGGCGCCGACGAAGGCCACCATCAGCAGCCAATAGACCGAATGAACCTGGCTCAAACCCAGGCTGATCAGGATGACGGTGCCGGCAAAAGCGAAGACGACGCGATCGATGCTCATGGTTTATCCTTATTTGCCAAATGGGTCGTGTATTGCTTGAAAATTAGCGCAAGCTAATATATATGTCAAGGGAACCCTTCGCGAAAGAGTCCGCCATGCCCGCCCTCGCCCGTCTTTCCGCCCTGGTGCTGCTGTGCGCCGCAAGCCCCGTCCTGGCCGGCGAGGCGACCATCGAGGTTCGGCCCCTGGACGATGTCAAGGCGGTGTTCGCCACCGTCGAAAGCGTCGATGAGGTGCTGGCCCGCGCCCGCATCGGCGGAACGGTGTCGGCCCTGCTGGTGGACGAGGGAACGCAGGTCAAGGCCGGCGAGCGCATCGCCGCCGTGGGCGACCCCAAGCTGGCTTTGACCACCGCCGGCATCGCCGCCAAGCTGAAGGCGTCCGAGGCCGAGCGCGACCTGGCCGCCATCGAGCATCGCCGGGCCCAGGACCTGTTAGCCAAGGGGGCCGCCACCAAGGCCCGAGTCGAGGACGCCGCGACGCGCCTGGAAGTGGCCAACCGGGCCATCGCCGCCATCCGCGCCGAGGTCCAGGTCTCGGCCGAGCGTTCGGGCGAGGGCGCGGTGCTGGCGCCCAAGGCCGGCCGGGTCTTGAAGGTCCACGTCACCGAGGGCAGCGTCGTGCTGCCCGGCGAGACCATCGCCACCATCGCCGCCGAGAATTACGTGCTGCGTCTGGCCCTGCCGGAACGCCACGCCCGCTTCATCAAGCAAGGCGATTCCGTCGAGGTCGGCGCCCGCGCCCTGGGCGCCGCCGACGCCGCCCTGCGCCCCGGCACCGTGCGCCAGGTCTATCCCCGCATCGAGGACGGAAGGGTCTTCGCCGATGTCGCCGTCGAGGGGTTGGACAGCTTCTTCGTCGGTGAACGGGTGCCGGTCCACATTTCCACCGGCAAGCGCCCGGCCATCATCGTGCCGCGTGAAGCGATCAGCCGGCGCATGGGCGTCGATCTGGTCACCGTCAAGGGTGTCGGCGCCGTCGCCGTGCAATTGGGTGCCCCCACCGCCGACGGGATCGAGGTGATGAGCGGCCTGAAATCCGGCGATGTGGTGACGTGGTGAGCGCCATGAAGCTGGGCCTGTCGGGGCAGCTTGCCCGCGCCTTCATCCGCTCGCCGATGACGCCCCTGCTGCTGCTGGCGGCGCTGGCGGTCGGCCTGATCGCCCTGACCGCGCTGCCGCGTGAGGAAGAGCCGCAGATCAGCGTGCCGATGGTCGACATCATCATCGAGGCCGGCGGCCTGAAGGCCGCCGACGCCGCCGAGCTGGTCACCAAGCCGCTGGAGACCATCGTCAAGGGCATCGACGCCGTCGAGCATGTCTATTCCCAGACCTGGGACGACCGCGTGGTGGTGACCACCCGCTTCAAGGTCGGCACCTCGGAAGATGCCGCCATCTTGCGGGTGCACGAACAGGTGCGCGCCAATCTGACCGGCCTGCCCACCGGCATCCGCGAGCCGCTGATCGTCGGCCGCGGCATCAACGACGTCGCCATCATCGTCCTGACCTTGTCGGCCAAGCCCGAGGCGGCCGACCGCTGGGACGATTCCGCCCTGTTCCGCATCGCCGAGGAATTGCGCTCGGAACTGGTCAAGGTCGAGGATGTCGGCCTGACCTATGTGGTCGGCGGCCGCAAGGACCAGATCCGGATCGAGCCCGACCCCGAGGCCTTGGCCCTTTACGGCATCACCTTGAACCAGCTGGTCACCAAGATCGAGGCAGCCAACCGCTCGTTCGTGGCAGGAGCCGTGCGCGAGGCCGGTCGCTTCCTGCCGGTGGTCGGCGGCCAGACCCTGAAGGGCGTGCCGGAAATCGCCAATTTGCTGCTGCTGGCCCGTGACGGCCGCCCGGTCTATGTCAAGGACGTCGCCCGCGTGGTGATCGGCCCCGAACACCGCGAGCAGCGCGCCTGGCACCTGGAAAGGGCGGCCGACGGCACGCTGACCCGGGTGCCGGCGGTCAGCCTGGCCATCGCCAAGCGGGCCGGGGCCAACGCCGTGCTGGTGGCCGACCAGATCACCGAACGCCTGACCGCCATCCAGGGCCGGGTGGTGCCGGCCGAGATCGCCATCAAGACCACCCGCAATTACGGCGAGACCGCGTCGGACAAGGCCGACGAGCTGCTGTTCCATCTGGGCCTGGCCACGCTTTCCATCGTCGTGCTGATCACCTGGGCCTTGGGCTGGCGCGAGGGACTGGTGGTCGCCCTGGTGGTCCCCTCGACCATCCTGCTGACCCTGTTCGCCTCGTGGCTGTTGGGCTACACCATCAACCGGGTGTCGCTGTTCGCCCTGATCTTCTCGATCGGCATCCTGGTGGACGACGCCATCGTGGTGGTGGAAAACATCGTCCGCCATTGGGGCCTGAAACCGGGCGCCGACCGTGCCGACACCGCCATCGCCGCCGTCGCCGAGGTCGGCAACCCCACCATCGTCGCCACGCTGACCATCATCGCCGCCCTGTTGCCGATGATGTTCGTCTCGGGCCTGATGGGGCCGTACATGAGCCCGATCCCGGCCAACGCCTCGTCGGCGATGATGTTCTCGTTCTTCGTCGCCGTCATCATCACGCCGTGGCTGTTGCTGAAGATCGCTGGCCGCGCCAGCGCGCCCACCCATCACGGCCATGCCGACCGGCTGGAAGGCTTCTATCGCCGCCTGGCCCGGCCGCTGCTGAACGGCCGCTCGCCGTCCAAGAAGCTGCTGGCCGGGGTCACCATCGCCACCGTGCTGGCCATGACCATGTTCCCGCTGAAGGCGGTGACGGTGAAGCTTTTGCCGTTCGACAACAAAAGCGAGCTGCAGGTGGTGATCGACCTGCCCGAGGGCGCCACCTTCGAGGACACCGACCGCGCCCTGCTGGCCGCAGCAGGACGCCTGGCATCCCTGCCCGAGCTGGTGTCGATCCAGTCCTATGCCGGCACCGCCGCGCCGTTCAACTTCAACGGCCTGGTCCGCCATTCCTTCCTGCGGGCCAGCCCCGAGCTGGGCGACCTGCAACTGAACCTGACCAGCCGCCACGACCGCGACCGGGCCAGCCACGCCATCGCGCTGGATGTCCGCGCCCGCCTGCAGGGCCTGGACGTCCCCGAAGGCACCTCGGTCAAGGTGGTCGAGGTCCCGCCCGGCCCGCCGGTTCTCGCCACCTTGCTGGCCGAGATCTACGGCCCCGATGCCGAGACCCGGCGCGCCGCCGCCGCCAAGGTCCGCGACGCCTTTCGCCAGGTCGATTTCGTCGTCGATGTCGATGATTCGCTGGCGGCGCCGTGGCTGCGCCTGCACGTCTCGATCGATCAGGAACGGCTGGAATTCTTCGGGGTCGAACAGCAGGCGGTCTATGACACCATCCAGGCCCTGATGGGCGGCATCCGTGTCGGCTATTCCCATCGCGGCGAAGGGGCGGTGCCCAAGGACATCGTCATCGCCCTGGCCCCGGGCGACAAGCATCCCGGCGAATTGCTGGCCAACACCCCGGTCCCTGCCCGCAAGGGCACTGTCGAACTGGGCGACGTGGTCGAGGTCAGCTATGAAGCCGCCAGCCCGCCGATCTTCCGCCGTGACGGCCGCTTCGCCGAAATGGTCACCGCCGAGCTGGCCGGCCGCACCGAGGCGCCGATCTACGGCATGTTCGCCGTCGAGGACAAACTGGCAGGCGACATCACCATCAAATATCACGGCCAGCCGGCCGACGAATCGAAGCCGACCCTGCTGTGGGACGGCGAATGGGAAATCACCTATGTCACCTTCCGCGACATGGGGGCCGCCTTCGGGGTGGCGATCCTAGGGATCTATCTGCTGGTGGTCGCCCAATTCGGCAGCTTCCGCCTGCCGCTGGTGATCCTGGTGCCGGTGCCCCTGACCCTGATCGGCATCGTCATCGGCCACATGCTGTTCGGTGCGCCCTTCACCGCCACCTCGATGATCGGCTTCATCGCCCTGGCCGGCATCATCGTGCGCAACTCGATCCTGCTGGTCGATTTCATCCGTCACCGGCTGGCCGAGGGCGCCTCGATCCGCCAGGCGGTGCTGGATTCCGGGGCCACCCGCTTCAAGCCCATCGCCCTGACCGCCGCCGCCGCCATGATCGGAGCCGCCTTCATCCTGGCCGATCCGATCTTCCAGGGTCTGGCCATCAGTCTGGTGTTCGGCCTGGCCTCGTCAACCGCGCTGACATTGCTGGTCATACCGGCCCTTTATGTTTGGTTGCGCGACGACGGCCGGGCTCTACCGCCGGCCTGATCGGACGGGAATTAACCGGGGTGAATGCCTTGTAAATGTTGCATCCCATCGGGTCATCACCGTATGCTCCCGGCGATGAGCACAGTCGCCGGCACCCGCGGCGATCCCGGAGCAAATGACTGCATGATCCAGCCCCATGGTGACGGGGTGCCCCTGTCCGTACCGGAACAGTCCGACGACTGGGTCCATCAGATTGTCCACGGCACGCCGGTCCCGACCTTCGTCATCGATGCCAATCACCGCGTCACCCACTGGAACCCCGCCTGCGAGGCGGTGACCGGGTGTCCGGCCTCGGCGGTCATCGGCACCGACCGGTCGTGGGCGCCGTTCTACGCCAAGCAACGCCCGGTGATGGCCGACCTGATCGTCGATGGCATCCTGGCCGAGCAGGTCGATACCTATTACGGCGGCAAGTGCCGTCGCTCGGTGACCGTCCCCGGCGCCTGGGAGGCCGAGGATTTCTTCGCCCATTTCCCCGGCGGCGGCAAATGGCTGTCCTTCACGGCGGCGCCCCTGACGGATTGCGACGGCACCGTGGTCGGCGCCATCGAGACCTTGCGCGACATCACCGCCGAGAAGCGGGCCGCACAGGCCCTGCGCGAAAGCGAACACCGCCTGGCCGCCATCGTCGAGGGCAGCCCGGTGCCGATGTTCGTCATCGACGAGGACCACAAGGTCACCCATTGGAACAAGGCCTGCGAGGCGATCATCGGCCTGTCCAAGGAACAGATGGTCGGCACCAGCGACCAGTGGCGGCCGTTCTATCCCGAGGCCCGGCCGGTGATGGCCGATCTGGTGGTCGCTTCCGACACCGAATCCAAGGTCGCCACCCATTACGACGGCAAGTACAAGCCGTCGGAGCTGATCGACGGCGCCTGGGAAGCCATCGACCATTTCCCCTATTGCCGTGGCGGCGCCCGCTGGCTTTACTTCACCGCCGCCCCCTTGCGCGGGTTGGACGGGCGCGTGGTCGGCGCCGTCGAGACGCTGCAAGACATCAGCGCCCAGAAGAATTATGAGCGGCAGCTGGAACACCAGGCCACCCACGATTCCCTGACCGGCCTGGCCAACCGCTTCCTGTTCGAGGACCGCCTGACCCAGGCCCTGGCGCAGTCCAGGCGCACCGAAACCCTGATCGGCCTGCTGTTCATCGATCTCGACCATTTCAAGGTGATCAACGACACGCTGGGCCATGCGGCCGGCGACAAGGTGGTGCAGACCACGGCCCAGCGCATCGCCAAGGCGGTGCGGGCCGGCGATACCGTCGCCCGTCTGGGCGGCGACGAATTCGCCATCTTGCTGGTCGCCCCCGAATCGGAAAACGTCGTCGCCGACATCATCGGGCGCCTGATCGTCGATGTCAGCGCGCCCATCGAGGTCGATGGCCAGGAGCTGGTGGTCGGCTGCAGCATCGGCGCGGCGCTGTCGCCCCGCGACGGCACCTCGGGCCAGGACCTGCTGATGCATGCCGACGCCGCGATGTACCGGGCCAAGGAATCCGGGCGCTCGACCTTCCAGTTCTTCACCCGCGAGATGAACGACCAGGCCTGCGAGCGCATGACCGTCGAACGCGACCTGCGCCGCGCCCTGGAGAACGACGAGTTCGAACTGTTCTTCCAGCCGCAGGTCAATTTATTCACCGACACCATCATCGGCGCCGAAGGCCTGTTGCGCTGGCACCACCCGACCTTGGGCATGGTGTCGCCGGACCGCTTCATCCCGGTCGCCGAGGAAACCGGTCTGGTGCTGCCGTTGGGCCGCTGGGTCATCGACCAGGCCTGCCGCCTGGGCCGGGACTGGACCGCCGACGGACGGCGCCTGCGCATCTCGGTCAATTTGTCGGCCCGCCAGTTCCACGACCCCGGCCTGGTCCGGCAGGTGCAAGCGGCGATGGCCCGCTGGGGCACCGATTCCCTGGCCTTCGACCTGGAACTGACCGAAAGCACGGTGATGAAGGACACCGCCGCCGCCGCCGCCATCCTGAGCCGGCTGAAGGACCAGGGCGTCCGGCTGTCGATGGACGATTTCGGCACCGGCTATTCCAGCCTGGGCCAATTGCGCGCCTTCCCCTTCGACATGATCAAGATCGACCGGTCCTTCATCATGGACCTGCATTCCGGCCACGGCGCCGAGGCGGTGGTGCGCGCCATCATCGGCCTGGCGGAATCCTTGAACCTGGCGGTGATCGCCGAAGGGGTCGAGACCGAGCGCCAGCGCGACTTCCTGCGGGCCGAGGGTTGCATCGAGGCCCAGGGATTCCTCTACAGCAAGGCGGTACCGGCCGCCGAATTCGGCCGGTTGCTGAACCGTTCCCCATGAAAAAGTCCCTCGGCTTCGCCTCGGTGTACTTTTCCCCGATTTTGTTTGGAAACCCCGTGCTCAAGCAAGCTTTCCGC
>NZ_LWQU01000053.1 GCF_001650635.1 Magnetospirillum moscoviense | reverse complement strand
CATGGCCGCTTTCCTCTGATCCTTGCTCACTCAACTCCACGCAGGGAGTTTGTGGCAAGGATCATTGGCACAGAGGGGAGAGGGCAACGGAAGCCGAAGCAACTGTCACCACTATTTGAGATAGGTGCGTAGGGTGGAGATTACCTGCTCCAAATCCGCCTCCCGCTGCTCTGGCGGCAGGGTGGTCGAGTTCAGATGCTCCCGCAGATGCCCCTCCAGCACTTCGGTCATCAAACCGCTTACAGCCCCTCTTATCGCGGCGATCTGCTGCAATATGGCAGAGCAATCCTTCTCCTGCTCTAGGGCTTTTTCCAGTGCCTCGGTCTGCCCCTTAACCCGCCTCACGCGGGTTAAGAGCTTACTTTTGTCCTTGATGGTATGCGCCATTCACTTGACCTGTTCGACCAAAAACTATACTGGGGTAGGGTATCCGGCGACCAGCCTGAGGAGACGGCGCATGTGCCCTACGACTTCGTCCGAGCATTGGTATCATACTCACGTTTTTGACGAAGGAAACCCGTTAGCGGAACGCAATACCCGCTGGGCGGTGGTACTGACCATCATCATGATGGTGGCCGAAATATGCGGTGGCTGGATATTCAATTCCATGGCGCTGTTGGCAGATGGCTGGCACATGAGCTCGCACGCCTTGGCCTTGGGTTTGTCCTTGATGGCTTATGGCGCGGCAAGGCGCTACGCCCAAGACAAACGGTTTTCTTTTGGCACTTGGAAGATAGAGGTGTTGGGGGGCTATACCAGTGCGATTATTCTCGTCGGAGTGGCGGCCGTGATGCTCTACCAGTCAGTGGAGCGCCTAATTTCTCCGATTCCCATTCATTACGACCAAGCCATTGCGATAGCGGCGGTCGGATTGTTCGTCAACGTGCTGTGCGCCTGGTTGCTAAAGGATGGCCATGGGCATGGGCATGGGCATGGGCATGAACATCACCATGGGCATCATCACGACATGAACCTGCGCTCTGCATACATTCATGTGGTGGCGGACGCGGCGACTTCAGTATTGGCTATCTTCGCCTTGATAGGCGGCAAGTTCTGGGGTGCCGATTGGCTTGACCCCCTGATGGGCATTGCCGGGGCCGGTTTGGTTTCGGCTTGGGCCTTTGGACTAATGCGCGATACAGGGCGGGTGCTACTTGATGCCGAGATGGATGCTCCGGTAGTGGCGGAAATACACGAGGTCATCGAAGCCAGCCCGATCAAGGCGGATGTCACCGACCTTCATGTCTGGCGCGTTGGCAAGGGAAAGTATGCGTGCATCCTGGCCTTGGCCGTTGACGGCCAAGCCAGCCCCGAAGAATTCCGACGGCAGTTGGGGGTACACGAGGAACTTGTGCATGTGACTGTAGAAGTAAATCAACGAAAACTCACCTCATAGGGTTTTAGAAGGCGTTCGGCATTGGCTGCCTCCATCACCACCTCCTCGCCATTCAAGCGGAATCCCAGGCAAAGTATCGGCCCGGCTCTGGTTGCTCTGGAATCCGGAAATTGTTCTGGCGACCGACTGGCTGGATTGGGCGCAAAGCATTCATCCGACCAGGCTAGCCCGTCTTATTCACCGGGACACGGAGTTTTGCTGGCGGATGTAGCATAACGTCCTGATGCGGCGTAAGAGCCCGTCCGGAAGGTTCTTGAGTCCGATGAATCAGTTGTGATTCCATAGCTCTCCAGACGAATCGGGGGGGCAGCATGTGGACGAAGGAGAACCGGCGTGTCTATGAGCGGCGCGGCCTCCGCTATCCCAGCGACTTGACGGATGAAGAATGGGCGCTGGTGGAACCGTTGATTGAACGAAACCGCTGGCGCGGTATTGGAGCCTGATGTGACGTCGAAGGCTCCCGTCTGACAGGGTTGGTTTCCCGACCACCCTACAGACAGGAGGCCCCCGATGGCCGAATTGAGCCCTCTGCGTCGCCGCATGATCGAGGACATGACGGTCCGCAATC
>NZ_LWQU01000052.1 GCF_001650635.1 Magnetospirillum moscoviense | reverse complement strand
ATCGGCATCACCACCGCCATGCGCCAGGCGGCACGCAAGGCTTCCTCGGCCAGGGTGTTGAACAGGTCGCCCGCCGCCAGTTTGCCGGTGGTGGCCCATTTGACGAAGGCATCCTCGCTGGATTTCAGCATGCCGGTGACGGCACGCTCGGCACCACGGGCGGCATCGGACGAGTCCTCGACATAGGCGGCCAACGCCCGCTTGGCGCCGTCCGACCATTCCCTGGATGCCGCCAGCTTGCGCTTCTCGGCCTCCTCGATGGCGCGAGCATGGGTGTCGGCATCGAGCGCGCCCTGGGCCAGAAGGCCGTTCAACTCGCGCAATGTGTCGGCGTATTCCTGCTCGGCGGTGCGGTGCTGGCGGACCAGTTCCTTGCCCCGCGCCCGGGCGTCGGCTTCCTCCTTCAGCGCCCGCTGCAATTCGTCGAGCGCCTGCTTCTGGTCGAACAGTTCCCCGGCCAGACGGGCGGCTTCGGCGCGGTCGGTGGCGGACGCCTCCTTGGGCAGTCGCGACACCGACTGGTCGACGGCGGCTTGCCGTGGCTGCCAGGGGGCGGAAAGCTCGCGCTGAAGATCGTCCAGCACCTTGCGGGTCTGCTCGGCAGAACGGAGGCGGGCCTCGGCCAGCGGCTTCTCGATGGCTTCGACCTTCCGTGCCGCCACCTGCCGCAGCAGGCCGATTTCGCGGTCGACATCACCCGCGTGGACTCACGGCAGCGATGCCTTCGTCCTGGCCGCTTCGATGTCGCGGGCCAGTTGGGTCTCGATGGCGGCGATCTTGCCGGCGGCATCGGTGGCCGCCTTGACCTTCTCCTCCTCCAGTGCTTTCAGCCGCACCGCCATCGCCTCGGCATTGCGCTCGCGCTCGGCCGCCTGGCGACCGGATTCGGCTAGACCACGCTCGGCTTCGAACGCCGCCACCTCGGTGCGGCCCCTTTCGACCAGGGCGTCGATGTCGCGGCGGAGCAAGTCGGCCTGCTGGCGCAGCTCCGCCATGCGGCGGCCGGTGACGCCGATGCCCTGATATTCGGCGATCCGGCCCTCGACATCGACCAGTTGCCGGCTCTTGACCGCCACCCCTGCTGCGATGTCGGGGCCCTTCAGCAGGTCGCGGATGCCATCGACCATGCCGGTCAGATCGTGCAGCACGCCTTGCGCGCCGCGTCCGACCGTGCTGGTGCGGGCGATTTCTTCCAGCAGGTTGCCCCAGGCGGCGGCAAGATGGTGGGCGGCACCGGTCAGACCGGCCGCTTCCGCCGCCCCCGCGCCGCCGACCTGTTGCTCCAGGGCGTCGAGTACGATCCTTTGGGCACCGGCGACGTCGCCGGTCTCGACCAGCGAGCGGATCACCTCCTTCTGGGTGGCCGAGAACGACACGCCGACCCGCTTCAGCGCCGAGATGCCCTCGATGGGATCCTCCAGCGCCTTGCCCAGTTGGGTGGCCGAGGACGACAGATCCTGGCGGAACACCGCCGACAGATCCTGGGCCAGCCGGATGGCGCGGGTGAAGGTGTCGCCCGAGACCGAGCGGAAGGTCGCCATGACGGCGGACGCATCCATCACGCCCTCGGCGGTGGCGAGCGTGCCGGTTTCCATCTCGTCGGCCAGCGCCGCCAATTGCCCGGCGGTCAGCCCCGAGGCGGCGCCGGTCGCCTTCAGCACCGCCTCCAGCCGGCGCAGCGACTGGTCGGCGGATTCCATCTCGCGCACGCCCTGCACCAGGGCGGCGCCGACAGCGCCCACCGCTGCCGCGGCGATCAGACCGGTGCGCCCGGTGGCCATCAGCGCATCGCCGAACAGGCCCATCCGCCCGGCCATGCCCTCGACCACGCCGCGCACGCCCTGGCCGACCTCGTTGATCGCCAGCAGCGCCTTCGAGGCCGGCTGCGCCGCCCGCTCGATCCGCTCCAGCGCCCGGCGGCCATCCTCACCCAATTGCATAAGGGCGCGGCGGAACACCTCGCCATCTTCAAGGGCAAGGCGGATGGAGACAGTGCGGGCGG
>NZ_LWQU01000051.1 GCF_001650635.1 Magnetospirillum moscoviense | reverse complement strand
CATGGCCGCTTTCCTCTGATCCTTGCTCACTCAACTCCACGCAGGGAGTTTGTGGCAAGGATCATTGGCACAGAGGGACTCGGGGTATCTTCAGCAGAACGGTTTGTCGCTCTGCGTCATTGTTTAGGGAGCTGTTGGCATGCTTGACCAAATGATCATGGCCAAGGTCGAGGGAACCACACAGGCAGCTCTCCTGTCGTCGATGACCGGAAATTCCTACACGGTCGGCCAAGTTACTGCGGCTGGAAATGGAATGGGACACTGGTTGTTCCTGAACCCTGCAGGCGCTACCGCTGGAAAAGGGGCCGTCGCCCTCAAACTGGAAGGTGCCCGTCAGGTTGCGCAGTTGTCGGGGATGGTGGGCAATACCGTTACCATCGGAAAAGCCCCCCTCGTTGCCGATGGCGTGAGCAAATGGCTTGTGCTGTGCCCCAAAGCCGGTGTCGCAGCAAAGGGCGCTGCCGTTGCTGCTGGCGCTGCCGGTGCTGGTGGTCTGACTGCTGCCGCCACCCAGGGCGGCGGGAACGGCATGATCATGATGAAGCTCGAAGGCGCAAGACAGGCCGGGCAGGTCCAGATGATGACCGGCAAGACTTTCATGGTGGCGAAGACCACTGCCGCTGGGAATGGAGCCGCCAATTGGCTCTTCCTTCAGCCCGTTGGTGAAACCGCTGCCACCATGAAGGATCTGGTGGTCCTCAAGGTTCAACATGGTGCTGGGCAAATGCCGTGGCTGGTCGGCAAGACCTTCGCTATTGGCGAATCTCCGATGATGGCCGGTACGACGAGCAAGTTCCTGGTTCTCAATCCTGTGACTGGTGTCGCCGCCAAGGGCGCGGCCGGAACCGCAATCGCCGCCAAGGGTGCCATGCAGACTGTGGCATTGCAGACCGCCGGTAAAACTGCTGTGGCGGGTTCGGTTGCCAAGGGTGCCGCTGCTGGCGCCGCCACCAAGGGTGCCGCTGCTGTCGGCACTCTATGGACTGGTACCGGCATGAGCTTGGGCCTTGGCTTGGGACTCGGCGCGGCTGGTCCTGTCATCCTGGGTGGCGTCATCGCCGCAGCCGGTTACGGCATTTACCGCTACCGCAAGGCCCGGACCACTTCGGCAGCATCCGAGGTTGATGACGCGATCTCGGACGCAGTGACGGCTTAGGCAAGACGATATGCTTGCCCCTTACGTGTTCACACTTCGTGCGGCGTAAGCTCGGCATGAACAGGAGGGCGTTGGTCTGTGACTGATGTCCCTAAAAAAGGCCGAAAGCGGGCAAGTCCCTGTTCCAATGCATCAGGTGAAATACCCTGCGCTGCTGCGTGTTCAAGCATTGTCACGCCCCCATCGGAGCGTAAAGACAACGACGTAGAGCGTGGGGATCGAGGCACATTCATTGAAGAATGCCTCGCCCTCATGCCCAAGGTTGAAGCTGGTCTGAGTGCATACCGTTCATCAACAATTGCCCATCTCGAAAGCCCACCAAGTAGCATCATTCGTTTCATGGCCAATGGTGCAACCGTCCTCGCCCTGACGGATTTGGCATGCTTTGCGACGGCGTTTGAAGCGGCCCTACTTTATGGGGAAACGGAGGGATGGACGGACAGTCTGACCGAGGTTTCCGAGAAGAGCTTCGCCATGCTGTCACTTCATCTGGAGGTGGCTAAAGCCGGGGCGGCCTGGAACTCAGATTGGGACATTGATTTAGTCGCGGATCTGATGATCGCCGCCAGCCCGCTGGACCAAATTGTGGATAAGGTGGCGGATAACTCACCACACCAATCGGGCATGAGCGTTGGCGCAGAAAGCTCCTCGGCCCATCTACACCCCAGCCCACAGATGTCCCAGGTTCAGTATCACAAGCAAACCACCACCCTTTGGGATGGTCGGGAAAGTCTATTTCTCAAGCTTTGGAGCGTTTTGTCACGAACAACGGCGACATGGTCGAGTGTGAAAACGAGTAAGCCTACCAGCACGGTCAAACGCTCTAAAAAAGCTAGGCGCTCGCGCGGCGAAGACGATCCGATCCTGGAAGCTCTTCGCTAAATCAGAGGGTTGGGAGGATATCATGTAACTGGGGCAAAAGTCCGGGCGCCCCTTGGCGCACGGCTCACATTTGATTGAATCCCTGACGGGTTCATGATTCTGTTGGGCATGGCCAAGCCGGCGCTCAATGTTGAAGCATT
>NZ_LWQU01000050.1 GCF_001650635.1 Magnetospirillum moscoviense | reverse complement strand
AGGGGGGCATGATGGATGAGTCATTCCATCTTGAATCACGCTCACGCCCGCCTGTCCAGGCTATGTTAACGCCTATGATGGTTCCCCCCCCCTGCCGTCCTCGGGACATTGGGCGATGGTGCGCCGAACGGCTTCGGCTGGCTACTCCCGGTTGGGCATATCAGCCATTCCTGATGCGCTTGACCGCAATCAATGGGTCGGGAATGGCCGTCTTCTAGGGTGGCGCCATGACCGACACCACATCATCGCCCGATGCGGCGGCCCGGGAATGGGGCGCTTTGTCCAACCTGCCCGGCAATCCCATCATGTGGGTGCTGATCATCAGCGAGTTGCTGGTGTTCGGCGCCTTCTTCCTGGGTTTCGGCGCCGCCCGCATCCTGGATGTCGAGATGTTCCGCGCCGGCCAGGAGATGCTGGATTTGCGTCTGGGCGGGCTCAACACCCTGATCCTGGTCACCAGCGGTTGGCTGGCGGCCAAGGCGGTGCAGGCCGGGCACGCCGGCCAAGGGGCGGCGTCGCGCCGCTGGCTGCTGGCGGCGGGCGTGCTGGGATTCGCCTTCCTGGTGGTCAAGGGCGTCGAATATGCCGACAAGGCGGCCCATGGAATCGACATCGAGACCAACACCTTCTTCACCCTGTTCTATCTGATGACCGGCTTCCACGCCCTGCATGTGGTGATGGGCCTGGTGGTGCTGGCCATCGTCGGCTGGCGCAATTCGGTCGACAATCTGGAAACCGGGGCGGCCTTCTGGCACATGGTCGACCTGATCTGGCTGATCTTGTTCCCCATCGTCTATCTGGTGCGCTGATGACCAATGCCGAAAGCCAAGCCGAGTGGAGCCGCCGTCTGGTCCGTGCCTGGGCACTGCTGGTCGGGCTGACCCTGGTGTCCTTGACCGCCGTGCTTGTCTTCGGCCACACCGAAGCCGGACTGGTGGCCGCCGCCATCGCCTTGGTGGCGTCATACTTCAAGGCGCGCGCCGTGCTGGACCATTTCCTGGACCTGCGCCGGGCCGACAAGGGCTGGCGCGGCTTCTTTTCCGGCATGCTGATCGCCATCCTGGGTGGCCTGATGGTCACCTATCTGATCGCGGATTGATCTAGCCCAACGGGCATATGACCCCATACCACTGCAGGCGTTGCGACTGAATAGCTTGCTGACTACATGCCCAAGTAGAAGTGCGCAGACGGGGGTTGGTTATGAAGCGTGCGATTGCGTTGGCTGGCGGTGGGCCGGCGGTGGGAATCAGCCTGGGCGCGCTGAAGCGCCTGCACCAGGAGCCCGATATCCGCTTCGACGTGTGGACGCTGTCGTGCATCGGCGCGTGGCTGGGCATCGTGTGGAATCAGGCCGATATCGGCCACGAGGCGGAGGTCGCCGAGAAGTTCTTTCGCGGCATCTTCCGTCCCGACAATGTCTATGACCGTTTCCCGGTCGCCGCCGCCTTCGCGCCCGATTTCGAGGCCAGCCTGCGCAACTCGGTGTCGTTCATGCTCAATCCGGCCAGCTACCACAATCTGGTGGTGCCCGAGGCGATCCTTGAGGCCTGGCAGGAGATTTTGCGTTTCGCCTCGGACCCCCGCCAATGGTCGATGGCCAACGTCAACACTTTGGTGTTGAACCAGATCCTGGCGGTCAATCCGTGGTCGCGCTTCCTGACCAGCCTGATCTACAAGAGCGAGACCAAGGGCCTGTCGCGCATCTATTACCCCGACAGCGCCTTCCTGGCCCAGATCGACTTTAGCCGCTTAAGCGAGCCGGGGCGGCCCACCATCTACCACAACGCCTATAATCTAACCGACGACCGGCTCGAGCTGTTTTCCAACCTCAATCCCAAATACCAGAAGATCCGGGCCGAAACCCTGTGCGCCTGCTCGGCGCTGCCCTATATCGAGGACCCGGTGACGATCGGCGACAAGACCTATTGCGAGGGCGCCACCGTCGATACCGTCAACTTCCAGGATCTGCTGACCAACCATCCCGACCTGGAAGAGGTGTGGGGCAGCCGCATCCTTGACATCAAGCAGGTCAAGAAGCCCGAGAACCTGTACGACGCCCTGAACAATCTGGTGATGCTGTTTGCCGCCACCACCAGCGAGGACGATGTCCGCCTGTTCAAGACCCATGTCGAGAAGGATCGCCCCGACCTCAAGGTCATCGAGATCCCGGTGGCCTATAATACCGGCGAACGCTCGATCTGACTCGGCGGGGCTTGCCAACCAGCGGCAACCATGAATCACTGGGGTTCCACCAGATACAGGGGGAACCATGTTCGGTAGGCTCAAGATATCGGAAAAGATGACGGCGGCGGAACTTCGAGTCTGGGCGCGTCGTTGCGGCAATGGCCGAGCGGCGGC
>NZ_LWQU01000049.1 GCF_001650635.1 Magnetospirillum moscoviense | reverse complement strand
CGCATCCGCGGGCTTGGCCGCCGCCGCAATGGCGCCACGATACCGGCCAACGAGTCACATCAAAGGTTGGCCGGTATCACATGGTCGATGAAGGGCACGGTGCCGTCCAGACTGTCGACGTCCAGCACCCACAGATCCCAATCGACGTCACGGGCCCGCGTGACATAGGATTCGGCGCGGTCCTCGGGCACCGGCTCGGCGCCGCTGGCCTTCAGCCAACCCAGCGTGCCCTTGGCGTCGCGGGCCTGTGACCAGATGTCGTAAAGCCCGCCGCCGCGATAGACCCGCACCAGGATGGTGCCGGCATCCTCGTCGCCGCGTTTGGCTACCACCACCGGAATGGCCTGGGCCGAACAGCGGCGGATGGCGGCATGGACGAACAGCTTGGCCTTCAGCTTGGGCTCGGTCATGTCTCGTCCGAGGGGTTGGCCGGGTCCTTGACCGCCATGCGCGAGCGGGCGATCTCCCAGATGGCATCCAGCAGGTTGGGATAGGCCGACACGAATTTGTGGAACTCGCGCGCATCCAGGATCAACAGCTGGCAGCGGGTGGCGGCCCGCACGGTGGCGGTGCGCGGACGCTGCTCCAACAGGGCGATCTCGCCGAAGAAGTCGCCCTGCTTCAACAGGAAGGTCCCGGTCCGGCCCAGCACCTCGACCTGGCCGTTGACCAGGAAGTACATGCATTCGCCCAGATCGCCTTCGCGCATCAGCACCTCGCCCTTGACGGCGCGATAGACCTTCAGAAGCGACGCCACCTCGGCGATCTGGTTGGCCTGCAGCTTGGCGAAGAACGGCACCTTGGCCACTAGATGCCAGGTCGAGACGAAGCTTTGCCGGCGCATTTCCTCGGTGAAGCCCGAGGCCAGGATCGAGGCCGGCAGCGCGAACATGCATAGCCCCAATATCGCCACCACGCCGCCGAACACCTTGCCCAGGGCGGTGGCCGGCACCACGTCGCCATAGCCCAGGGTGGCCAGGGTCACCACGCTCCACCACATCGCATGGGGCACGCTGGCGAAGCTGGGATTGACGTCGCGTTCGACGAAGTAAAGCAGGGCCGAGGTCGAGACGATCAGCAGCACCATGATGAACAGCGCGCTCATCAGCGGCCGGAACTCGGCCATCATCACCGCGCCCAGGGTCTCGAGCGCCGGCGAATAGCGGGCCAGCTTCAGGAATCGGATGATGCCGAAGATGGTTTCGCCGTCGCGCGGCAGGCCCAGCGCCTCGCCCACCAGGAAGGGAACCACCGCCAGGAAGTCGAAGATGCCATAGGGACTGGTGGCGTAAGCCAGCATCGACCGCACCGGCTTGTCCTCGGTCCCCGAATCCCAGGCCTGCCACAGCCGCACCAGATAGTCGAAGGTCAGCACCGCCAGGGTCAGGCTGAGCAGCAGGCGCGAGGCGCCATAATACTCGCCCCACATGTCCGGGACGGTATCGAGAGCGGCGACCATGGTCGACAGCATGATCGACGCCATCAACAGCGCCCGATAAATCGTCGCCCGCCGGGGCGGAAACGGCCCCTCGGCTACCATGCCCTTCAGCCACTGCACCGCAGATCCCCCTTCCCCCGATCCATATCCATAGACTATAGCGCGTCAAAGTGACGCTTGTCCAAGCAGCCGGGCACGCCCATATCAGCGGAACCGAAAATGCGAAAGTCGTCCCGATGCTGGAATACCGACCGTTCACCGAACTGGGCACCTTCGCCAACGACTGGCTGGACGCCCATTATCATTTCAGCTTCGCTGACTATGCCGATCCCGACCGCATGGGGCTTGGCGCGCTGAGGGTGTGGAACGACGACACCATCCGGGCGGGGACCGGCTTTGCGCCGCACGGCCATCGCGACATGGAGATCGTCACCTATATCCGCCAAGGCGCCATCACCCACGAGGATTCGCTGGGCAATCGCGGCCGCACCGAGGCCGGCCAGGTGCAGGTGATGAGCGCTGGCTTAGGCATCCGCCATGCCGAATACAATCTTGAAGACCAGCCCACCACCTTGTTCCAGATTTGGATCATGCCGCGCCGCCAGGGCGTGGCCCCGCGCTGGGAGACCCGGCAATTCCCCCGCTCGCACGGGCGCTTCGACATCCTGGCCTCGGGCCTGCCATCCGACGGCGATGTTCCCATCATCCACCAAGATGCCCGCGTGCTGGGCGGCACCCTTGATGCCGGCACGACGATCGCCCGGCCGCTGGTCCTGCCCCATGCCTATCTGGTGGTGGCGCGTGGCGCGGTCACGGTGAGCGACATCACCCTGGGCCCGCGCGACGGAATCGCCGTCACCGGCGAGACGACGCTGACGCTGACCGCGACCGAGGAAGCGGAACTGGTGCTGGTGGAAACGGCATAGGACGGCGGCGCAGGACGACGGGCCGCGCCCCCTTGGGTGCGGCCTCATAGGCGTTAACATAGCCTGGACAGGCGGGCGTGAGCGTGATTCAAGATGGAATGACTCATCCATCATGCCCCCCT
>NZ_LWQU01000048.1 GCF_001650635.1 Magnetospirillum moscoviense | reverse complement strand
GCGGCTGGCGTTGGCGTGGATTTTCGTCCCGTCCAGACCCACCGTGCCCATCTTCAGCATGCCCATCTCGCGGGCCAGCAGCAGAACCTGTGTCCATGGGCGTTGCTTCCTCATCGCATGGCCGCCTATGTGGGCCAGTCATATGAGAAACGCGGGTCCGCCCACGGAATTGGGACAGCCATCATCAATTTTTTTTCAGCGCATCACGAAGATGCCGTAATGCCCGCTGATACCGCTTCCTCACCGCCTCGTAACTGATCCCCATCCGATCCGCGATTTCACGCTGGCTTTCGCCAGCGACGACGACCCCCATGACGATGTCAGCATCGGCCCCGATATGATCCCTCAGATTTCGATGGAGGGCGGAAACCGTGCCATCCACCTCTCCATCGTGGAAACGGGACGGTCGGAGGACGTGGAATTGATCGAGGTCAGGAAGATCGCTCCGCTGGGACTCCTCCTGCCAGCGGCGACGAAGCCCTTCACGAATGACCGCAACGACGTCACCTTCGTCAGCATCACCCAGTCGTTCAATACCACCACCAGCATGGGGCGGTTGACGCTGAACATCTTGCTGTCCTTCGCCCAGTTCGAGCGTGAGGTGATCGGTGAGCGCGTCCGCGACAAGGTGGCAGCTTCTCGGCGCAAAGGAATCTGGATGGGCGGGCCGTTGCCCTTCGGTTATCGCTGCGCCGACCGCAAGCTGCTGGTGGTGGAGGAAGAAGCCGTCATTGTCCGCATGATCTTCGATCGGTTCATCCGCGTCGGGTCCGCCACCCTGCTGGTGAAGGAACTTGCAGACCAGGGCATCTCGCGCCGTGGCAAGAAGCTGGACAAGGGCGGCCTCTACAAGATGCTGGCCAATCCGCTCTATATCGGCAAGGCGGTCCACAAGGGCGTCGCCTATGACGGCGAGCATCAGCCGATCATCGATCAGGCCCTATGGGACAAGGTCCGCTCCATCACCGAGGTCTCCTCCTGCGTCCGCGCCAACCGCACCCGGGTGCAGACACCGGCCCTGCTGAAGGGGCTGATCTTTGCCCCCGGCGGTCGGGCGATGACGCCCTCCCACACCCGCAAGAAGGGGCGGCTGTACCGCTACTACGTCACCACCAACGTGATCAAGGAAGGCCCTGACGCCTGTCCGGTTGGCCGCGTCCCTGCCGCGCAGGTAGAAAATGCCGTGATCGACCAATTGCGCTCGCTGCTGCGCACCCCGGAGATGGTGGCCCGCACCTGGAAAAGCGTCCACGCCGAGGGCGAGGCCATGACGGAGAAGGACGTCGCCGCCGCTCTGGGCCAGCTTGATCCTCTCTGGGACGAACTGTTCCCCGCCGAGCAGACCCGCATTGTCCAGCTTCTGGTGGAACGGGTCGATATCTCCACCGACGGTGTCCACATCGCGCTCCGAACCGAGGGGCTGCGGGCGCTGCTGGAGCCGTTCCCGGCGGACTGGACGGAGCAGCGGCGGCTGTTGAGCCTGGGCAGATGACCGCGTTGCAGCTGGAGAACACCATGAAGATCCTCGTTGCCATGGGAATGGCTGAGAAATAGGGCTCAGGCCGTGGCGCCCTCCGCTGCCCTCGCCGTGAGGCTGGGCTCGCTATGCGCTCGGGCGACCGGGATTTCCACCGAGCCGGTGAAGGCAGCCAGATAGTCGGGATGGCGCTCAAGCAGCAGCGGTTCGCCGTCGGCGTAGCGGCGGAACTGCCGGTAAAAGCGGGCCCAGGCGCGGTGAGGCGGCAGTTGGTCGTAGCCGAAATCATGCTCTACCACCGCATTCGCGCAATGGGCGATGCGGTAGCCGAGGCGATTGGCGCGGTAACAGAATTCTATGTCCTCGGCCGCAGCGCTGGGAAAGGCTTCGTCAAAGCGGAGCGCCTCGAACACCGCCCGACAGCCCGCCATGTTGCAGGTGGGCCCGTAGAGGAGACCACCGCCCTCTGTCAGCCGGCGCCCGTTCAGGGTGCCGTTGCGGTCATGATAACGCCCCAGCCAGCAGCGATCACGGGATTGGGTCATCCCTGACAGCAAGTGCGCCTGCGGATTTTCCAAGAAAGCGGCAACCAGGGCCTCCAGCCAACCGGGCTGCGGGCGGCAATCGGAGTCGGTGAGAGCGATGATCTCCGCTCCGTCGGCGATGGCAAGCGCGATGCCCCGGTTGCGGGTTGCCGCCGGGCCGCGATTGCCCTCCAGCCGATGGACCTTCACCGGGTCGGGCAGGTGGATAGGTTGGGAAGAGCCATCATCGACCACGATGAGCCGGTGCGCCCGGGTCTGACCCGTCAAGGCATTGCACAGGGCTGCGAGCATGGTGGCGTGCTCGGCGGTATAGACGAAAGCGGGCACCACCACTGCCACCTGGGCATCGGGGCCGACGCCGTTGCCGTCCCGGTTGGCGTGAAGGCGCGCCAGCAGGCGGCCCAGCGTGGCGAAGCCGGTGCTGCGTTTGAAGATGCGGTCGAAGCGGGCCTTCAACTCGGCCTTGCGCGCCGTCGCG
>NZ_LWQU01000047.1 GCF_001650635.1 Magnetospirillum moscoviense | reverse complement strand
GATTGCGGACCGTCATGTCCTCGATCATGCGGCGACGCAGAGGGCTCAATTCGGCCATCGGGGGCCTCCTGTCTGTAGGGTGGTCGGGAAACCAACCCTGTCAGACGGGAGCCTTCGACGTCACATCAGGCTCCAATACCGCGCCAGCGGTTTCGTTCAATCACTTTAGATGACTATGCACCACCACATCGCATTGTCAACCAACAAGCGTTATACATCACAATGCGCGCGGCTATCGCATACAAGTTATTCCAATGCATCGCCCCAGCAGTTGCATCAACATCGCGATCAGCTTCTCGGCAGCGCAAATCGCCCTAACAGCACACTAGGGAATCGATATCTTCGGCAGCCCGCCATCCCGCCGCAGGTCGCCTCGGCGACCGTCTCCCTCATCCCCGCGCACAAAAAAATTGCCGTCCACCAAGGGGGGAAGGTGGACGGCGGGGAAGTTGTCTTAGAGAGGGAGGCTGACCTCGGGGAGGCCAACATCTGTCAATTAACCTATCGCCCACCTCGGCCATTGTCAAAACGATTTTAATTTCAATTCGCAAAATATTTCCGGCGGTTGCGGCACGCCCGGAAAAAATGCTATGTCCTGCGCGGTTTTCCGCCATTCCCAAGGCCCCTCGATGATCCTGACCCCGATCGACCACGACGCCCTGGCGCCCTTGCTGCCGGCCTTCCGCGCCGCCCTGGCCGATCTGCCGCTGGCCGCCAAGGTGTTCGACCGGGTCACCGCGCTGATCCCGGAAGGCTCGTTGATGACGCTGTCCACCGACAGCACCCATCATGCCGACGCCGTCGAACTGTGCCGCCGTTTCGGCTTCGGCATCCTGGACGTCGATCCCAAGTCCTGGTTCACCTGGGACGGCACCAACGTCGCCATCCAAATGGAGCCCAGCGTGCTGATCCACGAGGTGGCGCATTATCAATGCGCCTCGCCCGAGCGGCGTGCCGTGCTGGATTTCGGCCTGGGCTGCGGCCCGGAAAGCGGCAAAAGGCCCGAGGCCGACGCCGTCCAGACCCTGTTCTGCCCCGAGCGCGACGTCGAGGAGGCCTTGTGCTCGCTTCTCGGCATCCTGTGGGAGGCCGAGCTGGGTCAGCCGGCGGTGCTGGCCTTCCTGGAACAGAACTGGATGGAAGGCGGCACCAGCCTGCACAATGTCGCCCATTTCAAGAAGATCGTGCGTTGGCTGGACCAGATGGGCCTGATCGATGAAGATGGCCGCCCGACCATGGGCTTACGCACCGAGGCCGACGACACCTTCTTCGCCCGCTGGTTCGCCGAGTGAGCGCCATCCTGGTCATCGGGATCGGCCATTCCTTTCGCACCGATGACGGGATCGGGCCGAAACTGGCCGAGCTGGTCGCGGCCCGACACCTCGCCGACGTCACCGCCATTACCCATCACGGCGAAGGCACCGGCCTGATGGAGCTGTGGAGCGGGGCTGACCGCGTCATCCTGATCGACGCCACCATCTCGGGCGCTGCCCCCGGCACCATCCGCCAGTGGGACGCGAACAATCCCCTGCCCGCCGGCCTGTTCCCCACGGGCAGCCATCTGTTCGGGGTGGCGGAAGGGATTGAACTGGCGCGCCGCCTGGGCCGGCTGCCGCCATCGCTGACAATAATCGGCATCGAAGCGGCCGACCTCGCGCGCGGCGAGGCCTTAAGTCCGGCGGTCGAGGCCGCCCTGCCCCAGGCCTTGCAAACGGTCCTGGATCTTATCTCTGGATGAAGGCGGCCAGGGCCTGGATGAAGGCTGCCGGCTGATCGGCATGGACCCAGTGGCCGGCACCCTCGATCACCTGCCATTCGGCCCGGGGGAACAGGCTGGCGATCACGTCCTCGTGCGCCGGCAGCACATAATCCGACCGATCGCCATGCAGGAACAGCGCCGGGCCGCCGTAAGTGGTGCCGTCGGCAAAGGGCGGGAAGTCCAGGATATCGTCCATCGCCGCCCCTAACGTCGCCAGATTGGCCCGCCAGCGGTAGGAACCGGGCTGGCCTTCCAGGTTCTGCATCAGGAAGGCCCGCACGCCGGCATCGGGGATGATGGCGCGCAGCGCTTCCTCGACCTCGCCGCGGCGGGTGGCGGTGCCGACCGGGGCGGCCCGCATCGCCTTGATATAGGGGGCGAAGGTGTGGGCATAGCGCACCGGGGCGATATCGACCACCACCAGCCGATGGACCAGTTCGGGCCGGGTCAGGGCCAGCACCATCGCCGCCTTGCCGCCCATGGAATGGCCGACCAGATCGACGGGAGAGCCGAAGCTGTTCTCGATGAAGGCTGCCACCTCGCGGGCCATGAACGGATAATCCATCACTTCCGACCACGGCGAGGCGCCGTGATTGGGCATGTCCACCGCCACAACCCGATGATGGCTGGCCAAGGCCCCTGCTACGCCGCCCCAATTGCGGGCCGAGCCCAGCAGCCCATGCAAGATGACCAGCGGCCGGCCCTGGCCGGCTTCGATGTAATTCAGTTTCATCTATCCTAACCCGTCTTATTCACCGGGACACGGAGTTTTGCTGGCGGATGTAGCGTAACGTCCTGATGCGGCGTAAGATTTTGGTGTTCAAACATCATCTTCGCCAAGGCTGAAAGCGCCACACCCGCCATGACTGACGATAGCCTGCTGCCGTTCTCGT
>NZ_LWQU01000046.1 GCF_001650635.1 Magnetospirillum moscoviense | reverse complement strand
GGCGGGCGCACCGCCGATCCCGATGCCCTGCGCGCCGCCCTTCGCCGCGCCGATTTCCATTCGGTGCGCGGCTCGTTCCGCTTCGCCAGCAATCACACCCCGGTCCAGGCCTATGTGCTGCGCAAGGTCGCCCGCGACGCCAAGGGGCGCCTGACCAACGAAATCCGCCAGGTTCTGGCCAAGGATTGGCGCGATCGCCAGGCACCGTCTTGTCCGATGCGCTGGGAAGAAGAAATCCCGCCGCCCCCGCCCCCTGCGGCCAAGAAGCCGGGATAGGCGTATAAGAAAACCCCCGGGGTCAGCCCCGGGGGTTTCTTCATGTCCGATGGTCAGGTCGCGTCAGCGGCCGCGGGCATGGGCCTTGGCGCCGTGGGGCTTGGCGCCCGGGGCGGCACCGTGCGGCTTGGCGCCGTGGCCGCCCTGGGGCTTGGCGCCTTGCGGCGGGCGGGGCTTTTGCTGGCCGCGCACCGGCGGGCGCGGAACCGGGCCGCCGGGACGGGCGGCCGCCGTGGCCAGACGGGCGATCGGTTCGGCATGCCAGGCGTGGTCGTGCTCGACCGGAACCGCCTGGCGGATGGTCTTCTCGATCTGGCGCAGATAGGCCACTTCCTCGGCGTCGCAGAACGACAGGGCGATGCCCTCGGCGCCGGCGCGCGCGGTGCGGCCGATGCGGTGGACATAGCTTTCCGGTTCGACCGGCAGTTCGAAATTGACGACGTGGGTCACGCCGTCCACATCGATACCGCGGGCGGCGATGTCGGTCGCCACCAGGGCGCGGACCTTGCCGCTACGGAAGTCTTCCAGCGCGCGTTGGCGGGCGTTCTGGCTCTTGTTGCCGTGGATGGCGTCGGCGGTCACGCCCGACTTGGCCAATTGCTCTGCGACGCGGTTGGCGCCGTGCTTGGTGCGGGTGAAGACGATGGCGCGGTTGACCGAATTGCCCTGCAGCACGTCCAACAGCAGGTTGCGCTTGTTCTCGCGCGTTACGAACATCACCTTCTGGTCGATGCGGTCGACGGTCGAGGCGACCGGGGTCACTTCGACGCGGACCGGATCGCGCAGCAGGAACGAGGCCAAATCGGCGATCGGCTTGGGCATGGTGGCCGAGAACAACAGGGTCTGGCGGCCAACCGGCAGCTTCGAGGCGATTTTGCGCACCGCCGGGATGAAGCCCATGTCCAGCATGCGGTCGGCTTCGTCCAGGACCAGGGTGGTGACCTGGTCCAGGCGGATGTGGCCCTGGTCCAACAGGTCGATCAGGCGGCCGGGGGTGGCCACCAGCACGTCCAGGCCACCGGCCATGGCGCGCACCTGCGGGCCCTGGCCGACGCCGCCGAACACCATGGCGCGGCGATAGCGGATGTTGCGGCCGTAGGTGCCGAAACCGTCGGCCACCTGCACCGCCAACTCGCGGGTCGGCACCAGGATCAGGGCACGCACGGTGCCCGGAGCGGCGCGGCGCTTTTCCAGGGTCAGGCGATGGAGGATCGGCAGCGCGAAGGCAGCGGTCTTGCCGGTGCCGGTCTGGGCGATGCCCAGAACATCATGGCCGGCCAGCAATTGCGGGATGGCCTGGGTCTGAATGGGGGTGGGGGTGGCATAGCCCTCGGCTTCGAGGGCGAACAACAACGGCTCGGCCAGGCCGAGCTCAGCAAAAGTGGTCATGGAACTCTTTCAAACAGGCGACCGGCCGCAATCTGGTCTAGCGGCGGCGGGTCTGCGGGCGAGGCCCGGCCGTGGGAACGGCGCGCTCGTCCTTGTGGCGGAAATTGATCCGGCCCTTGGTCAAATCGTACGGCGTCATTTCCACGGTCACGCGGTCACCGGCCAGGATACGGATGCGGTTCTTCTTCATGCGTCCCGAGGCATAGGCCATGATGTCGTGACCGCTATCCAGCGTCACCTTGAATCGCGAATCGGGCAGCACTTCCGCCACCACGCCCTCGAACTCAATCAGGTCTTCCTTAGCCACGAGGCGCCTTTCCTAAACGCCCGAGCAGGCCGAAATCGGCCGAAAGACGGGCGGTTGCAGGGAGTCGAACCAAGGCCGATGGGAAAGACCGGGGTGGCCGTTGGAGCGGCCAAGCGGTCGACGGGCAAGCTTCGACGCCCGGAACATGAAGGTTTCCAAGCAAAGAAGCAAGGAAAAAGCGACGACTGCCTATGACTTCGCCAGGACCCGGACAATCTTTTCCTTCAGGGCCGGCGGCAGGATCGGCTTGGCCAGGAAGGCGCCGATGTCGAGTTCCTTGGCCCGCGCCACGGTCGCGGCGTCGGTATGGGCGGTCAGCATGATCACCGGGGTATGGCTGACGGCCGGTGTCGCCCGCAGCATCTTGATGAAGCCGAAGCCGTCCATCGGCCGCATCTGCACGTCGCAGATCACCAGATCGGGAGCGTCGCGCACCACGGCGGCCAGGCCGCTGTTGCCGTCCTGGGCTTCCAGCACCGTCTGGACACCCAATTGCTGCAGCATTTTCTTGACGATGGTGCGGACGAATTCTTGGTCGTCGACCACCAGAACTTTCAACGACGTGAAATCGACCTCGTCCGCCATCGATCCATCCCTTTCCTGCACCGCACCGAACAGTACCAGCGTCGCGCGCAAAGCGAAAGGGGGAGGCGCAGGCCTCATAGGCGTTAACATAGCCTGGACAGGCGGGCGTGAGCGTGATTCAAGATGGAATGACTCATCCATCATGCCCCCCT
>NZ_LWQU01000045.1 GCF_001650635.1 Magnetospirillum moscoviense | reverse complement strand
GGCATCTCTGAAATCCAGCGCCTGGGCCAAGCCAGGACGAAGCCGCCTGCGCGAAACTATTGACAGCGAACATGAGAGCAGGGTATAGGACGGTGTGCAGCCTGACTGCTCAGACCGCAGCCTTGGCCTCGTCCACCAGCTTGAATACCAGCCGTGTGCCGGTCGCAGCAGCGAGACGTTCGAGGGTGCGGCGGCTGGGCCAGTGGCGGCCAGCTTCCATGCGGGCGATAGCGCTCTGGGTGGTTCCCATGCGCTCTGCCAGCTCTGCCTGAGACAGTCCAGCGCGAGAGCGAGCGGCAATCAGCTCGCCCGCCAATTCGAACTCGGGACGCAATGCCTCGTATGCTTCGTGGTAGGCGGGGTCCTGGTTCCATTCCTCGTGGAGCTTCCGAACGTCGGTCATAGCAGTCCAGCCTCCTCAGCTCGGCGCATTGCTGTCTCCTTGGCGGCACGGGGCGTTTTCTGGGTCTTCTTCACGAAAACGTGTAGCACGACCAGCCGTTTCCCAACCGCCGCGACATAGACCGCACGAGCGATCCCGTCGCGTCCCTTCATGCGCATTTCCCAGAGCTTGCCGCCCAGCGGCTTCACATAGGGCTCCCGAACCTGTTGGGGGCCGTGCTCGCACAGTAGATTGGCGATCCAGACGAAGCGTGTCCGCAGATCAGGTGCCAGGGCCGCAAGCTCAGCATCAACGCGGTGGTCGAGCGTCTCAACGCACCACCTAGATATATCAAGTTTGCTATCTCCGGGCAAGTTCAGCCTCCATTACATATAGATGGCTGAGATCGAGGCCGGGGTATGACACCTTGGACAGCTCGGCCAGCAGAGACTGGGCCGGTGGTCGGGTCACGTATTGGCTGCTGGAGTGATCGAGGGTGCGGCCGCCGAGGAAGCAGGCGTAGCGGAAATCGATCTGGGCATCGAGCATTGCCTGCTCGAAGGTGTGGCGGAATGAGTGGAAAACCAACCGCCTCGAGTCGATGCCGATGGTATCCAAGAAGCGGGAGAACCACTTGCCGAACGGATCGTAGGTGCAGCTGTTGCCGGGGGCGGCGTCGAACAGTGCCTTCTTGTTGGCACTACGCCGAGCCTTTACGTATTCGAGGAAACCGAGGCGCTTCAACTCGGGGTGAACCGGGATCGTGCGAATCGAGTGGGCGTTCTTGGTGGACTTGGTGCCTTCCTCGTTGATGTCGATGCAGGGTATGCCGTCGATCTCGCGAACGTCCGCCGTCAGTAGCTGGCAAATCTCCCGTCGTCTGCCGCCAGTGAACAGCGCCACCAGGGGTATCCAGTAGCACTCGTCCTTGGGCAGATAGCGCCCCGGTTCCTTCCAGTGGTAGGCAGACTTCATCCCGGTGTAGGTCGGGGTCCGGAACATGGCGTTGAGCTGCTCGATGGAGAAACCGTCGCGCTTCTTCGCCGTCTTCAGTGCCTTCGACACGGTGAGACGGACACCGCGAGCCGGGTTGTTCTCAATGAACGCGTTGTCGGCAGCCCATTGAAAGAATTGGTCGATGGGCATCAGGCGCTTTCCGTTTAGGGCCTGGACTTCCATGGTGGAGTGCCCGTCCTGCTTGCCCCGCTCAATGGCCTCGCGCATGGTCGCCGTCGGGTAGTGGAGCTGCCAGCGGGCGGGGAGTTCGGATAGGATCGCCTTGTACTCGACAATGTCTGCCTTGGTGTAGCTCGTCGTGGCCTTGGCGTGGCCGAAGAACTCGACCATCCAGCGCAATGCCCGCTTGAGCTCCTCGACGGTCTTGTTGGTCAGCCCGCTCCGCTCTTTCTCCTTGAGGAACATCGTGATCAGGTCGGTGATCGGCTTTTCGCTCTTTGCCGCCTTGGGGGAAGACACCGGAACCACATTCGGTGGTGGCGTGGGGGGAGGCACCACACTGGGGAATGGCATCGGAGTGGCTGGACGGACACGCAACAACGGGTCGGAGGGCTCAAAATTCCAGTTTCCCTTTGCCCTTGCTACGATGGCTTTCAGCCCCTCGATCTGGGCTCGGAGCAGTCGGAAGCAGAGGAGACGAAAATCGGGAGCGTCTTCAGAGCTGCTAATTCCATGCTCTTCTAGAATTGTAGAAGCGGTCTCCGCCATTGCGTACCACTCGCTTGCGCGAAGATCGTTGGTGAGGACAGCTTCCAAGCGCTCGGTTATCCAGATATGGAGGAAATCGTCCTCGGTTCGTCCGGACTGCTCAATAGCCTCATCCAATTCCTCTGCGGTACAGCCGGTGTTCACCTCGAAAAGAGTGCGTCTCGTGCATGTCCGACCACCACATAGGCCAACTCGATGTTGGCCCGTGCGGTCTCGGACTTCGCCAGGATGAACAGGGCTTGCCCCTCGGTCAGGTAGAAGGCAGTGGCAGGACGGCCCCGGCCTTCCGATTTTGTGACACGGTGGAGCGAATTCCCGATGGCCTCCAGGCTGGAGGCATGGCGCTTGATCAGCTTGCGGATCATGCGGGCCTCGGAGAAGCCCAGACGCTCCGCAAGGGTCAGGTCCAGAACCCGGACTTCCCCACCCTCTTCGATCAGGTCATACCGGCGAACGCTCGATCTGACTCGGCGGGGCTTGCCAACCAGCGGCAACCATGAATCACTGGGGTTCCACCAGATACAGGGGGAACCATGTTCGGTAGGCTCAAGATATCGGAAAAGATGACGGCGGCGGAACTTCGAGTCTGGGCGCGTCGTTGCGGCAATGGCCGAGCGGCGGC
>NZ_LWQU01000044.1 GCF_001650635.1 Magnetospirillum moscoviense | reverse complement strand
GCTGCGCCTGGCCCAGACGGCCCAGAAATTGGTCCAAAGCCCGCTTGCCTTTGCCCGTCTGGTCCGCGCCAACCTCATGCACCTGCGCCGCATCGACCGCCTAATCGGAGACGACCGCAGCCCCAGGGGCGCTCCCAATCAGATGGTGTTGCTATGAGCCCGAAAATTAAACCGGACAGCAGTGGGTCAAGCCCGGCCATGACGAAGGGGACAATGGTTGGGCAATGGTGGGGCGAGCCGGCGAAGTGGGGCCGAAGCCCCGTCCCTCACTCGGCCGGTGCGAAGCTGCGGCCCATTTCGTCCAACAGGGCCAGGACCTCGTGCGAGGCGTCATTGAGCAGCTCGACTTCGCGCATCGCCGCCACCTTCTCGCCTTGGCCGTACAATTCCAACGCTCGCTTGCCGTGGGCATGGACCCGCTGATGAGGATCGAGCAAACGGGCGAAAGCCGGGTGATCCTTGATGGCCGGGTCGGTCACCTGATCGTACCACCGGCCCAGACGGCAGGTATGGTGATCGGCCAGTTTGGCGGCGGTCAGCTGACTGCGGTCCAGCAGGCGATCGACGACGCTGCGCTTGAAGCGGACATGGTCGTTCTTGGCGATGGTGATCACCGCTTCCGGCGTGCCCAGGCTCGAGAAATCCTCGACCCGCTGATCTAGCACCGCGCCGGCCCGGCTCATCGCTTCGAGCACCTGGTTGATCTCGTCGGAATTCTTGTTGGACAAGGCGGCGATGCGAGCGGTGCCCGACGACACTTCGGCCGCCGCACTGGATTGCTGCCCCAGGATGCCGGCGATATCCCGCATGCGGCCGGTCACCCCGTCGATGCGTCCGGCAATGGAATCCAGGCTGCCGGTGACGGTATCGACCGCCACCCGGCCCTGCTCGACCGCACTGGTGCTTTGGCGCATGGCGGCCAGGGCGGCATCCATGTCCGACTTCAGGCCGGCGATGCGATTGCGGATATCCTCGGTGGCCTTGCCGGTCTGGCTGGCCAGGGTCTTGACCTCGCCGGCGACCACCGCGAAGCCCTTGCCGGCTTCACCGGCCCTGGCCGCCTCGATGGTGGCGTTCAAGGCCAGCAGATTGGTCTGGCTGGCGATCGCCTCGATCTGGTTGACGATGTCGCCGATCTGCTGCGACGCCGAGGCCAGATCGCCGATGCGGGCGCCGACATCGCCGACCGCCACCAGCAAGGCATCGGTGGCGGTGCGCGCCGAGCCGGCGGCGCCGACCCCATCCCGCGCCGCGGTTTCGGCGTCGCCCGCTTCGTGCGCGACGTCTTCCGAGGTCTGGGCGATGGTGTTGACCGACGCCACCATTTCCTCGATGGCGGCGGCGATGCCTTGGCTTTCCGACGCGGCGGCGCGGACATCGACCATCATCTTGGCCAGCACCACGGCGGCTTCGTTGCTTTGGATGGCGGCCTCGACCAAGCCTTCCAGCTGCTTGCGCATGCTGCGGCCCAGCTCGGCCTGGTTGGCTTCCAGCTTGGCGACCATCTCCCCTTGTTCGGCCTTCAGGCGGGCCAGTTGACCCGCCTCGTCGCGGACCACCGCCAGCGCCTGGCTCATCCGCCCGATTTCGTCGGACCGGGCGCTGTTCTTCAGCTCGAAAGCAAAGTCGTGCCGGCTGATGCGCACCATCGCCTCGGTCATCTCGGAGATTGCGCCGGTGATGCCGCGCGCGATCACCACGGCAAGAAGGGCGGCCAGCACCAAGGTCCCGGCGATCAACAGCAGCAGGGTCCGGCTGCCCGAGGCCTGCAGGGCGGCGTAATGGCTGGCATCCATCACCAGCTCGATCACGCCCAGCGGCTGACCGGAATAATCGGGGATGACATGGCCCAGCACCGCCAGACGGACACCCCCGTCCTGGACCGTCTTGATCACCGCTTGGCCTGCCAGTGCCGCCGCCAGGTCGGCCGCGTTCAGCCGGCTGCTGTCGCCCAGTGTGCCGGCCAGCGCCTTGAAACCATCACCGGCCTTGACGTGCAAGGCGACATCGACGCCATGCTGCTTCTTGAAACCGTCGAAGAAGGGCTGGCCGAACGACAGGCCGAACTCGACCGAGCCGACATGATTGCCGCCAGCCATCACCGGCACCACGCCGCGCACGCCCAGGCCAGCGACGCCGTATTCAAGGCCGCGGGTGGCCGACTTGGTATTGTTGGTACGCACCACCGTCTGGCGGATGGCCGACAGGTCGTCACCGAACTTCTTGGGGGAATGGACCCGCAGGAACGAGGTCGCCGGCGGCAGGTGGAACTGAAACTGCTCCATGCCATAGGTCTTGGCGATTTGCTGATAGGCCGGCACCCATTGCCGCCCCAGGGCGTCGCGGTCGCCGGCGGCCACCTGGTCGCCGATGCCGGGGATCGCCGCCACCAGCGCGGCCAGTGATTCCGCCTGCCGCGACGAGGCGGCGATGGCCTCTTCCAGCTGGTCGAAGCGGCCGTGCAGTTCGCGTTCCTCGGCCTGGCGCACCAGAGAATCAGCATGGGTGTTGACCGCGACACCGATCACCAGGGCGGTCACCAGCGACACCGCCACCAACCATAATCCGAACCGAACCGCGAGACCGAACTTCATGCTCCGACACTCCGACTTCACTCCAGCCGGCATGTTACGGGGCGCTACATTAGTTTTACAACATGCAAATGCGGATACACATCCCGTCTAGGCTGTAGTGACAATTTAATTATCTTAGAGTCCGTCCGCGAAGTTCCCTATTATTTCCTGTGCCTTGCGATTCTGCGCAGCATAAGGCGGATCATGGCCAGGCGCAGGAACGCCAGCGCCATTCTGGCGAGGTTCTCGAAGTCCTTGGCGAGGCGTCGGCA
>NZ_LWQU01000043.1 GCF_001650635.1 Magnetospirillum moscoviense | reverse complement strand
GCTGCGCCTGGCCCAGACGGCCCAGAAATTGGTCCAAAGCCCGCTTGCCTTTGCCCGTCTGGTCCGCGCCAACCTCATGCACCTGCGCCGCATCGACCGCCTAATCGGAGACGACCGCAGCCCCAGGGGCGCTCCCAATCAGATGGTGTTGCTATGAGCCCGAAAATTAAACCGGACAGCAGTGGGCTTAAGCCGGCCATCCACGCGGCTCCGCCTATCCAATTGTTTCCAATGACTTTTGCGACCCGACGCGTGGACCCTCGGGTCAAGCCCGAGGGTGACGAGAGAAAAACTCGATTCCACTAAACTCGGACAGACCCTAAAGCGCGGCGATCGCCGCGGCGGCTTCCTCGAAGGCGGATTGCAGGGCCGGCAGCAGCGCCTCGGCCACTTCGCCGTCGTCGCGCCCGCAGGCGGCTTCGATTTCGGCGCACAGCCGCCCGAAGCGGAAGCAGCCCGCCGAATTCCCCGCCCCCTTGGCCGAATGGGCCGCCTCCTGCGCCGCTTCGATGTCGGCACGGCCCAGGGATTCGTCGATCTCGACGACCAGCGGCCGGGTGCTATCGACGAACAAAGCCAGCAATTCCTTGGCGTCGTCGGTGAGGCTGCCGAAAATCGCTCGCATCGGCGCCAGGTCCAGAACCGGCGGGCGCGCCTCCTCGACATGGGCCTGCGACGGCGGCGCCCCCGAGGCGCTTGCCTCGGTGGACACCCGTCGGCGCAGGGCGGCCGCCGCCGGCAGCAATTTGCGGACGGTGGCGTCCAGTTGCGCCAGATCGATCGGCTTGGCCAGGAAAGCGTCCATGCCGCTGTCGTGGCAGCGCTTGGCGGTTCCGGCCAGGGCGTCGGCGGTCAACGCCACGATCGGCATACGGTTCAGGGTTTCCTTTTCCCACGCCCGCACCCGCTCGGTCAGGGCATAACCGTCCATCTCGGGCATGTGGCAGTCGGTCAGCAACAGTCCGTAATCGCGGATCTGCATGCGGTCCCAGGCCTCGCGGCCGTCGCCGACGATGTCGATGGCATAGCCCAGCCGTTCCATCAGGCGGCGGATCACCACCTGGTTGGTGGGATTGTCCTCGGCCACCAGGATCAGCGCGCCGGCCGCCGCCGCTTCCTCGAAGCTGGGCGGGTGGTAGGCCGAGGCCAGAACGGCGCGATCCTCGTCGATGTCGTCGAGCATGGTGCGACCGGCGGCGGCGGCCACCGTGCGCCACAGGGTGCGCCGGCGCACCGGCTTGGGCAGTGCGGCGAACAGCCCGGCCTCGCGGGCATTCGAGGACGCCGAGGAATAGACCGAGTGGGCGGCGACCATCACCACCTTGGTCGCGGTCTGAGGACCGGCGGCGGCCAGCAGGGCACGGGCCACCGACAGGCGCAGTTTGAAGTCCTGTGCCCCATCCATCACCACGACGTCATAGCTCCATCCGGCCAGGGCGGCGGCGCGCACCGCCGCCAACGCCCCGTCGGTCGAGGCCACCACCGCCACCTGGGCGCCCAGATGGCCGAGATATTGGCGCATCGCCTCGGCGGCCAGCGGCCCCTCGGCCAGCACCAGCACCGCCACGCCGGCCAGGTCGGGGCCGGGTTCGGCGTCGGGGGCGACGATCTCCAAGGGCACGCTGAACCAGAACACCGAACCTTCGCCGACCTTGCTGTCGACGCCGATCTCGCCGCCCATCATCGCCACCAGACGGCGGCAGATCGACAGGCCCAGGCCGGTGCCGCCATAGCGTCGGGCGATGGAGGCATCGGCCTGGGCGAAGGGTTCGAACAAGCGGGCCTGCTGCTCGCCGTCCAGCCCGATGCCGGTATCCTTGACGGTGAAGCGCACGAAACCGGCCCGGCCGGGATCGATCTCGACGCCCAGGCGGACGCAGCCGCGATCGGTGAACTTGATGGCGTTGCCGGCCAGGTTGGTGATGATCTGGCGCAACCGCACCGGATCGCCGCGCAGATGCCCGGGCAGCATGGGATCGACGAAGGAAATCAGCCCGATGCCCTTCTCGACGGCGCGCGGCGCCAGCAGCTCGGCCACCCCTTCGACGATGTCCACCAGGGACAGATCGACGTTTTCCAGCTGCAGCTTGCCGGACTCGATCTTCGAGAAGTCCAGGATATCGTTGATGATGGTCAGCAACGCGGTGGCCGAATCGCGGATGATGCGGGCCATCTCGCGCTGTTCCGGCGGCAGCGGCATTTCCTCCAGCAACTGCGCCATGGTCAACACGCCATTCATCGGCGTCCTGATCTCGTGGCTCATGGTGGCGAGGAACAGGCTTTTCGCCTGGCTGGCGTCCTCGGCGGTCCGCTTGGCCTCGGCCAGGGCCTGTTCCTGTTCCTTGCGCTTGGTGATGTCGGTGGTCGAGACGCACACCGCCGGCTCGCCGTCCATGATGATGGCCGCCGCCGACATCATCGCCCACAAATCCTCGCCGTCGGCGCCCTTCATCCGGCTTTCGTAATCGGCCAGGAAGCCCTGGCGCGACACCAGATCGACGATGCGGTCGCGGTCGGTGGGGTCGGCGTAGAATTCGGCGGTGGTCATGCCGATCGCCTGCTCGGCCGGCGGGCCGTACAGTTCGCTCCAGCGTGGGTTGACGTACAAGATGGTGTTGTCGGACGTCCGACTGATGGCCAGCGCCAATGGCGAGGTGTCGAGGATGGTGCGCATGCGCCGCTCGGATTCCTTCAAGGCATCCGAGGATTCGCGCAGCTTGGTCAGCGCATCGCGGAAGATCGCCAACTCGCCGGCCATGTCGGAGATCTCGTCATTGCCGTCGGCGACGACCTTGGTGGCGATGTCGCCTTCCGAGATGCGGTGCATCGCCTGGGCCAGCGAGGCCAAGCGGTTGACGATGTTGCGGGCCAGGTACAGCCAGACGAACAGCAAGGCGCCGACCACGGTGATGACGGCGATGACCGCCATGAAACGGCGCCCCTCGGTCAGGGCCTGGTGGGCGCGCCGGCTGTTATCGGAGGCTTCGGCCTCGGCGGCGGCCACCAGCCGGCCGATGGCCGAGGCGGTGCGGGCGACCAGATCGCGGCCTTCCTCGTTGGCGGCGGCCAAGCGGGTCTCGGCGATCAGACGGCGCACGTTCAGTTCGAACACGTTGTCCGGACCGCTGCCGAACGAGACGGTACGCCGCCCCAGTTCGCGCATCGCGGTGTCGCCCGCGCTATCCATCAGCAGCACCAGCCGGCGGGCCTGTTCCTCATAGCCGCGGCGGGCGTCGGCGACCTTGTCCAGGCTCGCCGCGTTGGCGCCGGCCCGCAATTGGTCGGCGGCGGCCACCACCTGCTCGGCCATGGGGTCACGGGTGCGGTGCAGCAACCTGGCGTGCAGATCGACGCTCAGGCGGTCGACCTCGGCCGCCAGGTTCAGGCTGCGGCTTTGCAGTACCAGGCGATGTTCGACCATGGCATTGCGGTTGGTCATGTTGTCGCCGATGCCGGTCATCAGCGCGCGCAATTCCTCGAGCTGGGTGCGATCGACGCCCGATCCCTCGAGATTTTCGATCAATCCGCGCAGGCGTTCGGTCTGCTGCTGCAGGGCGATGAAGGCGCCTTGGCGCTGGAACTGGCTTCGCGAGGCATCGAGTGACGGCGCCGAGGCGGCCAGCCGGGCGGTCGCTTCGGACAATTTCAAGGCGGTGGTCACTCGCGGCAGGTTTTCGCCGGTCACCGCCGCCAGCAGGCGGCCGATTTCGTTATAGCCGGCCCAGGCGATGATGCCGGCCAGCAGGGTCATGGCGCTGACGGTGCCGATGGCCACCAGCAACTTGGCCCGAATTCCAAAACGCCACCGCTGCACGAACGAAGCCCCTCTCCGGATGAGCGCCAGTTTAGACTTTGAACCCGGCCTTATCCAGCCGCTTGACCAGTTGGTCCTCGGCCTCGAGCGACAGGTCCAACAGCGGCGGACGGGTCAGGCGCCAGGTCTGGTCGCCGCTGGCCCGAGCCACCAGCGCCTTCAAGGCAGCGATCAGCGGAAAATCCTGGGTGGCGACGCGAAAGGCGGTCAGCGCCTCTTGCAGGCCGGCCGCTCCCGGCTCGCGCCAGTTTCTAAACAGCTCGACCATCGCCGCGCCATTGACGTTGGCGTTGGCGGAAATGCAGCCGGCGCCGCCGGCCTTCAGCACGTCCAGCATCACCGCCTCGGTGCCGGTGAAGACGTCGAAGCCGGGGAAGGCCTTGATCATTGCCTGCATGTTGGCCAACTCGCCCGAACTGTCCTTGATGCCGGCGACGGTGCCGGGATAGGCCTTCAGCAGGCGCTCGATCAGGGCCAGCGACAGCGGCACCTGGCTTTGGCGCGGGAAGTGGTACAGATAGACCCGCAAGGCCTTCGAGCCGACCCGCTGGATCACCTCGGAAAAGGCGCGGAACAGGCCGTCGTCGGACACCCCTTTGTAATAGAAGGGCGGCAGCATCAGCACGCCGCCGCAGCCCAGCTTGACCGCGTGGGCCGACAGGCGCGCCGTCTCGATGATCGAGCAGGTGCCGGTGCCGGGCATGACGCGGCCCATGTCGGTGCCGTCGGCGGCCAGCGCGTCCAGCAGCGCCAGCTTCTCGCCGGCTTCCAGCGAGTTGCCCTCGCTGGTGGTGCCGAACGGGGCCAGGCCGATGTCCAACTGGCGCAGAACCCGGCAAAATGCCACGAAGCGTTTGGAGTCGGATGCCAGCTTCCGGTCGAACGGGGTCAGCACGGGAGCGAGAATTCCGGTGATGCGATCCGATTTGGTCGACACAGCCATTGCCCGCGCGCTCCTTCCAAGGCACCATCGTTGCAGGTCGACACCTTAGCTGATTTGCACCGCCCATGCCCAGACTCGCCGCCAATCTTTCTCTGCTGTTCACGGAAGAGGCCTTCCTGGACCGTTTCGCCCTGGCCGCGCAGGCGGGCTTCAAGGCGGTCGAGGTCCGCTTTCCCTATGACGTGCCGGCCGCCGCCATCCGCGAGCGCCTGGATGCCACCGGACTGCAGATGGTGCTGTTCAACCTTCCGGCCGGCGACTGGGACAAGTCCGAACGCGGGCTGGCCTGCCTGCCCGGCCGCGAGGACGAATTCCGCCAGGGCGTCACCCAGGCGCTGGACCTGGCCGAACTATGGGGCGTCAAGCAGCTGAATTGCCTTCTTGGCATCGCGCCGCCGACCGGGCACCGCTCGGTGCGCGAGACCCTGGTCGCCAATCTCAGCCATGCCGCCGAGGCGGCCTCCCATCGCGGCATCACCATCCTGGTCGAGCCGCTGAACAGCCACGAGAATCCCGGCTATTACCTGTCGCGCACCCGTCAGGCGATCGAGATTCTGGACGATGTCGGCTTGGGCAATCTGAAGCTGTTGTACGACGTCTATCACCAGCAATTGTCCGAGGGCGATCTGGCCCGCACCCTCGAGAAATACCTGGCACGCATCGGCCATATCCAGATCGCCTGCCCGCCGCTCCGCAGCCAGCCCGGCACCGGCGAGGTCGATATCGCCTGGCTGCTGGGGCACCTGGACCGCCTGGGCTATGACGGCTGGGTCGGCTGCGAATACACCCCCCAGGGCACCACCATCGAAAGCCTGGGCTGGGCCAAGGCCTGGTTGGCATGAGCCCGGCCGCCCTGCTGCGCGAGATGTTCGCGCAAGCAGTGGCGACGGCCTTGCCGGCGCGATCCTTGCCCGACTTTCTGCCGGCGCCGCCCCAGGGCCGCACCGTCGTCATCGGTGCCGGCAAGGCGGCGGCCAGCATGGCCCAAGTGGTCGAGGCCCATTGGCCCGGCCCGCTGACCGGCCTGGTGGTCACCCGCACCGGCCACGGCGCGGCCTGCTCGCGCATCCGCGTGGTCGAGGCCGGCCACCCCCTGCCCGATGCCGACGGACTGGCGGCCGCCGCCGCCATCTTCGACATGGTCGGCGGACTGACCGCCGACGATCTGGTGCTGTTCCTGGCCTCGGGCGGCGGTTCGGCCCTGCTGGCACTGCCGGCGCCCGGCATCAGCCTGGCCGACAAGCGTGCCGTCGGCGCCGCCCTGCTGGGATCGGGGGCAGCGATCGCCGACATCAATTGCGTGCGCAAGCACCTGTCTTCCATCAAGGGCGGCAGGCTGGCCGCCGCCGCCTTCCCCGCCCGCTTCGTCACCCTGGCCATTTCCGACGTACCGGGCGACGACCCCAGCACCATCGCCTCGGGACCGGGAATCGCCGACCCTACCAGCTTCGCCGACGCTCGCGCCGTCTTGGATCGCCGGGCGATCAAGGCCCCCGACGCGGTGCGCCGCCACCTGGCCGACGCCCACGACGAGACACCGAAGCCCGGTGACCCGCGCCTGGCCCGGGCCGAGACATTCATCGTCGCCACGCCCTTGGCATCTCTGCTGGCCGCCGCCCGATGGGCGGAAGGCCAGGGCCTTCGGACCCTGGTGCTGGGCGATTCCATCGAAGGCGAGGCGCGCGAGGTGGCCAAGGTCATGGCCGGCATCGCCCTGTCGGCCCGCCGCCACGGCCAGCCCTTGGCGCCGCCGCTGGCCATCCTGTCGGGCGGCGAGACCACGGTGACGGTGCGCGGCAGCGGCCGGGGCGGCCGCAACGCCGAATTCCTGCTGGCCCTGGCCCTGGCGCTGGACGGCGCCCCGGACATCCATGCCATCGCCTGCGACACCGACGGCATCGACGGGTCCGAGGACAATGCCGGCGCCATCCTAACCCCCGACAGCCTGACCCGGGCGCGGGCCCTGGGCCTGGACCCGGCCGCCCGGCTGGACGACAACGATGCCTATGGTTTCTTCGCCGCCCTGAATGATCTGGTGGTGACCGGGCCGACCCGGACCAACGTCAACGATTTCCGGGCGATCCTGATCAGATGACCGGCGCCGAGACCCTGCTGGCGGTGAAGTTGATCCCGCTTTATCTGCTGGTGGCCATCGGCTTCCTGCTGGGCCGCTTCCTGGACGTCAACGCCCGCGAGATCGGCAAGCTGGCCCTGTTCGTGCTGTCGCCGGCGGTGGTGTTCAAGGGCTTCTATAACGCCCGGCTGGATGCGGCCATGGCCGTCTTGCCGCTTGCGGTGTGCGCCCTGGCCTGCCTGGCCGCCTGGGTGGCGCTGCCCTTGGCGGCAAGGCGGTGGAACGACGGGCGCGAGCGTATCGCCGCCTTCACCGCCGCCACCGGCAATACCGGCTTTTTCGGCATTCCCGCCTGCCTGGCCCTGATCGGGCCGGACAGCCTGGCCTATGTGGTGCTGGTGTCGTTCGGCGCCACCGCCTACGAGAATTCCGTCGGCTTCTTCGTCGTCGCCCGCTCGGAATCCGGGGTCATGGGCGCGCTGATCCGGGTGGCGAAATATCCCGGCCTGCATGCCTGCTGGCTGGGCGTCGCCCTGAATTTGGGCGGCGTCACCCTGCCGGCCTACGTGCCGCAAACGGTGGACCTGCTGGCCGGCGGGTTTTCTGCCGTCGGCATGATGATCGTCGGGCTGGGCCTGGCCGGCATCCGCCGCTTCCGCGTCGATTGGGGCTTCCTCGCCTTCGCCTTCGCCTGGAAGTTCGCCGTCTGGCCGGCCGCCGCCCTGGCCTTCGTCGCCCTGGACCGGGCCTGGCTGCAAGCTTTCCCGCCGGTCGCCCATCAGGTGCTGGTGGTCGAAAGCCTGGTGCCCATGGCCGCCGTCACCGTGGTCCACGCCACGCTGCAGGGCATCCATCCCGACCGCGCCGCCGTTGCCGTCGCGCTCAGCACCCTGTTCGCCCTGGTGTGGCTGCCGGTGGTGTTTTCTGCCTGGGGGTGAACACATTCCATTTGGCAAGTAAATAAAATGATAATATAAGCATTGATGAATTAATCGGACGCCGGCAAACGGCGCCGCCAGGGAGGACATGGATGGACGCCGATCTCCGTGACGGAGGCGCGCGCCAGCCTGCATCAGCGTCGGGAAGGACCATCTTGCTGGTGGTCGATGAATCCCGTCTGAGCCGGATGCGCGCACCGCTTCGCTTTGCCTGCCGGCGCGCCCGCGCCACCGGCAGCCGCCTGGCCCTGGTGGGGGTCTACGAACCGCCGCGGGGCGAATATGCCTGGCTGTCGGCGGCCCAGGCCATCCGTGGCGAGGCCAAGACCGATTTCGGCACCGCCCTGGCCCAATTGGCCGAGAACGCCGCCGGCTGCACCGGCGAGGCGCCGATGGTGCTGCTGCGCGAGGGCGACCCGGCCCAAGAGGTCTGTGCCCTGATCGATGCCGACCCCGGCATCTGCAACGTCATCGTCGGGCTGGATGTTCGCCCGTCGGCGATGGGCGGGCCGCCGCCCTCGGCCACCGCCCTGTTGAACAGCCATTGCAACCGTCTTCGGGTCCCGGTCACCGTCGTTCCCCGGCACATGACCGATTCCGAAGTCGATATGATCAGCTGACGGAGCGCCAGCCATGTCGACCATCACCTCGCGGCTGACGCCCCAGACCCTGCGCACCCTGGCCTTGGGGGCGCTAAGCCTGGCCCTTTACATCCTGCTGTTTTCCTACGAGGCCGAAGTGCTGGCGGCCAGCACCGGCGGCGGTTGGGCCTTCGTGGTGCCGATCGTCATCGCCTTCGTGTTTTCGTTCGTGCACGGCGCCTTCACCAGCGGTTTCTGGGACATGCTGGGACTGAAGGCCAAGACCCGCAAGGAGCCCAAGCGATGGAGCAAATGACCCAATTCATCGCCCTGGACCTGGCGGGGATGGCCGGCCTGTTCATGGTCGGCTTCGTCGGCGGCATGGTGTCGGGCTTCATCGGCTCGGGCGGTGCCTTCGTGCTGACCCCGGCGATGATGAGCATGGGCGTGCCCGGCATCGTCGCCGTGGCCAGCAACATGTGCCACAAATTCCCCAAGGCCCTGGTCGGCGCCTATAAGCGGGCCAAGTTCGGCCAGGTCGATGTCAAGCTGGGCCTGATCATGGGCTGCTCGGCCGAGGCCGGCGTGCTAGTCGGCGCCCAGGTGCAGCAAAACATCAAGCAGGCCTTTGGCGATGTCGGCTCGAACCTTTACGTCAGCGTGGTGTTCGTCGTCACCCTGGCCATCGTCGGCACCTATGTCCTGAAGGACGCCATCCGCATCTACCGTTCGGGCAACACCAAGGCCGAGGAAACCGTCGGTCCGCTGGCCATGAAGGTGCGCTCGATCAACATTCCCGGCACCATGGTCTATTTCAAATCCATCGACGCCAAGGTGTCGTTCCTGATCACCCTGCCGATGGGCTTCGCCACCGGTCTGCTGGCGGCCACCATCGCCGTCGGCGGCTTCATCGGCGTGCCGTCGATGATGTATGTGCTGGGCGTGCCCAGCCTGATCGCCTCGGCCACCGAGCTGGTGATCGCCTTCGTCATGGGCCTGGGCGGCACCGTCAAATTCGCCCTGGGCGGCTTCGTCGATGTCCGTCTGGCGATGATCATCCTGGCCGGCTCGCTGTTCGGCATCCAGGTCGGCGCCATCGGCACCACCTATGTCCGGCCTTACATGATCAAGCTGGTGATGGGCATGATCATGGTCACCGTGCTGTTCAGCCGGCTGTTCGTGATCCCGGTCTATATGGCCCAGCTGGGCATGATCGAGGCGATCGCCGAGCCGACCATCGCGCTGTTGAAGACCATCAGTTTCTGGATCATGGTATTCGCCTTGGTCCTGGGCGCCGTCATCATCCTGAAGGCCTTGTGGAGCGGCATGCGCGAAGCGGCGGCACAGCCGGCGTGACCGGCGAACGGAGGGTACAATGAGCCAAGCGAGCACTCAGCTTTCCCCCACCGGCCGCTTCGAGAAGGTGATGGTGGCGTCCGACGGCTCGGAATTCTCGGCCGGTGCCGAGCGGGTCGCCATCGCCATGGCCAAGAAGGGCGGCGCCCATCTGACCATCATGAGCGCGGTGATTTCCAGCCCCGAGCTGGACGACATGGGCCCCGACGTCGTCGCGCAAGCCGAGGCCGCTGCCGAAGCCAATCTGAACCGCATCGAGGCGGCGGCCCTGGCTGCCGGAATCGAATGCACCAAGGTTCTGCGCTACGGCGACGACCCTTACCGCGAGATCTTGGCGGAATCCGAGGATTCCAACATCGACGCCATCATCATCGGCCGGCGGGGCAAGCGCGGCCTTGCCCGGCTGATGCTGGGCGACGCCACCGCCAAGGTGGTCGGCAACGCCAAGTGCAGCGTCATGGTGGTGCCCAAGGCCGCCGAAATGTGGACCAGGCGCGTGTTGCTGGCCACCGACGGCTCGCGCTCGTCGGATGCGGCGGCCATGGCGGCTGCCCGCATCGCCCATTGCTGTGCTACCCCGATCACCATCTTGTCGGTCGAGGTCCCCCATCATTCCCCCGAGCGTCAGGCCGAGGCCCGCAAGGTCGTCGATCGCGTCCTGGCCTTCTATCAGGCCGAGGGATTGGACGCCGAAGGATTGGTCGGGCGCGGCCTGCCCGATCAGGTCATCGCCCAGACCATGCAGGACAAGGGCTGCGACCTGGTGGTGATGGGCAGCCACGGCCGCACCGGCCTGGGCCGGCTGCTGCTGGGCAGCAATTCGGAACGGGTCATCGGCCAGGCCACCTGCCCGGTCCTGTGCGTGCGCGGCGCCTGACAAAGCCATCGCCAGATTGCCGCGTTTATCACCAAACCGGTGATCATGACCGCAAACCAGCATCTCGCGCTTGCAATGCAGGACCGGAAAGTGGCATTCCTGTGGACTAGGGTGGAGACTGTATAAACTGGGACCAGGGCCACCATCTTGGGTGCCGTCGAAACGATCGCTCACCCCCTTGATCAATACCGTTCGCTCTTCGAGAACGCGGTCGAGGGGATTTATCGCACCACCCCCGATGGCCGCTATCTGGCGGCCAATCCCGCCCTGGCGCGCATCTACGGCTATGACAGCCCGGGCGAGTTGATCGCCGGCCTGACCGACATCGCCCGCCATCTTTACGTCAATCCCGCCGACCGCGACCGTTTCAAGGAACAATTGGGCACGACCTCGGTGGTCAAGGCCTTCGAGGCCCAGGTCTACCGCAAGGACGGCTCGGTCATCTGGATTTCCGAGAACGCCCGCGCGGTGCGTGACCCGGGCGGCGCCATCGTGTGCTATGAGGGCACGGTTCAGGACATCACCGAACGCAAGCTGGCCGAGGACCGCCTGCGCCTGGCGGCGGCGGTGTTCGAGAATGTCGGCGAGGTGATCGTGGTGACCGACCGCGACCATGTGGTCCAGGCGGTCAACCCAGCGTTCGAGCGCATGACCGGCTTTGCCGCCGAAGGCGTGGTCGGCCAGCGTTTCCGCATTCTGGCGCAAGAGATCAACGATGCCGACATGGTGCGCGACGCCTGGGATACCGCCATGTCCGGGGCCATCTGGCAGGGCGAGCTGTGGGCCAGGCGGTCCGACGGCGACGTGTTTCCGGCGGCGGTGGCGCTGACCGGCATCGCCGATGAATCCGGCCAGGTCGGCAGTTTCGTCATGCTGTGCCGCGACATCACCCGCAGGAAGCAGGACGAGGAACGCATCCGCTACCACGCCAGCCACGACACCCTGACCCGGCTGGCCAACCGCCACACCGTGCTGGAATCCTTGAAGGATTCGATCCTGCGCGCCGACCGCGCCGGCACCCGGCTGGCGCTGTTGTTCCTGGACGTCAACCGCTTCAAGGACATCAACGATTCCTTCGGCCACGCCGCCGGCGACGAATTGCTGCGCCAGGTGGCGCGGCGCCTGAAGGGCTGCGTGCGGGCCACCGACATCATCGGCCGACTGGGCGGCGACGAATTCGTGGTGGCGCTGCCCGACCTGAAGGAACACCATTCGGCGCTCAATTGCGTCGACAAGATCCTTTACGCCTTCTCGGAGCCGTTCGCCCTGGACGAGGCCCGCGAGATCTATTGCTCGACCAGCATCGGCGTCGCCATCTACCCCGAGGATTCCGACAGCGCCGAGGGCCTGCTGACCTGCGCCGACGCCGCCATGTACCACGCCAAGTCGGGCGGCATGTCCTACCGCTTCTACGATGCCGAGATGAACCGCCAGGCGGTCGATCGCATCAATCTCGAGATCGACCTGCGCCGCGCCGTCGCCGAGGGCCAGTTCCGCCTGCACTATCAGCCCAAGATCGACAGCGTTTCCGGCCGCATCGTCGGCGCCGAGGCGTTGATCCGCTGGTCGCATCCCGAGCGTGGCCCGGTCAGCCCAGCCCTGTTCATCCCGGTGGCCGAACGGGCCGGCCTGGTCGGCGCCATCGGCGACTGGGCCCTGACCGAAGCCTGCCGCCAGATGCGGGCCTGGACCGAGGCCGGGCTGGATTTCGGCTGCGTGTCGGTCAATCTGTCGCCGGCCCAGTTCCATGACGCCCGCCTGAAGACCAAGGTCGAGCAGGCGCTGGCCGACAACCACCTGCCCGCCAGCGCGCTGGAACTGGAAATCACCGAAACCATGATGGCCACCGAGGTCGATCGCGCCATCACCATCCTGTCCGACCTGGGCCAGATGGGCGTGCGCATCTCGATCGACGATTTCGGCACCGGCTATTCGTCGCTGGCCTATCTGAAGCTGTTCCCGGTGCACGCGTTGAAGATCGACCGCGCCTTCGTGCGCGAATTGCCGGGCAACAGCAAGGACGGCGCCATCGTCGCCTCGGTGGTGGCGCTGGCCACCAATCTGGGCTTCGAATTGATCGCGGAAGGGGTCGAGACCGTCGCGCAGGCCGATTACCTGCGCGCACGCGGGGTCGGCACCATGCAGGGCTTCCTGTACAGCCCGGCGATCGATGCCGAATCCTTCGGCCGGGCCTTGAGCGGGGAAAAGTCCCTCGGCTGAGCCTCGGTGTACTTTTCCCCGGGAAAGTGAAAAATAGGCGCAGGGCCGCCCCAAGCCTAATTTTTCTCCGTTTAAATTCTCGGGGAAAAGTACACCGAGCGAAGCGAGGGACTTTTCCCCGCCCTTAGCCGCCGCCGACGCCGCAGATGTATTTCAGGGTCTTCAGGCGCTTGAACGCCCAGCGCAGCCTTTCGCGCAAGCGCTTGGGCAAGCGCTTGGGATCGACCTTGGCCGAGGCCGGGATGCCCGCCGCCAAATCGGCCAGTTGCTGCTCCAGCATGATGCGAAAGGCGATCTCGCGGATTTCCAGCAGGTCGCGCCAATCGTCCTCGTGCAGCAGGTCCTGGTCCTTCAGCGCGGTATAGCGTTCGTCGGTGCCGGTGGCCAGAACATGGGCGCGGATGGCGCGAAAGCGTGCCGCCGACACCAGCGGCAGCAAGGCGAACTTCTTGACGTTCAGACGGCCCTGCTTGGTGATGAAGCCGCCGAACAGGCCGGTGGCGACATCCATCTTGGCGACGTGCTGGGCCAGATACTGCATGAAGAAGCCCGATTGCGACGCCTTCTCGATGGCGTAGACCCGCAATTCCTCGGCCAGGTCGCGGTCGCCCCACACCGGCTGGAAATCGAAGAAGATGTCGCAATACATCACGGTCTGGTTCTCGACCGAATAGACCCAGGAGTGGACCTCGTCCTTCCATTCCTCGAGGCTTTTCCGCCATTTCGGCTCGCGCGCCATGACCCCGCCGTCGCACAACGGAATGCCGGCCAGGTTCAACATCTCGTTGACGCGCTTGCCCAGCTCGGCGAACCACACGTCGTCGGCGGTGCTGCCGCGATGGACGATGGCGTTGTCCTGGTCGAACACCAACAGGCTTTCGCCGCGACCGCCCGAACCCAGCACCAGCATGGCATAGGCGGCCGGCGCCGCGCCCCATCCATCCTCGGCCATACTGGCCTCGGCCAGTTCGGTGGCCCGCGCCGTCAGGTCGCGCACCACCAGCGAAATCACCGAACCGATATTGCGGGCCGACACACCCTCGGCCAGCAGCGACCGGGCCAGACCGGGCAACGCCGCCATGGCGGCCCGCATGTCGTCGGCGCCCTTGGCCTCGTGCACCGAATCGCCGATGGCCAGGGCATCGGTGGCCCGGACCTTCAACAGGGCGCGGCCGGTGATCATGCCGATCGGGCGGTTGACTTCATCGACCACCACCAGATGGCGCAAGCCCAGCCGGTTCATCTTGGCCAGCGCCACATAGACGAAGGCGTCGCCGGGGACCGCCGCCACCGGGCGGGTCATCACCGCGCCCAGGCTGGCATCCATTCCGGCCATTCCTTGACCGGACAGGATGCGCAACAGGTCGCGCTCGGTCAGGATCCCCAGGCAGCGGCCGCGATCATCGACGGCGACGATCGACGACACCTTGGCCTGGTACATCGCCTTGACCGCCTGTTCCAAACTCATGGTTTCGGAACCGGTCAAGACAGGGGTACTCATCACCTCGCGCAGACGGTGCTGATACGGGAAACTGTCGATTCTCGCCAGGGCGCCAATGTCATTCATGGAAGTTCACCATAATGGCGGTTTCTAGCGGCGCAACCGATAAATTGCACGGTCGAAGTCATCCCCCACCCCATTCCGCCCCACCCAAAAGTGTCGAAAGAGAAGACACAGGGCCGTGTATTGCCATGCAACATGGAAAAAAACCAGTAACAAAATTGTGCCGCAAGTGCCTACTGCCCATCAACTAAACACAACCGTAACGAAAACACCATTTACTTCGAACGCTCTTATATTTCGTAACGGATGAAAACTTTCATGACGGAAAGGTGTCCTTCTTTTGCACTGCAGAAACACGCGTATGCTGTTGACGTCAATGTGCACCAATGCTAATGACGTCTAATGCCCCGCGCAAGCTGGGGGGATATGCCGTGGACGCATAGGTCCGCCATGCCCCTTTGGCCGGCGATGCGGGAAAAAGATGGTTCGAGCCGGCACCAAGACCGGCGACCAAAACGACAAGCCGTCGGCCTCGGCCAAGGCGGCACAAATTGTGGAGGGTCAAAGTGAAACAAGCCCAACATTGCCAAGTCACCCATGACAAGATCACGGCCAATCCGAAGTTCCAGGAACTGGTGAAGAAGCGCACCGCGTTCTCCTGGACCCTGTCGGTGGTCATGCTGGCCATCTATTTCGGCTTCATCCTGCTGATCGCCTATGGCAAGTCGTTCCTCGGACAGTCGCTGTCCGGCGGCGTCACCACCGTCGGTTTCCCGATCGGCGTCGGCGTCATCCTGTCGGCGATCGCGCTGACCGGTATCTATGTCCGTCGCGCCAACACCGAGTTCGACGAACTGAACCGCCAGATCCTCGAGGAAGCCCGCTAATGAATTACAAGAAGCTCGCTCTCGCGGCCCTTCTCGCTGTCTGCGGGACCCTGGCCGCTACCGCCGCTTTCGCCGCCGGTGCCGATCTCGGCAACGCGCAAAAGCAGGAAACCAACTGGCACGCGATCGTCATGTTCGTGATCTTCGTGGGCATCACCCTGGGCATCACCTACTGGGCCGCCAAGAAGAACAAGACCGCTGCCGACTTCTACGCCGCCGGTGGCGGCATCACCGGCTTCCAGAACGGTCTGGCCATCGCCGGCGACTATATGTCGGCCGCCTCGTTCCTGGGTATTTCCGCCCTGGTGTACGGCTCGGGCTTTGACGGCCTGATCTTCTCGGTGGGCTGGCTGGTCGGTTGGCCGATCATCCTGTTCCTGATCGCCGAACGCCTGCGCAACCTCGGCAAGTACACCTTCGCCGACGTGGCGTCCTATCGTCTGGCCCAGGGCCCGGTCCGTATCTTCTCGGCCACCGGCGCCCTGATCGTCGTGATCTTCTACCTGATCGGCCAGATGGTCGGTGCGGGTCAGTTGATCAAGCTGCTGTTCGGTCTGGACTACCTGATGGCGGTGATCGTCGTCGGCGCGCTGATGATGGTCTACGTGACCTTCGGCGGCATGACCGCCACCACCTGGGTGCAGATCATCAAGGCCTGCATGCTGCTGGGTGGTGCTACCTTCATCGCTCTGGGCGTGCTGTCGAACTTCGGCTTCTCGTTCGAGGCTCTGTTCACCAAGGCCGTGGAAGTTCACCCGAAGAAGGGCGCCATCATGGCCCCGGGCTCGCTGGTGACCAACCCGGTTGACGCCATCTCGCTGGGTCTGACCCTGATGTTCGGCACCGCTGGTCTGCCGCACATCCTGATGCGCTTCTTCACCGTGCCGAATGCCAAGGAAGCCCGTAAGTCGGTCTTCTACGCCACCGGCTTCATCGGTTACTTCTACATCCTGACCTTCATCATCGGCTTCGGCGCCATCACCATGGTGCTGACCAACCCGGAATACATCATCACCGCCGGCAAGCTGGATCTGAAGGGCGGCAACAACATGGCCGCGGTGTGGCTGGCCCACGCCATCGGCGGCAACCTGTTCCTGGGCTTCATCTCGGCGGTCGCGTTCGCCACCATCCTCGCGGTGGTGTCGGGTCTGACCCTGGCTGGCGCCTCGGCCATCTCGCACGACCTTTATGCGTCGGTGTTCGCCCGTGGCAGGTCCACGGAAGGCACCGAAGTCATGGTGTCGAAGTTCGCCTCGCTGGGCCTCGGCGTCATCGCCGTGATCCTGGGCGTGATCTTCGAGAAGCAGAACGTCGCGTTCATCGTCGCCCTGACCTTCTCCATCGCCGCGTCCGCCACCTTCCCGGTGCTGGTCATGTCGATGTTCTCGAAGTCGCTGACCACCCGTGGCGCCGTCATCGGCGGTTACATCGGTCTGGTCGGCTCGGTCGGTTGCGTGATCCTGTCGAAGGTGGTTTGGGTTTCGAGCTTCGGCTTCAAGGACCCGATCTTCCCGTTCGTGTACCCGACCCTGTTCACCATGCCCGCCGCCTTCCTGGCCTGCTACGTGTTCTCCATCATGGACAACAGCGAGCGTGGTCAGAAGGAGCGTGCCGCTTACCCGGCGCAGGCCATCCGGTCCGAGACCGGCCTGGGTGCCGAGGGTGCCGCCGCCCACTAAGGGCAGCGACGCTCCAATCAATCTTCGAAGAAAACTTGGCCGCCGGCTTGTCCGGCGGCCTTTTTCGTTTGTGGAATGGGGGGATCAGCGCAGGAAGGCGCCGATGGCGGCCAGCACCGCACCGGGCTGATCGCGATGCGGCGAATGACCGCAATCGGGCAGCAGCAAGGTGGCGGCCCCGCCCGGCACCGCACCCCGGATGGCATCGACCTGCAAGATGGTGCCGTATTCGTCGTCCTGGCCCTGGATCACCAGCACCGGCACCCCGACGGCGGGCAGGAAGCCGCGAATATCCCAATGGACGAAATCGGGGGCCAGCCAGGAATCGTTCCAGCCCCAAAAGGCGCAATCGGTATTGGCGCCGTGATGGCGCTGCAATCTGTCCCGTAGGTCGCTGTTCAGATAGGCCTCACGCGCGGCCCGGATGCTGGTCAGGCAGATGGGTTCGACGAAGGTGTGGGGCGCCATCACCACCACCTTTTCGACCCGCGTCCCGGCGCTGCTGCCGGCATGAACCAGGGCGATCGAGGCGCCGTCCGAATGGCCGACCAGCACCACCCGGTCCAGGCCGGCGGCATCGAGCAGACGGGGCAGGACGTCCCTGCCCTCGCGCTGCATGTAATCCAGCGGTCGCGGCAGATCGACCGGGTCCGAGCGGCCATAGCCGGCCCGGCTGAAGGCCAGGACCGGGTGACCGGTTACGGCGGCCAGTTGGTCGGGAAAGTCCCGCCACAGCGACACCGAGCCCAGCCCCTCGTGCAGCAGCACCAGGGTCGGGCGGGCCGGATCGCCCCCGATGCGGCGGGTTTCCAGGGAAACGCCGCCGACATTCAAAACGTCGGCACCCATTTCAGCCATCCCGCCCCCGCGTCATTCCCGCGAAGGCGGGAATCCATGCATGACACGGATTCCAGGCTTCGACGTGGACTCCCGCCTTCGCGGGAGTGACGGAAACTCAGGCAATCACTTGGTCCTCAGCTTGAACCTTTGGATCTTGCCGGTGGCGGTCTTGGGCAGGGTCTCGACGAACTCGATCCAGCGCGGATACTTATAGGGCGCCAGCCGGGCCTTGACGAAGGCCTGCAATTCCTCGACCAGCGCCTCGCCGCCGTTCAGGCCCGATTGCAGCACCACGAAGGCCTTGGGCTTGATCAGCCCCTCGCCGTCGGGGAAACCGACCACAGCGGCTTCCAGCACCTTCTCGTTGGCGATCAGGGCGGCTTCCACCTCGAACGGCGACACCCAGATGCCGCCGACCTTCAGCATGTCGTCGCCGCGCCCGGCATAGCGGTAATAGCCCTCGTCATCGACATAGTACTTGTCGCCGGTATGGGTCCAGGCACCGCGGAAGGTGGCCATGCTCTTTTCGCGCTGGTTCCAATAGGCGACCGCCGCGCTGGGGCCATTGACCACCAGTTCGCCCATCTCGCCCTGGGGCACCTCGCGGCCGTCATCGCCGACGATCTTCATGGCGTAGCCGGGCACCGGCTTGCCCGAGGTGCCGTAGCGCACCTCGCCATGGCGGTTGGACAGGAAGATATGCAGCATCTCGGTACTGCCCAGCCCGTCCAGGATCTCGGCGCCGAAGCGTTCCTGCCAGCGCTTGCCGACGTCTTCCGGCAACGCCTCGCCGGCGGATACGCAGGCCCGCATGCGCAAAGACGCGGTTTCGCGGCGGTTCGAAGGATCGGCCAGGATGGTGCCGTACAAGGTCGGCACGCCGAAGAACAGGGTCGGCTGATGGTCCTTCAAGATGGCCATCACCGATTCCGGCGTCGGCCGGTCGGCCAGCAGGATGGTGGTGGCGCCCACATGCAGCGGGAAGGTCATGCCGTTGCCCAGGCCGTAGGCGAAGAACAGCTTGGCGGCCGAGAAGCACAGATCGTCCTCGCGGATGCCCAGCACGCCGTCTCCGTAGAAATGGGCGGTGGCGGCCAGATCGCGCTGCAGGTGCACCGCGCCCTTGGGCGCCCCGGTCGAGCCCGACGAATAAAGCCAGAAGGCGACGTCGTCGCTGGTGGTGGGCGCGGGTTCCAGATGGGCGCCGGCCTTGGCGGTCAGGTCCGACAGCAGCACATGGCCGTGGGCATCGGCGCCCGACACCACCACCTGCTTCAGGAACGGCAGATCGGCCAGGATCGGCGTCACCTTGTCCAGCAGGGCTTCCGACACCACCAGCACGCGGGCGCGGCTGTCGGCCAGCATATAGCCGTAATCCTTGGTGGTCAGCAGGGTGTTCAAGGGGATCGGCACGATGCCGGCCTTGATGGCGCCCCAGAACACCGCCGGGAAGTCGATGGTGTCCAGCATGATCATGGCGATGCGGTTTTCCATCTCCAGACCCAGGCCCCGCAAGGCGTTGCCGGCGCGGTTGACCCGCCCGGCCAGGTCGGAATAGGAGTGCGTGCCGCCGACATCGATATAGGCGGCCTTGGCGCCTCGGCCCTCGGCCAGGTGGCGGTCGATGAAATGGGTGGCGGCGTTATAGGCGCGCGGCAGTTCCAGCGGCTTCGGCTCGGTCACGACGTGCGACGCGGTGGCGTTGGTCATCTCGGATGTTCCCTCTCCCATGAGGGCGTGGCGGCCGTTCTTCGTTGGTTTTGCGGTCGTCTCACGCGCCAGTGAACTGAATTGCCCCCTGCGGCAGCAGGTAAAGAACGATGGCCATGCCGCCGGCGATGGTCGGCCGATGGCCCGAACCCGGGCCATGGACCAGCCAGCCGCGGCCATGGCCGTCGAAGGTGGCGGCTTCGTCCACCGGCACGATCATGTCGATCTCGCCGGTGGGGTGAATGTGGTGCGGCCCGGCCAGATCGCCATAGGCGACCACGTCGACCGAGAATTCGAAGGTGGCCGCAGACGGCTTGGCCGGACGCGAAAAACGGATGCCGCCAGCTTCCTTGCCGCAGAAATCCCCGGCATCGATGCCCTCGGCCAGGCAGGCGGCGATGGCGGCGAAATCGGGGCCGTCGCCGGGGAAGCGCCGGTTCAGTTCAGCCATCAGGGCGGTATCGACATCCTTGCCGGCACAGAACTCGGCGATCGGGGCGATCAGGCTGATCAGGTCCGGTACGCTCATGGTCTACAGTCCGATATGGCGTTTCAGGATTTCGGGATCGTCCTTCAGGGCCTGCGGCCCGCCGTCATAAACGATGCGGCCCTTGACCAGGATGACATGGCGTTCGGCCAGGCCCAGCAGCACATGGACGTTCTTGTCGACGATGATGCTGGCGATGCCGCTGTCCTTGATGGTGCGGATGGTGTGCCAGATCTCGCGGCGGATCAGCGGCGCCAGGCCTTCGGTGGCCTCGTCCAGGATCAACAGGTCGGGATTGGTCATCAGGGCGCGACCGATGGACAGCATCTGCTGCTCGCCGCCCGACAGGTGGTTGCCCATGTTGTCCAGCCGCTCGGCCAGGCGCGGGAAGGTGTCCAGCACGCGCTCATAGGTCCAGTCGCGCCGGCCCCCGATGCCCGGGCGCGCCGCCATCACCAGATTTTCCCGGACATTCAGGTTGGGGAAGATGCCGCGCCCTTCCGGGACATAGGCGATGCCCTTGCGCATGATGGCGTGGGTCTGGGCCCCGGTCATGTCGGTGCCCGCGATGGTGACACTGCCCTGCTTGGGGCTGACCAGCCCCAGGATCGATTTCAGCAGGGTCGATTTACCCATGCCATTGCGGCCCATCAGGGCCACCGTCTCGCCCTTGGCGACGGAAAAATCCACGCCATGCAGGATGTGGCTGTTGCCGTAGAAGGTGTGGATGCCCTTGGCGACGATCATGGTCAATAGGCCTCCGCCCCGTCACCGAGATAGGCGTCCTGCACCGCCTGCGAGGCGCGCACCACGTCGACCGGGCCACTTTCCAGCAGCGTGCCGTTGACCATCACCGTCAAGGTGTGGGCCAGGCTGAACACCGCATCCATGTCGTGCTCGACCAGGACCAGGGTGTACTGGGCGGCCAGCCCCTTGAGAAGGGTGACCATCCGCTCGCTTTCTTCCCGGCCCATACCGGCCAGCGGCTCGTCCAGCACCAGCACGTCGGGGCCGGTGGCCAGCACCATGGCGATTTCCAACTGGCGTTGCTCGCCATAGGACATGGTGCCGGCGACCCGGCCCGAACGCGCCGCCAGCCCGGCCAGCTCCATCGCCCGTTCGGCACGGGCATTGACGTCGGCCAGGGCGCGGGCCGGACGGAAGAAGCGCATCGAGCTTGACAGCCGCGACTGCGCCGCCAGGCGGCAATTCTCGAACACCGTAAAGGTCGGGAAGATGTTGGTCTTCTGATAGCTGCGCCCGATGCCCAGCCGGCTGATGCGATGCGCCGGCAGGCTGGTGATGTCGCGACCGCGAAACAGCACCTGCCCGCCCGAGGCCGGCAGATGCCCGGTCAGCAGGTTGACGAAGGTGCTTTTGCCGGCGCCGTTGGGACCGATCACCGCGTGGGGCTCGCCCTCGCGCACCACGATCGACACCGAATTGACCGCCACCAGGCCGCCGAACGCCTTGGTCAGCTCGCGGGTTTCCAGAACGATGGAGGATTCGGGGGAGGATTTGGGGGCGCTCATGCCTCGTCCTCCGGCTCGGGCGCCGGCTTGGCGCCCAATTGCAGCAGCAGCCCGGCCAGCCCCTTGGGCAGCAGCAACACCACGGCGATGACGAACAGGCCCATCGGCAGCAGCCAATGCTCGGTCATGCCCTCGAAGCCCATCCGGGCCAGTTCCAGCACGAAGGCGCCCAAGGCCGGGCCAAAGATGGTGCCCATGCCGCCCAGGATCACCATCACCAGGGCGGTGCCCGACTGGTGCCACGACAGCATCGCCGGATTGACGAAGCCGTATTGGGCGGCGCCCAGGAAGCCGGCCAGGCCAGCGATGGTGGCGCCGATGACGAAGGCCACCAGCTTGTAATGGTCGGGATTGAAGCCCAGGCCCTTGACCCGGCTCTCGTTGACGCCGATGGCCTGGACCACCCGGCCGAACGGCGAGGCCAGCAGCACCTTCAACAGCAGATAGGCGCCGATGAACAGGCCGAAAACCAGGTAATAGAACACCAGCTTGTTTTCCAGGTTCATCAGGCTGATGCCGGCGATCTCGACCGCCGGCATGACGTAGATGTAGGCGCCATCCGATCCGCCGGCCAGGCGCGAATCATTGAAGAAGTAGAAGCCCATCTGCCCGAAGGCCAGGGTGATCATGATGAACGAGATGCCGGTGGTGCGGATCGAAAGCGCGCCGATGATGGCCGCCACTGCGGCCACAATTGCCAAGGCGGCCGGCAGGACGATCCAGATGTTGGCCGCCTCGTATTCGGGCGACAGGATCGCCAGCATATAGCCGCCCAGGCCGAAAAAGGCGGCATGGCCCAGGCTGACCATGCCGGCGATGCCGACCAACAGGTCCAGGCTCATGGCCATGATGGCCAGGATCATGATGCCGGTGATCTTTTGCATCAGGAAGGCGTGCTTGGCCGGAAACAGCCAGGCGCCATACAGCGGATAGGCCGCCAGCAGGACCACCAGGGCCAGAAGCGCAATGGCGACGGGGCGAGGCAGCCGGCTCATGCGAACAGCCCCTTGGGCTTCCACAGCAGCACCGCCGCCATCACCGCATAGACCGAGAAGCTGGCGAAGTCGGGCACCAGCACCCGGCCGAAGGTGTCGGCCAGGCCGATCAGGATGGCGCCCAGAAAGGCACCCTTGACCGAGCCGACGCCGCCGATCACCACCACCACGAAACACAAGATCAGCACGGAATCACCCATGCCGGGATAGACCGAACTGACCGGGGCGGCGATGGCGCCGGCCAGGCCGGCCAGGGCGGCGCCGATGGCGAAGACCAGCCCGAATAGCAGTTTGACGTTGATGCCCAGGGCCTGGACCATCTCGCGGTTGCTTGCCCCGGCCCGGACCCACATGCCGAAGCGAGTCTTGGCGATCACCCACCACATGCCCAGCGCCACGACGGCGCAGACGGCGGAAATGACCAGGCGATAGATGGGATAGGACAAATTGTCGGTCAGCGGAAACGACCAATTCAGCACCGCCGGCATAGCGACGGCATGGACATCCGAGCCCCAGATCAGCTTCTGCGCCTCGTTGAACACCAAGATCAGGCCATAGGTCAGCAGGACCTGATCCAGATGGTCGCGCTTGTAAAGGGCACGCACCAGCAGCGTTTCGATGCCAAAGCCGACCAGAGCGGCAATGGGCAGCGACAAGACCAAAGCCGCCAGCAGCGAGCCGGTCTTCAAGGCCAGCCAATAGGCGGTATAGGCGCCCAGCATGTAGAACGAACCATGGGCCAGGTTGATGATGCCCATGATCCCGAAGATCAGGGTCAGTCCGCTGGCCACCAGGAACAGCAGCAATCCGTACTGGACCCCGTTCAGCGCCTGGATCAGGAAGAACCAAACATCCATATGGTTTTTGCCCACCCTTTGAAGAAAACCGCCGCCGATCCTTTGCGGAACGGCGGCGGGCAAATCCTGTCCGTTAGACGGCCATGCAGCCGCGTGCCGGGTCGATCAGGCCCTTTTGGGCCACTCCCAGCACCATTTCCTGGCCGTTCTTGACCTCGCGCAGATAGATGTCCTGGATCGGGTTGTGGGCCTTCGAGAAGGTGAAATTGCCGCGCGGGCTCTTGATCTCGGCCTTTTCCATCGCCGCGATCAGGGCCGGCTGGGCCGAGGTGTCGCCCTTCACGGCAGCCATCGACTGGACCAGCAACTGGCCGGCGTCATATCCCTGCACGGCATAGACGTCAGCACCCTTGCCGAACTGCTTTTCATAAGCGGCGCGGAAGGTCTTGTTGACCGGCGTGTCCAGGTTGTCGGCGTAATGCAGCGTGGTCAGGATGCCTTCCGCCGCCTCGCCCTGGCCCTTCAGCACGCCGTCGGTCAGGAAGCCTGGGCCGATCAGCGGAATGCCCTTCAGACCGGCGGCGGCGTAATCCTTGACGAACTTCAAGGCGCCGGCACCGGCGAAGAAGCACATCACCGCATCGGGCTTCAAGGCCGCGATCTCGGTCAGGTTGGCCTGGAACTCGACATTGGGGAACGGCACCAGGATCTGACGGGCGATGCGGCCGCCGCGGCTGGTGAAATGTTCCTCGAAGGCGCCAATCATCTCTTCGCCGGCGGCGTACTTCCACGTCATGGTGACGACGTTCTTGTAGCCCTTCTCGATGGCGACCTTGCCCAGCGGGAAGGTGGTCTGCCAGTTCGAGAACGAGGTGCGGAAGATGTTGGGCGAGCACATCGGCCCGGTGGCGGCGTTGGCGCCGGCATTGGGGATGATGGTGATGGTGCCCGACTGCTTGGTCACCTTGACCATGCCCATGGCGACGCCGGAATGGACGGTGCCGACCACGAAATCGACCTTCTCGCCGGTCACCAGCTTGTTGGCGTTCTCGGGCGCCTTGGCCGGATCGGATTCGTCATCGACGGCGACATATTCGATGTCGCGGCCGCCCAGCTTGCCACCCTTTTCGGCGATGGCCATCTTCATGCCGTTGGTGATCGCCTCGCCCAGGCCGGCATAGGTGCCGGAATAGGGCAGCATGATGCCGACCTTGACCTTGGCGGTGTTGCCGATGGCGAACTTGGTCGGCACGAAGCCGGAAGCCCCGGCCAGACCGGCCACGGCGGCACCCTGCAGGATCGTCCTGCGGGAAACGGGTTTGGAATCCATGTCGTCCCTACTCCTAGACCGGCCCGTCTTCGCCGGGCGCTGTTGCCTCCACGATCGGGGCTCGGATCGGCCCCTTCGCCTCCTGGTCGGAGGCGGACATTATTGCTCGGCGTTGGCCGCCGTTAAATCGGTACTTTAGTGCGTATTACCATGGCGATGCAACACGAACCCCACAGCGACGGGGATTGTCCTTCCGCGCGGTCGGGTGCATCCTGGGGCACCACCAGACCGGGAGCCTGGGATGACCGCACTTCTGTTTCCGCTTGCCCAACCGGCCGTGCCGGTGGTGGGTGAAACCGCCCTTTATCCGGTCCGCCGGGTGTTCTGCGTCGGCCGCAACTATGCCGGCCATGCGCGTGAGATGGGGTCGGACCCCAACCGCGAGCCGCCCTTCTATTTCTCGAAATCGCCCGACTGCCTGGTACCCGGCGGCGGCGCCATCCCCTATGCGCCGGCCACCGCCAACCTGCATCACGAGATCGAGTTGGTGGTCGCACTGGGGGCCTCGGTCTATCAGGCCGGCCCCGAAGCCGCCGCCAAGGCGGTCTTCGGCCATGCCGTCGGCCTGGACATGACCCGGCGCGACCTGCAATTCGCCGCCCGCGACAAGGGCCGCCCGTGGGACCTGGGCAAGTCGTTCGAGTTCTCGGCCCCGATCACACCGATCATCAAGGCCAGCCAGCCGATCATGACCGGGGCCATCGGCCTGAAGGTCAATGGCGAGATCCGTCAAAAGGGCGACATCGCCGACATGATCTGGTCGATCCCGGAAATCATCGCCCATTTGTCGCAGTACTACCACCTGTCGGCCGGCGATCTGATCTATACCGGAACCCCGGAAGGGGTCGGCCCGGTGCACCCCGGCGACCACCTTGTCGGCAGTGTCGAAGGTGTGGGCGAACTGACGGTCGACATCACGTCGCCTAGGGCCTAAACCTGTTTTTTGGGAAAAAGTTTTGCGTTAGTCTTAAGACTGTGCACATTGGGGACCCAGGAGAGAAGGCCTGGGCGGACGGACATGAACAATCCAGTAAAGGACGACAACAACGATGCCTCCGGGGACGTTGTCGAGCGGTCCTATTGCACCAACATCGAGGATTTCGCGAGCGTCGCCGCCCGCGAGATGATGGGCCGTTATCTCGGCAGTTTTCTTGACCCGCTGGTCATCACGCCGTCTGAGTTGGTTCATTCCTCCAAGTATCTGAAGCGCCTGAGCGATTCCGGCCGCGTGCTGATGAATGCCGTCGATAAGGTCGGCACCCTGCAGGCCAAGGCCAAGAATGTCAGCGCCGCCACCCGGGTCAAGGAACTGCACACGCTGGTCAGCACCGGCGTTCGCAAGGCGTGGGACGAGGACAAGGAAAAGCCGGTCCCCAGCGTTACCGCCGCCACCTTCCTGAAGCAGGTCGAGGCCGTGCGCGCCTCGGGGGCCGAGCGCGACCACCAGATCGGCCGCCTGCTGACCGAAGTCCTGTTCCAGCAAAAGACTTGGCGCGACAAGGCGACCACCCTGGTCGCCCTGCTGAGCCAGACCAAGGGAACCCCACTGTTCACCTTCATGGAACCGTGGCTGGCCGAGACCTTACGGTCGGACCAGGCGCTGGACCAGTTGCTGGGCTTCGCCGACCGTCTGGAAGACCGTTGTACCGATTTGGCCGACTTGTGGCGCGGCGCCTTGCAGGTGCGCGAGACCGCCGCCCCGGTCATGAGCGAAATCAACGCCCTGATCGCCAGCGGCGTCGCCCCCAACTGCCGCAATTCCGTCGAATACGGCCTGCTGCGCACGCTGGCGGCCAAGGACCCGCTGCGCTCGGCCGAGCCGGAAATCGAAATCCAGGCGATCTTCGACATGTTCCGCAAATTGTGGAACGGCGGCGACATCTGCGGCGGGGCCAAGACCGTCGGCAATCTGGAACGCCGCCAGAACCGCTGGATCACCACCGAAGGCGTCACCGACCTGCTGCGCGAGCGCAAGGTGGTCGCCGACCGGCTGGCCTATCTGATGACCCTGACCACCCTGGCCATCGGACCGACCAACCGCAACACGCTGAAGACCTTCATCGACCATTATTTCGGCGACCAGGATTTCGTGCCGCGCACCATCGGCGGCCCGGAACCGCCGGTGCCGAAAATGCAGACCCTGACCACCATCTACAAGGCGCTGAAGGGGTCGTGGCTGCCGGAGAACGAGAAGTATCCGGCCATGGCCAAGGTCGAGCAGGCCCAGATGGAACTGCTGAAGCGCGCCCGCCTGTTCGAGCAGATCGAGAAAAAGGGCGGCGGTGCGGCTCAGAAGGTTCTGACCCTGGTCGATCTGGCCCGCAAGGGCACCTTCATCGAGGGCGAGCCGCTGGCGGCGGTCGGGCCGGTCCTGCAGACCTATCTGCGCGATCCCACCTTCCTGAGCGAATATGTCGCCGGTGCCTCGGGCGAGGACCGGGCCAAGAAGATCGCCCTGCTTTCCAAGACCCTGGGCTCGTTCGGCATCAGCTGGAACGCAGCCTGAGCCTTTCATTTGCCTAAAAGGAATGGGGCGCCCCGGTCACCCGGAGCGCCCCTTTTCTTTCACCGCCTTACTTCTTCTTGTGGACGGCGTTCCAGGTCTCGTTCATCTCGCGCTCGGCGTTGAAGGCACCGTCGGGCAGCTTGTGAGCGACGCCCTTGTGGCAGTCGATACAGGTCTTGCCTTCCTCGACGGCCTCGTCGTGGCGGATCTGGGCGCGCTTTTGCTGACGGCTCAGGTCGAAGGCGCTGAAGGTGTGACAGTTGCGGCATTCCCGCGAATCCGTCTCCTTCATCGCCAGCCAGACATTCTTGGCCAGGTCCAGGCGCTTGGCCTCGAACTTCTCGCGGGTGTCGATCGAGCCCAGGATCTTATGCAGCACCTCGTTCGAGGCCTGGATCTTGCGCTTTATCTTGTAGACCCACGGCTTCGGAACGTGGCAGTCCGGGCAGGTCGCCCGCACGCCCGAGCGGTTCTGGTCGTGGATGGTGCCGCGATACTCGCGATAGACGTTTTGCTCCATCTCGTGACAGGACAGGCAGAACGCCTCGGTGTTGGTCAGTTCCATCGCCCAGTTGAAGCCGCCCCAGAAGATGATGCCGGTGGCGAAGCCGACGATCAGGATGGCTCCCAGCGACCAGCGGCCGGTGGGCTTTCGCAGCAATTCCCACGCCTGGCACATCAGGCTGGGCTGTTTGCCGTCGGTGTCGTTGCTCATGGCCGTGATCCTTTCCTACTCTCGAAGGGTATCAGCGGCCCGTGACCGCGGGCTGGAACTTGTTTTCCACCAGCGGCTTGGCATCGACCTGCGACACATGGCACTGCGTGCAGAAATAGCGGTTGCCGTTGACGGTATCCTGACGGACGCCATTGCGGTCGATGTAGTGGAGGTCGGAAATCTTCGGCGCCTTTTCCTGGTCGGAATAGGGCCATTCGTGGCAACGCAGGCACTGATTGACCTTCAGGTCGATCTCGTACTTCTCGGTGGCATGCGGCACCAACGGCGGCTGCTGCCGATAGGCGCGTTCGTGCTTGACGCCGTCTTGCACCTTGTAGACGTCGGGCGCCTTGTCCGGCGCGCTGACCGGCGAGTCCCGGAGCGCCCGCACATCGGCCGCCACGGCGTCTTTGAAACCTGCAACCTGACCCAGGGCGAGCCCCAGGGCGACGGCGATGGCCATGATCTTGATTTTCACAGCGGTCACTCCCCTTCCAGAACTTCCATTTCCTTGGGCGTCGGCCATCTCAGCCCGCCCGCGCGACATTCCCGGGTCCTTCCTTCGCCGGCGGCACGATGTGATCGACATCGTCCAAACCGTTGCGAAAGCGGGTCCCGAACTCGAAAACATTCTTGGCGCAGACATCGATGCACCGCCCGCAATTGGTACAGTCGCGGGAAGTGATCACCGGGCCGGCACCGGCCGACTTGCCGCGCAGTGCCGGGGCGATCACATGTCGCTCGGGGCACACGGCGAAGCATTCCATGCAATTGTCGCAGGCGTCGCGACGCCTTGCCGTGACCCGCACCAGGCTGCGGCTGCCCAGCAGGCCATAGAAGGCGCCGACCGGGCACAGATGGGTGCACCAGCCCCGTGAGGCCACGCCCAAGTCGAACAGGAACAAGGCCAGCGTCACCAAGAGCGCCGATCCAGCGGTGAACAATCCGCCATAGACCAGACCGCGATGCAGGATGGTGACGGGGTTGACGAATTCCCAGGCGATGGTGCCGGTGGCCGCCGAGGCGACCAGGACGCCGCCCAGGACGACGAAGCGGGTGCGCCGGTCCAGGCTCCAGCCTTCCTTGAGGCCGAAGCGGGCGCGCAGCCAGGCGGCCAGATCGGTCACCACATTGACCGGGCACACCCACGAACAATAGGTCCGCCCACCCACCAGGCCATAGGCCACCAGCACGATGGCGGCGCCCACCAAGGCACTGGTTTCGACGACATGGCGCGCCAGGAAAGCCTGGGCCACCATCATCGGGTCGGCCAACGGCAGGACGTTCAGGGTCAGGCTGGCGGCCAGCGTGCCCTTGGTGATCCACAGGCCGAACAGCGGGCCGGTCAGGAACAGGGCCAGGAAGCCGAATTGGGCCAAACGGCGGGCCAGCAGCCATTTGTGGGCGGCCAGCCAGCCTTGGGACAGGGCTTTGGTGCGGCCGGGGTGGAGTTCGGCGCTCATGGCTTGAACTCCTTGAAGCCGCCGCCGGGCAGACGCTCGGGGCTGGGCATCGCCGCCGGCGGTTCGGGCATACGGTCGGGAAGGTCGATGATGCCGTCGATCAGCGACTTTCCGGCCTTTTCCTTTTCCTTCCAACCCAGGCGGTAATGGGCACCCAAGACGCCCACCGCCAGATTGTGCGGCAGCACCCGGATCGCCGCCTCGTCCAGCACGCAGCCCTTCTCGCACTTGCCGCAGCCGGTGCACTTGTCGGTGTGCACAGTGGGAATGAACATGGCGTGCTTGCCGGTCCGCTCGTTGTGATGGCGTTCCAGGGTGATGGCCTGGTCGATCAGGGGGCAGACGCGGTAACAGACGTCACAGCGTAAGCCCAGGAAATTCAGGCAGGTTTCCTGGCCGACCAGGACCGCCGTGCCCATGCGGGCGTCTCGGATGTCGGTCAGGCTTTTGTCCAGGGCGCCGGTCGGGCAGGCGGTGACGCAGGGGATGTGCTCGCACATCTCGCACGGCACCGAGCGGGCGTTGTAGAACGGCGTGCCCAAGGGCTGGCCGTCGCCGATATCGGACAATTTCAGGGTATCGTAGGGGCAATCACGGACGCACAAACCGCAGCGAACGCAGGCCGACAGGAAATCATCGGCGGCGATCGCCCCCGGAGGACGCAACGCGACGGCTTCGGCCCGCTTACGGGCAGGCACGGCCAGAAGCAGGGCAAGAACCCCCGCCCCGCAGGCCGCGCGCACGGTCTGGGCGAGAAGACCTCGCCGGCTGACCGCGCCCGTATGCTTGCCCTTGTCCGTCATCGTCACCTCATCCGGGCCGGGGCCGCCCGCCCGCGAGCGGCCCCCTTGATCACCACGCGCGAGCTAGGCCTTCTCGACCTTGACCGCGCACTTCTTGAAGTCGGTCTCTTTCGAGATCGGGCAGGTGGCATCCAGGGTCAGCTTGTTGACCAGGATGCTTTCATCGAAGAACGGAACGAAGATCAGCCCTTCCGGCACGCGGTTGCGGCCGCGCGTATCCAGACGCAGGTTGATTTCGCCGCGCCGGCTCTTGACCTTGACGACGTCGCCGTTGCGCAGATTCCTGCTCTTGGCGTCGTTGGGGTGCATGAAGCACACCGCGTTGGGAACCGCCTTGTGCAGTTCCGGCACGCGCCGGGTCATCGAGCCCGAATGCCAATGTTCCAGCACGCGGCCTGTGCACAGCCACAGATTGAACTCGGCATCCGGCTTTTCCGGCGGGTCCTGGTAAGGCAGGGCGATGATCCACGCCTTGCCGTCGGGCTTGCCGTAGAACTTGACCCCCTCGCCGGCCTTGACATAGGGGTCGTAGCCCTCGCGGAAGCGCCACAGGGTTTCCTTGCCATCGACCACCGGCCAACGCAGGCCGCGCGACTTGTGGTACAGGTCGAACGGCCCAAGATCGTGCGCATGGCCACGACCGAAGGCGGCATATTCCTCGAACAGGCCCTTCTGGGCATAGAAGCCGAACGCCTTGCTCTCGTCGTTGTCGTGGCCGGCCTGCAGGTCGGACAACGGGAACTTGTTGACGGTGCCGTTGGCGAACATCACGTCGAAGACGGTCTTGCCCTTGTATTGCGGCGCCTTGTCCAGCAATTCGGCCGGCCAGACCTCCTCCATCTTGAAGCGCTTGGCGAATTCCATCATCTGCCACAGGTCGGACCGGGCCTCGCCCGGGGCCTTGACCTGCTGGCGCCAGAATTGGGTGCGGCGCTCGGCGTTGCCGTAGGCGCCTTCCTTCTCCATCCACATGGCGGTGGGCAGGATCAGGTCGGCCGACAGCGCGGTGACGGTGGGATAGGGATCGGACACCACCACGAACGCCTCGGGGTTCCGATAACCCGGATAGCCTTCCTCGTTCATGTTGGGGGCGGTCTGCATGTTGTTGGTGCACATCACCCAATAGGCGTTCAGCTTGCCATCCTTCAGCATGCGATGCTGCAGCACGGCGTGATAACCGATCTTGGGGTTCAGCGTGCCGGGCGGCAGCTTCCAGATTTCCTCGGTGGCCTTGCGGTGGCCTTCGTTCATCACCACCATGTCGGCGGGCAGACGATGGGCGAAGGTGCCGACCTCGCGGGCGGTGCCGCAGGCCGAGGGTTGGCCGGTCAGCGAGAACGGGCTGTTGCCGGGTTCGGAAATCTTTCCGACCAGCAGATGCACGTTGTAGATCATGTTGTTGACCCACGTGCCGCGCGTATGCTGGTTGAAGCCCATGGTCCAGAACGAGGTGACCTTGACCTTGGGATCGGCATAGAGCTTGGCCATGGCGATCAGCTTGTCTTCGGGCACGCCCGACAGCTTCGACACCTTTTCGACGGTGTATTCCGACACAAAGGCCTTGAACTCGTCGAAGGTGAAGTTCTCGACCTTGTTGGGGTCGCCCTTGCCTTCGCCATAGCCGTTATTGCCGGCCGCCTGCTCCAGCGGATGGGTCGGGCGCAGGCCGAAGCCGATGTCGGTAACGCCCTTCTTGAAGTTGACCGCCTTATCGACGAACGCCTTGTTCACCGCGCCGGTCTGGATGATGTAGTTGCAGATGAAGTTCAAGATGGCCAGGTCGGTGTTGGGCGTGAACACCATCGGGATATCGGCCAGGTCGAACGATTTGTGTTCATAGGTCGACAGCACGGCGACCTTGCAGCCTTCGTGGGTCAGGCGCCTATCGGTCAGGCGCGACCACAAGATCGGATGCATCTCGGCCATGTTCGAGCCCCACAGCACGAAGGCGTCGGCATGCTCGATGTCATCATAGCAGCCCATCGGCTCGTCGATGCCGAAGGTGCGCATGAAGCCGGTCACCGCCGAGGCCATGCAATGGCGCGCGTTGGGATCGATGTTGTTGGACCTGAAACCGCCCTTCATCAGCTTGACGGCGGCATAGCCTTCCCAGATGGTCCACTGGCCCGAGGCGAACATGCCGACCCGGGTCTGACCGTCGGGCTTCTTCAGCTGTTCCTTCCACTTCTCGGCCATGATGTCGAAGGCCTGGTCCCACGAGATCGGCGCGAACTCGCCGTTCTTGTCGAACTTGCCGTTCTTCATGCGCAACAGCGGCTTGGTCAGACGGTCGTTGCCATACATGATCTTGGACAGGAAATAGCCCTTGATGCAGTTCAGGCCACGGTTGACCGGAGCGTCGGGATCGCCCTGGGTGGCGACCACCCGTCCGTCCTGCACGCCGACCAGCACGCCGCAACCGGTCCCGCAGAACCGGCACACGCCCTTGTCCCAGCGGATGTTGGCCTTGGCCGGCTGCGCCACTGCGGGCACCGCGATGCCAGCGGCGGCCGCGGTCGCGGCGGCCGCATTGGCCTTGATGAAGTCGCGCCTGCTGAGGCTCATGGAACGATCTCCCCTTCCAGCTCATTATCGAAATGATGGTAAACGAGGGCCACCGACAGGATTCCCTCGACGTCGTAAAAGCGGGTGATGGTCTCACTCGCCCACTGGCCGTCGGCGTCCTCGACGACGACGATCAATTTGCCCTCGTCGGTCATGGTATGGACCTCGGTTCCGGGCAATTCTTCCAGGGCGGCCTTGACGGCCACCCTTTGATCAGGTTGGGCGTGCACCAGCACGCCGCAGATATTGACGGGTTCGACCGGCGGCGCCGCGCGCTCGCGGGCCACAAAGGCATTCATGCGCATGATTTTATCTCCGATGCGGCGGGATCCACCGGTTGCAGGGAAAGCGCACCCACCGGGCAGACCGCCAGGCAGTCGCCGCAGCCGGTGCAGGTGGCGGCATCGATCATCGGCATGGCGCGACCGCCCAGCATGGGGCGGATGCGAAGGGCGCGGGGCTCGCAAGGATCGGCGCAGGCGACACAGGTGACGCCGCGGACGGCCAGACAGCCCGCCGCCACGACCGCCACCTTCGGTCGCAACTCACTCTGTTCACTGCGATCGTCGGACCGTCCGAAAAGGGCCCGGCGGGATAAGGGTCCCGTCATCGCTCTGCCTCACATTCAAGGTCCCACTCCCCAGAAGGACCCGACAGGCTGAACAGTGCCACTGCGTTAGGGTAGGCGGTTTGACTTTGGTCAACAACCCCACAATCCGTAAGGGGTTATCCGACTCCACCGCTCTGGTATTTACGCGCAGAGATTGAAATGTCGGCTATGGTACCGAAAGATATCAGTCTTTCGGGCGGGGAACGCGCCCGGCCTGCAGCATCTGCTGGAATTGTTCGGCCGGCACTGGCTTGGAGTAATAGTACCCCTGGATGGTCGAGCAGCCATGTTCCTTGAGGAAGGCGACATGCTCGGATATCTCGCAGCCTTCGGCCACTACTTCCAGGTTCAGGCCCTGCGACAGGCCGATGATGGCCCGGGCGATCTCGGCGGTCTTGGGGTTTGTATCGACGTCGGCGATGAAGGCGCGGTCGATCTTCAAGGTGGTGATGGGAAAGCGCCCCAGATAGGACAGCGACGAATAGCCGGTGCCGAAATCGTCGATGGACAGGCCGACGCCCAGATCGCGAATGGCGCCCATCTTGCGCACCGCCGATTCGACGTCGTTCATCAGCATGCTTTCGGTGATTTCCAGTTCCAGCCACTTGGGGTCTAGGCCGGTATCGCCCAGGACCCCGGTGACGATGTCGATGAAGGCGCGCGAGCGGAACTGACGGGCCGAAACGTTGACCGACACCTTGACCGGGCTTAAGCCCATCTTCTGCCAGCCGATGGTCTGCTCGCACGAGCGGCGCAGCACCCACGAGCCGATCTGCTCGATCAGGCCGGTTTCCTCGGCGACGGGGATGAATTCGCCGGGGCCGATCATGCCCTTGTCGGGATCGATCCAGCGCACCAGCGCCTCGGCCCCGACCAGACGATCGTCGTCGGCCGACACCTTGGGCTGATAGAAAACGGTGAATTCCTCGTTGACCAGGGCCCGGCGCATCCGCGATTCCAGATCCAGGCGGACCTTGGCCTTGCGGTTCATGTCCTTCGAGAAGAACTGGTACTGGTTGCGCCCCGACACCTTGGCGTGATGCAGCGCGTTTTCCGCCTGCTTGACCAGCCCCGAGGCGTCGGGCGCATCCTGCGGGAACAGCGCGATACCGATCGAGAAGGTCACCACCACCTCTTGCCCATCCATCGCGAAAGGCTGCTTGATGGAATGCAGCACCTTCTCGGCGACGATGACGCTGTCGTCCATGTCGGCGATGGTCATCACCATGGCGAACTTGTCGCCGTCAAGACGGACCACGGTGTCGGTCTCGCGGATGCAGTGGCGCAGACGGTTGGACACCTCGATCAGCAAACGGTCGCCGGCGGCATGGCCCAGCGCGTCGTTGACCATGGTGAAGCGGTCCAGGCCCATCATCAGCAGCGCGACCGAACCGCCGACGCGATTGCAGGTCAGCACGGCGCGATCGACGCGGTCGCCGAAGATGTCGCGGTTGGGCAGGCCGGTCAGCTGGTCGTGGCCGAAACGCTGCTCGCCGGTGTCGCGCGCGGCATCGGCGGCCAAGCGGACCAGCCCCAGGTAATAACAGGGAAAGTCGGTTCCCGGCCCGTTGACGGCCGAGGTGCTGATCACCACCGCCTTCTCGGTGCCGCCGACGCAAGCGACATTGCCCTGCCAGCGCCCACCCTTGGCCGAGACCGCCTCGAGCAAGGATTTGCGGGCGACGCTGGCGAAGCGATCGTCGCCTTCGACCAGCCCCTCGGTCGAGTGGCCGGTCATCACCTCGAAGGCCTTGTTGACACGCACCAGACGTCGCTCGGCGTCGCACACAACGACGGCGTCACGGATCGTCTCCAGCAAGGTCTCTAGCAGCGCGCTTTGATCGATCATCGTCTCCCCCAGGAACCCCCATTTTCATGAAACCCGACAGAATGGCAATGACCTTGTGCGAATCATGCGACGATGCCATCGTTTGCCCTATGGACCCCATCCTTTATTCTGCCGTTCCGCTGGACCGTGCCCATCATTTACGCCGCGACGACGCGGCGATCGGCGCCCTTGTCCGCCGTCCCGACCGGCTGCTGGTGCCGCTATGGCGCGATCTGTCGCTCGCCACCCCGGAAGGCGCGGTCATGCCCGCCGGCGACATCGCCGCGCGCCTGCTCGACCTTGCGGGTGTCACGGTGTTCCTGGGCTTGTGGGCCGGGCGGCCGGTGTTCGCCGCCGACCTGTCCGAGGCTGAGGCCGAGCCCGACGGCACGCCGCCACGCCTGGGGCCGGATGGCGCCTGGACCGCGTTGAAGGCGGTCGGCGGCACCCTGCCAGCCGATCATGCGGCGATCCTGGCCTATGGCCGCGCCCTGGTGCTGTGGCACCGCCGGGCTCGCTTTTGCGGCATCTGCGGCGCCCCCACCCAATCGCGCGAAGGCGGCCACATGCGCCAATGCCAGGATGGGACTTGCGCCGCGCCGCATTATCCGCGCACCGACCCGGCGGTGATCATGCGGGTCGACGGCACCGACGAAGCGGGGCAGCCGGCGATCTTGATGCATCGCCAGAAGATCTGGGCGCCCGGCATGTGGTCGGTGCTGGCCGGCTTCGTCGAGCCGGGCGAGACCCTGGAAGAGGCGGTCGCCCGCGAAGTGCGTGAGGAAAGCGGCATCGAGGTGGCGGCGGTCCGCTATCACGGCGGCCAGCCCTGGCCGTTTCCGTCATCCTTGATGCTGGGCTTTTCCGCCACCGCCATCGGGGGCACCCTGGCCCCCGATCCGGACGAGTTGGAAGACGCCCAATGGTTCAGCAAGGCCCGCATCGCCGCCGAGTTTTCCGATGCGCACCGCACCGACGGCAGCGGCCGCCCCTTCCTGCCCCGCCCCGACGCCATCGCCCGGCGGCTGGTGGATGATTGGCTGCTTGACACGCCGGCCCGTGGCGGATGATCAGTAATGATAGCGGCACTGGACAATCTCCAGCCGCTGCCCCTCACCAAACCCGACGATGCGGTAGACCAGCCGGTGCTCGGCGGTGATCCGGCGCGACCACCAGCCCTTCAGACTTCCCTTCAGGGGCTCGGGCTTGCCCAACCCGGCGAATGGCGAGCGATGGGCATCGCGGACCAACGCGTTGAGGCGGGTCAGCACATCCGGGTCTGTTCTCTGCCAATAGAGATAATCATCCCACGCGGACGCCGTCCACAGCAGGTTCACGGCTCGATCAGCGCCCCTGTCGCCAGTTGGCCGGCCTCGGCCTGGGCGATGGAATCCAGCAGACGGGTGGCATTGGCCGGGCCACGCAGCAGGTGCAGGGTTTCCATGATGCTGTCGTATTCATCCTTGTCGAGCAGCACGGCGGACGGCGCATTCTGACGGGTCACCAGCAAGGGTGCTCGGCTGGCATGGACTTCGTCCAGACGCTCGCGCAGGTGCGAACGCAGGTCGGTATAGCTGCAACTGTCCATGACGCTCATCCTCCGGCGGCCCGCCTGTACAGATATATGGACAGTCGGGCCACCGTCAAGAATGGGTGATTTGACCAGCGGTCGAATGTATCGGCCCCGACCGCCAGCGTGGTGATTTCGAGGTTCGCATGAAAATGCGGACATCGGAATTACCATACGATTCAACAGATTCGCGGCCTGCATTTCCCAGGAATTCGCAAGCGAATTTCTGGGGCAGGACACCGGCATCACATCGCCTTGACACCCTTGAGGAAGCGGTCGAGACCGCCCATCAGGCCTTCCGAATCGCGGGCGAGCGAGTCGGCGGCGCTCAACACCTCGCGGGCGGCATCGCCGGTTTCGGCCACCGCCTCGGAAACCGTGCCGATCGAGTTCGACACCTCGCTGGCGCCATTTGCCGCCTCGGCGACGTTGCGGGCGATTTCGCCGGTGGCGGCCCCTTGCTGCTGCACCGCCTGGGACACCGAATCGGCGATCTGGTTCATTGCCTCGATGGTGCGGCTGATCTCGCTGATGGCGGCGACCGCCTCGGAGGTGGTGGCCTGGATGCCGCTGATCTGGCTGGTGATGTCTCCGGTGGCCTTGGCGGTCTGGTTGGCCAGATGCTTGACCTCGTTGGCGACCACCGCGAAACCCTTGCCGGCTTCGCCGGCACGCGCCGCTTCGATGGTGGCATTGAGCGCCAGCAGGTTGGTCTGGCCGGCGATGGCGTTGATCATGCTGACCACCTCGCCGATCCGGCCGGCGGCGGCGGCCAGGCCGCGCACCACTTCGTCGGTGCGCCGGGCGGCGGCAACCGCCTCGCGGGCGATGGCCGAGCTCTGGCCGACCTGATGGCCGATCTCGGCGACCGAGTTGTTCAATTCCTCGGCGGCGGCGGCGACGATTCCGACATTGGACGAGGTCTGTTGCACGGCGGCGGCCACCACCGCCGTCTCGGCGCTGGTGCGGTCGGCCGAGCCGCTCATCAAGGTGGCGGTGGCCCGCATCTGGGCGGCCGCCGCATTGACCGCGTGGGCCGCCGACGACACGCCGGCATCCAGTTCGCGGGCCAGGTGCTCGAGGGTGTCGCGCCGCTCGGCCTCGGCCTTCAGGCGGCTTTCCTCCTGCTCGCTTTGCAGGCGGCTGACCGCCAGGGCATTGGCGCGAAACACCTCGACCGAGCGGACCATTGCGCCGATCTCGTCCTTGCGGGCGACGCCATCGATCACGACGGCGGTGTCGCCATCGGCCAGCTTGTTCATACCGTCGGTGATGGCGGCCAGGGCGTCGATGACACGGCGCCCGACCCAATAGGACAGGCCCAGCACCAGCATCACCACGGCGCCGATCAGCAGCGCCTGGCGCTTGACCTCGGCACGGAAGGCGGTCTCGACATCGTCGAGATAGATGCCCGAACCGACCACCCAGCCCCACGCCTCGACGCCCTGAACAAAGGACACCTTGGCGACCGGCTGGTCGAAGCCGGGCTTCGGCCACAGATAATCGACGAAGCCGGCCTTGTTGGCCCGCACTTCCTCGGCGAAGGCGACGAACAGCTTCTTGCCGGCCGGATCCTTGAACTCGGACAGGTCCTTGCCGTTCAGTTCGGGCTTGATCGGGTGCATCACCATGCGCGGCAGCAGATCGTTGACCCAGAAATATTCCGAGCCGCCGTAACGCAGCGTCTTCAGGGCGGCGAGCGCCGCGCCCTGGGCCTGCTCGCGGGTCATGGCCCCCGACTTCTCCTGCGCGACGTAATGATCGACCAGCGTCACCGCGCTTTCGACCAGATGCTGGGTCTTGACCCGGCGACCGCTCAGCAGTTCGTCATGCAGGCTGGACAGCCCCAGACCGACCATCACCATCATGCCGACCATGGACGCAGCCACGATCAGCAGCATCTTGGCCCGAAAACTCCAATTATCGATGAACATCGCTGCTTTGATCCCGAACCTGAGGATTTTCTTATTCTTGCGGTCCGGTTGGTTCCGGCCGCGAATTTCCTCGATTGTGCACCGCACCAAAGAACAATGAAACCAACTCTCAGGTCAAGATTCCAAAGGAAGTAGAAACGCACAGGCGCGAATTATACGCAGCAACAAACGTATAGGGTGAATACCCGATGCCATCACCCCTCGGTCAGGGAGAAGCGAATCGGCACGTCGATCGCCGAAGCGACCGCCCTTCCGCCCTGCCGGGCCGGGGAAAAGCGCCACTGCCGCACCGTTTCCAGGGCGGCTTCGTCCAGCACCGCATGGCCGGAACTGTCGCGAACCGCGACATGGCAGGTCTGGCCGGCCTCGTCGATACCGACGCGAACCACCACCACGCCTTGCCAACCGCGCTGGCGGGCTATCCGGGGGTAGAAGGGCTTGGGCTGAGACAGCGGCGTCGCCTTGACCTCGTCTTCGACCAAAGGAGAAGACGCTGCACCTTGTGGAGCTGGTGCCGCCGCCTGGCTTGGTTCGGATGGCGCAAAAGCCGGGGCGGCACCGTCGGGGGAAACGGCAACCGGAGCCGGCTTGGCCGCGGACATGGCAGGGGACTTGGCGCGGATCGGCGGCGACGTCTGGGCGAACGGTCGCGCCGCTGGCGGTTCCGGTGGCAAGGTCGCGGCCGGCGGCGAGGTTTTCTCGATTGCCGCCTGCGGCGGCGGGGCCAGCACCAGTTCGACGATGGTCGCCGGCTCGATCGTTGGGGCGGGCGCCGGCCAGGCCAGGATCAGGCAAGCCAGCGCCCCATGAACAAGGGCCGCCCCAACCAGCCCGCGCCCCCATGAGCTTCGAGCCAGTTCGGACAAGGCACGGTCGTCAATGGTGAGCGCGATGGACATCGGCCACTCCTCCCCCGCTTATGATCCACTCGGATAGTCCGTCCTCGGTCAACGAGCCGGTCCGGAAGGCGGCGCGGCCGGCGGCGTCCAACCGGGCGGTGTGGGGCAATTCCCCCATCCAGTCGGGATCGATCTCGAAGCGCAGCCGTTCGGCCAGGCTGCCGTCGAAGGCCCAGGATTGGGCGCCGCCCAGACCCGCCCGGGCCAAAATCGCCGCCAGCTTGGGCGCCTGCGCCACCGGATCGGTGGCGACCAGGATCAGCTCGATGCCGGGATGGCGCTTGGCGAAGGCGGCCCAGGCCGGCAATTCGGCCAGGCACGGCGCGCAGGTCAGCGACCAGAAGTGCACCACCGCCGGCCGGCCGGCCTGGGCCGCACTCAGCCGCGCCCAATCGCCGCGCCCGAAGGGCCGGATGTCGCCGGCTTGGGCCGGAGCAATCGCCCACAACAGGGCCAGCACGGTCAGGATCGCCTTCATGGCCCCTCCAGCCCCAACAAGCGCCAGCCCTCGGCCCGGCTGGCCCAGGACAGCATGGCCCGCCCGCCACTGTTCACCAGTTGCGGATGGTCGGAAGCCTCGGCGGTGGTGGCGACCACGCGGGCGGCGTCCCAACTGACGCCGCCGTCACCCGAGTGCTGGACCTTGACGGCACTGGTCTCGCCGTCGAATTCCTTCCACGCCCGCCACAGGCCGGACGGCGCCGCCAGCAGGGCCGGATGGCCGGGTCGCCGGGCCTGATCGCCGATGGGTTCCGGTTGGCTCCAGCTTTGGCCGCCATCCATCGACCGCGCCCCGAACAGGCCCTGGCGCGCCCGGCCCTTGGTGAACCAGGCGGCGTGCCAGCCGCCATCGGCGGCCACCGTCAGGGCCGGGCCGTGATGGGGGCAGGCCTGGACCGGCCAGTCATCGACGGCCAGCCGGGCCGGGGCGCCCAGGCCTTTCGCATCCAGCCTGGCCACGGCGTGGTCGCGCACGCCGCCTTCGAAGACATGCCGCCAGGCCAAGGCCAGGCCGCCATCGCCGGTGGGGGCGAGCGCGAGGCGGCAGCATTCGCACGAATGGTCGGCGACGACCTGCTCGCGTTCGAAGGTACGCCCGCCATCCTTGGACCATGCCGCCACCACGGCCGCGCCGGCATAGGCCTGGCCGGCGCGCTTGGCCGCCGCCCCGGCCCGCTTGTCGATCCACACCAGGACCAAGGTGCCGTCAGGCAGGAGGCCCGCCACCTCGAAACGCTGGCTGACCGGATCGTTCGACAAGGGCCGGGCCGGCTCGAAGCTGCGGCCGCCGTCGGCCGAACGGGCGATCCACGCCTGGCCGCTAAAGGCCTGCTCCTTGCGCACGGTCCAGGTCACCAGCACCAGGCCCTTGCCGTCGGCAAAGACCTTGGGCCGGGCCTCGCCATTGTCGTCGATGGCGGCCGGCGGCCCCGACACCACCTGCACCCAGCCAGGCGCCTCGGCACGGGCCACCGCGACCTGGCCGGCGGCGGCGAAGGCCAGCCACAGGGTGCCGTCGGGCGCTGCCCACGGGGTCACCGCAGAGGCGCAGCGAAGCGAGACCTCGGTGCAGGATGATCCCGGCGGCTGATGGACAGCATGCTGGGCCGCCGCCGGGGCGGCCAGCATCGCCAGAAGGACGAAAATCACGCGCCGCATGATCAGAACTTCGCCGTGATGCCGGCGAACACGCTGAGCGGCGCCCCGGGGGCGAACTCTTCTCGTCCGCTGGTGTAGGTGGCGTTGGTCGCCCATTGGCTGTCGCCGACATTGATTACCCGGCCGAACAGTTCCAGATTTTCCGCAAGGGCATAGGCGCCGCGCAGGTTGAACAGGTGGTGGCCGGAATAGGTGTTGGTATTGGCGTCATCCATCTTGTAGGGACCGACATGGACCCATTCGGCTTCCAGGGTCAGTCCGTTCAGCCAATCGCCCTTGGGCTGCCAGACCAGGGTGGCGTTGTGAACGACGCGCGGCGCGGTGGGGATGTCGTTGCCGGTCAGGTCGACATTGCCCGAGGTCCCGCGCGCCACCCAGCCGGCATAGCGGTGCCGGGCATAGGTGCCCGACCCGCCGATGGTCCATTCCGGCAGGAACTTCCAGGACGCCGCCGCCTCGAAGCCGTAATGGCGGGTCTTGCCGTTGTTGGACGAAATGCGCTGGCTGGCATCCTGCAGCGTCAGGATGTCGTCGCGCTTGAGCATGTGGAAGATGCCGGTCTCCCAGGTGAAGTCGCCACGGTCGGGGCCGCGCAGGCCGATTTCGTAATTATCGACCTTGACCGGGCGCAGATGGATCGAGTCCGAATTCTGCCCCGAGCGGAACAGCTGGCTTTCCGACGGCGCCCGGAACGAGTGCTTGTAGCGGGCGAAGGTATTGAGATCGGGCGAAAAGGCCCAGGTCGCTCCCAGGCTGGGGCTGAGATGGCTGAAATAGCGGGTGGCGTCGCCCGGCCGGTAATAGGTCGAGGTGGTGGCGCTGCTGGTGAGCGCGTTGGGGACGGTGAAGGCCCCTGTCGACAGGTTGTTCTGATAATCGTAGCTCATGGCGTCGTAGCGAAGCCCCGCCTGCAGGCGCAGCGGCGAAAAGGGCGAGGTCTCGGCATGGACATAGGGCGAGGCCTGCATGTAGGTGACGTCGTAATCGTAGATGCGACCCTGGTTGGTGTAGCTGCGGAAGAACTCGCCCGACTTGGTGAAGCGCAGGCGGTCCTCTTCGCGGAAGCCGGGGCTGTAATCCAGGTCGGCCCCGGTGACCAGGCGGGTCCGCCAGGGCGCGAAATCATGGCGGTACTTGGCCAGCAGGCCCAGCGACTGGTGGCCGGACAGCGCCGCCGACGGGTCCGACGACATCAGGAACGAGGCCAGCAGATCCATCTCGTTCCAGCGCACGAAGGGGGTCAGCGACACCAGGCTGTCGGCATCCTCGCGCTCGTAGGACAGCGAGGCGCGGGCCGCCTTGACCTTGCGATAGGCCAGGTAATGGTAATTGTCGCTGGCGCGGTTCTTGTAATCCATTCCCGACAGCCGGGCGTTGGCGCCGGTCTGCTGATCGACATTGGTGACCGACATCGACGCCTTGATCAGCGCGCCCGACGATAGCGGCCGATCAATCCGGAAGCCGGCGCTTTGGCGGTCATAGCCGGTGGCGTCGCGCCAGCCGTCGGAATGGGTCAGGTTCAAATCGCCGCGCAGGCCCCAGCCGTCGATGGTGTCGCTGGCCGAACCCAGGAAACGGCCCCAGCCATAGGATCCGGCCTCGAGGGTGGTCGAGGCCTCGGGCTTGTCGGCGGGCGGCTTGCTCAGCACGTTGAACACGCCGCCGATGGCGTCCGAGCCTTGCAGGGCCGAACCGGGGCCGCGCGTCACCTCGATGCCGTCGGCCTGGGGCACGTTCACCTCGAACAAGGCGTTGTGGTTGAAGAAGCCGGTCGCCCGCGTCGGAACGCCGTCTTCCAGGTAGGAATAGACCGCATCGGTGCCGATGGGCTGGCGCAGGCCGGTGGTGTGGCCCTCGCCGTTGGTCTGCATCAGCACCGCGCCCGGCACGCGCCCGATGATTTCCGACGGATGGGCCGGCTTGACGAAGCCGACGGCGCCGCCCTTGATGATGGTGATGGCGGCCGGGGTCTCGGATTTCAGCTCGCCCTCGCGGGTGCCGGTAACGGTCATCTCTTGCAGTTGCTGGGCTTCCTGGGCCAATAGCGGGACCGGGATCAGGGCGGAAGACAAGACAAGGGCGAGGGCAAGCCGCCGGTGGCGGCCACGGACAAGCAACGGCATGGAGGGAATTCCCGTCAAAACGTGAATGCAGGCGGACCCGAAGGTCCGGCGATCAAAAGTGCATCACGCGACGGATGGGGGTGCCCTGGGGGCGAAGACACGGGAAGCCGATTGCGACGGACGCTCGGGATCGGCCAGGGCCAGCGCGACGGTCGAGGCCTCGACCGGCCGGCGCAACAGCACGGCCTGGCCAAGCGGCGGTGCGAAACTGCCGCTTCCAATGACCAGACAGAGCGGGCAATGACGAAGCGAGGTGGCCTCGGGGGAGCCGGCATCGTCGGCGGCCCCGCCGGCATGGCAGATGCTGGCCCGGATTTCGGCGTCCGAGGGCAGAGTACCGGCCTGGGCCGAGAAGGCGCCGGCCAGATTGACCACGGCCAGGGCCAGCCACGCGAACAGCACCAGGCCCCGCCAATTGCGGCGGCGCAAGGTCTCAAGCGTGATCAAGGTCCCTGAACTCATTTTCGATCCGTCTTTCGCGGTTCGTCACCCTATAGTTTCCCAGCCAGCCGCGGCAAGTCCTTGCCCTTGGTCAATGGCTGGTCCCAGACGAATAGGATATTTTGTTCCACACATTGTACTTGCCGATCGGCGCGCTCATCGGCAGCCGCTTGATCTCGGCGAAGGTGGCGGAATCCAGGATCAGGATGGCGCCGTCCTTTTCCGACAGCGACACCACCGCATATTTGCCGTCTCGACTGAACTCGACATGGCGGGTCAGCCGACCCGGCGCCGGGCGGATGGTGTGGGCGATTTCCAGCGTGCGGGTGTCGATGATCTGCAGGGCGTCCTTTTCCTTGCCCATCGACACATCGACCCAGGCGAACGGGGTGTTCTCGTGCCCGCGCATGAAGAAGCCCGGCCCCAAGGTGGAAAGCCGCTTGACCGTCTTCCAGCTTTCCATATCGATGATGCTGACCGCCGAATCCTTCAAGTGCGGCGTCGCCATCAGCCATTTGCCGTCCTTCTTGAAGACGATGCCCGAGCCCAGATGCGGCATGCCCGACAGGTCCAGGTCGGCGACCTTCCGCTTCAGGTCCAGATCGACCACCATCCCCTTCGAGCCGTCGCGCGACGCCCCCATCACCCGCTCGTAGGTGGGGTCGAAGAAGAAGTCGTCCATGAAATCGGGGATACGGATGCGCAAGGCCTGGAAGCGGCCGCCGGTCGAAACCCCTTCCTCCATCCCCTTCTCGCGCGAATGGACCAGGCCGTTCAACACCGGACCGGCATCGTCGGCATAGGGGAATTCCCAGATTTCTTCCAGGTCGCGCAGGGCCACCACGAAGGAATGCCGGGGCGGTGCGGTATAGACCGCCGAGACCCGGCTGGTCTTGCCGTCGCCGGCCACGGGGATCACCTGCAAGGGCGACAGGTCGCGGGCGTCCAAGGCCACCAGGCTGTGCGGCAGCACGTTGCCAACCATCAGGAAGCGGCCGTCATCGGACACCGCGACGTTTCGGGTGTTGATGCCGGCGCGGATTTCGGCGATCAGCCTGCCGGTCCACATGTCGACCTTCGACACCCAGCCATCGCGCGAGGCGAAATAGACGAAGCGGCCATCGGGCGAGTATTTGGCGCCGCCATGCAGGGCGAAGCGGCTGGGGAAGCGGTAAAGCACTTCCAGCCGGTCGCCATCGACGATGCTGACATGGTGGTCGCCGCCCTCGACGACGGTGAACAGGTTCAACGGGTCAGACGAAAAAGGCGGCTTGGCCGGCAGGTCGGCCAGCGGCGTGACCATGTGGTGCGACGCCTTGATCTGCTCCATGCCCCAATCGGGGACCTTGGCCAGCGGCTGGTAGACATAGGCCGCCAAGGCCTTGATCTGGTCGGGGCTCAGGCGGTCCTTGAAGCCCTCCATCTGGGTGGCGGCGCGGCCCTCGGCGATCACCTTCTCGGCCTCGGCCGGCTTCAGGCGGCCCAGATTCTCGGGCAGCAGGGCCGGGCCGATGGCGCCCAGCCGGTCGGCGCCGTGGCAGGCGGCACAGGTCTCGGTGTAAAGCTTGGCGGTGTCGTCACCGGCCCAGGCGGGAACCCAGGCCAGGGCGACCAGGGCGGCGAGGATGACGGACTTCATGCGATTTCCTCGTCGGTGAGGGTGCAGCCGGGGTCCTCGCCCCAGCGGTCGTTGCCCGCCTTCTCGGCGCGCACCCGGCTGTTGCCGTTGCAGATGTCCAGCCAGCGGCACGTGCCACAGCGCCCGCCAAGCGTGCGTGGATACTGTTTCAAGCCGGCCATCAGCGGGTTGGAGACGTCGGACCAGATGGCCGAGAACGGCCGGGTGCGGACATTGCCCAGCCGCTCGTGCCACCACATAGTGTCGGGATGGACCCAGCCCAGATTGTCGATATTGGCGACATTCACCCCCGACGAATTGCCGCCCCATTGCTTCAGCTTGGCCTCGACATGACTGGCCAAGGCCGGTTGGCGGCCCTTGACCCACAACAGGAAGGTCGGGCCGTCGGCATCGTTGTTGCCGGTCACCACCTCGATATGGGGATGGGCCTCGGCCCAGGAAAACAGCAGATCCATGGCACGCCGGGTGATCTGGGTGGCGGCGTCCTCGCCCCGGTTGCGGTTGCCCCTACCGGCATAGTTCAGGTGCGACAGATAGAACTTGCCGACCCCTTCGGCCGCCGTCAGGTCCAAGATGTCGGGCAGGTTGTGGGCATTGTCGCGGGTCATGGTGAAGCGCAGGCCCATCTTGACGCCCCTGGCCTGGCACAGACGGATGCCGGCCAGCGATTGGGCGAAGGCGCCGTCCTTGCCGCGAAAGGCATCGTGCACGGCGCCGATGCCATCGACGGACACGCCGACATAGTCGAAGCCGGCCGCCGCGATGCGATCGGCCATGGCGGCATCGATCAAGGTGCCGTTGGACGACAGCGCCACCGAGGAAAAGCCCAATTGCTTGGCCCGGGCCGCGATGTCGAAAATGTCGGGGCGTAAAAGCGGCTCGCCGCCCGACAAGATCAGGGCCGGCACCCCGAAGGCCCTTAAGTCCTCCATGGTGGCGAAAATCTCAGGCATCGACAGCTCGCCCTCGAATTCCTTGTCGGTCGAGGTCGAATAGCAATGCCGGCACAACAGATTGCAGCGGCGGATCAGGTTCCAGATCACCACCGGGCCGGGCGGGTTGCGTTTCGGCCCGATCGGGGTGGGGTGGTGCAACTCGCGCAAGAATTGGGTCAGGCGGAACATGGTCAGGCCCCCAGCCGCAAACCGGTCTTTTTCAGTATCCTGGTGCTGTAGAGCACCAGATGGCCCCGGTTCATCGGCCCCAGCGCCTCGGCCAGGCGCTGGACCAGGGAATCGGCAGTGGCCGCGTCACGGGCATGGATCATGGCGAACAGGTTGTAGGGCCAGGCCGGCGGACAGCGCGGGCGCTGGTAACAATGGCTGACGAAACCCAGTTCGGTCATCGCCCGCCCTGCGGCCTCGACATCCTCGTCGGCGACGTCCCACACGCTCATGCCGTTATGGCGATAGCCCAGGGCGTAATGATTGGGCACCACACCGATGCGGCGGATGATGCCGTCTTCCTGCATGGAACGGACCCGGTCCATCAGGTCTTCGGCCTCCACCCCCAGTTCGCCCGCGACCTGGCGCCACGGCTCGGGCACCAGCGGCAAGCCGTCCTGGGTGGCGACGATGATGCGGCGGTCCAGATCGTCCAGTTGCCTCATGCCTCGAATCTCAAGCCGACGTGGAATTCCCGTTGCTTGGGCATATCGTGGACGGTCAGGCCGGTCGCCGCCTCGACTTCGGTCAAGACCCGATCGACCTCGGCGCGAGATTGCGCGGCCACCACGAACCACATGTTCAGGCGGTGGGCGCGGGCGTAATTGTGGGCGACCTCGGGGAAGGCATTGACGATGGCGGCGACCTCGTCGAAGCGATCTTCGGGCACCTCGATCGCCACCAGGGTATTGTGGCCGCCGAAGCGGTCGGCGTTGTACATCGGCCCGAAGCGGCTTAACACCCCATCGGCCCGAAGCTTTGCGATGCGATCGATCAGGGCGGTTTCGGTCAGGCCCAGCGATTCAGCGGCCACCAGAAACGGCCGGTCGCAGACCGGAAAGCCGCCTTGCAGCGCGTTGATGATGGCGCGGTCGGTGTCGTCGATCATTCCGCCGCCATGGCCCGGCCATAGCGGGCCCCGCACTGCTTGAAGCGGCGCAGCGAGAACAGCACATGGCGCGGATAATGGGCCACCCCTTCCCGTTCGGCCATCGCCGCCAGGGCGCGTTCGACCGAAAGGCGGTCGCGGCCGTGGATCATGGTGAACAGGTTATAGGGCCAGTCCGGCAGCCGGCGCGGCCGGCGATAGCACAAGGTCACTTCCGGTGCTGCGCCCAAAATCTTGCCGATCTCGGACACCTTCTCGTCGGGGATGTCCCACACCACCATAGCGTTGGCGCGGTAGCCCAGCTCGTGGTGGCGCACGATCACCCCCAGGCGGCGGATCACCCCCCTGTCCCGCAAATCCTGAAGCCGGGCCAGCACCTCGGCCTCGTCCATGCCGATGGATTGGCCCAGGGCGGCGAACGGGTTCGCCTGCAGGGCCAAGCCGCCCGACAGGGCGCCGATCAGTTCAAGGTCGCGTCCGTTCACGTCCATGACAATCCGAACCCCAGATCGATGTGGAAATCTTCAAGCATCGGCAGATCCAGCACCGCCAGGCCGCTTTGGCGGGCGATGCCATCCAGCACGGCGGCGACCTCGGATTGCGAGCCGGCGGCAACCACGAACCACAGATTCAGTCGGTGCTCGCGCTGGTAATTGTGGTTGACCTGGGGATAGGCCGAGACCAGCGCCGCCACCTCGTCCAGGCGAACCGGGGGCACCGCCATGGCGGCCAGGGTCGAGGCGCCGGCGGCATGCGGGCGCACCACCGCGCCGACCCGGGCGACCGAGCCTGCCAGCCGCAGCCGTTCCAGGCGAAGGATCACCTCGTCCTCGGAGATACCCAGCTGTTCGCCCATCGCCAGATAGGGGCGCGACACCAGCGGCAGATCGCGCTGGAATTCGTCGAGCAGGCGGCGGTCGAGCGGGTCCATCATCTTACAGCCCGATCCGATGGGCGCGCGCGGTGAAGAAGATGCCCGACGGCTTGGCGGCCGGAAGCATCGCCACCTGTTCCAGCGTCTCGGTGTCCCACACCGTCACCTGATCGGAATCCCTGGCCGACAGCCACACCCGCTCGCCCCGGGGAGTGAATTCCATGTGCAGGATGGCCTTGCCCGGCTCCAGGGTCTTGACGACCTTCAGGCTGGGAACATCGACCACCTGGACCTTGCCGTTGTCGGGCAGGGCGAAATTGACCCACAAGCGCCGGCCGCCCGGCTGCAGCATGGCGAAGACCGGCTGGCCGGCGACCGCGATGCGGCCGACTTCCTTCCAGGTGGTCATATCAACCACCAGCACCTCGTGGCGGCCGATGGCCGGCAGGAAGGCCAGGTTGCCGGAGGCCGCCCACCCTTCGAGATGCGGCATCTTGTAGACCGGCAAGGGCTCGGCGCCACGGCCGTAATGATTCAAAATCCGCGTCACCCCTTTGTCGGGGTTCCACAGATCCAGCATGGCGATACCGTCCTCGCCGAACAGCCCGGCCAGGTAATAGCGGCCATCCTCGGTGACCAGGGCGTCATAGGGCTGCTTGCCGATTCCCGGATACTTACGGACCTTGGGGTTCTTCCGGTCCTTCATGTCCAGCAGCCAGATCTCGCCCGATTCGTAGAGGCTGAAGGCGAAAATATTGCCGGTGGAATCTTCCAGCCCGACCACCTTCGAGCGCTGGCCGTCGGCCCCGATGGCCGGAATGTCGGCCACCAGTTCCAAATCGTCGGAATCGAACACCTTGACGCCGCCGGGCGTGTAGTTGGCCACCGCCACCAGCTTTCCGTCCTGCGAGATGGCGCCGCCGATGGAATTGCCCGACTGCACCACCCGCTTGACGATGCGAGCCTCCAGCAGATCGACCTTGGTCAGGCCGCCATCGCGGCCGAAGATGAAGGCGAAGCGCTCGTCACGGGAATAGACCAGCGAGGCGTGCGACAGATCGCCCAGGCCGGAAATGGTCGCCAGCCGGGTCGAATGGGTCGATTCCACCACCTGCAGACGCCCGTCGGCGCGCTCGACCACCAGGCCCAGATCGCCGGTACCGCGCAACGGCGCGGAACAGGCGGCCAGACACAGCAGGGACAGGCCGGCGATCAGCCGTTTCATGGCACGTCCCCCTTCAGATGCTTGACGATCCACAGTGCCTCGGGCTCGGTCAGCAGGCCGCGCCAGGGCGGCATCGGCGTGCCGGGGCGGCCGTCCAGGATGGTGGCGACCAGCGCTTCGTCGCCCAGCTCACGCATCGCCTGGACGGTCAGCGGCGAACCCAGCCCGCCATTCCGGGTCATGCCGTGGCACGAGCCGCAATCTTGCGACACGAAGTCGCGCAACTCGCCCTGGCGGACGGCGAGAATTTCGGTGGCGACGGCCGGGGCCGAACACAGCAGGGCCAGAAACAGGGCTGCCCTCATTGCGCCGCCTCCTGACAGGAAACCTCCGCCGAGGGCAGCAGGGCATGGGCCACCACCTGGCCGATGATCAGCAGCGACGGCGGTTGCGGTTGCCAGCGGGCGATGTCGTCGGCCAGCCGGTCCAAGGTGGTGAAGAAGGTTCGCTGCCTGGGCGTGGTGCCGCGTTCGATGATGGCGACTGGCGTCTCGCCGGCGAGCCCCGCGCCCCGTAGGCCGCCGGCGAGACGCTGCGCACTGGCCACCCCCATGTATACCACCAGGGTACACCGGGGATCGGCCAGCGAACCCCAATTCAAATCCAGGTCGCGGTCATCTTGGCGATGGCCGGTGACCAGACGCACGCTTTCCGCCACGCCGCGTTGGGTCAGCGGGATGCCGGCGATCGACGCGCAGCCCGAAGCGGCGGTGATGCCGGGCACGATCTCGAAGGCGATGCCGGCCTCGGCCAAGGCCTGGGCCTCCTCGCCGCCGCGGCCGAAGATGAAAGGGTCGCCCCCCTTCAGCCGCACGACGTCTTCCCCCTGCCCGGCCAGATCGACCAGCAATTGATTGATCTGGCCTTGCGGCAGCGGGTGCCGCCCGGTTTCCTTGCCGACATCGATGCGCCGAGCGTGGGCTGGGATCAGGTCCAGCACCGCTTCGCCGACCAACCGGTCGAACACCACCACGCGGGCCTGCATGATGGTCCGCATGGCCTTGACGGTCAGCAGGTCCGGGTCCCCCGGACCTGCTCCCACCAGGATCACCTTGCCAGGGCGCGGCATGGCGTTTCTCCCGACCCGAGGTCGATGGGGATAAGGGTCCTTACTGCTTGACCGCCTTGATCACCCCGTCGGTGCCCAGACCCAGCTTCAGGTCCAGCGAGACGTGGTGGAAGCGGCCGATGGTGTGGTCGTCATGGACGGCGATGCCGACGGTATAGGCCTTGCCCGCTTCCAGCACCTTGTCGCCGGGCTGGCCGGGATTGAGCTTGCGGGTCATGGTGACCACCCAATTGTCGCCTTCCTTCTTGCCGGCGAAATTGGCGGCTCCGCCGGTCTTCAGCACGCGCTCGGCCAGGACGTAGCCGTCTTCCGACACGCCGCCCTTGCCGCTTTTGTAGCGGACCAGATCAAGATAGGTGCCGGCCTTCAGGGCGGCGTCCAGATCGGCCGCCGGCTTGGTCTTGTCCCAGCCGCCGCGCGGGGAATCCTTCAGCGAGATGGCGGTGCGGCTTTCCGGCAGGTACTTGGTGACCACCAGGCCGTCCTTCTTGGGTGCGTCCGGCATGTCGCGGGCATCATGGTGGCATGACGCCCAGCAGCCCGAGCGATCGGCCGTATCGACCTTGCCGTCGTCGATCATCATCGCCAGCTTGATCTCGTTGTCGGCATCCATCTTGCCGCCCGGGGCGTTCGGCGCCGCGTTGTGCGGGCCGGCCGGGAACTCGAAGCGCATGTACAAGGTGTCCTCGTCGAAGGCGGCCTTGACCTTCAGCGGGATATGGCCGCGCTTGCCGGGGATCACCACGGGCTCGATCTTCTGGCCGGTGACCATCTTCTTGCCCATGTCGGCGGCTTCCTCGGCATGGCAGCCCGAGCAGGTCTCGCCCTTCTTGGTGAAGGACCGTGCACCGCCATGGTCGGGACCGTTCTGGATCCACTCGAACGAGGACTGGCCCGGATAGAACAAGGTGGTCTTGGCCTCTGGGGCCTTGGCCCAGTCGATGGTCTTGCCGGCCGCCAGGGCCGGGCCGATGCCCAGTATCAGGGCGCAGGCGGCGGCACCGAGGGTGGTCAACAGGCGCGTGGTCTTCATCATTTCCCTCCTAGGACCGGATTATTTCTTGCCCAGTTTCTCGAACGCTTCGACTTCCTCGTCGGTCAGCTGCTCGTGAACCGGCTTGTGGGCGATGCCCTTGTGGCAGTCGATGCAGGTCATGCCGTCGGCCTTGGCGTTCTCGTGCTGCTTGCGGGCACGCTGCTTCTGGAATTCGGGGTTCATGCCTTCGAAGGTGTGGCAATTGCGGCACTCGCGAGAGTCGGACAGCTTCATGCGCGTCCATTCGCGCTTGGCCATGGTCAGGCGCTGCGCGTCGAACTTCTCGGGCGTCGATACCGTGCCCAGCACCTTGTGATACAGCTCGTTCGAGGCCTGGATCTTGCGGGCGATCTTGTGCACCCAGTCACGCGGCACGTGGCAATCGGGGCAGGTGGCGCGGACGCCGGACCGATTGGTGTAATGGATGGTATTCACATACTCTTTGTATACATTGTTCTGCATCTCATGGCACGAAATGCAAAACTCCATAGTATTGGTCGCCTCCATCGCGGTGTTGAAGGCTCCCCAGAATATGATGCCACCGACGAACAGGACCGTCGCGCCGACCAAAGTGGCGCCGAAGATCTTCATGCGCGAAAGGCGCCCAAAAAATGAATGGTTAGAAGCCATCGTCTTGAATCCCGACGGTCATTCGACCCGATATATCCGAGGCCTAACACGTCCCTGCCCCACGAAACTTGACTTTGGGCAAACTGGGTTGGTTTGGCTCCGCTCGACGCCGGCACACTAGCGATGGTTGGCGGGGCGGTTTGTGATGTTGGTCAATTTGAACGCCGCCCTCACATATACGCTTTTATCCCTATACGAATTCAGCACCTCCATTTGACTTTGGTTAAAGAGATCGCCTTCGAACCCTTCCATTGTGCCACCACCCGCACCGCTGGGCCCCAGGGGGAGCACGGCGAATTGTGACGAGAAGTGGAGGTAGAGGATGTTGAAGGGACTGAAACACGCCCTGATGCTTTCCGCGTTGCCGATGGCGCTGGCCAGCGCGGCATTCGCTCAGGAAGCGGCGCCGACTCTGGACAAGGAGTCCAAGGAAACGTCTGGCAAGATTTACTTTGAGCGTTGTGCCGGCTGCCATGGCGTCCTGCGCAAGGGAGCCACCGGCAAGAACCTCGAGCCCGACGCTTCGAAGAAGCTGGGTCAGCAGCGCCTCGAGAAGATTCTGGCCAACGGCACCGAAGGCGGCATGCCGAACTTCGACGACATCCTGACCAAGGATGAGATCGCGAAGATGGCCACCTATATCCAGATGACCCCGGACACTCCGCCGGAGTGGGGCATGAAGGATATGAAGGCGTCTTGGAAGCTGCATATTCCGGTCGACAAGCGTCCGACCAAGCAGATGAACAAGATCAACCTGAAGAACGTCTTCTCGGTGACCCTGCGCGACAGCGGCGAAGTCGCCCTGATCGACGGCGACACCAAGAAGATCTGGGCCATCGTCAAGACCGGCTACGCCGTGCACATCTCCCGCGTGTCCTATTCGGGCCGCTATGTGTACGTCATCGGCCGCGACGGTCGCCTGGACATGATCGACATGTGGACCGAGACCCCGACCACCGTGGCGACCATGAAGTCCGGCATCGACGCCCGTTCGGTCGATACCTCGAAGTTCAAGGGCTATGAAGACAAGTATGCCGTGGTCGGCTCGTACTGGCCGCCGCAATACGCCATCCTCGACGGCCAGACCCTCGAGCCGTTGAAGATCGTCTCGACCCGCGGCCAGACCGTGGACGGCGAGTACCATCCGGAACCCCGCGTCGCCTCGATCGTGTCGTCGCAGATCAAGCCGGAATGGGTCATCAACGTCAAGGAAACCGGCCTGATCAAGCTGGTCGACTATTCCGACATCAAGAACCTGAAGGAAGTCACCATCGACTCCGCCAAGTTCCTGCATGACGGTGGTTGGGACGCGTCGAAGCGTTACTTCCTGGTCGCCGCCAACGCCTCGAACAAGGTGGCGGTTGTCGATACCAAGGAAGGCAAGCTGGCCGCCCTGGTCGATACCAAGTCGAAGCCCCATCCGGGCCGCGGCGCCAACTTCGTGCACCCGAAGTTCGGCCCGGTCTGGGCGACCTCGCACCTGGGCGCCGACGTGATCACCCTGATCGGCACCGATCCGGCCAAGCACAAGCAGTACGCCTGGAAGGTCGTCGCCGAACTGAAGAACCACGGTTCGGGCTCGCTGTTCGTCAAGACCCATCCGAAGTCGAGCAACCTGTGGGCCGACGCCCCCCTGATGCCCGATCGCGAAGCCGCCGAGTCGGTGACGGTCTACGACATCAAGAACCTGGACAAGGGCCCCGAGGTGATCAACGTCGCCAAGATGGCTGACCTGCCCGAGACCAAGGCGATCAAGCGCGTCGTCCACGGCGAGTACAACGCCGCCGGCGACGAGATCTGGTTCTCGATCTGGGCTGGCAAGACCGATCCTTCGGCGATCGTCGTCATCGACGACAAGACCCGGAAGATGAAGTCGGTGATCAAGGATCCCAAGCTGATCACGCCGACCGGCAAGTTCAACGTCTACAACACTCAGCACGACATTTACTAAGAGCTGACTTCTCCACCTTGCGCCCCCGGGAAGCCGTGCTTCCCGGGGGTAACTTTTTTGACCCTGACCAAAGTCAAGGGGCGCCAATATGGAATCGATGCAATCTCCGCCGGAAGAGAGGCCGGGGTGTAACGCCACCTCGCTGCTCGGAGGGGGAGATGCACTCAGACACCCTTGCCGTCCTGACGGAGCACCCGCTGTTCGAGGCGATGACGCCCGAATCGCTGGCTATGGTCCTGGATAGTCCTGACACCATCGACCTTATGGAAGGCCAGGTGCTGTTCCGTCAGGGCGACAGCGCGGATCGCATCTTTGTCCTGGCCGCCGGCGCGGTCGAGCTGATGGCCGAACGAAGCGATCTGCCCGACGAAGTTCTGGCCCGGTTGGGACCGGGCGAATTCGTCGGCGCCAATGCCTTGATGCCCGATTCCCGCCATGCCGCCGCCGCCCGCGTGGTGCAAACGGGCCGGGCCGTGGTGATTTCGGGCCCCGCCCTGCACCGTCTGCTCGATGGCGACTTCGCCCTGACCTTGTCGCTGATCGCGGTGATGGCCGGCTCGTTGCGCGGCCAGATCCGGGAAATCACCGAGCTCAAGCTGCAATCGACCACCGAGCGGCTGGCCAGCTATCTGGTCACCCTGGCCGGCGACGGAGATGGCCGCACCATCGTAAGGCTGCCGTTCGAGAAGCGCCTGTTGGCCGACCGCCTGGGGATGGAACCCGCCACCTTGTCGCGCGCCTTCGCCCGCCTGCGCGAGTTCGGCGTCGAGACCGGACGCGGCGACCGCGTCGAGATTTCCAACCTGGATCAGTTGCGCGCGGTGGGCGATTCGCTGGAATCCTTGATCGAGGGAGGCTTTTCATGAGCTGCCCCTGCCGGCCTTTATGCCTGGTCCCCAAGCCCAATTGCTCGAAGCCCGACGGCCCGCTGCCGCGCCACCGCGCCACCGGCCCGGCCCTGGCCCGCCAGGTCATGGCCCTGCCGTTGTTCGACGGACTGGAACATGACGTGCTGGAACGGCTGATGGCCGATTCCACCGCCCTGGCCTGCGACCGCCGCACCTTGCTGTTTTCCGCCGGCGCCGCCGCCGATTCCTTCTACATCGTGTTGGACGGCCAGGTGAAACTGTTCGCCCTGACCCCCGACGGCCGCGAAAGCATCGTCGAGGTGTTCACCCCGGTCTCGTCGTTCGGCGAGGCGGCGATGCTGTCGATGGGAATATTCCCCCTGCATGCCGAGGTGATCGAGGATGCCACCCTGATCAAGGTCGGCCGGCGCGCCTTCATCACCACCCTTCAATCCGACCGCGCCGTCGCCTATCGCATGCTGGCCAGCCTGTGCCGCTGGCATCAGCGGCTGTCCTCGGAAATCCGCCACCTGAAAGAGCAGCCGCCGTGGCAACGGGTGGCCGAGTTCCTGCTGGCCCTGACCGACGCCCAGGTCGGCGAGGCCCTGGTGTCCCTGCCCTTCAACAAGGAAATCCTGGCCAGCCGGGTCGGCATTCGCCGCGAAAGCCTGTCGCGGGTATTGGCCCGTCTGCGCGACATGGGGGTGCGCACCGAGGGCAACTCAGTGCGGATCGACGATGTCCGCTCGTTGCGGCGGCTGTGCGCCGAGACGGGCCATTAGACCGACGACGAAGATCACCCCGCCGACCACCGCGATGGCGCCGCCGATGCCGACGATTCCCATCGCCGCCAGCTTGACGGCGGAATCCAGCCCTTGCGCCGCGCCGGCGGTCTTGCGCGCCACCCCGGCCAGGCCGGCCAGATAGAAGCCGGCGGCGTGCAGCAACTGGCCGCCGCCATACAGCCAATATTGCGCCGTCAGCCAGCGACTGGCGGGAAGCGGCAGCAGCCACAGATGGATCAGCCCCATCAGGGCCAGATTCACCCCGCCGATCATGGCGTGGTAATGGGACGGCGTGCGGGTATCGCCCTCGCCCAGGGCGAAACCGGCCAGCCCGCCCAGCCCGAACACCGCCAAGGACAAGAACAGCGCCCGGCCGGCCACCGGATCGCCGACCTTGGGACCACGCGCCATCAGCGGCCACACGGCAATCATCATCACAATGGCCGGGGGCGCCGGCAGCACCCATTGGAACAAGCCGGTGAAGGCGTGGCGAAGGGCCAGATCGTCGCTGGCATGGGTCGCTTCCAGCACCGGGCCGATCCAGGCGGCCAGGGCCAGGGCGGCGAAACACAGCCGGATCACGCGGGGATTGGGCGGCGCCCGGCCAAACGCCCGCCCCGCCGCCACCAGCCAGCCGATCATCGCCAATTGGGCGTTGACGAATTGAAGAATGTGACCGCCGCCCCAGAACAGCCGCTCGTTGGCGGTGACCGGGTCCTCGCCCAGGCCGGGATCGGCAGCGGCCACCCCAAAGCAGACCAGCGCCGCCACCAGGGTCAGCCCGGCGCAAGCGATGCCGAAACCGACCGTATCAAGGCTTCGCCACACCATCAGCGGCCGGATCGCCACCGATGCCACCCCGGCCGCCACCAGGCCCAGGCCGGCATAGAACAGCGGATGGATCAGCACCGGGACGTAATTGTTCAGCGACGCCCGCCCCCAGCCGGCCAGGGTCGGCACCAGCAGCAACACGCAGCCCAGGCCCGACAGCGCCAGCGGCACCAATGCGCCGGCCCGCGTGGCGGCAGGTGCCACGCGCGCCGCCAAGGCCGCCAGCATGGCCAAAAGCCATACCTGGAACGAGAAGACGACGTGGGTGACCAGCCCTTTCTTGAAGAAGTCCGGCCCTGACGGCAGCCAGTTTTCCGCCCCCGGCGCCCGCGAGGCGGCCAACACCAGCGCCAGCAGCCCGGCCGCGCCCAAGGCGCCTGCCGCCAGTCCCAGCCAAGCTTTCGGCTCGTGTTCCTGACGCATGGACAAGTCCCCTTTGCCATACCACATGGGTGGGGCAGGAAGCGGATGCCAGAGCTGTGCGTTGCATTTCCCCCATGGTGATGACACCGAAAAGGGGATAGGCTTTTCGGATGTCGTGACCGCCGGGGGGATGAAATGCGACTGATAGCCCTTTCATTGCTGGCCTTGACCGTGGCGGCACCGCCGGCCCTGGCCCAGGGTTCGCTCAAGGATTTCGGCAAGGCGGTCCTCGAGCAGCAGACCGGCGGCGGCGGCGTGTCGCTGCCATCCTCGGGCACGCGCGGCCAGGGCCTGTCGACCGGCGACATCGCCAGCGGCCTCAAGGAGGCGCTGCGGGTCGGCACCGAAAAGGTGTCCAGCCAGTTGGGCCGCGCCGACGGCTATAACCGCGACCCGGCCATTCACATACCGCTGCCCGATTCTTTGCAGAAGGTCCAGGCCGGCTTGAAGATGGCCGGGATGTCCGGCTTGACCGACGACCTGGAACTGAAGCTGAACCGCGCCGCCGAGGCGGCGGCCCCGGAAGCCAAGCGCATCTTCTGGAACGCGCTGGAAAAGATGAGCCTGGACGACGCCAAGGCGATCCTGAACGGCCCATCCGACGCCGCCACCCAGTATTTCAAGCGGACCATGACCCCCGACCTCAAGACCGCCATGCGCCCGGTGGTCGACAAGACCGTGTCGGAAGCCGGCGCGGTCAAGAGTTATGAATCGCTGACCGCCTCGGCCAAGGGACTGCCGATGGTCGGCGATGGCCGCGCCATGCTGACCGACCATGTCCTGGACGGCGGCTTGAAGGGCCTGTTCACCTATCTCGGCCGCGAGGAAGCCGCCATCCGCTCGGACCCCACCAAGCGGACCAGCGACATCTTGCGCAAAGTCTTCGCCAATTAAGGAGCAACACCCATGAAAAAACTGCTGATCGCCCTGGGCGTTCTGGTGGTGCTGGTGATCGGCGCCCTGGTGGCGTTGCCGATGTTCGTGCCGGCCGAGAAGATCAAGGATGAGCTGATCGCCCAGGTCAAGACCGCCACCGGCCGCGACCTGTCGATCCAGGGCAAGGTGTCGGTGTCGGCCTTCCCGTCCCTGTCGGTACAGGTGTCCAATGTTGCGCTTTCCAATCCGGCCGGCTTCTCGACCAAGGATCTGGTCCGGCTGGGCGCGCTGGACGTGCAATTGAAGATCATGCCGATCCTGTCGGGCAAGGTCGAGGTGGACAGCTTCGTGCTGGTCGATCCCGCCATCACCCTGGAAGTGGACAAGCAAGGCCGCGCCAACTGGGTGTTCGACAAGCCGGCCGGTGCCAAGGCAGCCGACCCGATGCCGACGCCCAAGCAGCAGCCCGCCGCGGGCGGCGGTGCGCCGACGGTGCCCGACATCGCCCTGGGCGACGTGCGCATCACCAATGGCAAACTGACCTATATCGACGGCCCGGCCGGCACCAAGGAAGAGGTGGATGCCATCAACCTGGCGGTCAACCTGAAAAGCCTGGCCGATCCGCTGACCGCCAAGGGGTCGTTGAAATGGCATGCCAAGGTCATCGAGCTGGCCCTGATGGTGGCCAAGCCCAAGGCGGTGATCGAAGGCGGCACCACCCAGGCCGACATCTCGGTTTCGGCCGAGACGGTCAAGCTGTCCTACAAGGGTGACGTCACCGGCGGAAAGGCCGCCGGCATCAAGGGCGTGCTGGACCTGGCGGTTCCCTCGATCCGCAACCTGGCCCAATGGGCGACCGGCAAGCCGCTGGAGATGGCCGGCACCGGCCTGGGCCCGCTGGCCATCAAGGGCAATCTGGCGGCCGGCGGCACCAAGGTGGCGCTGACCGGCACCGACATCGCCATCGACGCCATCAAGGCCAAGGGCGATTTCGCCGTCGATACCGGCGGCGTGCGCCCGGCCCTGAAGGGCAAGCTGGATGTCGAGATGCTGGACCTCAACCCCTATCTGCCGCCGGAACAGCCGGCCAAGGCGGGCGGCGGCGGCGGTCAGGCTCCGGCCGGCGGCGGCAAGGCGGCCAAGAGCGACTGGAGCGACGACCCCATCGACGCTTCCGACCTGAAGGCGGCCGACGTCGATTTCGCCCTGTCGGTGGGCGGCATCAAGGTCAGGAAGATCCAGGTCGGCAAAAGCGCCCTGCATGTCGGGCTGAAAGACGGCCGCATGGTCGCCGACCTGACCGAGTTGGCCCTGTACAAGGGCTCGGGCAAGGGCCGCATCGGGCTGGACGGCAGCCAGCCGGGCGCCGGCCTTGACGCCTCGTTCACCCTGAAGGGCCTGCAGGCCGAGCCGTTCCTGACCGACGCAGCCGATTTCAACCGGCTGGACGGTACCGGCAATTTCGACATCCAGGTGGCCGGCAAGGGCCGCACCCAGCGCCAGTTGATCTCGGATCTCGACGGCAAGGGGGCGGTCAGCTTCCTGAACGGCTCGATCAAGGGCATCAACCTGGCGGCGATGGTCCGAAACGTCACCACCGCCTTCACCGGCGGCGCCAAGGAGATGGAAAAGACCGACTTCGCCGAATTGGGCGGCACCTTCACCATCACCAACGGCATCGTCAGCAACCACGATTTGTCGATGAAGTCGCCGCTGTTGCGGGTCGAGGGCAAGGGCACGGTGGAAATGCCGCCGCGCACCGTCCATTACCGTATCGAGCCCAAGGCGGTGGCCAGCCTGGAAGGCCAGGGCGGCAAGGCCGACGCCGCCGGCATCAGTGTGCCGGTGATCGTCGAGGGGCCGTGGGACAATCTGTCCTATCGCCCCGACCTGGCCGCCATGGTCCAGGGCGCGGCCACCAAGGCGGTGGAAGGTGCGCTGAGCGGGGCCAAGGGCGTGGGCGGCCTGCTGGGCGGCGGCTCGTCGGGTTCGGGCGCCAGCAAGAGCCCGCTGCCGATCAACCCGGGCGGCCTGTTCGGCCGGTGAAAGGAAGGGCCGGCTCCGCAAGGGGCCGGCCCCTAACCCGATCAGGCACGATCTCAGTTGACGATGACGTCGGCCGCTGAACCCAGCAATGCCTCCATCAGGATCGCCATGCTGTTGGGTGAATGGGAATTATAGCGGATCGACATCAAGATATCGTCGGACATCCGCTTCAGCCGTCGATTGACGACGCTCCGAAATTCCTGAAACTGACGCCGCATTTGCTCGTTGACCTTGCCATTCTGATCCAGGGCGTCGTAGTGCCTTTGCTCGACAGCGCGGACTATTGCCCGAGCAACATGGAGCGCGGCATATTCGTTCACAAGAACAACTCCCGGATTGTCAGCAGGCAGCGAGCCATTGCGGCAATCGCAGACGATTCCACAATCACTCAACATATCAACCAAGCCAGACAAAGAGACGACCTGCAACGGCTTCAACTTTCTGACCCAGTAGGCGTAATGACCTGCTTCTTTAAAATGATTTGGAGCAGAGTGAACGCCTTTTGATGAGTCCATGTTATAAGAAGCAAGAGACTGCCTCGCCTGGATAGCGCAATCCTCGACAATCTTATTGTCCATGACGAGAAACAGGTTGCTATGGTTTCTATACAGTGCATCGCATGCGTCTGAAATCAAAGCCCCAAGCTTCTTCATATCAGCCAATGTTGGATGCTCTTCCTGCACCTCACTGCCATTCTCGCAATTCATCAGACCTTCACCCAAAAAAATTGGCGCCCGCTATGCACGAGCGCCACGCTAAATCAGGGCAGGCGACACGTCAATCGCGCAGAACAGCTTTCGAGGCAACATGATCAGTTGTGTCGGCATCCTCAGGGCTTTCTTGACCCCGGTCTTCATAGGCAGCGTCCAGACCGACACAAAGCCTGCGATTGGCGAACGGACGATTGGCTCGAGCACGCTCCGAATCGCTGAGTCCGCCAGCATTCACGACGTAAACCCGGCGAGTTGACGAAGCACGAGGCGCGGGATCCGACATCACATTCTCCTTAGATCACCAAGGACCGCCCCTTGACATCACACAAGGTCAGCGCTATCCTGAAAAATTTTTTAAACGGCTAAAAGAATTTGTTTGACAAAACCATTTTATACAGCCCGTCACGTTCTTCAATCATTTTTCTCGCCGGAACTGTGATGTTCATCAAATAATACACTTAATTGGACACGGCAGATGCCCACACACCCTCCAAATTGAGGAGGGCGCCACTCACCGAGGCACCCTCCGAAAACGAGAAGCATCATACCATCTAACCACTATCGATGGAAGGCTTTTTTTCCTACATCCGCATCATCCGCGACCCGATCAGTTCGGACGCCGCCTTCTTCTGGTCGGCGCTCAAGACCGGTTCCAGCTTGGCCCAGGCGGCATGCAGGCGCTTGGCGTTCTCGAGCTTGGTGGTCAGCATCCGTTCCTTCTGGGTGAACATCTCGCCCACCGATCCGGCCGGGCCGGTCTGGCCCATCATCGGCCCCATGGTGGCGGCACCCGCCCGCAACGCGTCGGCGAAGACGGCCCAGTCGGCTTCCTGGGCCGGCGTGATCTTCAGCTCGGCCTTCAGGAAGGCGACATGGCCGTCAAGGTGACGGGTCATGTCGCCAGCAGGGCAGCCATGCGTGCCCCGATGCATGCCCATCCCCATCGGCATGCCCATGCCGCCGCCCATGCCCATCATCGGCATGGCCGGATTTTCGGCGAAAGCGGGGGTGGCAAGCAAGGCGGCGCCCAACGCCAGGCCGGCAAGAATCTTGGTCATGTCTGTTTCTCCATCGATTTCGACAATCTGTCGACAGAGGCATTCCACCACCCGCCGGTAACCGGGTGATGTCGGATTTCGCACGATTTTGTAACGAAGGGTATCAGCGCCCCTTCGGCGGGCGCGAGCAGCAGCCATGGCCGGGATCGGTGGCGCTCGACAGGGCATTGTCGTCGGTGAAGCGGATCCAGGCGCGGTGCAGCCGCGCCAACATCGACGTCTTCGGCTGAATTCCGGCCAGGCGCACCACCGTCAGGATGGAATCCAGGTTCACCAGCCGCAGATCGTAGGCAAGGTCCAGGCGCTGGCCTCGCCCCTCGACCTGCACCAATCCGGGCAGGCCGGCCAAAGCGGCGGCGGCGATCTCGGCCGAGCCGGCCAGCGAGATGCGGTGGCGCACCTCGAGGGCGGCAACCTTATCCACCGGCTTCGGCCCAGGCCTGCGCATCATCCAGCGCGCGCGCCAGTTCGGGATCGGGGGCATCGCCGCCCCAGCGATCCATCGCCACCAGATCGGACAAGGCCAGGCGCTGGCGCCAGCCCTTGCTGGCCAATTCCGGCTTGGCCAGGAAATGGCTGACCTTGCCCAGGCACAGATAGGCCACCGGCACCACCCGGTCCGGCAGGCCCAGGATGTCTTGCAGGCGCGCGGGCTCGATGATGCTGACCCAGCCGACGCCCAATCCCTCGGCACGGGCGGCCAGCCACAGATTCTCGACCGCGCAGACGGTGGAATAAAGGTCCATCTCGGGCATGTGGGTGCGGCCCAGAACCACCGGCCCGGCCCGGTCGCGGTCGCAGGTGATGCACAGGTTCAAGGGCGCGTCCAGGATGCCCTCCAGCTTCAGGGCTCGATAGCTGGCGGCTTGGTCGTCGGGGAACAGGGCGGCGGCCTCGGCATTGGCCGCCTCGAAGGCCGCCTTGACCCGGGCGCGCACCTCGGGCGAGCGGACCAGGATGAAGCTCCACGGCTGCATGAAGCCGACCGACGGCGCGTAATGGGCGGCCACCAGCACCCGGGCCAGCACCTCGTCGGGCACCGGATCGGACAGGAACTGCCCGCGCACGTCGCGCCGCGACAGGATGGTGCGGTAAAGACCGCGCCGATCCTCGTCACTCAGGGCGATTTCAGGCTGGCGGGCGCTCTCGGTCTCGGTCATGGTGCAATCTTGATAAGGCGGAAAAAAAGTCCGCCACCTTACCCCCTTTGGCGCTTCATGACCAAGCACGACGATCTTTGGGTGTTCGGATACGGTTCGCTGATGTGGCGGCCGGGCTTCGCCTATGCCGACGTACGGCCGGCCTTGCTGAAGGGCTGGCACCGCTCGTTCTGCCTTTACTCGATGCATTATCGCGGCACGCCGGAACAACCCGGCCTGGTGCTGGGGCTGGACCGGGGCGGTTCGTGCAAGGGACTGGCCTTTCGGGTACCGGCCGCCGAGGCCGACATCACCATCGGCTATCTGAACGAACGCGAATTGGTCGGCTATGCCTATCGCCCCCATTGGGCGGCGGTCACCCTGGATGACGGCCGCAAGGTGCGGGCCTATACCTTCGTCGCCGATCGCGGCCACCGCCATTATGCCGGCGCGTTGGGCCTCGAGCGGCAGGCCGCCATCATCATGGACGGAGCCGGCGCCACCGGCCTGAACCGCGATTATCTGATCAACACCGTCCGCCAGCTTGAAGCCGACGGTTTCATCGACAAAAGCCTGCACGCCCTTTTAGTGGAAGTCGAGCGACAAACCGGCCTGATCGACATGGGGGCCGGCATTTAGGCCGTTGCGAAGCGCCGAACATCACCCCACACTATCGATCATCAAGACCCAGCGGGGGTGCCTTGGCAGCCTTGGTCCGCTTCCTTCTTTTCGTGGTTGTCGCCATGGCGGGTGTGCCCGGCGGGGCAAGGAGCGCCTTGGCCATCGAGCTGACCGCCGAGGAACGGGCATTTCTGGCCGCCCATCCAACCGTCCGTGTCCGGATCAACGGCGACTTGCCGCCCTTCTTGTTCCAGGACCAGGGCCAGGTCCGCGGAATGTCCATCGATTATCTGACCTTGGTTCTGAAGCGGCTGAACCTGACCATGGAGCCGGTCGATATCGGCGGCTTCGCCGAGGTCCTGAAGCGCCTGCCGACCGGCGACGGCATGGATTTGCAGCCGGTCACCCGGCCGACGCCCGAGCGGGCCAAGGAAATCGGCTTCACCCGCCCCTATCTCAGCTTCCCGGTGGTCATCGTCACCCGCACCAACGCCGATTTCGTCGGCTCGCTCGACGATCTGAACGGTCACGTCGTTGCCGTCGAAAAGGCCTATTGGTACACCACCGAATTGCAGCGCAAATATCCCGGCATCGAGTTGAAGATCGTCGACAGCAGTTCCCAGGCGATACGCGCGGTCGCGGTCGGCGAGGCCGACGCCTATGTCGGCATTCTGGCGGTCGCGGCCTGGCAAATGGAAAAGAACGGCTACACCAACCTGAAAATCGCCGCTCCCTCGACTCTATCGGGGGCCGAGATGGGCATGGGGGTGCGTGGCGACTGGCCCTTGCTGACCAGCGCGCTCGACAAGGCCCTGGCCACGATCACCCCCGAGGAACATCGGGAAATCAGGCGCAAGTGGCTGCCGGTCAAAAGCGAATTCGGCATCGCGCCGCGCCAGGTGATGCTGTGGGGCGGTTTAGCCGCCGGCGGCTTCTTGCTGTTCATCGCCATGCTGATCCTGGCCAACCGCCGCCTGATCCGCGAGATCGGGCGGCGCCGCGCAGCCGAACAGGAAGTGCGCGCCTCGCAGGCGATCGCGCTGCAGATGCTGAACGCCTCGACCGACGCCTGCATGCTGTTCGATGTCGATGGCACCATGCGCGGCTTCAACGACGTGTTCGCCAAGCGCCTGGGCGTCGATCCCGCCACCATCCTGGGCAGTTCCCTATGGAGCTATTTCCCGCCGGTCAACATCGAGGCCCGCAAGCGCGCGGTGGCCGGCGTGGTCGCGTCGCGCGCCCCGGTCACCCTGATCGACGTGCGCGGCGGCCACCATTTGTCGAACACGATCTTTCCGCTGATCGGCCCCGACGACCGGGTCCGCCAGGTCATCGTCTATTCCCGCGACATCACCGAGCAGGTCGAAGCCGAAGCCCGCATCCAGGCCCATCTGGCCGAGATCAAGCGGTCCAACGCCGAACTCGAGCAGTTCGCCTATATCGCCAGCCACGATCTGCGCGAGCCGTTGCGCCAGATCGCCAATTTCGTCGCATTGCTGGAACGGCGCTTCGCCGACCAGCTGAACGACGAGGCCCGCGAATATATCAGCTTCGCCCGTGAAGGCGCCAAGCGCCTGGACAACCTGATGCTGGACCTGCTGGAATATTCCCGGGTCGGGCGCGGCGAACAATTGGCGCCGGTCGAGTGCGAGATCGTGGTCGCCGCCGCGCTGGACAACCTGGCCGCCCGCATCGCCGAGACCGGCGCCGAAATCCACATCGCGCCCGGCCTGCCCACCGTGCTGGGGGCCAAGACCCACTTGATCCACCTGTTCCAGAACCTGATCGCCAACGCCCTGAAATATTGCTCGCCCGAGCGGATTCCCGAGGTCAGGCTATCCTTCACCATCGACGGCAAGGTGGTCACCTTCAGCGTCGCCGACAACGGAATCGGCATCGATCCCGTCTATCACGACCGCATCTTCGGCATCTTCCAGCGCCTGCACGGACGCGAGGAATACGAAGGAACCGGCATCGGCCTGGCCATCTGCCGCCGCGTCGTCGATCAACACGGCGGGCGGATCTGGGTCGATTCGGTTCCCGGTCAGGGCTCGACCTTCCACTTCACCGTCAGCTTGGCAACTGGATGATCACACCGTACCAGCCCATGCCTTCATAGGTCTCGTAACCGGGGGTGGCAGCGAAGCCGACGATGCGGCCGACCTCGTCGACATACGAGCCCATGTCGGTCGAGCCGGTTTCCAGGCGGATGGTCTCGCTCAGGATGCCATTGCCGTCCGACGAGGCCAGGACCTTGCGGTTGGCGTCGATCAACAGACAGCGGGTCCGGTCCTTTTCCTCGGGCCGCAGGCGCACGCCCTTGACCACCCCGTCGGCCTGCGGCCGCCAGTCGAAGAAGATGCCCAACGCCCCCAGCAATTCGCCGTTGACGTCGCCGCCGGCACGAATGGCGGTGGCATAGGTCGCGACCAAGGCCCCGTCCAGCGCCCCGACCGATGAAATGTCGGCCATGGCGAACTCGGTCCCGTCGGCGGTCGCCATGGCGTTCTGGAACCAGGCCTCCCGGCTGACGTCGGTGCCGACCGCGCGCGGATAGCGATCGGGGCGGCCGGTGGCGACGACGCGACCATTGGCATCGACCACCCACAGATCCAGATAGACGGTGTAGGAATCAAGGATCACCCCCAACCGCTTCGAGGCATAGGCGGTCGCAGTCGGGGTGGCGTCGGCCAGGCAATCCACCATCGCCGAATCGGTGGCCCACCAGCGCACGTCGCACGAGCGCTCATACAGATTGCGGTCGATGATCTCGATCATGTTCAAGGCCAGGTCGGCCAGGCGCGAGCCGCGCAATTGCCCGATCAGGGTCTCGCCCAGATTCATCAGGTCGGCGATGGTCGATGACAGCTCGCCTTCCAGCGATTGGGTGATGGAATCGATGCTGGTCGAGACGTTCTTGACCTCGTTGGCCACCACCGCGAAGCCCTTTCCGGCCTCGCCGGCCCGGGTCGCCTCGATCAAGGCGTTCAGCGACAGGATGCGGGTGGTGCCGGTCACACGCTTGATCTCCTGGATCTTGTCGCTGGCGACATCGTGAACCGCGCGCGTCAATTCCAGAATTCGTTCCGGCTCGGACATAGGCTCCCCCGATCTCATGCGGCGCACAAACGATAAGCACCAATCCCAACTTGGTGAAATTATAGGCATTACAGGCTTATTTCAAGCGTCATATCGCAATCTTCATATTGCGCTGCAGCATTTTTGTTGCATCGCAGCAAAGAACCGTTTTAGATTCAATCCAGGGAGCGCCGCCGGAAGGAGCATGCTCATGCTGATCCGCAAGCTATTACCCGACGAACGGCCGGATTTCGCCTTTCACCTCAAGGGGTTGGCCCCGGCCGACCGTCGTTTTCGTTTCGCCCACGGCACGGTGTCCGACGATTGGATCGACACCTATGTCGGCGGCATCGATCCTGACGATTTGATTTTGGGTGTGTTTGACGGCCCCCGATTGGTCGGCGCCGCCCATGTCGCCTTCAGCGATGCGGTGGCCGAGGTGGGGGTGTCGGTGGACCCCGCCCATCGATCGGCGGGCATCGGCGCCGAATTGTTCAAGCGGGCCATCCGCTGGGCCAGGAATCGCGGTGCCGAACGGCTTTACACCCTGTGCCTGGCCGACAACCGGGCAATGATCCGCCTGGCCGGCAAGCTGGGGATGGAGGTCACCCGCGACAGCGGCACCGCCGAGGCCTATCTGGCGCTGGACCCGCCCGATCTGCTGACGGTGGCCGACGAGATGTCGTCGGGGCTGGACACCATCATGACCGACTGGACCGACGCCTGGCGCGCCTGCCACCGCGCCCTGCTGCCGGGGGGAAAGATCTAGACCCTATGTTCGCCCCCTGAAACGGCTGGCGGTCCGTCCCACGGCATGTCCCAATCGAGGGTTGCGCCGGACAGGCCGGCGCCGAGCCTCAGACATGGGGGACGGACCTGATGAACGATATCATCTACGTAGGGCTGGATGTCCATAAGGCGACGGTTGCGGTCGCCATCGCCGAAGGGACGCGCGGCGGCGAGGTCCGCCAGTTGGGCAGCATCCCGAACCGCGCCGATCACATCGCCAAGCTAGTGGAGAAGCTCGGCAAGGGCGGGCGGCGGCTGAACTTCTGCTACGAGGCGGGCCCTTGCGGCTACGGCCTGCATCGGCA
>NZ_LWQU01000042.1 GCF_001650635.1 Magnetospirillum moscoviense | reverse complement strand
TGCCGACGCCTCGCCAAGGACTTCGAGAACCTCGCCAGAATGGCGCTGGCGTTCCTGCGCCTGGCCATGATCCGCCTCATGCTGCGCAGAATCGCAAGGCACAGGAAATAATAGGGAACTTCGCGGACGGACTCTAAGGGATCATTCACCCGGTTCGAATTAAAGGCAGTATATGGAGAATTTTTGAAAGTCAAAAAGAAAAGCCCCAAACCGGGGGCGGCTGGGGCTTAACGGATGAATGATCCCTTAGCCCGTCTATTATACTCATATTTTATACAATGCAAATTTTTGTCGTACTTTTTGTATCTTGTCGGTGCGACATCACTGCGACACCCAACGATATCGGCATCTTGAAGCCAATATTCGACACCGACAGACTCCGACATGTCGGACGACAAAACTCCGGCATGTCGTTGGACTTGCCCGCCATCGGGAAGCCCGCGACAATTCCCCCATGACCGCCGAATCACTGCCCGTCCGCATCCAGGTAACCTCGTCCCTACCGAGGGCCAGCCTGCCAGATGGTGCGACGATCCCGGAGCCCAATCCCCCCGTGAGCGCACCGTAGGGGCTATGGAAACTTCCGAGAAGTGTGGACGATGTTGAGAACTTGCACGTCGGCTTCAAGCACTCGCACAAAGGCGATAAAGGGAAGCTTTGGTATGGCTGCCTCTCGAGCGCCTGTGACACGCTCGCTTTCGCGCACACGTTCTGGGAATTCTTTGAGACTTTCAATCTGCGCCACAATCCTGCTTTCGATGGCAAGCGCGGTCTCAAAACCAACGTTCTCAAGATAATAGACGAGGATACTTTCGAGGTCTGAAAGCGCCTCTGACGTCCACACGATCTTCATATTCGAACTAACGGGTAGGTTTTAATAGGCGGGCGGCGATCCTGGAGCGAATTTGCTTCATGGCATCCGCATGCTCAATGAGCGTTGTTTCCCCGCTATCGACCCGGCGCATGGTCTCGGCAACTTTATTTGCCACCCACTCTTCATGCCCAGGCTCTTTCGCCATCATCATTTCGGGCAAAAGGGACGCCTCTGCGTCTTCCATGGAAATCATTATTCCAACGGGGCGGTCGTTCTTTGTGATTATGACTGGCTCACGCTGCGCAGAGTGCAGGAATTCCCCGAAGTGGTTTTTGGCGTCTCGCGCCGTCATGACCTTCATGTTCATGGTCTTCGTATGTGAGGGCTAATGGTGTCCATTGTAGCCACAATGGACACTTTTGCAAATCGGATTGCCCGGTTATTCGAAAAGTTGGGGCGGACGGCGTGCACGCCGTCCGCCCCATTGCCCCGTCAAAAGGAAGTCTCGTGAGAGGGTGTATCGCGTTCGGCAATACGCTCGCTCACCCACGCATCCACCTCAGACAGCACCCACGCGACCCGACCCGGACCAAGGTTTACCCGCTTCGGGAATTTCCCCGCCGCTTCGAGCCGCCCGATATGTTGAGGCGTATACGGGATGCCGCAGACGCTCTTGAGCTCTTTCTTCGACACGAGCCGCTTATCAAACTGGATCATCGGATTTCTCCCTCTCGGGAGGCATCGCGATGCCCCGGTTAAAAAGCCGCACCGGTAGGCAGGGGAATGGTAGCGCCACGGTCGCATACCTGTCGAGAGATTCGCCAACGGCAGGCATGCGCCCCCCCATCAACGGCTTTAGGGGACACTCTTAGGGGACGCATAGGGGACAAACGGCCCGGCCTCACCATCGGTGGGTAACAAGAAATCCGGGCCGATGGGAACCCACGAGAACCCAGGCAAGCCGTGCAAAACCTGGGAAATCGCCGCATTGGCCGCGTCAAACCCGCGTCATCTATGTTTTTTTGTCCCCTAGAATGTCCCCTAGAGGCCCAAAAACGATCAAGGGGTTAGCCCATTTCTGAGCTAACCCCTTGATTTATATGGTAGCGGGAGAGGGACTTGAACCCCCGACCCCAGGATTATGATTCCCGTGCTCTAACCAGCTGAGCTACCCCGCCAAATCCCGTGCGAGAGGCGCCGATATAAAGGCATCTCGCCCCCCTGTCAAGCGGCAAAGGAAACACCTATCTTTGGGACGGGAAGCAAAAGGAGCACAAGAGAAAATGGGCTTGTTCGGACCAAGCAAGACGCAGATGCCGACCCGCGACCAGGCGCTGGCAGGTCGCGACGAGGTGATGGCGGTTCCCGACCGGCATTTCGTGTTGGGTTCCCCCCTGGTGGCGCCGTTTCCGCCGGGCGCCGAACTGGCGTGGTTCGGCCTGGGCTGCTTCTGGGGCGCGGAAAAACGGTTCTGGAGCCAGGACGGCGTGATCAGCACGGCGGTCGGCTATGGCGGCGGCTTCACCGCCAATGCCACCTACCAAGAGGTCTGCAGCGGCCGCACCGGCCATAACGAGCTGGTCCAGGTGGTGTTCGATCCCTCCCGCATCGAGTATCAGGACCTGCTGCGGCTGTTCTGGGAAAGCCACGATCCCACCCAGGGCATGCGCCAGGGAAACGATATCGGCACCCAATACCGCTCGGGCATCTATGTCGGCTCGGCCCAACAGCGCGAACTGGCCGAGGCCAGCCGGGCGGCCTATCAGGCTCGCCTCGATGCCGGACGCCGCGGCGCCATCACCACCGAGATCGTCGATGCCGGGCCGTTCTATTACGCCGAAGCCTATCACCAGCAATATCTCGCCAAGAATCCCGGCGGCTATTGCGGGCTGGGCGGAACCGGGATCGCCTTTGGCTAAAGCCCGAACCTGACGGAAAGTGCGTCCAGGGCGGCGGCCAGTTCGCGGTCCAGCCGGGTGCCAAGGTCGCGGTCGATCATCGCCCGGGCCGGGTCGTGCTGGGCAAACTGGCACAATTGCGCCAGCCGGCAGCAGGCCAGGCTGGAAGCCATGCCTTTCAGCCGGTGAGCCGCGGCCCGCAGTTCGGCGGCGTCACCCTGTTGCCAGGCCGCCCGCATGGCGTCGGATTCCACACCGAACGACTCGGGCGCCTTGGCGGCAAGGTCGGTCAAGGTGGCGGTGCCGACCCACTCGGTCAGTTCACTCAAATAGGCGTGGTCAAGGACGTCCTCGCCCGTTTCGGCCATGGTTCCCCCCATAGGCGTTAACATAGCGCACACACTTGGCGTTTTCGCTTTCTTGGGGTGTCGGCGAGGCGTACAGCGAGGC
>NZ_LWQU01000041.1 GCF_001650635.1 Magnetospirillum moscoviense | reverse complement strand
TCGCCGACAGCGACAGGGTCAAAAGCCTCTGCTATCAGCCCTGGGTCCAGCAGGTCATTTCGTAGGTTCGCCGGTATTATGTGGTGGAAGCTGGGGTCTAGAGTCTGTTCTCTCCTCCTCACCGGCAAGCCTTCCCCCATCCCGCCATGGCCGCGGCCAAATCGGTGCCGTCGGGCAAGGTGACCGTCGCATCGACCCGGCCGCCATACTTGTCGTGGGCGATGTCGGTCAGCGTTACCCAGCCGGGCAAAAGGCGGGTCAGCGCGTCGCGGGCCGAAAGGGCGCGCGGGCGGCAGGGGCCGTGAAGCTCGTCGGTGTCCAGGCGGCGGACCCGGACCAGGACCGTGACCTCGGTGTCAAGCCAGACACGAAGACGGGCCTGAAAGGTGTCGCCGTCGATGATGCGCAGAACCTCGGCCCGGATCGGGCCGGGCAAAGGCTCGGCCGCCGGCGCCGCCGACGCGGCCAGCACACAAAGAACAAGCGCAAGGTGGCGCATCAATAAGGCCCCGTCGGGACCCGAGGCGGCGCGGCGATGCGGGCCGAAGCCTTGGAGAACTCCGGCCCGCCCGGCGCCAGCCTCAGGTCCCGGCAGAACGCATGCGCCAAAACTGCCCGCCGGGGAACGGCGGCGCCTTGGCGCGGGGTCGGCTTGGGTTTAAGGTGCAGCTAGCCATGACCTTGTGACTCCACACAGGGTTTTGGTCAGGGGCGAGGGGGGTGCGCTAACACCCTCTTCGTCCCGCTCCGCCCCTCAGTCGGACGCAACGGGCAGTATAGCCGCTAAGGCGGTTGCGCATCCACCAGGAAACGTCAGAACGCCAGGGTAATCGGGTGCGCGCGTCGGGGCGCTATCCACAGGCCCTCTCCCCGGCCCTCTCCCGCAAGCGGGCGAGGGGGAAGCGGCGGTCACGCGGTCAGAACTTCCGTTCGACCTTTTCGCACGATCCTTCGACCTTGATCTGCTTGTCGATGCGGGCGAAGCGGCCCGAGACGCGGTCGATGCGGAACACCAGCGCCGAGCGACCGGCCGCCGGGTCGTAAAGGCCGAAGCCGTCGCGGTACGACATCACGCCATAGTTTTTCCCCGACACCGTCTCGGACGCCTCGCCCCGCTTCTCGTCGATGGAAAAGGCGAAGGGGCCGGCCTCGAGGGTCGGGTTGTCGGCCTTGCAGGCAAGCCGCAGCGTTGCCGCTTCCTCCTGCGCCACGGCCGGAAGGGCGGTCAGCACGGCGATGGTCAGGATCACAAGACGGCGCATCGTGTTCTCCGTTAAGCAGAAATCCCCAGCCGTTCGGCCAGTTCGCGCGCTTCGCGCTTGGAAAGCCCGTACGAGCCCGCGTCGGCCAGTGTCGCCTTTCCGGCCAGCATGTCCTTGACCAAGGCCAAGTCCATGCGCGACAGCCGCGATGCCTCGAGCTGATAGTCGCGGAAGGCCTCCGTCGTCACCGGCACCCAATCGGCCATGATATCCAGGATCTTTTCGGCGAAAATGCGGATCTCGAACTGGGCGTGCGGGTCGGCGCGTAGCCGCAGGAAATGCATCAGGTTGTGCAGGTTGGTCTGCCAGTACATCTGGGTATAGGTCGATAGCGGCAGGCCGATGCGGGCTAGTTCGCGGGCGATGCCGTCGCGGCCCTCGTCGATGGTCTGGCCGTCTTCGTCGGCGTTCAGCAGATGGTGGTAGGTGGCGAAATTGCGCAGCGCTTCTTCCTTCAAGATGCGCAGCACCTCGGCGGAATCGTCTGGCGTAAGGGTGTCGCCGCGGCCCTGCTTGTTGTCCTTGGACTGCACCGCCAACTGGCTGGCGTCGGGCATGTAGAACTCGTCCGGCATGATCGAGTAGCGGGCCGAATATTCGTTCAAAGATGCGGTGCGGTGGCGCACCCATTGGCGCATCACGAAGATCGGCAGCTTGACGTGCAGCTTGATGACGCAGCCCTCGAACGGGCTGGTGTGGAAGTGACGCATCAGGTAGCGCAGCAGCGCCCGGTCGTCGTTCAGGCCCTTGGTGCCCTTGCCATAGCTCATGCGCGCCATCTGCAGGATCGACAGATCGTCGCCCATGTAATCCTTGACCGCGATGAAGCCGTGATCCAGCACCGGGTGATAGACGTTCAGATGGGCTTCCATGCCTGCCGAAACCGGCCGGAAGGTCTGCGACAGCTCGCGAACGGGCGCGTCGGCGGCTTCGGGAACGGGCTTTTCAAGGTCGGCGGCGGACATGGCAAGGCAACTCCGGTAGAGACTTATGCAGTGGTTATCATGCATAAGCCATGGTGCTCAAACCTTATATATCGCACAGGCCCTGGCGTGGAAATTGTGCAGAACGCGCCGTTCGACCTCGCCCATCGACAGGGCGGCCAGGCCTTGCAGCAGCGGCGATTTCAGGGCCAGGCGATATTCGGCGATGGCGCGGGCGCCGCCGGTTTTGATGGGGGCGAAGCGCCAGGCCAGGCGGAAGTCGCGAAACGGGCCGTCGGTCGAGGTGATTTCCAGCCGGTCGGGCGGGGCGGGGCGGGCCAGGCTGGTGAAGGTCACGTCCACCGGGCCGGCGCCGAAATGGTTTTCCACCCGCCAGATTCCGTCGGCCCGCTCGACGATGCGGGCGGCGCGGCACCATGGGATGAAGGTGGGATAGGCTTCGATGTCGGCGGCGATGGCGTACAATTGCGCGGGCGTCAGGCCGGGAAAGTCGGCCCGCATGCGCCCCGACAGCGCCATCAGCGGGTCAGGTTGCGGATGTTGCGGACGAAGATGTTCAAAAGGCCGCGGATGAACGGGTCGGACTTGGCCAGCTTCTCGCGGAAGGTGTCGCGGTTGATGATCACCACCGACAGATCGGTCTGGGCCTTGGCCGAGGCCATGCGCGGCTTGTCATCGACCAGCGCCATTTCGCCGAACAGTTCGCCCTTGCCCAGGGTGGCCAGCACCAGCCCGTGCTTGGAAATCTCGACCATGCCGTCCTGGATCAGATAGGCGCGGTCACCCTGGTCGCCTTCGTTGAAGACCTTCTGGCCGGCATAGAAAATTTTCCGCTCGAGGACCTTGCCCTTTTCCATGAAGCGCCCCTTCTGGACCTTGTGTGGTGATTTTGTAAGGCTCTATTCGTGAATCGTATTGACGGTCACGCCCCCATGGCGGCGGCGAGGCAATATCGCGCGGTCGGGTCCGG
>NZ_LWQU01000040.1 GCF_001650635.1 Magnetospirillum moscoviense | reverse complement strand
GCCTTCCAATTGGGCCGGAATTTTGCCATTCTGCCGTCAATCAGGGGCGTATGGACCGCCCATATGGGGAATGTCGGTGGATTCCGGCGGGCTGTCGATGCTGATGATGGCCAACGACCAGGCCCGCCATGTCGGCGGCACGCTGATGCTGGCCAATCCGTCACCGCGCGTGCGCGACCTGCTGCGCATGGCGGCGGTCGATACGGTGATGGCAATCGAGGGATAGCGTCACATTCTGGCCCGGACCTGGGCCTTTTGCCGTGATCAGCCCTTGTCCAGCACCGCGCGCAGATTGACCCCCCTGGTGTCGTCGGCGCTCAGCACCGATTCGCGGCGGTCCCTGTGATTGGCCGAGGCGGCGCGGATGCGGTCCAGCGCCCGGTTGAGGTCGTCCAGCGCCTCGGCCATGTCGGGCGAGAAATCCTCGACATCGATGGCGTTGATGTAGGTGGACATGTCCAGCGCGAAAGCCTCGAACTGGCGCAGATGGTCGGTCAGCGAGCGCGGGCGCCTGTTGTAAAGCTTGTGCGCCGCCCGGATATTGCCCAGGAAAATGGTGATCAGGCCGCGAATGAACGGATCGCACGAGGCCAGCTTCTGGTCGAACACCGCCTTCGGAACCCGGACCAGGATGGTATGACCTTCAGCGATGGCGGTGGCCATGCGGGGCGTGCCGTCGATTACCGCCATCTCGCCGAAAATGCCGCCCTGCTTGATGGTGCCCAGCCGCACCGTCTCGCCGTCGATTTCCTTGAAGATCGCCACTTCGCCCATCTCCACCACGAAGGCGGCGTCGCCGGCTTCACCTTGGGCGAAGATCACCTTGCCATTTTCGTAGGAACGGCGGTCCAGCAGCGGGGTCTTGGCCATGACAGTTTCCTTCTTTCCCCGTCATTCATCGCATTCCCCGCCGCCGCTGGCAACCGGCGCAAACGCCCCTATATGAGGAAAGCCTCCCGGCGTGCCTTGACGCCCGGGGACGGGCTTCATAGAGTTGGGCCAACGAGGGGTCGATGCCTCTCAACGGCTCGACCAGCGATAGAAGGATTTGGCGATGAAGAATGTGACCGATGCGACCTTCGAGGCCGAGGTTCTGAAGGCGACCGGCCCGGTTCTGGTGGATTTCTGGGCGGAATGGTGCGGCCCCTGCCGTCAGATCGCTCCGGCGCTCGAGGAATTGGCGAAAGATCTGGGCGCCAAGATCACCGTCGCCAAGATCAACATCGACGAAAACCCGGCCACTCCGGGCAAGTACGGCGTGCGCGGCATCCCGACCCTGATGATCTTCAAGGGCGGCCAGGTGGCGGCCACCAAGATCGGCGCCCTGCCCAAGAGCAAGCTGTTCGAATGGGTGGAAGGCAGCCTGTAAGGCCTGCCGCCTTTCCCAAAACAGGGGCCCCGTCGGCAAGATGGGGCCCTTCGTCTGTCGGGGCCATGACACCATGAAGCGCCATTCACCGGCCTCTGAGCGCAACCGCGATCCGATCCTGGCCCAGCTGCGCCGCTGGCTGGCCGATGCCAAACAGGTGATCGAGATCGCCTCGGGCACCGGGCAGCACGCCGCCTGGTTCGCCCGCCACCTGCCGCACCTTTCCTGGCAGCCGACCGACACCGACGCGGGCGCCCTGGACTCGGTCGCCGCCTGGGCCGCCGAAGCCGCCTGCCCCAACCTGCTCCCGCCCATCGGCCTGGACGTCACCCGCCACCCCTGGCCGGTCACCGGCGCAGACGCGGTGTTTTGCGCCAACATGATCCACATCGCCCCGTGGGACGCCGCCATCGGGCTGGTCGAGGGGGCGGCAGCGCTGCTGCCGGCCGGTGGGCTGCTGATCCTTTACGGCCCCTTCACCATCGACGGCCGTCATACCGCGCCGTCCAACCAGACCTTCGACCTGGACCTGAAGGCGCGCAACCCGGCCTGGGGCGTGCGCGACCTGGAAGCGGTGGGCCAACTGGCCCAGACCCACGGGATGGACCATCTGGAAACCGTGCCGATGCCGGCCAACAATCTGTTGGTGGCCTGGCGCAAACGCCCTTGACATACGTAACAGTTACGATTACAGATATCGCCATGGCCAAGAACTGTCGATTCGCCGTTGCCACTCACATTTGCGCTCTGCTCGCCATGGGCGACGGGCAACCGGTGACGTCGGACTGGATCGCCGGTTCGGTCAATACCAATCCGGTGGTGGTGCGCCGGCTGTTGTCGGCCTTGGCCAAGGCTGGCTTGGTGTCGTCGATCCGGGGCAGTGCCGGGGGGTCGGTGCTGGCCCAGCCGGCCGGGCGGATTTCCTTGGCTCACATCCACCGCGCGGTGGACGAGGAGGAAGGCCCCGCCCTGCACAACCAGACGCCCAACCAGGCCTGCCCGGTCGGGCGCGGCATCCAGCCGGTGCTGGTGCGCATCATCGACCGCGCCGAGGCGGCCAAGGAAGCGGTGCTGGCCACCACCATGCTTTCGGAAGTGGTGGCGGCCATCCGCGCCGAAGCCGGATAGAAGCCTGTTTTTTTGTGTGCTTTTGTAACAGTATCAATCACGATTATAAGGAGTTCACCATGACCTCGATCGCCATCGTCTACCATTCCGGCTACGGCCACACCGCCGAAGTGGCCAAGGCCGTCGCCCAGGGCGCCGCCGAGGTGGCCGCCACCCAGGTCCACCTGATCCCCATCGAGGACGCCGAGGCCAAGGCCGACCTGATCAACGGCGCCGACGCCATCATCTTCGGCAGTCCGACCTATATGGGCTCGGTGTCCGGCCCGTTCAAAACCTGGATGGATGCCACCGCGAAGGTATGGTTCGGCCAGGGCTGGAAGGACAAGATCGCGGCGGGCTTCACCGTCTCGGGCAGCCAAAGCGGCGACAAGCTCAACACCCTGATCCAGCTGGCGGTGTTCGCCGCCCAGCACGGCATGATCTGGGTCGGCACCGGACTGATGCCGGGCAACAACAGCTCGAACGGCTCGGTCGAGGACATCAACCGCCTGGGCAGCTTCCTCGGCGCCATGGCCCAGGCCAACTCTGACCAAGGCCCCGAACTCGCCCCGCCGCAAGCCGACCGCAAGACCGCCGCCCTGTTGGGCCAGCGGGTCGCAGAGGCGGCCAAGCGCTGGGTGAAGTGTATCCCCCCGGTGACGGCCGCCTGTTCGAGCGGCCCTTGCTCTGAGATTCTGCCAGCCTGATTGGCGTTGGTGGTGGCGG
>NZ_LWQU01000039.1 GCF_001650635.1 Magnetospirillum moscoviense | reverse complement strand
TTCGCCACCGAGGTTGGCATAACCGACTGGATTAGAAACAAGCGCCCAATCCGTGGTGGCTACGCCACCGGAGTAGGCGCAAGCCCAACTCGGTCCGGTCGGCGTCCCGGTGCCGATCGCCTTGGCGTAGGCCGATCCGTCCGGTCGCTGCCAGTTCTGGTATTTGGTGGTCTGGGTATAGGCGTTGCAGGCCTCGTAAAGGATCTGGCCGTTCGACTGATCCCCGGTGCTGCTCAGGACATAGGGAACCTGCGGCGCCCCGGCCAGAACCTGCGACGATGCCACGGTGTAGGGCGAACCCGACACCGTGATGGTGACCGTGGTCAGCGGATAGGACCACAGCTGGTCGTCGTGATGCTGGTAGCCGGTCTCGGTGACCTCATGGGCATAGGTGACGGCCGAATTCTGGCATCCCGTCACGTATTCCCGGCTGCCATCGGCCTTCAGGTAATAGAAACGCTCCTGGCCATAGGAGATTCCGGCATCAAGGTCGTGGGTCCAGGTGGCGGGATTGTTGCAGCCGTCCGGGGTTGGCAGGATCGCCTGGGTCGAGGTGTCCGGGGTGCATTCGGTGATGAATTGCGGGGTGCCATCGACGGTAATGCGCTTCCTGGACTGCAGGGTCACCGTCTTGGTTGTCATGTTGGTGACCGGCGTGCAGACATAGCCGCCGGCAAGGTCGGTGTAGACGATCTCGTGCGCGAAGGTGCGCCCGGTGTCGGCGCAGGGTGCGGCCTGGTAGGTGATGCCGCCCCGAACATAAGTCCACATCGACAGTTCCGAGCTGAGGCCAGCGCCGAAATCGTGCCGCATCGGGCAGTTGGGCACGTTCTCGGTCATCGCCACCGACGCCGACTTGGTCGAGGTGTCGCAGCCACGCGCCTGCTGCAGGGCGTTGTTGCGGTTGATGTAGACCAGGGCGGCCTGCGGCACCGCCTGGTTGGTGGAGAAGTCGAGGAACATCGAGCATTGCGCCTCGTCCTCGGTGATGGTGTAGGGAGTTTCCTCGTCCTTGGCGCATTCGCCGACCTGGTGGGTCTCACCGGCATCGTCGGTGTAGGCCCAGACGAATTGCGGCCAGGCCTTCAGGGTGGCCAGATCGAGAATGTCGATGGGACAGGCGGGATAGGATTTGCGCAGCACGAAGCTGACCTCGGAATCCGAGCATTGCCCGTCGGCGGTCAAGGCGCCGTCGGTGAAGGTCTGCTCCTTGCTTTGCTGGAAGGCGCGGCCTTGGGCGACGTCAACGCGAATAGGGCAGCCCTCGCTGGTGGTGCGCATATCGACGACCGGCTCCTTTTCCTGGGTCACCGGCGTCGCCGTGATGGTCGGGGTCTGGTAGGCCGAGGCCTGGTCGTTCTTCGACCCGCCGCCAGGCGCGGTCTGGTTCTGCGAGACATCGTCCCGAGGGGCCGGCTTTTCCGCCTTGTCGGTCTTGGGCGACGACAGCCGCTGCAGGGCGGCGATCAGTGCGGTCTTCGATCCCTGCACCTGCAGGGTCTTTTCGGGGAAAAGCTGGCTGCTGTCCTTGGCGTCGAACTGCGCGACCAGGCCCTCGGTCGAGATGGTTTCCTCGCGGTCACCCTTCGACACCGTCAGCACCTGGACCTGGCCGATCACCTGATTGTCCACCGGCACCTTGCGGGCGTAGCCCTTGGCGGTGACGCCCGATAGCAAATCCGGGGCGACGCCCTCGATGGCGCCCAGCGAGAACGACGCCGGCGCCGGCTGCATTTCCGGCAGCGTGACGGCGGCGGTGGGCCAGATCGGCACGGCGACCGTGTCGGTGACCGCTCCGGCCTGCGGCGTGGCGACCGACGGAGCCGTCTGCGCCAGAACGGGAGACGACAGGAAAATCATGGTGGCGATGAGTGCCGGCAGACGGACAAGCATGGCGTTACTCCACTTTGGCGATGTACCAGTCGGTATCGGGCCTGATGCAGACCCGCTGGCCTTGGAAGGTGCGCAGGATGGGAAGCAGGTTGATGGTCTGCTCCAAGGTGGCGGCGGTGATTTCACCCAGCCGCTGGGACAGTTCGGCGCCGCCGGCAGACAGGGCGTTGGACGACCCCGAGAAGGAACTGCTCGATCCCGAAGACGACGACGTGCTGGTTGAATTGACGGTGCTGCTGCCGGCCGTCGCCGCCCGGACGGCCGCCGAAATGCCGGCCAGGATGAAAGCGGTGCCGTAGCGTTCGAAAATGCGATGATCGACGTCGCCGGAAATGCCAAGATGGCCCTGGACATCGACGGCATTGGCCTTGAGGCCGAAGATTTCCGCCCGCGACCCGCCCAGCAGAATACGCGAGCAGCGAAACGGCGACCGGCTGGAGCCGACCTTTTCCAGGCTCTTGAAGCCGCAGACCAGGCGCGAGCCTTTCGGCACCAGGATGTTGCGGCCGTGATAGCCGAAGGTGTCCCGCGACACCTGGATCACCACCGTCCCGCCGGTCGATCCATCCAACTGGGTGTTGGTGGCGGTTTCCAGCACCCCGCAGACATAGCGGTCGGTGGTGATGATCCGGCTGTTGTCCACCGGCCCGGTCGAGGTCAGGGCCTTTTCCTCGTATTCCGCCGCCGGCTCCGGGACGGCCGCGCCGGTCCCGAGGCCGGGTGCGCCCATCGGGCCGAGGTCCGACGACAGCGAGGCGGTAATGGTCGGGACGCCAGAATTGCCCTGGACCCGGTTGCGATAGCTCGCTGCCATCGCCGTTTCGAATGGGTCCGGTCCTGTTCTGACCGGTGGCGGCGGTGGGGGAGCCGGCGGCGCCACCTCGACCCGCACCTCGCGGATCACTTCCTTCTGGATCACTACCGGCGGCATCGCCGGCGGCGGTGGGGGCGGTGGCGGTTCCGGCTGCACCGGCTGACGATAGGACCAGATTTCCTTCTGATCGTCCGGCAGCGGATCGGTCGCTGGCAAAGCCGGCTGGCAGGTGCCCGAAAGGGTCATGCCGGCGGCGATGGCCAGGTCGCACATCCAGTTGGCCATCAGCGGACCTCGCCGGTGTACTGGATGCACAGATACTTCTTGCCCAGCTTCAGGGTGATCAGCGGCGCCACGCTCTCGACGATGAACACCGTGCCTTCGACGCGGGTGTTCACCAGCTCGTCGATTTCGTCGATGGTGACGAAACCCGACGCCAGTTCCATGCCGTCCCATTTGCGGCCGTAGCGGATGTAGGTGAAGAAGTCATCGCGCCACACCGTTTCCGGCTTCAGCGAATCATCCGATCCCCACAGCTTGTAGTCGGCCCAGCCGTGGAACTTGGC
>NZ_LWQU01000038.1 GCF_001650635.1 Magnetospirillum moscoviense | reverse complement strand
GCCGACACGGCCTACGACGCCGACCACTTCCGCCAAATGATTGCCGACAAGGGCGCCATTGCCGTTATCCCCAACAATCCGTCGCGCGCCCACAAGCATCCGCTAGACAAGCACCTCTACCCGCCTCACGCGGGTTAAGAACTTACTTTTGTCCTTGATGGTATGCGCCATTCACTTGACCTGTTCGACCACAAACTATACTGGGGTAGGGTATCTGGCGACCAGCCTGAGGAGACGGCGCATGTGCCCTACGACTTCGTCCGAGCATTGGTATCATACTCACGTTTTTGACGAAGGAAACCCGTTAGCGGAACGCAATACCCGCTGGGCGGTGGTACTGACCATCATCATGATGGTGGCCGAAATATGCGGTGGCTGGGTATTCAATTCCATGGCGCTGTTGGCACATGAGCTCGCACGCCTTGGCCTTGGGTTTGTCCTTGATGGCTTATGGCGCGGCACGGCGAAGAGAATATCTGGCTGCGCAGGTTCCCGTTCCATAGCGCTCGCCACCGCCGCCAGTTCGGTCGCGCTGTCGATGATCCCTTGGATCATGGCGAGTGCGGCAATCTTGTTGTCGTCTTTTGCCATGGCTCAATCGCGCCCCGTCTGGTCGTAGCAGTTTGCTGGTGCCAATAGGTGGATTTCTGTAAGTCCATCCGACACCTTGAATTCCAGCGCGTGAACGGCAGCTGCGATGTCCATGGCCTCCGTTACGGCGGCTTTCGATGCCTGGCTCATGGCGTCGTGGCCGCCGATGACCTGGATCAGGGATTGCACCCGTTCCTTCATTCTGGACAGGACGGCTCCGACGCCGAGCGGAACGCCATGGGATCCGGACATGATGCGCTTGCCATAGCGGATTAGGCTACGGGCGGCGTCTTGGGTCATGCAGTCGGCGTTGAAATTGACGGCGGCTCGGATGTCGCCGAGGCGACGTATGTGGAAGGTACTGCACCCAGACATCTCGATGCGATCGCAGGCCAACCCCATCAGATTGATCAGACGCTCGGTCTCTTCGGCGATCCGCCGGCACAAGGCCACCTTTCGGGGGCCATCGTCCATTCCGGACAATTTCACGGTCAGCTTTTGGATATCGCGGACGATCCTGAGGGCTTCGTCGATGACGATGGTCGTCTGCTTCTCATTGGGGTCAAGCCCCGAGGAACCCTGTTCGCCGTTCAATTGGGCGATCATGATTCGGTCGACGCTGGTGATGTGCGACATCAGCCAATTGTAGACGATGCCAAGCAGTTTGCGACGGACGTCATGCGAAGTGAGGCTGCCCGCCTTTATGGTCTCAATTTTCGCTACAAACGCCGCGTGAAGCTTCTTGTGCTGCTTGCGGTCGTCATACTCAAAGCTATCCATCAACTGTTCTTCGTGGGCGAAATGTACCTTAACGTAGTCCTTTAGTGCGATAAGAGCCCTTTCAACCGTGGTGGCGTCCCCATCCACGATGTCGGGGACCTCGTTTAGATCGTTCATGATGTCGATGATGCCGCGATGCTGGCTGTCGATGTCGTTCCTTCCCGTCTCGATCGCTTTCGACCAGCCGAAATCCGGTTTGGCAGGAACGTTCAAGTCTTCATCGTAAGCGGAGATGTCTTGTGGCTCATGTGGCCCAACATTCCCCTGGCCAACTTGTGATCCGTGGGCTTTGGCGCGGTTGGCATCGGCCGCCCTGCGGAACGGCCCCTTATAGCCCTTGATGACGGCGATGCGGCGATCGATGCCACGGAATGTGGGGGTGTCTACGAACTCACGCCGCTCAGCAATCGCAGTTTCAACCGCCACCTTCAGCGTGTGCTTCGTGAGCGGCAAGGCCAAGGTCGCCGTCGCTCCGGCGTCACGATTGGCAAGCAGTTCGTCACCGGTCCATTCCTCACCGACGCAGATAACTGGGATCGACGGAGCAAGACCGTGCTGGCCCCAGCGTACCAATTTCAAGAGGTCGAGGTGGCCCGCACCGCCCAGTCTGTCGCAGAGAATCAGATTGAAGGTTGTGCTGGCATGACGGAGTTGCAGGGTGGCGAAATCGACCGAATCAACGACCGTCACTCCATTGATGCCCATCTCGCGAATTAGGCCGACGAGAAGTCTGCATACCGCCGGCATCGCTACCGCTACAAGAACTTCAATTGGGCCGAGTAACGGCGGGCGCGTCATTATCAGTAAACCCCCAGTTCATCTGATATGGGACGCGGTGAGACACCCGTGTTGTCGGTGCGAAAGCTCTTCCGCTTCCATGGCAAGATAGACCAGCGGTCGGGAATCGACGGATGAGTGGGTGATCCAAGTCTTGTATTGGAGATCGTCATTCGTGATGTGGCTTCGGAGCCATTGCACGACGAGTGTCGAAAGGTTGTCGGCAACCGACATGGTGCCTTCCCGATAGGCTTCGACAATTGCCCTGACGCGTCCATGGAAAACCCGATGGCGATGACGATGTCCGGCGAGCCGTGGGTATCCCACAGCCTTCATCGCCTTCTCTTCGCGATAGAAGTGCCCATCAACATACTCATCCAGCATGAGGAGGGCGCTCAGGATGATCAAATCGTGTTTACCACCATGCACAGATTCATGGATGATCCGCGCCATCTCGAAGAATGCGCGGTGATCCGCATCGATAGCCTCGTTCCCGACCGACAAATCGTCTGTGAAGTCAAACATGTTCCAGCTCCGGAACGGAGATAATTAACTTTCATATGTTGGCAGATTTTGTCGGCAAACTTCCAACTGCTCGTGAATTTGCACCACAATTTGCCGATAGTATTGGGCCGATCAGTGTTCAAGTTGCCGCCAAGAAGCTCAATCATCATCCTGATGATTATCGTGTACAACGCTTTCACGCACGACACTTGTCAGCGACGGCCATAAAGTACCCTGTATTCGCTACGCCCAGCCTATGACTAAAAGTATACCGCCTCCGCATGGGGCGGGTAAAGGAGAAAATGTATGCGAGCTGCACCATCAACAGGTTGAAATGGCACATGAAAATTGTTTGTGACAATCTTTTGCTGACTGCTCCGCAGGGATGGCATAAATCAAAGCCGATATGGGATGCCTTAGCCATGCACAATTTGCAAAGCCAGAATAAACAAAAGTCATGGCAACATCTACACGGCAACATTCCCATTGCTGTGTCGCGCGCTAATCCGTCTTATTCACCGGGACACGGAGTTTTGCTGGCGGATGTGTAACTGGGGCAAAAGTCCGGCAGGGCTGTTCAACGCTAACGGAGTGATCGCTGGAGCGGCCTGAGGGTGAGCAAAAAAGACGATTGAACGAAACCGCTGGCGCGGTATTGGAGCCTGATGTGACGTCGAAGGCTCCCGTCTGACAGGGTTGGTTTCCCGACCACCCTACAGACAGGAGGCCCCCGATGGCCGAATTGAGCCCTCTGCGTCGCCGCATGATCGAGGACATGACGGTCCGCAATCCGTCGTGCCAGATGATCTTGATCATGTCACCGCTGCGCCCCCGGAAGACGAACAGATCGCCGGCATGGGGATC
>NZ_LWQU01000037.1 GCF_001650635.1 Magnetospirillum moscoviense | reverse complement strand
ATGCAAGCCGCCGCAGCCGCCAGCCCCGCCCAATGCCGTCTGGATCAATCCGCCAGCTGAGAGAATTGCTGCCTAAATTGTCAGACGCAGTGTCGCGGATTCATTGACAGGTTCCGCTCAGCGTGTCGAAGAAGGACGATTCGACCACATTGACTGAATTGCCCCTGACAGCCGCCGCTCAGGACCAAGGCCCACTATGGCCTTTGATCCGTATCCGTCCGGTGAAGGCCGCTGAGGGCGACCTTGCCGGTGGGGTGTGACGCTGCCAGCCTTGGCATTGGTGCAAGCACTGTGGTTTGCACCGGTGGCATGGGGCGAGGCGATGGGGCAGGCTCATATTCTGACGGGACCGGAACGTCGGCGACGGTGGACGGCCGAGCAGAAGCGGGCGATTGTTGCGGCGGCATTCGCACCGGGCGCGGTGGTGGTCGAGGTGGCACGACATGCTGATGTCTGCGCCGGCCAGATCTACCGCTGGCGGCGTGATCTGCGGGCGGCCGTGGCGGATTTCGCCGAGGTGATGATGGTGCCGGCGGTAACGCCGGCCGCTGCCCTCGGCGGTGACGCCATCGAGCTGGTTCTGGCGGGCGGCGCCCAAATCCGCGTTCCAGCCGGGACGGCGCCGGAGTTGGCGGCGGCGGTGATCCGGGCGGTGGCCGGGCGATGATCCCGATTCCTTCCGGCGTGCGGGTGTGGCTGGCTGCGGGGCACACCGACATGCGCAAGGGCTTCGACGGGCTGGCGCTGCTGGTGCAGGAGTGGCTTTCGCGCGATCCCCATTCCGGCCATCTGTTCGTGTTCCGCGGCCGGCGCGGCGATCTGGTCAAGGTGCTGTGGTACGACGGCCAGGGCTTCTGTCTGTTCTCGAAACGCCTCGAGCGGGGCCGCTTCCTGTGGCCGTCGCCGACGGATGGGGCGGTGACGATCACCCCAGCCCAGCTCGGCTACCTGCTGGAGGGAATAGACTGGCGGATGCCGCAGAAAACCTGGCATCCCAGCGCCGTCGGCTGAGGAAATCGCTTCCCACGGCACGCGATTTTTGATTCACTTTCGGGGTGATCGATGCCGCCGAAGCCCTGCCCACCGACCTTGCCGCCGCCCACGCGATGATCCTCGCAGAACGGGCGGCGCGGCTGGTCGCCGAGTCGGATCGGCGCAGCCTCGACATCGAGATCGAGCGGCTCAAACTGGAGATCGCCCGGCTGCGGCGCGAGCGCTTCGGCCAGTCGGCCGAGCGCGGCACTCGCATCGAGCAATTGGAACTGGCGCTGGAGGATTTGGAAGAGACCGCCGCCGCCGAGGCCGCGGTTTCCGACACGGCTCCATCCCAGTCCCGCCGCAAGCCGGCGCGGCGGCCGCTGCCCGATCATCTGCCCCGTGTCCGAATGGTCGAGCCAGCGCCCGCGGCCTGCCCCTGCTGCGGCGGCGAATTGTCCAAGCTGGGCGAGGACGTCACCGAGACGCTGGAGCGCATCCCGGCCCAGTGGCGGGTGATCCAGCATGTGCGCGAGAAATTCTCCTGCCGCACCTGCCAGGTCATCACCCAGTCGCCGGCGCCGTTCCACGCCATCGCGCGCGGCCGGGCCGGCGCCGGATTGCTTGCCGAGGTGGTGTTCAACAAATTCGGCCTGCACCTGCCGCTGCACCGTCAGAGCGGGCGTTTCGCGGCTGAAGGCGTCGAGATCGATGTCTCCACCCTGGCCGATTGGGTCGGCGCCGTCAGCGTGGCGCTGCAGCCGCTGGTCGCGGCCATCGCCGACCATGCCAGCGCCGGCCAGCGCCTCCATGTCGATGACACGCCGGTGCCTGTGCTGGCGAAAGGCAAAACAAAAACTGGCCGATTATGGGCAATGGTGCGTGATGACCGGCCCTTCGGCGGCAATGATCCGCCGGCTGCCGCCTACTTCTACTCGCCCGACCGCAGCGGCGAACACCCGCACGCGTTTCTGAGCGGTTTCACCGGCATCATGCAGGCCGACGCCTTTGCGGGCTTCAACCGGCTGTACGAGAAGGCGCCATCGTCGTGGCGGCGTGCTGGGCGCACGGACGCAGGAAATTCTACGAGCTGGCCCAGTTGAAGAAGGCGCCCATCGCCATCGAGGCGGTGGCCCGCATCGACGCCCTGTTCGCCATCGAGCGCGACATCGCCGGGCTGTCCCCCGAGGAACGCCAGGCAGCCCGGGCCGAGCGGTCGCGGCCGCTGATCGACGACATGGCCCTGTGGCTGCACCACAAGCGCGCCGGGCTGTCGGGCAAGTCGGACACCGCCAAGGCCATGGACTATCTGCTGAAGCGCTGGCCGGCCTTCACCCTGTTTCTGGCGGACGGCCGCGTCGATTTGTCCAACAACGCGGCGGAGAGGGCGCTGCGCGGCATCGCGGTGGGGCGCAGGAACTGGACCTTCGCCGGCTCCGATGCCGGCGGAAGGCGCGCCGCCGCGCTCTACACCCTGATCGAGACCTGCAAGATGAACGGCATCGACCCGCGCGCCTGGCTGGCCGACGTGCTGGACCGCCTGCCGGGACATTCCGTCAAGCGCATCGACGAATTGCTGCCGTGGAATTGGAAAGGCGAACGCCATGCCGACGCTGCGTGACCTCGAGGCCGAGATCGAGGCACTCGACCAGTTCCTGATGTCGGACCAGTCGCCAGACGACTGCATGATGCTGTGCGATCTCGACGGCTTTCTCACCGGCATCGCCATCGGGCCGGAGCTGATCAGGCCCAGTGAATGGCTGCCGGTTTTCTGGGGCGGCGAGGAGCCGGTGTTCGAAGACACCGCCCAGGCTCAGGCCGTCATCGGCACCATCATGGCCCGCTACAACGAGATCCTCGGCCAGGTCGCCGATGGAACCGTCGCCCCCATCATCATGGAAACCCCGGGTGGCGACGTCATCGCCGCCGATTGGGCCGAGGGCTTCATGCAAGCCGTCACCCTGCGCCCCGCCGCCTGGAAGCGGCTGCTCACGTCCGAAAAGAACGTGGAGCTGATGCTCCCTATCCTGGCCCTGTGCTGCGACGACGACGGCGAACCGCTGCTCGACCTGCCGCAGGACGTGGAAGACCGCCTCTTCGCCGAGGCTGGAGACCTCATTCCCGAATGCGTCCTCGCCATCGCCGACTACTGGCGCGCCGCCCCCATGCGCCAGACCGCAGGACTCAAGGCAGGCCGAAACGACCCGTGCCCCTGCGGATCGGGCAAAAAATTCAAAAAGTGCTGCGGGGCGAACTGATCGTCAACGGCCTATCACGCGGCCCTCACCGGACGGATACCAACAGGAAGCCTTGCAGATGCTGACGCGCCTTGCCAAGCACCCGCACCGCCGTGGCCCGCGCCCGGATCAGGTCGCGCATCGCCTCGTGGGCGCCGTCCGGCACCCACACAGCCGTCAACTCGCCAGCCCGGTGCAGTTTGGCCAGCATCATCGCGTCGCGTCGATCGGTCTTGACCGTAAGCATCCGGTGAGAACCGCAGGTGCAGGCAGCTTTGATCAGGCTGCCTGACTGTTGGCGACGCGCGGTAACGGA
>NZ_LWQU01000036.1 GCF_001650635.1 Magnetospirillum moscoviense | reverse complement strand
TGCCGACGCCTCGCCAAGGACTTCGAGAACCTCGCCAGAATGGCGCTGGCGTTCCTGCGCCTGGCCATGATCCGCCTCATGCTGCGCAGAATCGCAAGGCACAGGAAATAATAGGGAACTTCGCGGACGGACTCTTAGGCGGAGCGGACTGCCCCCATCCTAAAGTCACGCTGACATTCTGATATCGCATGGGCCATAAGCCTCCTCCAACAGCGCCTACCGGTTCTGACGAGTGGGGGGGGGTACCGCAACAAGTGCGGATGGCTGCGGCTGAATCACCCTATCTGACCGCTCACACTGCCGCGCTTGCTGATGCCGAGCAATGTTTGCTGGTTCTTCGACGCCTCAAGTGGATTTGAAGAGGTCGCCGAGAGGCGCCGCGATCAGGTAGATCATTGTCGCGAAGGTTGTGGTGTTGCGGTATCCCCTGGCGCGAGCGCGGGCGGCCTGGAACAGGCCGTTGAAGCCCTCGAGGCGGGCGTTGGAATGGGTTGACGTCCAGCGTTCGAGGATGCGGCTACGGTGGTTCTCGACGGTGCCCAGCGCCTTGCGGATGGGATCGAGGATGGTGTTGTCACCGATCACCTCGTGGGCATGGCGCAGGAAGTTGGTGATGCGACAGGGTGGAAACCACGGTGGAAACTACCCGCTGGAAACTACCCAAAAACCGCCCGAATGGGTGGTTTTGCGGCAACTACCCGAATGAGTAGTTGCCACCCGGCCTGTACCACCTCGTCCTGAAGAAAGGTTGCAGGGCCAACAGCCCCCATGTAGTGTTTGTCACTACATCCTCTGCCATGAAGAGCTCGATGCGCACCATTCCCGCCGCCGATGCCAATCGCGAATTCTCGAAGCTTCTTCGTGACGTGAGCGAAGGCGAGACCATCGTGATCACGTCGCGCGGCAAGCCGGTGGCGCGGATATCGCCCGTGGGCGAGGCCGATCTGCCAGGGCGGGACAGCGCACGAGCTGCGCTGTTGATGCGCCTGCGCGAACAGCCCGCCATCGGAACCACCTGGACCCGTGACGAGTTGTACGAGGGCTGATCCCATGCTGGCGCTCGACACCAACGTCCTGGCCTATGCCGAGGGCGTCAACGATGCCCGCCGTCAGACTCGCGCCTTGGAGATCATCGCGACCCTGCCGTCGGGCATGGTGCTGGTTCCGGTGCAGGTTCTTGGGGAACTGCATCGCGTGCTGACGGTCAAGGCCGGCCGCACGCCCGAGGCCGCGCGGGATGCCATCTTGTCGTGGATGGATGCTCTGGTCTGTCGGGATACATCGTCTTCCGCCCTGCTGTCGGCGCTGGATCTGGTGGCCGATCACCGGCTGTCGTTCTGGGATGCGCTGATTCTGGCCGTCGCCGCCGAGGCCGGATGCCGTCTGCTGTTGACCGAGGATTTGCACGAGGGATTCACCTGGCATGGGGTGACCGTGGTCAACCCCTTCGCGGAAACCATCCATCCCTTGCTGGCCGGCATGATGAATGCTGCGGGCCATATCCACTAACCCGATTCGACGCGGCGATGACCATGATAAAGCGGGCGGTTCCTCAGATCGAGCATGCACTGCGTTTACGGCAGGTGGCGACGAAACTGGCATTGGAGGCCATGGCATTTGCTCCCAGGGCCAAGGTGGAGGAGACGGTTCGGGGTTGGTTCGGCAAGGGCTTTGATCCCGCCGGTCCTTCAGTGCTGGCGCGGGCCTTGGCCCTGGCGGCCGATCTGGCGATAACTTTGCCCTCGGCCAGCGGCAGTACCGCCATCGACCGCATGCTGCGCCAGCGCCGCCCGCAACCGGGCGAGGAAGATGCTTATGACTCCCTGCGCCGGATCCGCTTCCGCCTGCTGCGGATCACCGGCGAGGCATCGGACGGAAGCTTGCTGCTCGACGACATGGCCGATGGCGGCACGGTGCGGCTCTACGACGACATCATCCCTGTTCTGCCGGGGCTGATGCTGGCGATGCGACTGTGCCCTATCCCCGTGACCGACGGCTTCATCGCCGTCAGCGCGGTCACCCCGCTGGACGATTCCACGCTGGCCGTGGCGCAGCCGTTCATCCGCTCCGGGGGCAAGGGCCTGTCCAATCCCCATCGCTGCGCCGAGGCGATCTATCGCCACGTCCTGCGCCATGGCGGGCTGGAAGTCCCCGGCATCACCGACATTTCCGAACGCCTCGATGCGGCCGGGGATTTTCCCTATGGCCCCGAGGACAGCGACCTCGACGCCCTGGCTTTCTCCTGGGTGGAGGGCGAACCGACCGCCGACGAACTCGCCCTGGCCCGTCGGATGACCGATGCCGAAAGCATCATCGAAGCGGTGTCGACAGGTGCCTTTGCCCGCCATTGCGGACGGGATGATTTGGCGACCGGTTATCGCAAGCTCGCCTCGGTGATGATGGAGACCGTGCAGCGCCGCGCCCGTTCCGGCTGGGGCGGGCGTGTCGTTTCGCTCGATGCTGTCGCCGCCGAAATAGACCGCGCCGCGGCGGCGGGCGAATGTCCCCCGGTGGTGCGGGAATGGTTCGACGACTTGCGCCGCCAGGTGCGGGTATCGTCCGCCGGATCGCACCATGACGCCGACCTCAACCGCCTGATCCAGCGCATTCAGGCTTTACGGGCCAAGACCGTGGATCAGGGCTGCACCGAAGAGGAAGCCCTGGCCGCCGCCGAGAAGGTGGCGGAATTGCTCGATCGCTACGGCCTGTCGCTCAGTGAACTGGACCTGCGCCGCCAAGCTTGCGAGGGCGTCGGCATCGAGACCGACCGCCGCCGCACCGGCCCCATCGACGAATGCGTCCCTGCGGTGGCCGCATATTTCGACTGCCGGACCTGGATCGAAAAGACTGCAACGGGCTTCGTCCGCCATGTCTTCTTCGGCCTGCCCGCCGATGTGGAAGCCGCCCACTATCTCTATGACCTGATCGAGATCGCCTTCGCCACCGAAACCCGGCATTTCAAGACCGGGGCGGTCTATGCCGACCTTGAGTCCGGCGAACGGCGCAGCGGCACCAACTCGTTCCAGATCGGCCTGGCCCACGGCATCGCCTGCAAGCTGCACAGTATGCGCGAGGAACGCGAGGCGGCAATGGTCCGCTCATCGGGCCGTGATCTGGTGCCGATCAAGGCATCGGTGGTCGATGACGAACTGGACAGTCTGGGCATCAATTTCACCGTCAAGGGCAGCCGCGCGCGGCGTACCGTGCTGTCGGATGCCTATGAGGCGGGAAGCGAAGCCGCGCAACGCTTCGACATCCACCCCGGTCTGAACCATCGCCGAGGCCGACGACCGGAACGGTGACGAGAATGGCTAGGAGCTGTGGACACTTAGCGCATCCACAGGATGATGGCGGCGATAGTGACGACGGCGCTGTAGTTGGCTGCCGTCTTCTCATATCGGGTTGCGACGCGTCGGAATTGCTTGAGTTTGCTGAAGCCGCACTCGACCAAGTGGCGCTGGGCATAGAGGTGCTTGTCTAGCGGATGCTTGTGGGCGCGCGACGGGTTGTTGGGGATAACGGCAATGGCGCCCTTGTCGGCAATCATTTGGCGGAAGTGGTCGGCGTCGTAGGCCGTGTCGGC
>NZ_LWQU01000035.1 GCF_001650635.1 Magnetospirillum moscoviense | reverse complement strand
ACCAGCCTCGCTGTACGCCTCGCCGACACCCCAAGAAAGCGAAAACGCCAAGTGTGTGCGCTATGTTAACGCCTATGAGGGCAAGTCCCCCCTTGCCGGAATTGCGACAAGCCCGCGTGGCGTTTGAACGGCCCCGGGACGGGGCGCCACGGGCAAGGCCCTAAACGTTCGACAGACCGTCGCCGTGCTGGCCCTGGATCAGCGACATGAATTCGCGCCGGGTTGCCGGGTTGTCGCGGAATTCGCCCAGCATGCGGCTGGTGACCATGGTCACGCCCGGCTTGCGCACGCCCCGGGTGGTCATGCATTGGTGCGCCGCCTCGATCACCACGGCGACGCCCTTGGGCTGCAGCACCTCGTTGATGGCGTTGGCGATCTGGCTGGTCAGCTTTTCCTGGATCTGCAGGCGCTTCGAGAAAACCTCGACGATGCGGGCCAGCTTCGAGATGCCGACGACGCGCCGGCCCGGCAGATAGGCGACATGGGCCTTGCCGATGATCGGCACCATGTGGTGCTCGCAATGGCTTTCCAGGCGGATGTCGCGCAGGACCACCATCTCGTCGTAACCGTCGGTTTCCTCGAAGGTGCGCTGCAAAATCTCGACCGGGTCCTGCTCGTAGCCCTCGAAGAATTCCTCGTAGGCGCGCACCACCCGTTCCGGGGTGCCGACCAGGCCCTCGCGGTCGGGATCGTCGCCGGCCCAGCGCAGAAGCGTGCGCACGGCAGCCTCGGCTTCCTCGCGGGCGGGGCGGTCCTTCAGGTGCGGGCGCAACTCGGCCGGCAGTGTGGCGGTGGTCATGGTGGTGTTCTCCTGGCTCGACGTTCCCTGGCCCATGTGGCGTCGAACGGCTCGTCTTGCAAGGTCAGTTCAACCGCACGGTTTCGTGCGGACTGTCCAGCGAGAAGGCGGGAACGGCGATGTCGAACACTTCGCCGGTCTCGGCCTCCATCTCGTAGCTGCCGACCATGATCCCCGACGAGGTCGGCAATGGCGTGCCGCTGGTATATTCGAACGACTGCCCGGGCTGCAGCACCGGCTGTTCGCCGACGACGCCGGCGCCCCTGACCTCTTGCACGCGGCCCAGGGCGTCGGTGATCACCCAATGGCGGCGCAGCAACTGGACGGTGATGTCGCCCTGGTTGTCGATGCGGACCTGATAAGCCCAGACATAACGGTTCTCGGTCGGATCGGACTGGTCGTCCAGATAGACCGGCTGCACCGTCACCGTGATGCCTCGGGTGGTTTGGCTGTACATGGCGAGGTCCCCGCGATGCCTTCCGTCAAACCCGTATCTTAGAACCGTTCGTGCCGGGTTCCAAGGCCAGCCGTAGATCGTCGATCAGGTCGGCCGCGTCTTCCAACCCGACCGACAGTCGGATCAGGCCCTCGCCGATGCCTTGGGCCAGCTTGTCTTCCGGGCTCAGGCGCTGGTGGGTGGTGGTCCAGGGATGGCAGGCCAGGCTTTTCGAATCGCCCAGATTGTTCGAGATGTCGATGACCTCCAGGCCGTTCAGCAGGTCATAGGCCGCCTGCTTGCCGCCCTTCAGGGTGAAGGCGACGATGCCGCCGAAGCCGCCCTTCATCTGGCGCTTGGCCAGATCGTGCTGGGGGTGGCTTTCCAGGCCGGGATACAGCACCCGCGCGATCTCGGGCCGTCCTTCCAGGAAGCGGGCCACCGCCAGGGCGTTGGCCGAGTGGCGCTCGACCCTGAGATCCAGGGTCTCGAGCCCCTTCAGCAGCACCCAGGCGTTGAAGGGCGACAGCGCCGGGCCGGTATGGCGCAGATAGGGCGACAGGGTGTCGGCGATGAAATCCTTGGCGCCCAAGATGGCGCCGCCCAGGCAGCGGCCCTGGCCGTCGATATGCTTGGTGGCGGAATAGACCACCACGTCGGCGCCCAGTTCCAGCGGGCTTTGCAGGATCGGCGTGGCGAAGACGTTGTCGACCACCACCCGGGCGCCGGCCCGGTGGGCCAACTCGGCCACCGCTGTCAGGTCGATCACCTCCAGCGTCGGGTTCGAGGGCGTTTCCAGGAACACCAATGCGGCGGGCGTCGCCAGGGCGGCCTTCCACTGGTCAAGGTCGGTGCCATCGACGAAGGTCGGATTGACGCCGAAGCGCGGCAGCAGGTCGTTGATGATCCAGGTGCACGATCCGAACAGGGCGCGCGGCGCCACCACCCGGTCGCCCGCCTTCAACTGGCAGACCAGGGCGGCGTGGACGGCGGCCATGCCCGAGGCGGTGGCGCGGGCGGCCTCGGCGCCCTCGATGGCGGCCAGGCGATCCTCGAAGGTGGCGACGGTGGGGTTCTTGAAGCGGGAATAGACCATGCGGTCCAGCGTGCCGTCGAAGCTGGCCTCGGCCTCCTCGGCGCTGCCATAGACATAACCCGAGGTCATGAAGATGGCTTCCGAGGTTTCCGAGAAGCCGGAACGGTTAAGGCCGGCGCGGACCTGACGGGTGCGGGAACGAAGAGGGCGGTCGGTCATGGCAGATCCCTGGAAAACGAAAGCCCCGGCCAACAGAAGCCGGGGCGGGAAAGGGACCCACTACCGGACCTCTTTAGCGTTTGGTTTTACGTGGCCGCAAGCCGGTCGGTCAAATCACCACGATGAATTCCTCTTAGACGATCCGGGCTCTCTGCGTCAAGGCGAATAATTCACTTATGTTAAATGTGGTTTTCCGAACTTGTCATACCAGGGGCAAGCGCCTATTTTGCAGTGCAGCATCACCGGAATGAAGAAGGACGCACGCTATGGATGCCATCGTTAAGCCTTATCAGCAGGTCGCCACGCTGAACCTTGCCGGCAAGAAGGGCCTGGTCGTCGGCATCGCCAACGAGCAATCGATCGCCTATGGCTGCGCCAAGCATTGCCGGGCCTACGGCGCCGACTTGGCGGTCACCTATCTGAACGACAAGGCCGAAAAGTGGGTGCGCCCGCTGGCCGAGGGCCTGGACGCCCAGATCGTCCTGCCCTGCGACGTGCGGGAAGAAGGCCAGCTGGAAGCGGTGTTCGCCGAGATCGAGAAGACCTGGGGGCGGCTGGATTTCGTCATCCATTCCATCGCCTTCGCCAACCGCGACGACCTGCATGGCCGCGTCGTCGATTGCTCGCGCGACGGCTTCCAGATGGCGATGGACGTGTCGTGCCATTCCTTCATGCGCATGGGTAAGCTGGCCGAGCCGTTGATGACCAATGGCGGCTGCCTGATGACCATCTCGTTCTATGGCGGCCGCAAGGTGGTCGAGCATTACAACGTCATGGGTCCGGTCAAGGCGGCGCTGGAAAGTGCTACCAAGTACATGGCGCACGAATTGGGCCCGAAGGGCATTCGCGTCGTCGCCCTGTCGCCCGGCCCGTTGAAGACCCGCGCCGCCTCGGGCATCGACCGCTTCGACGAGCTGATGGAAGCCGCCGCCGCCAAGGCGCCGACCCATCAATTGGCCGACATCGACGATTGCGGCTCGTTCGCGGCCTATCTGGTCAGCGACGGCGCCAAGTCGGTGACCGGCACCACGTTGTTCATCGACGGCGGCGCCCACATCGTCGGTTGATCATGAAAAAGGGGCGGCCCCAGCCAGGGCCGCCCCGTATCATGCCCCCATAGGCGTTAACATAGCCTGGACAGGCGGGCGTGAGCGTGATTCAAGATGGAATGACTCATCCATCATGCCCC
>NZ_LWQU01000034.1 GCF_001650635.1 Magnetospirillum moscoviense | reverse complement strand
ACCAGCCTCGCTGTACGCCTCGCCGACACCCCAAGAAAGCGAAAACGCCAAGTGTGTGCGCTATGTTAACGCCTATGTATCATGCCCCCCCCTGCGTCGGGGCGTGGCCGCTCGGTCACCCGCAGCGACCAGGGCCGCGACTGCCGCGACGCCTTCCTCGGCCTCGCCAAGACCTGCCGCAAGCTCGGCATCTCGTTCTGGGATTTCCTGGGAGACCGCCTCGGCGCCGCTGTCGGAAACGCCGTGCCGGGACTCCCCTCGCTGATCGCCGCGCGCTACGCCGCCTGATCACCCGGACTTTTGCCCCAGTTACGATTTCCGGCGATAAGCTCTTCGATTTGAACGAGGTCATCACGCAGTTGATGCGTAACATTCGCGACCCAAAGCCTAAGAAACCCGCTGCGGTTCATGGCAACACACCCCGTGAAATCAGATGCCGGGAATCTCTACCCTCCCTCGTCCATCTGTTCTTTTGCGATTCCTGCGGAAAGATTTTCCGTAACATGGCATCAGAACTTCACCACAAGCGGTTCTGTTCCTCTAAAGATGAGCAGCGCCGTCAATTAGGATAAGCGGATTTTCATCGGGTCAGCAGCGCCGAGGCGTTTGGCCTCTACGTCAAAGGCTTGTTCCCAGACGATGCGAAGTCGGGACTTTCGCTTCCCAGCCATCGGTCCGCTGTTCCAAACTTTGCCACTTGGCCCCAACAATGGACACTTGGGGTATGCGGCTTTCAAGGCAGCCTTCAGAGCGTGTGCTTGGGCCATAAGCCCCTCGTTCGCAGCCTTCTTCAACCCCAACTCACGCTGTGTGGCCTTAAGCTTCTCCTCAAGCTCATGGATGCGGTTTTCAAGCTGATGAACTTGCTTGAGTGTCGGTGGCTTCAGCTTTGGTTCGGGGGCAGATGGGAGGACAGAAGCACTGAGAGCATGTGCGAAGTCCTCAACCCTATCTCGAGCAACCTGAAGTTCGTGTCCCACGAAGTCCAGGGTGTCATCAATCAGATTGCTCATGGAAACCTCCTGTCCATCGCTCACTGCTTTGTGGCGGTCTGGTCGATCCGGGTTATGATTTCTACCCACCGCATCCAGTCATCGAGATTGTTTTCAAACTCGATCAAAAGGGCAACGCAGCGACTACCATCACGACGGATTTCCTGAAATTTCTTCACCCCCAGAACCACATCCATATTCGGGCAGATAATCTTGGTGACGGCCTTGACCTCGGCTCCATGAGTCTCGAATTTGACGCCGTGCATGGAAAGATTGATGGCAGCCGTTTCCCGCTTCTCACCATCAGCACTGATCCATTGAATTTCCATGGCTCCGGCAGGCACAGCAACACGCAATGAGAACCGCCGCTCGACCTTGACAGCTTCGCTTTCCGCGATAAGAAGTTTCCGCCGCAATTTCTCCGCGTCATCAAGGGCACCTTTGACCTTGGCGTCAATGTACTGGGAGGCAAGGTCCACCGGAACGGCTGGTTCGGCCTTGGCAGTCGCTCGTCGCCGGTAGGCGATCAAAGCTCCAATCACACCGCCCAACAACACAAGAACAATCCCCCATATGGGTGACTGACTGGTTTGCGTATCCGCAGGAGCTACGAGCTGGGGCGCAACCGGCTCAGCCATCCTTGTTTCGATGGGGGGGGATAGCGGCTTGGGGGCGGGTTGCTCCCTCGGCTGAACCTTCGCAGCGATCTCGGGAATTGTGGTCAGGGCTATGGCGGCTCGATGCTCGTGGTCGTCCGGTAGGGCTTCCTTGACGATAGCACTGGAATGCTGCTGCAAGGCCGTCATGGCCTTCTGCAATTGCTCAACGGGATTTTCCTGAGCAGCCACCCGCATCGGAAGATATTGGGCACCCGCTGCCTTGGCCCAGGTCTTCAGATAATAGGAGGTTCCGGACAAATCCCAGACGATCAGACGATCCCCGATCAACTTGGCGATACCCGGCAACTGGCCTTCAATGAGATCGATATTGCGGGCGTGGTAAAGAGCGCCGAGTTTTTCAAACCGCTTCCGCTTCGAGACCCCGGCATCCTTCATCTGCTGATACTGGCGGTTTAGATCTTCATAGCGGGGGTCCGCTTGAACCTCCTTGCTGAGATAGCCCAGCTTGGCATCCCAAATTTCGGGCTCGCCATCGGATATGATGATCGCCAATTTGGTCGTGGGTTTGGCAAAATTCAGAAGATACCGAAATGGCATCTCCAGGTCGGTCGCTTTGCCGACCATCTCGATTTCGTCGATCGCGTGGTTCAGGGCCTTGATGTCGGTGGCGGTATCGCGCTCAACGGCAAGGTGGCGGTATAGGGCTTCATCAAAGCCGACGACTTCGATCTTATACGGATTGTCGAAGGTCTTCAGGAAGGTGAGCAGCCATGCCTTGGAGGCAAGTTTTGGATCATGCTTTCCAACCGATCCCGATTGATCGAACAAGATGATAATGTCCGGCTGCTCTTGGGCTAAAACTGGACGAACCGGGCCAAAAACAACACTGGCAATCAGGGTGGCAGCCAGAACGATACGAGCAAGCATGTCCGCCTCCCGTCTATTCTAGGTTGGACAGAATGGTCGAACGCTTCTCAGCCAGGAAGTCCTTGATTTCAGTTTCGGCCATGAGCTTACGCTCCGAGGCGAAGGTCGAGAAATATTCGTGGATGCTATCGAATTCGGCTGTAACTTTTTCGATCAGTTGACGCCGCAAGTCAGTGACCTCGGTCTGATAGCTGCTCTCGAACCGCTCCTGAAGCCGCGATTTCTCGGACTCCGTCCACGCCATGATCTTGGACAGTGCCAATTCCTTCTGTGCGGCGACGGCCTCATCCATCTCGGCTACTTTTTCCCGGCGTCGCTCGTCAATGTCCCGATCCAGTTCGGCCATCTCAGCCTCAATCTCACGCTGCCGGGCCAAGAGATTGGTGATGCTCTCATCGAGAGCGTCCTTGGTCCGGGAGAGATCGGCAACGTCGGCGGATAGTTCATCCACATGCAATTTCTTACGGTCGGCGTCGGCCTGAAGGTCAGAGACGACATCGGCCAGCTTTTGTTCAGCCTCACGAAGCTCGCTAACACGAACCTCAACTGCATTTTTGGCCGTGACAGCAGCATTGATTTCGTCTTGCTCGGCAGCCAGCTTCTCGGCTTTACGGGCATCCACTCCCTGCTCAAATTCACGGATAGAGGCGAGAAGCGTATCTTCTCTTGCGGCAAGCGCATTCACCCGAAGCTGAAGCTCGGCCATCTGCCGGGTCAGTTTCCCAGCGTCATCGATACCCTGAAAATTTATTGAACGGCTATCTTTGGGGGCTGGCTTTGTTTTGTTGCGATCAGCCAGTTTAGACACGCCAACCATGACGGCCAAAAATCCACATGCTGACAGAGCGATAAGAAGTATCGGCATAATCCCCCCCCCCAAATGGGCAGCGGCCATAATCGCTTAGACTAGCACATCCGGTATTACCGCCCATGCCAAAAGCCGATAGCCCCCAACAAGGTTGGTAAATGACGGTTTGTGGCACCCCCCCCGGTCGCTCAAGATATGATACCGGCGAACGCTCGATCTGACTCGGCGGGGCTTGCCAACCAGCGGCAACCATGAATCACTGGTTCTTCGACGCCTCAAATGGATTTGAAGAGATCCCCGAGTGGGGCGGCGATCAGGTAGATCATGGTCGCGAAGGT
>NZ_LWQU01000033.1 GCF_001650635.1 Magnetospirillum moscoviense | reverse complement strand
CGCTCGCGCCCCCCATCTCCCCGGACGATCGGATCGAGATCGAGCTTGCCAGCGGCTATCGTATTCGTGTCGGCGGTGATGCCGCTGCTTCGACGCTGCGGCGGGTTCTTGACGTGCTGGAGCGGCGATGATCCCGGTTCCGAGCAATGTCCGGGTCTGGCTGGCGGTCGGCCGCACCGACATGCGCCGTGGCATGAACGGCCTGGCGCTCCAAGTCCAGGAGTCATTGAAGCGCGATCCCCATGCCGGCGATCTGTTCGTCTTCCGGGGGCGCAGCGGTGACATGATCAAGATCATCTGGCACGACGGATTACCGCGCGTCGCCAACAGTCAGGCAGCCTGATCAAAGCTGCCTGCACCTGCGGTTCTCACCGGATGCTTACGGAGAAGCTGGGGGAGCACGGCGAGATCAAGGCCGGCACCATGGCCGAATCCCGAGATCGAGACCTGGGCGCGCAAGATCGGCATCACCCGCCAGGTGATCGTCAATGACGACCTCGGCGCCTTCTCCGATCTTGCGCGGCGCATGGGCCAGGGGGGGCGCGATCGAAGCCCGCCTGCTGGTCGAACTGGTGGAGGTCAATTCCGGCAACGGGCCGAAACTGTCGGATCACCCAAGTTTCGTTCAATTCTGATGTGTATTTTCTTTGGCTGAGTAATAGCCTCTTGAATACGCTGGATCATTTATAACTTTTGCCGCAAATATGATCTTGGTCAGCTCAGAGGTGTACTGTTATCGCTTGTTTGACTTTTACTGAGCTGGAGCCAAGGGCATCAGTTGCTGGTATATCTCAGGTGCGACAATAGGAGCATTGATTATCGCAGTACTTTCCTGATTTTGATTAAAATACTCCCGTTTCTTGAATCCGGCGGCCATGGCCAGATACTTCCACGGAATTTTCCTAATTTCAGCATTAAATTTTGCGGCGCTCTCATTGTACAAAATGCGATTAACAGAGATTCTGTCTTCCATATCAACAAGTGACGACATCATTAATTTATATGATTTTACAGACCTAATGTCGGGGTACTTTTCCGAGTAAGCAATAATTTTTCCAAAAGCTGCGCCAAACCCTTCGCGAGACCACACCTGATCAAGCTTAAGTATTTCTTTTTTATCGTTACTCCTCTCAATCCCCTCTGCGCGCTTGTCAGCGGCATGACCAAATACCGAATCCTCGAGAGCGGCATGGTTGATGGTAAGGTTAATGAGATTTCCGAACAAATTATTCCGTCTCTGTATCTCAACTTCAAAGTTAGACCGCTTTGATTGTGCATCCTCACGCATTGCCAGGAATTCATTGTAGCGGAGTAAGCCAAATGCAAACACTACCGCGACAGCGACGGCGGATGTGAGTTTAAAAATATACCTGACATTGATGTTCATTTGGCTCGATTGACCATAGAGGGCAGGGGTTCATACGTGGGGGTGAGCCATCAGGAGGGATGGGAAAGCCGAAGTTATGTCCCCATGAATCTTATGTCCCCTTGGCGTATTCCTATCCGATCTGAGACTTCGCCCCAGCGGCGGCGGGAGCCGGGCTGACGAACAGACGGATATCGCGGGCGTGGGGGATTTCCTCCTGGATGCGCTGGCGCACAGCCTCGGCCACCCTGGAACTGTCCTTGATGCGCAGATTGGGATCGACCCGCAGGCGGATGTCGAATTGCACATCCTCGCCCACATGGCGTCCACGCAGAAAATAGATGCTGTGGACCATGGGCGTATCCATAGCGACTTGCCACGCGGTTTGCAGCAGCTCGGTATCCACCGAGCTGTCCATCAGGCCATGAACGGAGGTGCCGATGAGTTCCAGGCCGATACGCCCCACCAAGGCCGACACGCCGATGGCGGCGATGGTGTCGGCGATGGGAAAACCGATCACCGAGGCGATGACGCCCACCATCACCGCCGCCGAGGAAATGGCGTCGGAGCGGTTGTCCCAGGCATTGGCGATGATGGCCGGACTGTTGTTCTCATTGCCGACACAAATCTGGTAGCGGTACATCAGTTCATTGACGATGACCGTCACCGACGCACCCAGGGCAGCGAAGATGCTGGGCGCTTCATAGCTGCCCGAAATGAGCTTCATCACCGATCCGTACATCAGGAAGCTGGCGCCGATCAGCAGCAACGAGCCGACGATTGACGACGAGATGTACTGGATGTTGCCGTAGCCGAAGGGATAGCGCTCATCCGCAGGTTTGTTCGAGATCTTCAAACTGAGCTGGGTGACGCCGCTGGCGACCACATCGGCACCCGAATGCAGCGAATCTGCCACCAGGGCGACGCTGCCGCTCATGAGCCCCAGCACGCCCTTGAATAAGGTCATGCAGATGTCGGCGGTAAAAGCCCACCAAACAACTTCCTCGCGGCAATCTCTGCAGTTTTCGAACTTCATCGGTTCACCATAATCGTATTCGCCAATTTACCATATCTCCCCGCCGTCTCGACATCACCGGGTCGGGAGGGGCTGAGTCGGTGGCACATTCGGTGCGGCCACCGGGGTCTTGAAACGAATAATGTCCTGGAGGTGGGCGGTGATGACAGATGCAGGCACCGTAAAGCCCTCCACCTTGCCGGTGGGGCTGGTGGCGGCGATGTTGATGCCGACCAGATCACCCTGGGCATTGACCAGAGGACCGCCGGTCTGCTCCCAGCTGTAGACCGAGTCCGTGCGCAGCAGATGGGTGATCTGAGTGGTTCCCACCGCCAGCGGAGCATCCAAAGACTGAACCATGCCCTGGCGCACCAACGGCGCACCGGCCATGTTCCGGCCAAAGGCGAAAACTTGCTGGCCGGGCACCACGGCCTGAAAATTTGCCATGCGGAAATGCAGGAACTTCTCAGTGGTCTGCATCTTCAGCAGGGCGAGATCATGGGCCGGAATGGTCTTCACCACCTTGGCGGGGAAACGGCGGATGCCAGCCGAAGTGGCCACCTGAACCGTGATATCCGGCATATTGGCGATGGAGTGCATGGTGGTGATGACATAGCCGTTGGCGCCGACGACGGCGCCGGAAGCCACGGGACCGGCATTGACGCCGTTGCCGCCGACACCCACCACCGCTGGCGGCACGGTGTAGTACAGCCGCTGCACATCGGGCATGGCGATATTGCGCGCCAGGAACTGGCCCACCGACAAATCGTCGGCCCCATGGAAGAAGCCATCCTCATCATAATTGTCGAGGAGATAAGCCCCCCAAGCAAAGGTCACCAGGATCAGGAACGCCAGGATGGAGACAGGCGTCTTCCACGACCGTTCGCAAAAGACGATCTTGTTGGTGGACAGATCGCCCATGGTTTCTCCAATTTCAATCATCGCTGGTTTCCACGTTCATTTGAGCCCTTGTCGTCATCCACCTTGGACAGCATGACCTCGTCGAAACTCAGTGGCTCCTCGGAGAAGATCGGCTTGCTGGTATCACCGGCTTCCCGCGCCTCGGCGCTGACATGCAGGGATTCGATGCGGCGGATCTTGCCACAGACGGCGGCCTGCACCGCCTCGCAAATGTCGTGCGCCTGTTCCACGGTGTTCTCGGGATCGACGCCGATGATCATGTCGGCCCAGATGTCTTGGCCCACATAGCGAGCCCGCAGATGGATGACGCCCCTGACCCCGGGAACGCGCTCCGCCGCCTCAACAATCCGGTTTTGCACCGCCTCACCCGCAGTGTGATCCATTAGCCCACGATAGGCATCCATGAAGACGACCTTACCCAGCAGAAGCAGGTCGATGGTCTCCCACAG
>NZ_LWQU01000032.1 GCF_001650635.1 Magnetospirillum moscoviense | reverse complement strand
TCGCCGACAGCGACAGGGTCAAAAGCCTCTGCTATCAGCCCTGGGTCCAGCAGGTCATTTCGTAGGTTCGCCGGTATAACGTCAATTACGACTGGTCGTGGTCGAATCTCGATCGCGGCATCGCCGAGGGCGCCGATGCCGCCGACCATGTGATCAAGGCCTATCGCGACGGCCGCAATCTGACCGCGGCCGAGTCCGAACGCGTCTCGTGCGAGGAGGCGCCGAAGCGCAAGCGCCCGGCCCTCGTGTGACGGTGGTGTTTGGTATTCCATATGATCATTGGGGGTGGGGTGGATAACCTACATTCTTAAAGATAGCAAAGTCCCGCTTTGGTTTCGCCCAATGAGTCGGTAGAACTGTGCATACGAAGCGCGGCCAGCAGTGCGGGGGAATATGAGCGTATTCGACGACGTCCGGATCGGTGCCAAGATCGCGGTCATTCCGGTGGTGGCGACCTTGGGCATGGTGGTGATCGCCATTGTCGGCATGATGGGGCTGGCCAAGCAGGAGCGTGCGCTCGACGACATCGCCGATATCGCCTTCGCCAAATCGGTCAAGACCGCCGAATTGTCCGGCGTCATCCAGGCCGCCCATTCCGACCTGTACCGGCTGCTGACCTGGAACGCCGCCGGCGTCGATGCCAAGCAGATGGACAAGGTCGAAAGCGCCTTCCATGGCGCCGTCGCCACCGCCGAATCCTCGATCGGGGCCTATCGCAAGGGCTATGAACTGTCGGCCGAAGAGGCGCAGTTGCTGGGCAAGCTTGACAAGGCCCTGGCCCTTTACAAGGAAAACACCCATCACGTCCTGTCGATGCAGGCGCTGGACTTCACCGCCGCCGTGTCCTTCATGTGGACCGCCGAGGACAATTTCCAGGAGGTGGTCAAGCTGATCAACGACATCGCCAGCCAGACCAACCTGTTGGCCCTGAACGCCACGATTGAAGCCGCCCGTGCGGGTGAAGCGGGCAAGGGCTTCGCCGTGGTCGCCCAGGAGGTCAAGAGCCTGGCCAATCAGACCGCGCGCGCCACCAACGAGATCGCCGGCGAGATCAGCGCCATGAAGGAAGCCACCGACGAAGCGGTGCGCGCCATCGACGGCATCGTCGCCACCATCGGCCGGGTCAGCGAGGCCCTGGCCGCCATCGCCGGCGCGGTGGCCGAGCAGGGGCGCGCCACCGGCGAGATCAGCACCTCGGTCAGCGAGGCCGCCGACGGCACCCGCATCGTCAGCGACGGCATCGGCGAGGTCCGCCGCGTCGCCGAGGATGTCGGCGCCGCCGCCGCCAATGTCCATTCCACCACCGAGGGGCTGGTGGGCGAGTTCGCCCGCCTGCAATCCGAGGTCGACAGTCTGGTCCACCGTCTGCGGACGGCCTGATCCAGCCGTTCACCCATCCACATCCATAGGGGGATATCGTGAAGAAGATTATTGGGATTGCCGCAGCCCTTGGGCTGACCCTGGCCGCCGGTGCCGCCAATGCCGACGAATGCATGTCGGCCCAGGCCCTGGTCGACAAGTCGATCGCGCACTACAAGACGGCCGGCAAGGAAAAGTCGTTCGCCGACTTCATGAACAAGGACAACAAGGACTGGGTCAACGGCGAGCTGTACGTCATCGTCAGCACCATGGACGGCATCTTCAAGGTGCACGCCATCAATCCGAAGCTGATCGACAATCCGGCGCTGCCGGCGCTTAAGGACACCAACGGCGTGATGATCATTCAGGAAATGATCCGCGTCGGCAAGGAAACCCCCAGCGGCGGTTGGGCCAAGTACACCTGGACCCACCCCGAGACCAAGAAACTGGCCCCCAAGCAAACCTGGGTCAAAGTCCACGATGCTCAGTTGTTCATGGCCGGCTGCTATCCGTAATCGCTCGTGTCCTGCCCCAGAAGTCCGCATGCGAACTTCTGGGATAAGCAGGCCACTAATTCATGGGGTTGTGTGGTGATTTCGGCATCATCATTCTGACGCGAACTTCAAAATCACCACACAAGCCGATTTTCCCGGATAAAGGGCGTCGCCGGAGGTGTTCTGGCGGCGCCTTTATCTTTTGGTAATGGTTGGAATCGTATGCATTGTATGGGGTTTGATTAGATCGACCGCCTCCAAGCTTTTGCCGTATCCCATCGGATTTTCCCTTGCGGGGCGGCATGGTTGGTTGCTTCGGGCCGCAAGGACCGCGTAAGCTTGGGGGCTGCGCGGTTTCGGTGGGGCCCCTGGCGCCGGGGTGGCGGACGGGCGAGGGTGGTGTTGGACGGCATGAAACCGTACATCGTGGCCATATTCAATCAGAAGGGTGGCATCTCCAAGACCACCACCAGCACGAACCTGGCGGTTTGTCTGGCGGCGCATGGAAAGTCGGTGGTGGTCATCGACCTCGATTCCCAGGGCGATTCGACCAAAAGCCTGGGCATCGATCCCAATGTCCGCCAAGGCATCTACGATCTGTTCATCGGCGCCGCCAAGTTGGAAGACGTCATCCTGCCGACCCGTTTCGAGGGGCTGCGGGTGATCCCCTCGACCTATTCGCTGGCCGGCATCGAGATCAAGCTGTCCGAGCTGAAGGATTCGCAGCGAACGCTTTCCACCATCGTCAGCCATGCCTCGATCGATTGCGACTACATCATCATCGATTGCCCGCCGGCGCTGGGCATCTTGCCGATCAACGCCCTGGCCACCGCCGACGCGGTAATCATTCCGGTCACCGCCACGCCCTACGCCAATGACGGGCTGTTGCGCACGCTGCCGTCGATCAAGTACGTGCAGGAAGGACTGAACAAGGCGCTGCTGCTGCAAGGCGTGCTGTTCACCATCCACGATCGCCACAAGGCGGCGCGCAAGATCAGCGACCTGATTCGCGCCCGTTTGGGCGGCACGGTCTATGGGGCGGAAATCCCCCGCGACAACATGGTGATCGAGGCGGCGGCCTCGCGCCTGCCGGTGTGCGTCTACGCCCCGAAATCGGCGGCCGCTCAGGCCCACCTGGACTTCACCGTTGAGTTCCTGGAACGCCATCACAAGATCGCCGCCAAGGCCGGTCAGGAACTGGCGCCGTTTCCGGCGCGCCCGGCGGCAATGGACCGCCTGCAGGGCTGGCGGGTCGAGCTGGCCGACCATCTGGCGGCGCCGGAACAGGGTGGGCTGGCGCAGCAGACCTCGCGGCTGGACCGCATGCTGTATGGCGACCGCACCACCGTCGAGCGCCTGCATCTGGCACTGATTCATTTCTTCATCGACCATCGGGGCGTGCTGGCGGTGTTCTTGGCTCTGGTCGCGTTGGTCGGCCTGATGGTGATCGGCGCCGGCGTCGGAGGCGTGCGTTTGCTGGCCGACGCCTTTGGATTGTCTTAGGGGGGGGTGATGAGCGACGACGCCCATTCGGTCGTGGTGTTCAACGTGTCGGATCAGCCCTTTGCGGCTTCCGTCGAATACGTCGCCGAAGTGGTGCCGATCCCGTGGCTGGCCAAGCCGCCGGGGATGCCGTCGATCGTCCAGGGAATCTTGAATCTGGGCGGTGTCGCGGTGACGGTGCTGCGCGCCGATCTGCTGTTGGGGCTTGAACCGTTTTCGGTCGGCCTGGATTCCTCGATCCTGATCATGAAGGAGCGGGCCGTGCCGATGGGGCTGTTGGTCCAGCATGTCGATGGCGTCTATCCGCTGTCGGCCTGCCGGGTCTTGCCGATCGACGAGACCCGCACGTTCCAGGGCTGCGTCGAGGCGCAGCTGGAAATCTGCGAGCAAGCCATACCCTTGCTGTCCTGGCCGAAGATCCTGCTGGAAGAGGAACGCCAGCGCGTCCTCGACTATCTTGGCCAACTGTCCAAGCGGCTCGACGATCTGGCGGAAGAGCTGACGTGATCACCGAAGCCATGGCCGCCTTGCTGGCCGATCCTTTTTTTGCGCGGCTGAAGTCGGTGGTGATCAATTCCACCGGCATGGCCTTCTATTCCGACAAGGACGAGGATCTGGCCCGCATTACCGCCGACCGCATGGAAGCGTGCAAGCTGTCCGATTGCGCCAGCTATCTGAACCTGCTGGAGCGCGAGCCGGGCCATGGCGGCGAGATGGAGGCGCTGGTCGCCGAACTGACCATCGGCGAGACCTATTTCTTCCGCCACAAGGAACAGTTCGACGCGCTGCGCGACACCATCTTGCCCAACGTGATCGCCCGCAATCAGACCTTCAAGCGCCTGCGCATCTGGAGCGCCGGCTGCTCGATCGGCCCCGAACCCTACACCCTGGCCATCATGCTCAAGCGCGAGTTCGGCCAGAAGCTGGCCGACTGGCACATCTCGATCATCGCCACCGACATCAACCAGAAATTCCTGGCCCGCGCCCGCGAGGCCCGCTACGACGAATGGGCCTTTCGCACCACGCCGGACGACATCCGCCGCGAATGCTTCGACAAGGTCGGCAAGCATTGGGTGCTGAAAAGCCAGTTCCGCTCGCTGGTGACCTTCCAGTACCACAACCTGACCCGCAACCGCTTCCCGTCGCTGGTCGACAACATCGCCGCCTTCGACATCATCATCTGCCGCAACGTCATCATCTATTTCAGCCCCGAGACGGTGGCCCAGCTGGTGCCGTGTTTCCGCGAAGCGCTGATGGATGGCGGCTGGCTGATCATGGGCCACGCCGAGCCCAACATGGAATTGTTCCGCGACTTCCGCACCGTCAACGTGCCGGGTGCGGTGCTGTATCAGCGGGTCGATCGGCCCGAGACGGCCGAACCACCGCAAATGGCGGTCGCGCCCCGGCCGTTGACGGTGCCGGCCGCGCCATCGCCCTGCCGGCCGGCACCTCTGCCTCCGGTCCGGCGACCGTCGCCCGCGCGGCAAAAGGCGGCGCCCATGGGCCTTCGTCCGGTGGCTCCACCGGCGGAAGGGGCGGCCAAGGTTCGCCGTCTGGCCGATGCCGGACATTGGAACGAGGCGCTGGCCTCGTGCGACGCGCTGCTGGCCGCCTCGGGCATGGATTGGCGCCTTCACCTGTTGCGCGCCCTGATCCTGGAACAACTGGGCGAGGGTGCCGGGTGCGAAACCGCTTTGCGTCGCGCCATCTATCTCGACCGCAAGGCCGTTCTGCCGCATTATCACCTGGGGCTGTTTCTGGCCCGGGGGGACGACAACAACGGCGCGCGTCGATCGTTTCGCAACGTGCTGGCCTTGTTGGCTGATTTGCCAGACGACCACCCGATCGAGGACGGCGACGATTTGACCGCATCGCAACTGCGCGAGAGTGTCGAGATGCATCTTAAGCTGATCGGGTCGTCATGACCTTAGACGACGCGGCACTGGCACAAAAGATCTTGAAGCTGCGGGCCAAGCGGCTGGCCAGCCCGCGCGCCGAGTCCGAGCCGGCACCCGCCGGCCAGGCGGCGCTCTGCGTACGGATCGGTGCCGAAATCTACGCTATCGCGCTGGACGTGTTGACCGAAGTGATGCCCTTGAAGCAGACCAGCCCGGTTCCCGGCCAGTCGCGCCACCTGTTGGGGGTGACCAACGTGCGCGGCGAGATCCGGCCGGTGGTCAATCTGCATGACATGCTGGGCCTGCCCGATCCGGCTCCCGACGCGCCGATGTCGGTGATCTTCATCCGCGGCCCCGGGCGCGAGGTCGGCCTGCGCGTCGACGAGGTCCTGCGCATCCGCCTGTTCGACCCCGACCAGATGACCCTGCCGCACCAGGCCGGCAACGGCCTGCCGCAGCGCTTCATCGCCGGCATCACCGCCGACACTGTGATCTTGCTCGATTCGCACCAGATTCTGGCGCTCGACGCCCTGCGTCCGCGCCGCCCCGATTATTCCTGTGTCACCTGAAGGAACGCTCCGATGAATTCTGGCAATTTCTCGCTGTGGAAAACCATTCGGCTCCGCCACAAATTCGTGGTGGTCGCCGTGATGTTCACCGGCGTCCTGGCCGGGCTGATCGGGCTTTCCGCCTATTCCATCGGCAGCCAGCGCGATTTCGGCACCGTCACCGATTTGGCCGGGCGCCAGCGCATGCTGTCGCAGAAATACGCCAAGGAGGTGATCCTGGCGGCCCAGGGAATCGCCTCGGATCACGAAGGCACCATGCGGCTGATGCGCGAAAGCCTGGCGGCGCTGACCGATGGCGGTTCGGTTTTGATGAACCCGGAAAGCGGGCTGCGGGTGATGGTGGCCGGAGCCCAAAGCTCGGACACCAGGGCGCGGCTGACCGAACAATCGGCGTTGCTGCGTCAGCTGGAAACCGAGGGCGGTCGCTATCTGGCCCTGCCGGGCACCGACCCGCGCCGGATCGACAAGCTGAAAGAGGTGTTGGCCGTCCAAATTCAGGTGCTGCAAAGCGCCGACCAGGCGGTCAAGCAGTTCGGCCGCGATACCGACCAGCACATCACCGAATCCATCATCTGGCAGGTGATCGCCGGAATGGTGGCTGCCGTGGGCGGTATCGGCATCTCGTGGCTGATCAGCCATCAGATGGTCGATCCGCTGGCCCGGTGCGCCGACGCCGCTCTGGAAATCGCCAAGGGCAATCTGCGGATCGATCCGCAAAAGGTGACCTCGGGCGACGAGTTGGGCCAGCTGCAGGAATCCTTCAACGAGATGCTGTTCAGCCTGCGCGAGATCGCCCAGCAGTCGCGGAGCGTCTGCGACAGCCTGACCCTGGCGGCGGCCCAGATTCTGACTTCGACCCAGGAACAGGCGGCCGGCACCAAGCAGCAGGCGGCGGCGGTGCAGGAAATCACCACCACCGTCGAGGAAATCAACCTGTCGTCCAAGCAGGTGGCCGAGCGCTCGCGCCAGGTGGCCGGTACTGCGGAAGCGGTGGCCGTTTCCGGAACCGCCGGCTTGCAGGCGGTGCATGACGCCAGCGTAGGGATGGAAGCCATCCGCGAGCAGACCGAGACGGTGGCCGAGAACATCATCACCTTGTCCGAGCGGACCCAGGCGGTGGGCGAGATCATCGCTACCGTCAACGACATCGCCGAGCAGTCCAACCTGGTGGCGCTGAACGCCGCCATCGAAGCCGCCGATGCCCGCGAATCAGGCCGCCGCTTCTCGGTGGTCGCCAACGAGATCAAGAATCTGGCCGACCAGGCCAAGGAAGCCACCGGTCAGGTGCGCGGCATCCTGGAACAGACCCAGAAGGGCATCAATACCTCGGTGATGCTGACGGAAGAGGCCTTGAAGCGCGTCGAAACCGGCCGCGAGCGGACCGATCTGTCGGAACAGGTGATCCGCCAGATGGCCGCCAACATCCAAGACAGCGTGCATGCCTTCCAGCAGATCGTCGGTGCCACCAACCAGCAGCAGATCGGCCTGGAACAGGTGACCCAGGCGCTGCACGAGATCCGCCAGGCCAGCCAGCAGACAGCCACCACCACCGCGCATCTGGAACGCTCGTCGGTCGAGTTGACCAAGCTGGGTGAACAATTGGCCCGAACCCTGGAGAAATACCGGCTTTGATCGGCATCCGCGAACGATTGCTGGCCGCCTTCCAGGTCGAGTACCAAGAACACCTGGGGGTTATCCGCAAGCTCATCGTCGATCTGGCGATGCGCGCAGACGGGGCTGGCTCGCCGCAATTGGACGAGATTTTTCGCCGTGCCCATTCGCTGAAGGGCGCGGCACGTGCCGTCGACATGGCCCCGGTCGAGCAGATGGCCCACCGGCTGGAAACCCTGTTCACCCGGCTGCGGTCGGGGGCGGTGGTCATGGATCCACCACTGGCTGCCCGCATCGCCGATGCTCTGGATTCCGTCGAGGATTGGGTCGTCGCCTTCGCCGGCGGCACCCAGCCGCCCGACATGGGGCCGGCCATCGGCGCGCTGGAAGCCCTGCTGTCGCTGTCCGACGATCCGCCGCCGGCGCCTGCGGTGCCCACGGTTCCCGCCGAGATCGAGGCCGCCGTCGCCGCAGCCGCCGCCGCCGTTCCTGAACCCGAAGCCCTGCCCGAACCGGTTAGCGCCCCCCAGCCGAGTGCCGAGCCCGAGCCGCCGCGCGTCGCCGTCCAGGCCGAGGATACCGTGCGGGTGCGCGCCGTCCATCTCGACCGGTTGCTGCGCACCTCGAACGAATTGCTGACCGAAAGCATGAACCAGCGCACGGTCACCGACTTCTTGCAAGACGTCGATCGTCGCCTGACCGAGATGGACAAGGAATGGCGCCGCCTGCGCAAGTTCGCCGGCAGCATGGCCCGCGACCTGGGTGATCACGATCGCGCCCAGGCGTGGGACCGCCAGGCCGAGGCGTGGGAACAGGAATTGCGCGTCGTCGCCCGCGAGGCGCGCCGCTCGCGCCGGCTGCAGCAAAGGAACGGCTGGGCCACCCGCCAGTTGGGAACCGAGTTGCAGCAAGAGGTCCGCGACGCCCGCATGGTGCCGGCCGACAGCGTGTTCGCCGGCTTTCGCAAGATGGTGCGCGATTTGGCCCGCGATACCGGCCAGCAGGTCGATGTCCAGGTGCACGGATTGGATGTCGAAGCCGACCGCATGGTGCTGCAGGGTCTGAAGGACCCGGTGATGCACCTGTTGCGCAACTCGCTGGCGCATGGGGTTGAACGCCCGGCCGAGCGTGTCGCCGCCGGCAAGCCGCCGGCTGCCATCGTCGGCCTGTCCTTTTCGGTCAGCGACGGCCGCCTGGCGGTGGTGGTCGAGGATGACGGCCGCGGCATCAGTTACGATTCCATTCGGGCCAAGGCGGTCGGGCAGGGGATGTTCTCGGTGGAGGAAGCGGCCGATCTGCCGCGTCAGGCCCTGATCGATCTGATCTTCGATCCCGGCTTTTCCACCTCGCGCGATGTCAACGACCTGTCGGGGCGCGGCATGGGGCTGTCGGTGGTGCGCGAGACCGCCACCATGATGAACGGCACCGTGCAGGTGTCCGAGCGCCAGCCCACGGGCACGCGCTTTCGCCTGTCGGTGCCGTTGTCGGTGTCGACCCAGCGGCTGTTCCTGGTGGCCTGCCAGGGTCATACCTATGCCCTGCCGACCGAGGGCATCGACCGGCTGCACCGGGTGGCCTCGGAAAGCGTCGGCACCGTCGAGGGCAAGTCGGTGGTCTTCTTAAGCGACCAGCAATTGCCGCTGCTGTCCCTGGCCCACCTTCTGGCCCTGGGCGAGACGGCGGTGACGGTCAGCCGCAACGTCGTGCCGCTGGTGGTGTTGAAGCATGGCGAGCGCCGCGTCGCCGTCGCCGTCGATGATTTCCTGTCGATTCGCGTGGCGATGGTCAGGGATATCGGTGTGCCGGCGGCCATCGGCACCATGGTCGCCGGCGGCATATTGCTGGAAGACGGCGCCGTCGCCCTGGTGCTCAATCCGTTCGAGATCGTCGAGACCTTCCGCAAATCCGGTACCACCCGCGTACTCACCACCGTCGAAAAGCCGCCCGAGGCGCGCATTCCGGTGATCCTGGTGGTCGACGATTCGCTGACCACCCGCACCCTGGAAAAAAGCATCCTGGAAGCGCACGGCTATATCGTCCGCCTGGCGGTCGATGGGCTGGAAGCCTTGGGCAAGGTCCGGGCCGAGCATGTCGATCTGGTCATTTCCGACATCCAGATGCCGCGCCTGGACGGTTTCGGCTTGTTGCAGGCCTTGAAGGCCGATCCGGTGCTCAAGAAAATTCCGTTGATCCTGGTGTCGTCGCTGGAAGCGCGCGAAGATCGCGAGCGCGGCCTGGCGCTGGGCGCCGACGCCTATGTCGTCAAACGCAAATTCGACCAGAGGGAACTCCTCGACACGATCGGGCAGATTTTATGAAAAAGATCAAGGTTCTCATCGTCGAAGATTCGTTGGTCGTCCGCGAATTGCTCAAGCACATCATCGGCTCGGACAGCCGCTTCGACCTGGTTGCCGCCGTCGAAAGCGCCGAAGAGGGCCTGGCACTGCTCGACAGCCTGCAGCCCGACGTCATCTCGCTGGATATCCGCCTGCCCGGCATGAACGGGCTGGACGCCACGCTGCAGATCATGGCGCGCCGGCCGACCCCCATCGTGGTGGTCGCCGCCAATGTCGATGACGACGAACTGAACATCGCCATGAACGCCCTGCGCGCAGGCGCCCTGGCGGTGGTGGAAAAGCCGGTCGGCGTCACCAACGTCGCCTTCGAGGGCATGGCCAGCCGCCTGTGCACGCAGCTGGCGATCATGAGCCAGGTCCGGGTGGTCCGTCAGGGCATCAATCGCGGCCTGTCGTTCGGCACCGCCGAGCAGGTCGAGGTGCGCCCGCGTCGCCCGGCCGACGGCTATGCCATGGTCGGCATCGTGTCGTCCACCGGCGGGCCGCAGGCCCTGACCCAGGTGCTGGGCGGCATGGGGCCGGGCTTCCCGCTGCCGGTGCTGCTGGTCCAGCACATCACCGCCAGCTTCCTGGAAGGGTTCGTGTCGTGGCTGGCCGGCGTCACCCCGTTCGCCGTCAAGATCGCCGCCGCGGGCGAAGTGCCGGTACCCGGCACCGTCTATGTGCCGCCGGTCGATCGCCATATGGTGCTGAAGGATGGCCGCCTGGCGCTGGTCGATGATCCGCCGGTGCAAAGCCAACGTCCGTCGGGATCGGTGCTGCTGGCCTCGATGGCCCGCGACCTGGGCCGGCGCGCCATCGGCGTGGTGCTGACCGGCATGGGCAGCGACGGCGCCGACGGCATGGCGGCGCTGCACAAGGCCGGCGCCCATACCATTGCCGAACATGAAAGCACCTGCGTCGTCTATGGCATGCCGGCCGCCGCCGCCAAGCTGGGCGCGGTCAAGGAAATGCTGCCTCTGCCCGACATCGGGCCTCGTCTGATTCGCCTGGTGAGCGGAGAGAAGTCATGAGCCATCCTTCCAACGGCGAATTGATTTTGGTGGTCGAGGATTCGGCGACCCAGGCGCTGCGCCTGCAACTGGTGCTGGAAAATGCCGGATTCTCCAGTGTCTGCGCCTATTCCGGCGAGGAAGCGCTGGAAGAGATGAACCGGCTGCTGCCCAGCCTGATCATCGTCGATTATCACCTGCCCGGCATCCAGGGCGACGAATTGTGCCGTCAGATCCACATGAATCTGGGCACGCGCTCGATTCCGATCCTGATGCTGACCGCCGACGAGACCCAGACCACCGAGTTGCACGGACTGGAATCCGGCGCCGACGATTTCGTGTCGAAGTCGGAAGACACCGAAATCCTGCTGCTGCGGGTCCACAATCTGCTGCGCCGCTCGGTTCGCGATGTCACCGTGCCCGACGCCGCCCGCTCGATGTTCCGTCGCGCCCGCGTGCTGATCGTCGATGACAGCAACACCTATCGGGAAAGCCTGGCCGCCGAGCTGCGCGACGAGGGCTGCGAGGTCACCCTGGCCGGCAGCGCCGCCGACGGATTGCGTCACCTGGACGAGGTGGATTTCGATTGCGTGATGGTCGATATGGTGATGCCGGAAATGGACGGTATCGCCTTTTGCCAGCAACTGACCAAGCAGCGGACCGACGTCGAATCACCGCTGGTGGTGTTGATGCTGTCGGCTTACGAGAACAAGGAAAACGTCGCCCGCGCCCTGGAAGCCGGCGCCGACGATTTCGTCGGCAAGTCGACCGAGATGAGCGTGCTGCGCGCCCGCCTGCGTGCTCTGTTGCGCCGCAAGTTCCTGCTGGAACAGAACCAGCGGATCATCGAGGAGTTCCGCCTGCGCGAGATGGAAGCGCTGCGCGCCACCGCCGAGAAAGACGCGATGGAAGCCCGCGCCGCCCTGGCGGAAGGGCTGGCCAAGGCCAATGCCGAGCTGGAAGAGGCCAACCGCAAATTGCGCGAAACCCAGGTCCATCTGATCCAGTCGGAAAAGATGGCGTCGCTGGGCCAGTTGGTCGCCGGCATCGCCCACGAGATCAACAACCCGCTATCGTTCGCCTTGTCCAACGTCTTCTCGATCGAGAACTGGCTGACCACGGTGCTGGGCGAGGCGGCCGATTCCTTGCCGGAAGCGGCGCGCGGCCGGCTGGAAAAGGCCCGCTCGCGCATCGTCGATACCGGCCAAGGCCTGGAACGGGTGCGGGAATTGGTGGTCAAGCTTCGCACCTTCTCGCGCCTGGACGAGGGCGAGTTCAAGACCATCGATGTCCGCGAGGCGCTGGAATCGGTGCTGCTGTTCCTGCGCCACAAGATGAGCAACCGCATCGAACTGGTCCGCGATTACGGCCCCGAGGCCGAACTGGCCTGCTTCGCCGGTCAGTTGAACCAGGTGGTGATGAACATCATCGCCAACGCCGTCGATGCCATCCCCGACCAGGGAATCATCACCGTCGGCACCGCCATCGAGGACGACATGTTCGTCATCGAGGTCAAGGACAATGGCTGCGGCATTCCGGCGGAAAACCTGGAACGGATTTACGATCCCTTCTTCACCACCAAGCCGGTCGGGCAAGGCACCGGGCTGGGGCTGGCGATTTCCTACAAGATCGTTCAGGCCCACAAAGGGCGGATCGAGGTGGAAAGCGAGGTCGGCGCCGGAACCAAGGTTCGGGTGTTGATCCCGCGTAACCTGACAGCCTGACGAAATAGGAGAGGGATCGATGGTCGAGCACGGACACAAGGAATGCGTTCTCGTCGTCGATGACGAACCGCAGATCCTGACGGCGATCACCGATCTTCTCGAGGACGAGTTCACCGTTTTCACCGCCGAAACCGGCGCGCGGGCGCTGGAAATCTTGGCCAGCCAAGAGATGGCGGTGGTGCTGTCGGACCAGCGCATGCCCGGCATGACCGGTGCCGAACTCTTAAGCCATGTGCGCGAGGCCTCGGACGCCACCCGCGTCCTGGTGACCGGCTATTCCGACCTGGACGCCTTGGTCAAGGCGGTCAATCTGGGCCAGATTCACGCCTATCTGTCCAAGCCGTGGAACCCGCTGGAGCTGAAGGTGGTGGTGCGTACCGCCGCCGACCGCTGGCGCCTGGGCCGCAAGCTGGAACACGAACGCAATCTGCTGCGCTCGCTGATGAACAGCATCCCCGACGCCATCTTCTTCAAGGATTCCGATCTGCGCTTTACCCAGCTCAACCCGATCCAGGCGGCGCTGATCGGGGTGGACGGCGAAGCCCAGGCGGTCGGCCGGACCCTGTCGGAGCTGGTCCCGGGGCCGGCGGTCGCCGCCCTGGAAGCGGCCGAACGCCAGCTGTTGACCGAGGGCGGCGCCAGCATCGACGACATCGTCGGCGTCACCGATGGTTCCGGCAATCAGGCGTGGTATTCTCATACCAAGGTGCCGCTGCACGAAAAAGGCACCATCGTCGGTCTGGTCGGCTTCGCCCGCGACGTCACCAAGCGCAAGCAGGCCGAGGATTATCTGCGCCACGCCCACGACCAGCTGCAAAAGGCGGTGGATGAGCGCACCATCGACCTGCAAGACGAGGTCAAGCGCCGCACCGAGGCCGAGCGCGAAGCCCGCGCCGCCCGCGACGTCGCCGAAGCCGCCAGCCGGGCCAAGACCATCTTTCTGGCCAACATGAGCCACGAATTGCGCACGCCCTTGAACGCCATCATCGGCTTCGCCGAGTTGGCCGAGACCATGATGAACCCGTCCGAGTTGGAAAAGTATGGCGGCTTCATGTCCAACGTCACCGAATCGGCGCATCATCTGCTGCGGGTGATCAACGACATCCTGGACGTCTCGCGGGTCGAGGTCGGCAAGGTGACCTTGCGTGAGGTCGAAGTGGATATCGGCGAGGTGATCGGCTCGGCCGTCCGGCTGATCGGCCACGTCGCCTCGACCAAGCGTCAATCGGTGACAACCTCGGTTCCCGACGGCTTCCCCATGGTGTTGGCCGACGAGCGGCTGCTGAAGCAGATCCTGCTGAACCTGGTGTCCAACGCCGCCAAGTTCACGCCCGTCGGTGGTCATCTTTCCGTCGAAGCTATGCTGATCGACCATCAGGTGACGGTGCTGGTCAAGGATGACGGCGTCGGTATCGATGCCAACGACATCTTGACCGTGCTGCAGCCGTTTGGCCAGGTCGAGAACAAGATGGCCCCCAAGCAGGAGGGCACCGGCCTGGGCCTGCCTTTGTCGAAAGGATTCATGGAGCTGCATGGCGGCACGCTGTCGGTTTCGTCGATCATCGACCAGGGGACCACCGTCACTCTGACCTTTCCAGCACACCGCACCATACCAAGGATGGGGTAAGTACGCACAGGCTCAGTCGCCATATCCCTTTGACGCATGTGCGATAGGCACAAACTTCGCGTTCTGGAGGGGACATGTTGATCGTCTGGAGCCAAGGGTTCGACATCGGCCATGCCGATATCGACGACGACCACCGCGTCGTGGTGGACATCATCAACAATCTGAACGATTCCCACGGCGACGCTGCCTTGGTCAGCTGGGCGCTGTCCGGCTTGGACCGCTATGTGCGGCGGCATTTCGCCCGCGAGGAGGCCTTGATGCGGGCCGGCCATTACCCGGACCTCGAGGCTCACGTCGCCCTGCACGGTGAATTCCGCCGGCAGATCACCGAGCTCAGGGATCGCTGGGAGCACAAGCGCGTCCCGGTGATCGAGGCGGAAACCCTGCTGATCCTGGCCCATTGGTGGATGACCCACATCCGCCACGAAGACCCCAAATACGTGCCATGGGTGATCGCGCCGGTGTCGGTCAGACGGCTGGATGCGGCCTAGGGTCTGCCTGTACGACCCATGCCGGGTCCGCTCAATCGCCGCGCGGGCTTGTCGCACTTTCCGATCTGTCCGGGTCAGATCAGAAAGTGCTCTAACGCTCGCGGAAGGCTTCGTGGCGCAGCTTCAGGACCGGCTTGATCAAATATTCCATCACTGTGCGGGTGCCGGTGTGGATATCGACGGTGGCTTGCATGCCGGCGGTGATCGCACGTTTCGATCCCTCGTCGCCGAGATAGGCCTTTTCGGTCTGGACCACCACCCGGTAGAAGGCCTGGTTATCCTGGCCGACGGTGGTGTCGGGGGCGACCATGATGACCTTGCCCTCCAGCCCGCCATAGGTGGTGTAGTCGTAGGCGGTCAGCTTGACCGTCGCCGGCTGGCCGACCTGGACATAGCCGCGATCCATCGGATTCAGCCGAACATCGATCTGCAGGCGTTCGTGCAGCGGCACGATTTCCATGATCGGGTCACCGGCCCGGACCACGCCGCCGATGGTGTTGGCCCGCAAATTCTTGACGATGCCGTCGATCGGGCTGGTCAGCAGGGTGCGACGCTGCTGATCCGACGCCTGGCTCAGCAATTCGCGGGTGCGGGCCAGGTTCAGCTCGGCCTCGCCCAGTTCGCCCTGGGCCTGGCGGATGAACTTGGCCTGTTCCTCCTCGATGCGACCCTTGGCCTCGGCCAGCGCGGCCTGGGCGCGGGGGATCGAGGCGCGCAAGGTCTCAAGCACGCCTTCTTGTTCCTCGACCTGGCCCTGCAGGGCGACGTGGTCCATGCGTGAGGTCAGTCCCGACTTGATCAATTCAGTCGACATCGCCAGGCGTTCGCGCACCAGCCGCAGGTTGGACAGCACGGCGCGCTGGCGGGCATCAAGTTCCTGGACCTCACCGTGCTTGCCGCGCACCTGGTCTTGCATCACCGACAAGGTGGCCTTCAGGGCTTGGCGCCGGCTGTCGAAGATACGCTTTTCCGATTCCACCAAGATCGGCTGACGGGCGGCTTCGGCCGCGGGGAAGTCGATGATGTCCTTGCCGGCCAGTTCGGCCTGCAAGCGCGCGCGCTGCAGCACCAGGCCGTCCAGGCGCACCTGCAATTCCTCGCGGTTCATCGACGACGCCGACAATTCCAGTTGCATCAAGGGCGTGCCTTCCTTGACCTCGGCGCCGTCGGACACCAGGATCTCGCGCACGACGCCGCCTTCCAGGTGCTGGATCACCTTGACCTTGCCTTCGGGGACGACGTCGCCCTGGGCGACCGACACCTCGTCCAGGCGGGCGAACAGGGCCCACACCACCGACAAGGCCGTCGCGCCCATGACGAAGCGCGACAAGGTGGTCCAGGTCGGCAGCGGATAGGATTGACCCAGGGTCCACAGGCGGCCGCCTTGCGGGTTGGCCGGTTCGTGCTTGCGCGGAATGGCCGATTGCGGCCCGATCCAGCGCAGGAAGGCGCCGATCCGCGTCAAGGCCAGGGCCAGCGGCGGCGGCGGCGCGGCGGGGTCGTCGGCCACCAGCAATCGCCGCAATCGCCCGATCACCAGATGAACCCAAGCGGCCGGCCCGGTCGGAGCGGGCGCGGGGACGGCGTCGGGCAGCCCAAGCTGGCCCAGGGCCAAGCCGGCCATTTCGGGCGGCGGCTGGGGAGCTGCGGGCGGAAGGGGGGCGGGCGGCAGGGGCGGCGGCTCGGTCATGGCGTCACCGAGCCCTGCAATTGCGGCGGCATGGCCGGCATCGGCGCCGACGGGGCCGCAGCCCCAGGAGTCCCGGGCGCCTGGGTGCGCGGGCGTGCCCCCAAGATCTCGGGCAGGACCTTGGCGGCCGGACCGGCGGCGGCCAGATGGCCGCGATCGATCACCACCACGTCGCGGCAGGCCGGCAGCAGCACCGGCGAGTGGGTGACGATGATGATGGTGCGTTCCTTGGCCAGTTCCATCAATGTCGCCCGCAGGGCTTCCTCGGCCTGGCGGTCCAGGCTGGCCGACGGCTCGTCCAGCACCAGCACCGGCGGGTTGCCGACCAGGGCGCGGGCAATGGCGATACGCTGGCGCTGGCCGGCCGACAGGCGCGAGCCGGCCTCGCCGATCTGGGTGGCGTATCCTTCCGGAAGGTCGGCGATGGCCTGGTGCACGCCGGCGGCCTTGGCGGCGTCCAGGATGGCGTCGTCGTCGGCGCCGGGTGCGCCATAGGCGATGTTGTCGCGCACCGTGGTGGCGAACAGCAGGGTTTCTTGCGGGACATAGCCCATCCAGCCGGCCAGTTCGGCGCGGGTGAACTGGGCGATGTCGGATTCGTCGAGCAGGATGCGGCCTCTGGACGGGCTGTAAAGGCCCAGCAGCAGCTTCAAAAGGGTGGTCTTGCCGCAGCCATTGCGGCCCAGGATCGCGGTGATGCCGCCCGGCAGGATCTGCAGGCGCTCGATCTCCAGCGTCGGCTCCTTGGCCTTTTCGTCATAGGCGAAGGTCACCTGCTCGACGGTCAGAAGACCCTTGGGACGCTCGCGGCGGATGGCGCTGGTGGTACGTTCCTCGGCCTCCGAGAATACCGCGCTCAGGCGATCGACCGACTGGCGGAACGAGCCGAAGGTGCGCCAGGCCCCGACCAGTTGGTTGATCGGGCCGTACAGGCGCGACGACAGCATGTTGCAGGCCACCAGGGCGCCCATGCTGAGTTCCTGGTTGATGATGAACACCGCGCCGACCGAGGTCAGCGCCGCGCTGGCCAGCGTGGTCAGGCCGGTGCCCAGATTGACATAGCCGTCGCCGATGGCGCCGCGCTCGATCGAATGCTCGATGGCCCCGGCCTGGCGTTCCTCCCACAATGGCCGCAGCGCCCGGTCCAGCGACACCGCCTTGACGGTGCTGCGCCCGGCGATGATCTCGGCCACCAGGGCGTCGCGCGACTGGGTGACGTTCTTTTCGCGCTGGGACGATTCCGCCAGGCTTTTGCCCGAGCGCCAGGCCAGCACCACGAAGGCTACGAACATCGCCAGGAACACCATGGCCAGCGGCTTGCCGATCATGAAGATGACGACCAGGAAGATCAGCACATAGGGCAGGTCGGCCATCAGGACCGCGGTTCCGCCCGACAGCGTGTTGCGGATGGTATCGACGTCGCGGAACAATTGCTGCCAATAGGAACCCGGCCGGGATTCCAGCGTCCTGAGCGGCAGGCGGATCAGCTTGTCGAACAGGCGCGTGCCGATCTCGACGTCGATCCTCAAGGCAACGGTCTGCATCACCCGACCGCGCGACTGGCGCAGGATATAGTCGAAGGCCAGCACCAGGAAGACGCCGATGACCATGCCCTTCAAGGTCTCGAGCGCCGAGTGGCCGATGACGCGGTCATAGACCTGCATCACGAAGATCGGCACCGCCAGGGCCAGGATATTGATGAAGGCCGAGGTGGTCAGCATCTCGCGGACCACCGGGCGCAAGGGCTCGATGATGTCGATCAGCCAGGCATTTTTCGAGGGTGCGTCGCTCATGCCCAGACTCTTGCCCGAGGTTGCGCGTCACGCAAACGAAATGTGCGCTCCAGCCTACCTTTGGCCCTTACGGGCGGCGGACTGGTCGGATTGACGCAGCAGATCGGACATGCGCGAGCGGACGCCCTCGGCCTCGTCCTTGTGGGCCGAAACCGGCACGGCAGCCAGCGAACTGGCGCCTGATTGCTGACGGTTCAGGTCGCGCGCGGTCGGGACGGCCATGCGGCCGGGATATTGCGGCGGCAGCGTGGCGGCCTGCTCGATCACCGGCAATTCCAGGCGGCCGATGCCGGCCAGTAATTCATAGGAATGCTTGATGATGTTGTAATAGGCCTGGGTGCGCTCGATCTGGGCCAGGATGATGGCGTTTTCCTCGTCCAGCACTTCCTGGACGGTGGCCTTGCCGGCGTCGCGCTGCTTCTTCTTCGCTTCCCAAACCTCTTCCGCCAGGATGGCGGCGTTGTCTTGCAGGTCCAGGCTTTCCTTGGCGTTGTTCAGCTTGTGCCAGGCGCTGCGCACTTCGTTGGCGACAGTGCGCATGGCATCCAGGTGATCATCCTTGGCGGCGGTGGCATTGAAGGTGGCCTGGGCGACCTGGGAATCGGTCTTGAAGCCCGAGAACAGCTCCCAAGTGGCGGTCAGCAGCAGCGACCAGTCGCGGCGCACGCCCAGCGTGGCGTTCTTGTCGTTTTCGTAATTGGCCTTGCCGATCAGGTCCAGCGTCGGGAAGTAGCCGGCTTCCATCACCCGCTTCTGCTCGCTCAAGGACTCGATCTTGAACGACGCGGTCTCGACCATCGGGCTTTCGTCCTCGGCGGCACGCAAGGCCGATTCCAGTTCGATCGGCAGGACCGTCGCCGGAATCGGCGGGTCGCTCATCTTGGACACTTCCGGAGCGTGGCCGAAATTCTGGGCGAAGATCGAGGCGTAGACCTGGAAATCGCGCTCATAGGCCAGGCGGCGGACCTTGGCCACCTGCAGGCGCTGCTTGGCGGCCAGGACGTCGGCGGCAATGCCCGAGCCCTTTTGCACACGCTCGTCTTCCAGGTTCTGCTGCTCGGCGATCTTGCGTTCGCTTTCGCGCGCCAGCTGAATCATCTTGTGGTAGCGCAAGACCTCGACATAGGCGCTCATGCCCTCGGAAAAGACCATCTTGCGGGCGACGCGCAGATCGGCCTCGGCCATGGCCTTGGCGGCCTTGGCCTGATCGACCTGGGCGTCGGTCGAGAAGCCGTCGAAGATCTTCTGGGTGACGGTGATGCCGGCGGTTTCACGGCCCTTGTAGTAACGGTGGCCTTCGGTGGTGCGCCGGGTCGGGCTATCGACATATTCGGGGCCGGAATCGCCGGTGACCTTGACGGTCGGCAGATAGCCGGAGCGGGCGACGCCGATTCCCTCGGTGCTGGAGCCGACGGCGTTGCGCTTGGATTGCAGCTTCGGGTGGTTTTCGTTGGCGGTACGCAGTTCATCGAGCAGAGTCTGCGCGTCGGAAGCAGGCGCGAAGGCGAGCAGCACGGCGACCATGGCGCCGGATGCCAGAAGCAGAGAGCGGATAGACTGGACGGACAAGAAGACTTCCCCCTGAAACCAACTCGGAGCCAAAGGCGCGAACATCATTTCGCCGCTTTCACCCGCGCGGCATCCTTATACACCGATTGAAATGCCGGGAAAACTATCGAAGCCAGGCATTCCAAGTATGGCCAGGATGACCCACCATTAGAAGATATAACCCGATCACGTTGATTTATAAAGCAATAAACGACAGCCGAAGCGCGGCCGCGTTTGGCGGCTTGTGAAAAATGCTACTCAAAGAGGTGCAAACCTGCTAAAAATGCACCCGTACGGTATAATTGTGTATGGCGATTTCTTGATGTCTGGTATTGGCAGCGGACAGGCAAAACCTAAGATGACCCTGGCGGAGCAGGTTGCCCTGCAACTCGCCATCGAGATCGTCACTGGTAGCCTGCTTCCCGGCGCTCGCCTTGACGAAAAGGTTCAATCGGCGCGGCTTCGCGTCTCGCGCACGCCCCTGCGCGAGGCCTTGTGCCAGCTGACCTCGATGGGGTTGGCGCATAGCCGATCCCATTGCGGGGTGTTCGTGGTCGATGGGGCCGGCCTGGCCCTGTTGCAGGCGGTCGAGGAACTGATCGGCGCCCGCCTGAGCGTTCATTTGGCCCAGGCCACGCCGGATGAACGACGCCAGACCGCCAATGCGATCCTTGCCGGCGGCGATTGGGGCGCGCGGCTGATGCGTGGCAGCCACAACCCGATTCTTAGCCGCATCGGCCTGACGCTATGGCAAATCTTCGACGCGATCGCGCGCGTCGAACAGGCCGGCGCGGTGCGCGCCAGCTTGGCCAAGGCGGTCGAGGATGGTGATGGCGAGCGGGGGCGCATCGCGCTTCGCGCCTATTTGTCCGCCGTCTCTGGGTGCGTCGAGGGGGCTCGCGCCGCCTGAGCGGGCATTTCAAAGGCCTGCAATCAGACCGGGCGGCCCGAGGAGGCCTTGTTTCCGGAAATTCCGGCCATCAGCGCGATGCGGGCGGCTTCGGTCCGGTTGGCCACTCCCAATTTGCGGAACATGTTGCGCAAGTGGGCTTTGACCGTCACTTCCTGCAGGTCAAGCGCCCGGGCGATGACCTTGTTGGGGGCGCCATCGACGATCTGGTTCAAGATGTCGCGCTCGCGCGGCGTCAACAACGCGATCGGCGAACCTGGCGGCAAGCTGGGCTCGGCCTGCTCGGCCGTACCGCGCACCATATCGCGGTGTTCGAACAAGAAGGGCGGCACGTATTTTTCGCCCGAAAGAACCAGCCGCAGCACGCCGATAATGGTTTCGCCGCGCATGGTCTTGGGAATATAGCCTGCCGCGCCGGCTTCGATGGCGGCGAAGGCATCGTCGGGCTTGGTCGATCCCGACAAGATCAGCACCGGCACCGACGGGAAGGCCGCCTTGAAACGATCCAGGCCCGCCAGGCGATCCATCCCCGGCATGTATAGGTCAAGGATCGCCAGCGCCAGATCCGAGCAGCCAACGCCCCGCGTCAGGGCCTCGTCCAGCGAAGCGGCCTCGATCACCGTGACGTCGGGTCCCACCCGTTCCAGGAACGGGACCAGGCCATCACGAACCATCGCATGGTCGTCGGCTAACAGGATGTGCATGGTTTCCCCCTCACGCGTGATCCTGAAAAGGCGTCGAATTCGGCCCCGCCAGTTCGTCGAGCCGTCGTTTCAGTTCGGCCGGATTGAATGGCTTCGACAAAATACCCGTCACATTGGCGCCCAAATCGCCAGGTGCGCCGGGGTCCAGGTGTCCGGTCACGATGATGACCGGCGTGCCCGGTTGAATTTCCGCCAACTGTGAAATCAATTGGTGGCCGTCCAGCCCGGGCATGCGGATGTCGGTGACCACGGCGGTATAAAGCGACGAACGGCAAAACCCCAGCGCAGCCAGACCGTCATAGGCGATATCGACAGTGTAGCCCGCCCGTTCCAGATATTCCGCCAGCATCATCGAGGACAAGGCCTCGTCGTCGGCCAGCAGGATTCGCGGGCGGGTTTCGCCGTCGGAATCGGCGCCAGCCTCGACCTCGGCATGAATACTGGCCGGTGTCTCGGCCAGCGGTCGGGATTCGGCGATCAGCGCGGCCAGTTCCTCGACCTGATTCAAGATGGCATCGGCGCGGCGCACCACGCGCTGGATGTCCAGCCGGCCATCGGTCGCGTCAAGCCGCAATGTCTCGGCCGCCAATCTGATGACATGCAAGCATTGGTTAGCATCGTGAATGAAGCGGGGCTGCATCGAATCTGCCGCGGCGGCCGGAATTGGCGCCCGATTCTTGCCGTGATGCTTCTTTGGCGCCGTACCCGGCATTTCGCCAGCCCCCAAACTTAGGCCTGCAAGTATGCCCAAGGGTGGGACGTTTGACACCATGATTTTGTGTTTAGGGCAAAGCGGGGCAAATCCGGCGCTGGAGGCGGGGAAGGGACGCGCGGGTCACGGCCGGCCCCGTCTTTAGTCGTGGGCCGGCCGAGCAAAGAATCGGGGAACAGCGTCTTCAGCCTGTCAGCTGACCACCACCTGGTTGCTGGACCAGCGGCGCGACAGCGAACTGGACAGGCTGCGCCATTCCTCGAACCGGCGCCGGGCGTCGGCCTCGGCGGCCTTGCGGTTGACGCGGCCCAGATAGGTGACGTTCATCTCGCCCGGGCCGTCGGCCACCGGGCGGCCATCCAGGTCGAAGCGGAAACGAAGGGTGGCGGTCATCGGCATGGCGGTCAATCCGGGCATGATCAATAAGACCGCATCAGGCCGACCAGGCGGCCCTGGACCCGCACTCGGTCGGGCGGGAAGATACGGGTTTCGTACTTCTTGTTGGCCGGTTCCAGCGCGATCGAGGCGCCCTTGCGGCGCAGCCGCTTCAGGGTCACTTCCTCGCCATCGACCAGGGCGACGACGATGGTGCCGGCCTCGGCGCTGTCGCAGCGGCGGATCAGCACGGTGTCGCCGTCGAAGATGCCGGCATCGATCATCGAATCGCCCTCGACCGACAAGGCGTAATGTTCGCCGCCGCCCAGCAAGGCGGCCGGCACCTCGACGGTCGAGGAATGGTCGCGCAGGGCCTCGATCGGCGTGCCGGCGGCGATCTTGCCATAAAGCGGCAGCGACACCGCGTCGGCGGCCGAAGCGACCATGGCGGCGCCGGCCAGCACCGTCTGGCTGAAATCACCCTTGATGACGTTGGGCGAGAAACGGGGCGACGGTGCCGGCAGCGGCTGATCGCCCTGGTTCTCGGGCAGCTTCACCACTTCCAGCGCCCGGGCGCGGTGGGCCAGGCGGCGGATGAAGCCGCGTTCCTCGAGCCCGGTGATCAGACGGTGGATGCCCGATTTCGACTTGAGGTCCAGCGCTTCCTTCATTTCGTCGAAGGACGGCGAGATGCCCGAGGCCCGCAGGCGTTCGTCAATAAACATCAGCAATTCGTACTGTTTGCGGGTCAGCATCGCCGATCACTCCCACCCGGACCGCACATTGTGCGGAACAAAGCCAAAACGGTTGGCTTTGTTCTATGCCTGTTCCCGGTGAGCGTCAAGCAAAGAATTCGGGCTTAGCCCCCGTCCGGCAGCGGCATGACCAGGACCGGGTCGCCTTCCTTGCCTTCGGGGGCGTGGGGCGGGCGGATCAGCAGGCAGCCGGCGGCGGCCAGGCCCGAGACCACCGCCGAATCCTGGCGGGGAAAGGGGGTGGCGACCAGGCTGCCGTCGGGCCGGCGTTCCAGGCGGGCGCGCTGATAATCCTGGCGGCCGTCATTGGCCTTGACCGGGCCGCCCAGGCGGGCGGCGACCGGCGGGACCACCGGGGTCAGCCCCTGCAAGGCGCGCAGCATCGGCAACAGGAAGACATAGGCGCACACCATGGCCGAGACCGGATTTCCCGGCAGGCCCAGCACCGGCACATGCTTCAATTTGCCGTACATCAAGGGCTTGCCGGGGCGGATGGCGATCTTCCAGAAATCCAGCTCCAGCCCCTGTTCGGCCAGCACGTCCTGAACCAGATCGTAATCGCCGACCGAGGCGCCGCCCGAGGTGACCAGAAGGTCGCAGCCGGCCGCGGCCTTGATCATCGCCGACAGCGAGTCGCGGCTGTCCTTGGCGATGCCCAACTGCACCGGTTCACCGCCGGCCTGGGCGATTATGGCGGCCAGGGCCGGGCCGTTGGACGACACGATCTGGGCGGTGCCGACCGGATCGCCCGGCATGACGATCTCGTCTCCAGTGGACAAGATGGCGATGCGCGGCCGGCGGCGCACCGTCAGCCACGGCAGGTTCATCGCCGCCGCCAGGCCGATCTGGCGCGGCCCCAGCAGGGTTCCGGCCTTCAGCAGGCAATCGCCCACCGAGAAGTCGGCGCCTTGCGGGCGAACATGGCGACCAGCCGCCTGGGGTACGGTGATGGTGACGGTATCGCCATCGCGCGCCGTGTCTTCCTGCATCACCACCGAATCGGCGCCCTTGGCCATCGGCGCGCCGGTGAAGATGCGCACAGTCTGGCCGGGGCCAATGGTGCCGGCAAAGGGATGGCCGGCACCGGATTCGCCGATCACCGTCAGCCGGCTTCCCGGTCCTGCTATGTCCTCTGCCCGCACCGCATAGCCGTCCATGGCCGAGACGTCCGAGGGCGGATGGGCCAGGCGGGCGCACGCATCCTCGGCCAGCACGCGGCCCAGGGCGGCGGGCAGGGCCACGACTTCCGTCGCGGTCGGTGCCAGGCCGGCCAGCACCCGTTCCAGGGCGACATCGACGGTGATCATGGGCTGGCCTCCCAGGTGCCGGACTTGCCGCCGGACTTGTGGATCAAGCGGATGTCGGTGATGCGAAGGCCCTTATCGACCGCCTTGACCATGTCATAGACGGTCAAGGCCGCCACCGATACGGCGGTCAGCGCTTCCATTTCGACGCCGGTGCGGCCCTTCAGCTTGCACAAGGCCTCGATCAGCACGGCGTTGTTTTCTGTGTCCAGCGCCAGCTCGACCTTGACCGAGGTCAGGGCCAGCGGGTGACACAGCGGAATCAGATCAGGCGCGCGCTTGGCCCCCATGATGCCGGCCAGTTGCGCCACCGCCAGCACGTCGCCCTTCTTCAGGCCTCGGGACTGGATCAGGGCCATGGTGGCCGGCGCCATCAGCACTTTGCCCTGGGCGATGGCGACGCGCTCGGTCTCGTCCTTGGCCGAGACATCGACCATCACCGCGTTGCCGGCCCCGTCGAAATGGGTGAGTTCGGAACTCACGTCTTGGCGCCGGCCAACAGGACGCGGGTGGCCATCTCGACGTCGGGGCGCTTCATCAGCGCCTCGCCGATCAGGAAGCGGTGCGCGCCGGCGGCAACCATGCGCTTGATGTCGACGGGGCTGTCGATGCCGCTTTCGCAGACGATCTGGCGGTCGGCCGGCACCAGGGGCGCCAGGCGCTCGGTGGTGGCCAGGTCGGTCTTCATGACGCGCAGGTCGCGGTTGTTGATGCCGATCAGCGGCGATTTCAGCTTCAGGGCGCGTTCCAACTCGGCCTCGTCATGCACCTCGATCAGCACGTCCATGCCATAGCCCAGGGCGATGTCTTCAAGGGACGCCAGATCGGCATCGGGTAGGGCGCCGACGATCAGCAAGATGCAGTCGGCACCCAGGGCGCGGGCCTCGATCACCTGATAGGGATCGACCATGAAATCCTTGCGGATCACCGGCAGGTCGCAATTCGAGCGCGCCTCGCCCAGATCGGCGTCCGAGCCCTGGAAGAATTTCTGGTCGGTCAGCACCGACAGGCAGGTGGCGCCGCCGCGCTGATAGGCGCGGGCCAATTGCGCCGGCTTGAAATCCTTGCGGATCACCCCGGCCGACGGCGACGCCTTCTTGATTTCGGCGATCAATCCGATGCCGCCGGCTTCGACCTTGGCGGTCAGCGCCTTGGCGAACCCCCGCGGCGTGGCCTGGTCCTGGGCGCGCTTCAACAATTCCTGGATCGGCCGGCGGCTTTTCTGCTCGGTGACCTGCTTGCGCTTCTCATCGCAGATGCGGTCAAGGACGGTGGACATGATCAAACCTCGCGGTTGGTGATGGCGACCATGCGATCCAGCACGGCGCGGGCTTTGCCGGAATCGATGGATTGGGCAGCGGCGACGACCCCTTCCTTCAGGTCGGCGGCGCGGCCGGCGACGATCAGGGTGGCGGCGGCGTTCAGCAGCACGATGTCGCGATAGGCCCCCTTGGCGCCGTCCAGCAGGGCCTTCAAGGCGGCGGCGTTGACCGTGGCGTCGCCGCCCTTGAGATCAGCGGCATGGGCGCGGGGCAGGCCGGCATCCTCGGGCCGGATCTCGAAGGTCGAGACCTTGCCGTCCTTCCATTCGGCCACCAGCGACGGCGCCGTGGTGGTCAGTTCGTCCAGGCCGTCGCGGCCGTGCACCACCCAGGCGCGTTCGACACCCAGGCGGCCCAGCACCTCGGCGATCGGCTCGACCCATTGGCTGGCGAACACGCCCATCACCTGGAAGGCCGCCCCGGCCGGGTTGGCCAGCGGCCCCAACAGGTTGAAGATGGTCCGGGTGCCCAGCTCGACCCGCGGTCCGGCCACATGGCGCATGGCGTTGTGGTGGCGGGGCGCCATCAGGAAGCCCAGATTGTTGTCCCACAGGCTTTCCTTGACCAGCGCCATGTCGGCATCGACCTTGATGCCCAGCGCCGCCAGCACGTCGGCCGAGCCCGATTTCGACGACAGCGCCCGGTTGCCGTGCTTGGCCACCGGCACGCCGCAGCCGGCGATGACGAAGGCCGCCGCCGTCGAGATGTTGAAGGTGCCCGAGCCGTCGCCGCCGGTGCCGCAGGTGTCGACCGCGCCGGGCGGGGCCTCGATGCGCAGTGCCTTGGCCCGCATGATGCGCGCAGCACCGGTGATTTCCTCGACGGTCTCGCCGCGCACCCGCAGGCCCATCAGCAATCCGCCGATCTGGGCCGGCGTGGCGTCGCCGGACATGATGACCTCGAACACTTCCTCGGCCTGGGCCTCGGACATGGTGTGACCGACGGCGATACGGCCCAGCACTTCCTTCATCAGGGCCAGGGACGCCGGGACCGGAGCGGGGGCGGTGGACATCAGGCAGCGTTCCCTTGGGCTTTGCGGCAAAGCGCGATGAAGTTTCGCAGCATGGAATGGCCATGCTCGGTCTCGATGCTTTCGGGGTGGAACTGCACCCCCCAGGCGGCGACGTCGTTGTGCGCCAGTCCCATGATCAGCCCATCCTCGGTCCAGGCCGAGACGTGCAGGCAATGGGGCAGCGAGGCGCGCTCGACCACCAGCGAATGGTAGCGGGTCGCCCGGAACGGCGAGGGCAATCCTTCGAAGATGCCGGTGCCGTCATGGTGGATGGTGTCGACCTTGCCGTGCATCGGCTCGGGTGCCCGCACCACGCGGCCGCCGAAGGCCTGGCCCATGGATTGCTCGCCCAGGCAGACGCCGAACATCGGCACCTTTCCGGCGGCGGCCTTGATCAGGTCCAGGCAGATGCCGGCGCGGTCGGGATCGCACGGGCCGGGCGAGATGACGATGCCTTCCGGCCGCATCGCCAGCGCCTGCTCGACGGTCAGCGCGTCGTTACGCCGCACCTCGACCTCGACACCCAGTTCGCCCAGATAGTGCCAAAGGTTGTAGGTGAAGCTGTCGTAATTATCGATCAGGAGAAACACGGAGCCACCTAACTAACTGATATAAAACGATATTTAATCTTCCGTCTTCTGATCTTACCCGGTTTATTACCCGGCTCTAAGCGGCACGGCAGCGCATGACGGAAAAGACGGTGCGAGGGTACACGCCTTCAGTCCATCGTTCCAGAGGGTTCGGGGGATGCCAATGGGGTGCGCATCCAGGCATCGACGGAAGGTTCCGGACAGGCGGCGAATCCGGCCTGGCGCAAGCCGTCGTGACGCCATTGCGCCTTCCGGTCGGGTCGTGCCAGGATTACTCTGGCGGTGGCGGCGCAGATGCGGACGTCCGTTAGACGAGGGGGAAAAGATGGGCGAGCATATTTCTTGGACCGATGATCTGTTGACCGGCGTCGATGCCATCGACAATGATCATAAGGCGCTGATCGCCCTCATGAACGCGATTTTCGCCTCGACCAGCCATGGCCCCGAGGCCATTTCGAGCGCTATTGGTGAGTTGACCTCGTACACCAAGCACCATTTCGCCGCCGAGCAGGTGATCATGGAAAAGGCCGGATATACCGGGCTGAGCGACCATATCTACGAGCACGAACATCTGGTTTTCCAACTCGAAAGAATGATCGACGGACTGATGAGGATGGGGGCTGCCGGAGTTGACGCGGAACTCGTCAGGATCCTGCGAGGGTGGCTGGTCGATCACATCTTGGGATTCGATATGAAGTTCGCCGAATTCCTGCGGGGAAAGGCGTCGTAACGACACAGCCGCCCACCAATCCCAGGCCGCGAAGGATTCTTTTGATCCATTGGCCTGAGATCTGGGTATTCCGCCCTTGATCAAGGGTGGATGGGCCACTCACGGTATCTGCCGGAAAGGGCCGTCGCATGGATTTGCAGTGGAAGCCGGAATATAACACCGGCTGCGAGCGGATCGATCATGAGCACATGGTCTTCATGGACCTGATCCGCGAATTCGTCGATGAGGCGGAGGGTGGTCGCGATTCTCGCGCACTCAGAACCATCTCCCAGGAAATCTACAAATACGCGGATTTCCACTTCTTCAGCGAAGAGCGGATGATGGCCCGCATCGGGTATGCCGGACTGGCCGAACACCACGCCATCCATCAGGCGTTGATGGCGGAATTGCGGGAATACAACGATTCCCTGGCGATGGATTCGTCGTTGGCCATAAAGGTGGCGGAGTTTCTGGTCTGCTGGTTCAAGACCCACACGGTAACCGAGGACACCAAACTGGCCACCAGCATGAGTGGCCGCTCGTGAAAAAATCCCTCTCTCCGCGCAGTCGATGGACTTTTTGCACGGGGGACTGAGTGCCCATGAAGCTCGCTGAGCCCGCGGGTTTTCCTGGCCGGTCGCGGTGACTGCCCGCCGAACCTTCGCCCCAAGATATCAACGCTGCTTGTTGGCGAACTCGACCGCTGAAGTGGCCTCGCCCACCAGATGGTGAATACGCTCGCGCGCCTCGCCCAGGGTCTCGCCGGTGGTGGACAGGCTGATCATGAAGGTATCGATGTAATCGATCACGTCCTCGCACTGGACCTTGCCTTCGGCGGCGGCTTCGCTGATTTCCTCGACGCGGCCGTGGATCTTCTCCAGGGAGTTGCCGAAGCCGTTAATGGTCTCGGAAATAATGCCGACGCCGGTGCTGACCTGGCCGGCGCTGGTCACGGTCTGGCCGGTGGCGACGATCAGGTCGGCGATGGACGCGGTCAGCGATTCTACCGACCCTTCGATGGTGCGGGTGACCTCGCCGGCCTTGCGGGCCAGGCCCTTGACCTCGCCGGCAACCACCGCGAAGCCCTTGCCGGCCTCGCCGGCCCGCTCGGATTCGATGGTGGCGTTCAAGGCCAGAAGGTTGGTCTGGCGGGCGATGTCCTGGATGTCCTTGGTCGAGGCGCCGACGCTGGCCAGGTGGGTGTCCAATTCGCCCAGGCTGGCCTGGATGGCGCGAACCGATTCGGCCAGGCCGCGAATGCTGGAAACGGCGGTCTCGACGGTGGCCAGCGACTGGGTGGACCGGTCGGCGGCATCGCGGGAAACCTGGTCGGTGGTCTTGCTGGCCGAATTGATGGCGTCGATGGCCTCGGCCATTTGCTGGGCGATGGCGCTTAGCGCCTGGAACTTGCCCATCTGGTCTTCCAGGAAGACCGCCACCTCATCGACGCTGCCGGCAATTTCGGTGACTTCGGTTTGAATGGTGGTCAGGCGCTCGACCACGGCCTGCGCGAACTGGGCGCGGTCGCTGGCCTGCGAGGCGTTGGAGCCATCGGGCATGAAGAAAACCTCCCTTGGGTGATGCCCATGCCCGGTTGCCCCAACCATCCGGATCTCGTCATTTGCATCAATTATGCCGTGTGCCACCGGCAAAGGAAGTGGAAATATGGCCTATAACTATAAAATATGCATATAACAAAGCCCTTGACCTTCCAGTGACTGGAAGGGCGATCCTTATTCCCATGGATCGCTTCTAAGGAACACGCCCATGGCTGCCGGCCCCCTTGCCGCCCCCCTTACCGCCTCCTTGTCGCCCTCGCTGGAATTCAGGATTGGCGGTATGACCTGCGCCGCATGCTCGACCCGGCTCGAGAAGGTGTTGGGCCGCGTGCCCGGCGTCGAGGCGGCCAGTGTCAACCTTGCCGCCGAACGGGCCACCATCATCGGTCTGGCCGGCGCCGCCGAACTGGTGGTGGCGGTCGAGAAGGCCGGCTTCACCGCCCATCTGATCGCCGACGGCGAGGACCCCACCAGCGCCGAGGAGGCCGACCAAGCCCGCGATCTGGCCGACCAATGGCGCTGGTTCTGGGTGTCGGCGGCTTTGACCCTGCCGCTGGTGGCGCCGATGATCCTGGCCCCGTTCGGAATCGATTGGATGCTGGCCGGCGGTTGGCAATGGCTGCTGGCGACGCCGGTGCAATTTGGCGCCGGCTGGCGCTTCTATCGCGGCGCCTGGGCCTCGCTGAGGGGCGGTGCCGGCAACATGGATGTGCTGGTGGCGCTGGGCAGCTCGGCGGCCTATGGCATGTCGGCCTGGGTGGTGACGCAGGGCCATGGCGGCCACGGCGACCTTTATTTCGAGGGCGCGGCGGCGGTGGTCACCCTGGTCCTGTTGGGCAAGATCCTTGAGACCCGGGCCAAGCGCTCGGCGGCCGGGGCCATTCGCGCCCTGATGAAGCTGCGCCCCGACACCGCCCGCGTCGAGCGAGACGGCCATGTGGTGGAAATCCCCGCCTCGGCCGTTGTCGCCGGCGATCTGGTGGTGGTCCGCCCGGGCGAGGCCTTTCCCGTCGATGGCACCGTGCAGGATGGCGAAAGCCAGGCCGACGAATCCTTGATCACCGGCGAAAGCCTGCCGGTTTCCAAGCAGACCGGCGATGCGGTGGTGGCCGGCGCCATCAACGGCGACGGCTTGCTGCGGGTCATCGCCACCCGGGTCGGCGCCGACAGTACCATCTCGCGCATCATCCGCATGGTCCAGGGCGCCCAGGCCTCGAAGGCGCCGGTGCAGAAGCTGGTGGACCGGGTGTCGGCCATCTTCGTGCCGGTGGTGGTGGCCATCGCGGCTTTGTCGTTCCTGGGTTGGGCGCTGATCGGCGGCGATGCGGGCCAGGGCTTCGCGGCGGCCGTCGCCGTGCTGGTGGTGGCCTGCCCCTGCGCGCTGGGGCTGGCGACGCCGACCGGCATCATGGTCGGGACCGGGGTGGCGGCCCGCCACGGCATCCTGATCAAGGACGCCGTCGCCCTGGAACGGGCCCATCACACCAATCTGGTGGTGTTCGACAAGACCGGCACCCTGACCGAGGGCCACCCGGCCCTGGTGGCCAGCGAAGGCGGGACCGAATTGCTGCGCCTGGCCGCCTCGGCCCAGGCCGGCAGCGAGCATCCGCTGGCCCGTGCCGTGCGGGCGGCGGCGACGGGTCTGGACCTGGCCCCGGTGACCGCCTTCAAGGCCTTGCCGGGGCGCGGCATCGAGGCCATGGTCGAGGGAAGGGCCATACTGGTCGGGTCGGCCCGGCTGATGGACGAGCGGGCGGTGGATTGGCAATCGGCCAATGATGCCATGAGAACCCACGAAGAGCTGGGGCGGACCGTCATGCTGGTGGCCCTGGACGGGCGGCTGGCCGGTTGGCTGGCGGTGGCCGATCCGGTCAAGCCCAGCGCCCGGGCGGCGGTGGCCGGGCTCGATTCCCTGGGGGTCAAGGCGGTCTTGCTGACCGGCGACAATGCCCGCGCGGCCGCCGCGGTGGCCGGTCAGGTCGGCATTTCCATGGTGCTGGCCGAGGTGCTGCCCGAGGGCAAGGAGGCGGAAATCCACCGCCTGCAGGCCGATGGCCATGTGGTGGCCATGGTCGGCGACGGCGTCAACGACGCCCCGGCCCTGGCGGCGGCCGATATCGGCATCGCCATGGGCACGGGCACCGACGTCGCCATGCAGGCGGCCGGCATCACCCTGGTCAAGGGCGATCCCGCGCTGCTGCCCGCCGCCTTTTCGTTGTCGCGGGCGACTTATGCCAAGATCCGCCAGAACCTGTTCTGGGCCTTCTTCTACAATCTGCTGGCCCTGCCGCTGGCCGCCGCCGGGCTGCTGTCGCCGACCATCGCCGGCGCCGCCATGGCCTTTTCCAGCGTGTCGGTGGTGACCAATTCCCTGCTGCTGCGCCGCTGGAGGATGCCATGAATATCGGCCAAGTCGCGAAACGGTCGGGCGTGCCGGCCAAGACCATCCGCTATTACGAGGAAATCGGCCTGATCCCGCCGGCCGGGCGCACGGCGGCCGGCTATCGCGATTACGGCTCGACCGATGTCGAGACCCTGCGATTCATCCAGCGCGCCCGCTCGCTGGGTTTCTCGGTCAAGGATGTGGCCGATCTGCTGGCATTGTGGCGCGACCGCGAGCGGGCCAGCGCCGACGTGCGGGCCATTGCGCAGGACCATGTCCGCGCCGTCGAGGCCAAGATCGCCGAACTGGAAGAGATGCGCCGCACCCTGACCGCGCTGGTCGAGCGCTGTTCGGGCGACGACCGCCCCGATTGCCCGATCCTGGAAGGCCTGTCCGACGCCCGCTGCCATTGAGGCTTTGCCGGGGCCGGGCGGCGGGCTATAACCGGCGTCGATCTAGTGTCCTGCCCCAGAAATTCGCAAGTGAATTTCTGGGATGAGCAGGCCACTAATCTGTCTAGTGTCCTGCCCCAGAAATTCGCAAGTGAGTTTCTGGGATGGGCAGGCCACTAATCTGTTGAATTGTGTGGTGAAAGGCGAAATTTCGTGTCGCGGCGTGAAATCCGGCGGCTGCTGATGGAACCGAAGCGACGGTCGAGTTCGTCGCGGTCCTGGGCGGTGCTGGCCCTGATGGCGGCGGTTCTGCTGGGTGGCATCGCCATCGGAGCGGGCGTCGGGCTGGGCATCATGGCCAGCCGGCCGGATCAGGAAGCGCGCGACTGGGAACGGGCCGAGATGGCGGTCGATCGTCCGCCCCGGCGCGAGGCGTTGCTGGAACCGGCCGCTGCCGCCGAGCCGCCGGTGATCCCGCTGGTGCCGCTGCCGCCGGCCCGTCCCGGCGGCCCGGCCGATGACGGTTTCGATGCCGACCAAGCTTCGGGCCAGGTGGCCGACCAACAGGTCGCCTCGGTGCCGCTGATCCTGCCGCAGCCCTCGGTCAAGCCGGTCGAGCAGGGCGCTCCCGCCTGGGTCCGTTATGCGGTGCCGGCGCCCAAGGCCGGAAGCCAGCCGATGATCGCGGTGGTGATCGACGATCTGGGGGTCGATCGAAAGCGCAGCGAGAAGGTGGTCGAATTGCGCGCCCCCTTGACGCTGGCCTGGATGACCTATGCCGAGAACCTGCCGCAGATCACCCAGCTTGCCCGCAAGCGCGGCCACGAACTGATGGTCCATGTGCCGATGCAGCCCCAGGGCGAATCCTACGATCCCGGCCCCGACGTGCTGGAAGTCGCCGTCCACCCCGAGGAGAATCGCCGCCGCCTGGCCTGGGGGCTCAATCGCTTCGAGGGCTTCGTCGGCATCAACAACCATATGGGCTCGCGCTTCACCGCCGACCGCACCGGCATGAAGGTGGTGATGGAAGAGGTCAAAAGGCGCGGCCTGTTGTTCCTGGATTCGGTCACCACCGACAAAAGCGTGGCCCCCGAACTGGCCAAGCGCCACGGCGTGCCGTTTGCGGCGCGCAGCGTCTTTCTCGATAACGAGCAATCGGTGGCGTCGGTCAAGGCGCAGCTGGCCAAGACCGAGGCCCATGCCCGCAAGTTCGGCGCCGCCATCGCCATCGGCCATCCGCACGATGCCACCATCGAGGCCCTGGCCGCCTGGTTGCCGGGGCTGGAAGCCCGGGGCTTCCTGCTGGTACCGGTCACCACCATCGTCAAGGCGCAAACACCCCCTTGACCTTCCCGTCGCTGGAAGGTCCAAACTTCCATCATCGAAGCCTAAGCAAAGGAGCTGATCTTATGAGCGCGACCTACAAAGTGACCGGCATGACCTGCGGCGGCTGCGCCCGTTCGGTGGAATCGGCGATCAAGAGCGTGGCCCCCGACGCCAAGGTCACCGTCGATCTGGGCTCGGCCGCCGTCACCGTCGAGAATGCCAGCGAAGACCAGGTCAAGAAGGCGGTCGACGAGGCCGGTTTCACCTTCCTGGGCGCGGCCTGATCGGCTGCCTATGGATTTCGACGCGGCGCTGAAGGGCTTGCGGGCCAAGGTTCGGCGCGCAGGATTGGCCGGCCTTCCCGAAAGGCTGGAGGCGATGATCGGCCGGGGCGAGGCCCAGGCCGCCAGCCAGATGCTGTCGGCCGCCTTCAGCCACGCCCAGGCCTGCGCCGATTCCTGCTTGTTCCTGGGGCTGGCGGCGGCCCGGCTGGGGCAATGGCCGGCGGCTGTCACCATTCTGGGGCGGGCTCGCCAGTTGGCTCCCGCCCGGCTGGCCGCCGGCCACGCCTTGGCCGTCGCGCTGGCGCGGGCCGGGCAGGGGTCGCAAGCCCTGGCGCTGTTCGCCGAAATCCGCGCCCGTGCCCCCAAGGATTCGGGCCTTGCCAATGATCACGCCCTGGCACTCGCCGCTTTCGGCAGATCGGCGGATGCCGAGGCGATCCTGGTCGAGACGGTGAAATCGGCCCCCAGGGACCGTGACGCCCTGGCCAATCTGGGGGTGCTGCGGGCCCAGCGCGGCGACGCGGCCGGCGCGGTCGAGGCGCTGACGTCCGCCATCGCCCTTGATCGCCGCAACGCCCTGCTGCGCTTCAACCTGGGCAATGCCCTGCGCGATGCGGGCGATGGCGCGGCCGCCCTTGCGGCTTATCGGGACGCGGTCGACCTGCAACCCGATCTGGCGGGTGCCTGGCGCAACAAGGCCAACCTGAACGCCGAGATGGGCCGGCACGCCGAATCCTGCGCCGATTACGCTCGGGTCGAGGCGCTGGAGCCGGCGGCCAATCTTGCGCCCACCCGCATTCTGGCCATGAATCTGGCGCCGTTTTCCGCCGCCGACACCCTGGCGGTCGCCACCGCATGGGCCAAGACCTATGCCGATCCCCTGGCCCCGGTCGCCCGGCCGGCCTTGGGCAGCGACGGGCGCATCCGCATCGGCTATCTCGCCGCCGGTCTGTTCACCCTGGACGGCACCCAATTGGCCGTGCTGGCCCACCATGACCGCAGCCGGTTCGAGGTGATCGTCTATTTCGACGGCGACCCGGCCCATCGCCGGCTGGAGCGCTTCCGCGCCTTGGCGACGGTGCGGATGACCCGGGGGCTGTCCGATTCCGACCTGGCCCAACTGATCGCCGCCGACGGCTTGGACATCCTGATCGACGGGCTGGGTTTCCCCAAGGGTCACCGCCTGCTGACGGTGGCGCGCCGCCCGGCCCGCATCCATCTGCACTGGCCGCCGATGACCACCACCGGCATGGCGGCGATGGACGGCTTGGTCGCCGATTCCCGCACCCTGCCGCCCGGCGCCGAGGGTGATTATCGCGAGCGGGTCTTTCGGCTGCCCTGCAGCTATCATTTCGCTGTCGAGGAGTTGGACGTGCCGGGCCGGCCCTTGCGCCCCGATGACGGGACCGTCCTGTTCGGCTGCTTCAACACCCTGGCCAAGATCGGGGACCAATCCATCGCCTTGTTCGCCCGGGTGCTGGCCGCCATTCCCGGCTCGCGCCTTCGGGTCAAGGGTATGGTGCAATCGGCCTTCGACCATCCGCGCCTTCTGGACGGCTTCGCCGCGCACGGCATCGGCCCGGATCGCCTGGAATTCTTGGCCTCGACCGCCGGCTATGGCGAGCACCTGGCCGCCTTCGGCGACTTGGACGTGGCCTTGGACCCGGTGCCCTATAACGGCGTCACCACCACCTTCGAATCCCTGTGGATGGGGGTGCCGGTGGTGACCCTGCCGGGTAGCCGCATCCTGGACCGCTATGGGCTTTCCTTGCTGACGGAAGTGGGGTTCATCGACGGCATCGCCGCCGATGCCGACGATTATGTCGCCCGCGCCGTCCGTCTGGCCGCCGACCGGCCCTTGCGCGCCGAACTGCGGGAAAGCTTGCGCGACCGGGTGCGGGCCAGCCGCCTGAACGACAGCGCCCGCTTCACCCGCGAGTGGGAAGATTTACTGCTCTCTATTGCCGGCTAAGGGTGTATTCCAGCGCTTCCTCGGCGGCGCGGACCAGGGCGCGGGCCTTGTTCATGCATTCCTCGTGCTCTTTCTCGGGCACCGAATCGGCGACGATGCCGGCGCCGGCCTGGGCGTACATGGTGCCGTCCTTGATCAGGGCGGTCCGAAGTGCGATGCAGGTGTCCATGTTGCCGTTGCCCGAGATATAGCCCATGCAGCCGGCATAGAAGCTGCGCCGCTCGGGCTCCAGTTCGTCAATGATCTCCATGGCGCGAATCTTCGGCGCCCCCGAGGTGGTGCCGGCCGGGAAGCCGGCCATCAGGGCGTCCATGGCATCGCAGCCGTCGCGGATGTCGCCCTCGACGTTCGAGACGATGTGCATGACGTGCGAGTAATACTCGACGAACATCTTCTTGGTGACCTTGACGGAACCGATCTTGGCCACCCGGCCGACATCGTTGCGGCCCAGATCCAGCAGCATCAGATGCTCGGCCAGTTCCTTGGGGTCGGCCATCAGGTCGGCGGCCAGGGCCTCGTCCTCGGCCTGGTCGATGCCCCGCTTGCGGGTCCCGGCGATCGGGCGGATGGTGACGCGGCCGTCGCGCAGGCGCACCAGGATTTCCGGGCTGGACGCCACCAGCTGGAACTCGCCGAAATTCATGTAGACCAGGAACGGGCTGGGATTCATCCGCCGAAGCGCCCGGTACAGCGAGAAGGGCGGCAGCCGGAACGGCACCTTCAGACGCTGCGACAGCACCACCTGGAAGATGTCGCCGGCAGCGATGTATTCCTTGGCCTTCAGCACCTTGGCGCAATATTCCTCGGGCGTCATCGAGGCGACCGGGACCGGAGCATGGGTGTGGCGCTCGTGGCCGGCATCCAGGTGCGGCAGCGGGCGCTCCAGCGCCTCGACCACATGGTCCAGCCGCTCGTTGGCCAGGTCGAACGCCGCCCGCGCATCGACGCCGGCGCGCGGCCATACCGGCACCACCGCCGTCAATGTGCCGTTGACGTTGTCGAACACCGCCATCACCGTCGGGCGGATGAAGATGCCGTCGGGGATGCCGATGACGTCGGGATTGGCATCGGGCAGCTTCTCGACCAGCCGCACGGTGTCATAGGTCAGATAGCCGACCAGGCCGGCGGCCATGGGCGGCAGGTTCGGCGGAATGTCCACCAGGCTTTCGGCAGAAAGTGCTCGCAACGAGGCCAGGGTGCCGTCGCGTTCGGCCACCGGGCAGGGCGCGAAGGAATCGGGCTGGGTGCGGGCGCAGCGATTGACCCACGCCATGTTGCCTTCGCACTTCCAGATCAGGTCGGGCTTCATGCCCAGCACCGAATAGCGGCCGCGCACGGCGCCGCCTTCCACCGATTCCAGCAAGAAGGCGTGCTTCTGACCGCTGGCCAGCTTCAGGAAGGCGGAAACCGGGGTTTCCAGGTCGGCGACCATGGTGCGCCACACCAGTTGCGGCCGCCCGCTGTCGTAGGTGGCCTGGAAGGCGGCGTAGTCGGGATAAACGGTCATGGTCACTCTTCGCGGGAAATCTGGCTGCGATCGACCCGCACGCCCAGTTCGACGTTGAGGGCGGCGAGGTATTGGTCGACCAGATCGCTGGCCACGGTGGACGAGATCTTGCGGCGCGCCGTCTCGGTGGCCTTGGCATCCTTGGCCGGCTCGAAGGCGATCACCTGGGCCAGGCGGGCCACCACCCAGCCGCCCTTTTCGGCCTTGACCGCCACCGTCCCCGACTTGCCCTGGAACAGGTCGGCGACGACGGCCGGGGCCAGCTTGGCTGCTTCGGCGCCTTCGCGGGTGAACGGGGCCGAGGTCACCACCTTGATGCCGTGGGCCTGGGCGACCTTGGCCAGCGGCTCGCCGGCCTTGACCTGCTCGGCGATGGCCTTGGCCAGTTCGCCGGCCTTTTCATGGCGGCGCTCGGCCTGCCAGCCGGCGACCACTTCGGCACGGACGTCGGCCAGGGCGCGCGGAGCGGGGGGCACCACCCGGTCGACGCGAACCAGGAAATATCCGTCGCCTTCCTTCTCGGTCAGCTGGCTTTCGGCACCTTGTTCGGTGTGGAAGGCGACATCCAGGAAGGTGTCGGACTTGGGTGCGTCGGCGACCGGCTTGCCGTTGGGGCCTTGGCCCTTGGCATCGATGGCCGGAATGCGCAGAACCTTCAACTGGAACCGCGACGCGGTCTCTTCCAGGCTGGTGCCGGCGCCCAGGGTGTCTTCCACCTGATTGGCCAGCTGGCTCAACAGGTCGGTCGAACGCTCGCGGCGCAGATCCTGCTCCAGCATCGACTTGACCTCGGCCAGCGGCCGGGTGCGGCCGGGGGTGACCTGGCCGACCTGGGCGACGTGCCAGCCCAGCGCGGTCCGCACCGGGGCGCTGATGGTGCCGGGCTTCTGGGCGAACAAGGCGGTGCCCAACTCGTCGGGCAGTTCGCCCTTCTCGACGGTGCCGAGATCGACCACCGAGGCGCCCAGATCCTTGGCGATGGCGGCCAGGTCCTTGCCGGCCTTGACCAGGTCGGTGGCGCGCGCGGCGGCGACGTCGTCGGCCAGCACCACCTGCGCGACCTGGCGCCGTTCCGGGGTGACGAACTCGTCCAGACGAAGCTGATAGGCCTCGGCGATATGGGCGTCGGTGATCTCGGCCAGGGCGCCGACATCGGCCGGGCGCAACAGCATCACCGTCAGCGCGCGGAACTCGGGCGCCATGAAGCGGGTGGAATGGTCCTTGTAATATTGCTCGATGGCGGCCTGGTCGGGGGCGGCGGGCAGCGCCACCGCCTCGTCCTTGATCTGGGCGATCTCGGCGGCGCGGCGCTCTTCGCGCCAGCGGGTCAGGGGATCGGCCAGGGTGACCGGCGCCACCAATCCGCCCGACAGCGCCTCGGCCATCTGGGCGCGGACCATGTTGCTCTTTTCCATCCGCATGTAGTCGGATTCGCTCAGATTGGCGCGGTTCAAGGCCCGGCGCAGCAGCTCGCGGTCGAACTCGCCCCGTTCATTGCGGAAGTTGGGGTCGGCGGCGACCTGGGCCACCACCGCGTCCTCGGACGCCGACAGACCCAGGCGGCGGGCCGCCTCGTCGATCAGGGTGCGGGTGACGATGGTCTGGATGGTGCGGTCCAGCAGGCCCATCTTGCGCGCCTCTTCCGCGCTTAGTTTGCCGCCGAACAGCGGCTGCAGGCGGGCGACCTCGCGCTTGAACTCGGCGTTCACCTCGGCGGCGGTGACCTGGACCTTGCCCACCTCGATGGCCGGGCCGCGCCCGAACAATCCGCCCCTCAAGACATCGCCGACGCCCCACGAGATGAAGCTGAGACCCAAAAGGCCCAACAGCAGTTTGACGACCCAGGACTTCGAGGCATTGCGAAAGGAATCGAGCATGGCATCCGGCGGGTTCGAGGGGCCGGGCGCAAGCGGGCTCCGGCAAAAGTGCCGGCATAATAAGGGGGGGGGGAAGGGGTGGCAACTGCTTTAACCCACCCTGGAATCGCTCCGATTGGGTGGCGACAAGGGCTTGGGGCCGGTGGTATAGACCGGGTCACAATTCATAGAGAACGGGAGACCTCCATGAGCAGACGTCCGCTGATCGCCGGCAACTGGAAGATGAACGGCCTGAAGGCCGACGGCATCGCCCTGGCCGATGGTGTCGCCGCCAAGCGCCGGGCCGAGCCGGATCTGGCCTGCGACGTGCTGGTATGCCCGCCCTTCCTGCTGGTTTCCGATGTCGCCCGCGCCGTGGCCGGCTCGGGGCTGGCGGTCGGCGGCCAGGATTGCCACGCCAAGACTTCCGGCGCCCATACCGGCGACACCTCGCCGGTGATGCTGAAGGATGCCGGCTGTTCCCACGTCATCCTGGGCCATTCCGAGCGCCGCACCGACCATGGCGAGACCGACGCCGAGGTCAAGGCCAAGGCCGCCGCCGCCCACGCCGCCGGCCTGGTGGCCATCGTCTGCATCGGCGAGACCCTGGCCCAGCGCGACGGGGGCGAAACGCTTGAGGTCAACCGCCGCCAGTTGAAGGGCTCGCTGCCCGAGGGCGCCAATGCCGACAACACCGTCATCGCCTACGAGCCAGTGTGGGCCATCGGCACCGGCCGGGTCGCCTCGCCGGAACAGGCGCAGGAAGTCCATGCCGCCATCCGCGCCGAACTGGTCAAGCTGGTGGGCGAGACCGAGGCCGGCAAGATGCGCATTCTGTATGGCGGCTCGATGAAGCCCGAGAACGCCGCCCAGCTGATCGCCCTGCCCGATGTCGATGGCGGCCTGATCGGCGGCGCCTCGCTGAAGGTCGAGGATTTCTGGGCCATCGCGCGCAATTGCGGTTAGGCGCGAGGCGCGGCCCGTGCCGGGCCCGCTCAAACGCCGCGCGGGCTTTGGGCGCGAGGCGCGGTCCAGCTTAACCCCGCTCGGACGCCGCGCGGGGTTAAGCGTGAAGCGCAGCCCATTTTTGCACTAGCTATCCTCGGCCGAGGGGGCTAAATATCGCGTCGAACAATTTCACCCGCCCCCAGGGCTGTCCCATCGGGACCGCTCTGGGTCGGGTCATTTCGTGGTGTGCCAATGGACTTCTTTCCGATCATTCTTGTCGTTCACCTGCTTCTCGCCATCGCCCTGGTCGGCGTGGTGCTGCTGCAGCGTTCCGAAGGCGGCGCGCTGGGCATGGGCGGCGGTGGCGGCGGTTTGATGTCCGGCCGGGCGGCCGGCAACCTGTTGACCCGCACCACCGGCATCCTGGCCGGGGCGTTCTTCCTGACCAGCTTGGCGCTTGCCATCATCGCCAATAACCGCACCGGCGGGGGCTCGCCCTTCGACAAGGTGCCGGCGGCGGCTCCGGCGGCGGCTCCGGCCCAGCCGGCGGTTCCGGCCGAACCGGCGGCGCCGATTTCGAAGTAGGTTCATCCGTTTGGGGACGCGGTCGCCTTAAGCGGCCGCCACGTGGTCAAGCCAGACACTTCGCGCGAGCAAGGGGCCCATGACGCGTTTCATCTTCATTACCGGCGGCGTGGTGTCGTCCCTGGGTAAGGGGCTGGCCTCGGCGGCTCTGGGGGCGTGCCTGCAGGCGCGCGGCTTCAAGGTCCGGCTCAGGAAGCTCGACCCCTATCTCAACGTCGATCCGGGCACCATGAGCCCCTATCAGCACGGCGAGGTCTACGTCACCGACGACGGCGCCGAGACCGACCTGGATCTGGGCCATTACGAGCGCTTCACCGGTGTCGCGTCGCGTAAAAGCGACAACATCACCACCGGCCGCATCTATTCCGACGTCATCGCCCGCGAGCGGCGCGGCGATTATCTGGGCGCCACCGTCCAGGTCATCCCGCACGTCACCAACGCCATCAAGGAATTCGTCAAGTCGGACCTGACCGACGAGGATTTCTGCCTGTGCGAGATCGGCGGCACCGTCGGCGACATCGAATCCCTGCCGTTCCTGGAAGCGATCCGCCAGTTGGCCAACGAGCTGGGGCGCGAGCGCACCATGTTCGTCCATCTGACCCTGCTGCCCTATATCCCGACGGCGGGCGAGCTGAAGACCAAGCCGACCCAGCATTCGGTCAAGGAATTGCTGTCCGTCGGCATCCAGCCCGACCTTTTGATGTGCCGGTCCGACCGCGAGATTCCGGAAGGCGAGCGCAAGAAGATCGCCCTGTTCTGCAACGTCGCCCCCCAGGCGGTGATCCCGGCCCTGGACGTCGACAGCATCTATCAGGTGCCGATCTCGTACCATGCCGAGGGATTGGACGAGCAGGTGTGCCGCCATTTCCGCATCGAATCGACGCAGCCCGATCTGTCGCGCTGGACCAACATCGTCGAGCGGGTGCGCCAGCCGGAAGGCGAGGTGACCATCGCCGTGGTCGGCAAGTATATCAGCCTGCTGGATTCCTATAAGTCGCTGGCCGAGGCGCTGACCCATGGCGGCATCGCCAACAACGTGCGTGTCCGGCTGAACTGGATCGACAGCCAGATCTTCGAGCGCGAAGACGCGGTGCTGCATCTGGAGCCCTGCCACGGCATCCTGGTCCCCGGCGGTTTCGGCGAGCGCGGCGCGTCGGGCAAGATCGAGGCGGTCAAATTCGCCCGCGAACGCCAGGTGCCCTATTTCGGCATCTGTTTCGGCATGCAGATGGCGGTGATCGAGGCCTGCCGCAATCTGGTCGGCCTGAAGGGCGCCAACTCGACCGAGTTCGGGCCGTGCGAGCATCCCGTCGTCGGCCTGATGACCGAGTGGGTCAAGGGCAACATGCTGGAAAAGCGCGCCGCCAACGGCGAACTGGGCGGAACCCTTCGCCTGGGCGCCTATGATTGCATGCTGAAAAAGGGCAGCCGGGTCGCCGACATCTATGGCTCCGACATGATCTCGGAACGCCACCGTCACCGCTTCGAGGTCAACATGGATTACCGGCCGCAGCTGGAAAAGGCCGGCCTGTCGTTCTCGGGCCTGTCGCCCGACGGGGTGCTGCCGGAAATCGTGGAAATTCCCGACCATCCGTGGTTCGTCGGCGTGCAGTTCCATCCCGAACTGAAGTCCAAGCCGTTCGACCCGCATCCGCTGTTCACCAGCTTCATCAAGGCCGCGGTGCGGCAATCGCGATTGGTCTGACGCCATGCCCCCTTTCCATCACGTCGCCGTTTTCCCGGACGTCGTCTTCGGCAACGATCTGCCGCTGGTCCTGATCGCCGGGCCGTGCCAGATGGAAAGCCGCGAACACGCCCTGGAATGCGCAGCGGCGTTGAAGGAAATGGCCCAGGAAGCCGGCATCAAGCTGATCTACAAGTCGTCGTTCGACAAGGCCAACCGCACCTCGATCTCAGGGAGGCGCGGGCTGGGGCTGGACGCGTCGCTGCCGGTGTTCGCCGAGATCAAGTCCAAGCTGGCCCTGCCGGTCCTGACCGACATCCACACTGAAGAACAATGCGCCATCATGAGCCGGGTGGTCGACATCATCCAGGTCCCGGCCTTCCTGTGCCGCCAGACCGACCTGTTGATCGCCGCCGGCCGATCCGGCGCGGTGGTCAACGTCAAGAAGGGCCAGTTCCTGGCCCCTGACCAGATGGCCAACGTCGCCGCCAAGATCGAAAGCACCGGCAACAGCCGCATCCTGCTGACCGAACGGGGCGCCAGCTTCGGCTATGGCGACCTGGTCGCCGACATGCGGGCGCTGCCGATCATGGCGCGCACCGGCTATCCGGTGATCATGGACGCCACCCACGCGGTGCAATCGCCGGGCGGTCAGGGCGGATCGTCGGGCGGCGACCGCCGCTTCGCGCCGGTGCTGGCCCGCGCCGCGGTGTCCTTGGGCATCGCGGGTGTGTTCATCGAAACCCATCCCGATCCCGATCATGCGCCGTCGGACGGCCCCAACATGATCGCGCTGAAGGACATGCCGGCCCTGATCGAAATGCTGATGAAGTTCGACGCGACGGCCAAGTGCTATCCCGTCCAAATCGACTAACCCCTGTCCGCACTTTTCGGAGAGACCCGATGACCGCCATTATCGATATCCACGCTCGCGAAATCCTGGATTCGCGCGGCAATCCGACCGTTGAAGTCGACGTCGTGCTGGAAAGCGGCGTGATGGGCCGCGCCGCCGTTCCGTCGGGGGCCTCGACCGGCGCCCACGAAGCGTGCGAGCTGCGTGACGGCGACAAGAAGCGTTATGGCGGCAAGGGCGTGCTGAAGGCGCTGGAAAGCGTCAATGGCGAGATCTACGACGCCCTGTCGGGCATGGATGTCGAGGATCAGGTGCTGCTGGACCACACCATGATCCAGCTGGACGGCACGCCGAACAAGTCGCGCCTGGGCGCCAACGCCATCCTGGGCGTGTCGCTGGCCTGTGCCAAGGCCGCCGCCGAGGAAACCGGCCTGCCGCTGTACCGCTATGTCGGCGGCGCCTTCGCCTCGATCCTGCCGGTGCCGATGATGAACATCATCAATGGCGGGGCGCACGCCGACAATCCCATCGACATCCAGGAATTCATGATCATGCCGGTGGGGGCTCCGACCTGCTCGGACGCCATCCGCATGGGTTCGGAAGTGTTCCAGGCCCTGAAGAAGCAGCTGAAGGACGCCGGCCACAACACCAATGTCGGCGACGAGGGCGGCTTCGCCCCCAACCTGAAGTCGGCCGAGGCGGCCCTGGACTTCATCATGCAGTCCATCGAGAAGGCCGGCTACAAGCCCGGCGAAGACATCATGCTGGCCCTTGACTGTGCCTCGACCGAGTTCTTCAAGAACGGCAAGTACGAGATGGAAGGCGCCAAAAAGAGCTTCGACCAGAAGGGCATCGTCAAGTTCTATTCCAAGCTGGTGAAGTCCTATCCGATCATCTCGATCGAGGATGGCTGCGCCGAGGACGATCTGGACGGTTGGGAAATGCTGACCGAGGAACTGGGCGGCAAGGTCCAGCTGGTGGGCGACGATCTGTTCGTCACCAATCCGGCCCGCCTGGCCATGGGCATCGAAAAGGGCCTGGCCAACTCGATCCTGGTCAAGGTCAACCAGATCGGCTCGCTGTCCGAGACCCTGGAAGCCGTCGATATGGCCCACAAGGCCGGCTACACCGCCGTGATGAGCCACCGTTCGGGCGAGACCGAAGACTCGATCATCGCCGACCTGGCGGTTGCCACCAATTGCGGCCAGATCAAGACCGGCTCGCTGTCGCGTTCGGACCGTCTGGCCAAGTACAACCAGCTGATCCGCATCGAGGAAGAGCTGGGCTCGGCGGCGCGCTATGCCGGCAAGGCGATCATGAAGCGCTGATCCGTTTCTGAATTGTTCTGTTGATGGGCGGCCGAGGGAGAAATCCTTCGGCCGCTTTTCTTTTGGCAAAAGACTCAATGAAACCCGAAAACTGAGTCATTTCTGCAACAGCGACGACTCCTGCTCGGGAAAAATGAATCATCTCGTTCATGACTTGTTGACGTCATGAAGCTTAGGTGATTCCATCCGCTTCATGCTTAAGGAGCTGGCCCGTCGACTTCGTCCCGTCATCGGCCCCGTCATCGGGGCCTGTGCCGTGGCGTATTTCGCCTACCACACGGTGGAAGGCGATCGCGGCGTGCTGGCCTGGGTGCGGCTGAAGAACGAGATTCTGGACGCCGAGATGCAGTTGGCCAAGGTCACCACCGAACGCCAGGTGCTGGAACACCGGGTGCTGCTGCTGCGCCCCGATCATCTGGACCCCGACATGCTGGAAGAACGCGCCCGCGCCATGTTGAACATGGGCCGCGAGGACGAGATGGTGGTGTTCGAAAAGCGCTGATTACACTTTGTTTCCGGTCCGCCAAACGCCTGCAACATCGGCTTGCTAGTGTGGTGATTCCGAAGTTCGCATCAAAATGCGGACATCGGAATCACTACACAATTCAACAGATTAGTGGCCTGCTCATCCCAGAAATTCACTTGCGAATTTCTGGGGCAGGACACTAGTTTGCGCCCGTCTTCCCACGCAAGCGGGCCTTCATCATGCGCAATTTCCTCAATCTCTACTCGACCCCGATTACCGTGGCCTTGTTCGCGGTGGCGGTGGTGACCGGTGTGCCGATCTTCTTTCATATCGGCGACCGCTTCCTGAAGGGCGCCCATGAATGGCTGAGCCTGGCCTTCGTCGCCCCTGCGGTGACAGGCAGCGGCCGGGGCGGCAATCCGATGATGGCTCTGGCCGGAAAGATGGTCGAGGCGCCGCTGGTGCAACTGGCTCCGGCGCTGGGTGTCGAGGCGTCGGCCCTGGTGCGGCGGCTGGAAGCCGGCGGAATCAAGCAGGCCGACCCGGCTTGGTCGGCGGCCGCCATCGCCGCCGCCAACGGCAAGCCGGTCCAGCATGTCGCCCAGCTGCTGATGGCCGAATCCCGTCGGTAAAGCGCAAGCCCTGGCGATCGGGGCGGCAATGTGGTATTCGACTGCCGAATTAATCGGAGCAGGTCGATGACCCGTCTGCTAGCCACTCCCATCCGTGTCGGCCATGTCGTGCTGCCCAACCGGATCATCATGGGATCGATGCATCTGGGCTGCGAGACCGAGGCGGATGCCCCCCAGCGGCTGGCCCGCTTCTATGGCGAGCGGGCCAAGGGTGGGGTCGGGCTGATCGTCACCGGTGGCGTCGCCCCCAACCCGCAAGGGCGCTTCGGTGCCGACGGCACCGTGCTGGATCATCCGTCGCAACTGGATCACCACCTGCCGATCACCGACGCGGTGCACCAGGCCGGCGGGCGGATCATCCTGCAGATCCTGCATTGCGGCCGTTATGCCCGCCACGACGACCCAGTGGCGCCGTCGGCGATCCGGGCGCCGATTTCGCGCACCACGCCCCGCGAACTGACCGAGGCCGAGATCGAGGCGACCATCGCCGATTACGCCCGCACCGCCGCCTTGGCCATCCAGGCCGGCTATGACGGGATCGAGGTGATGGCCTCGGAAGGCTATCTGATTTCCGAATTCATGGCGCCGGCCACCAACCACCGCACCGACCAGTGGGGCGGGCCGCTGTCACACCGCCTGCGTTTCCTGGATCGGGTGGTGCGGGCGGTCCGGGGCGCCATCGGCGAGTGCTTGCTGTCGGTGCGCCTGTCGATGGTCGATCTGGTCGAGGGCGGCCTGTCGGGCGACGAGGTGGTCGCCGCCGCCTTGGTGGCCGAGCAGGCCGGCGCCGATCTGCTGAACAGCGGCATCGGCTGGCACGAATCCCGGGTTCCGACCATCGCCCATCCGGTGCCGGCCGGTGCCTGGGCCTGGGCCACCGCCCGGGTCAAGGCGGTCTTGTCGATCCCGGTCTCGGCCAGTAACCGCATCGACACGCCGGAACGGGCCGAGGCGATCCTGGCCTCGGGCGCCGCCGATCTGGTGTCGCTGGCCCGGCCGCTGCTGGCCGATCCGGCCTTCGCCGCCAAGGCCACCGGCGGTCAGGCGGGCGCCATCAACACCTGCATCGCCTGCAACCAGGGCTGCCTGGACGCGATGTTCGACGGCCGCCCGGCCAGCTGCCTGGTCAATCCGCGCGCCGGGCGGGAAGGCGAGTTCGTCGCTGTGTCGGTCGCCGCCGCCTTGAAGCTGGCGGTGGTCGGCGCCGGCCCGGCCGGCATGGCCTGCGCCCTCGAGGCGGCGGCGCGCGGCCATCACGTCACCGTGTTCGAGGCGAGCCAGCATCTGGGCGGCCAGTTCGCCCTGGCCGAGCGCATTCCCGGCAAGGAAACCTATGTGGCGACGCTGGACTGGTTCGCCGCCGAACTGGATCGCCTGGGTGTGACCGTCAAGCTGGGCCGTGCCGCCACCCTTAAGGATCTGGACGGGTTCGATCAGGTGGTCATCGCCACCGGAGTCCGGCCGCGCCGCCCCGACATCGCCGGCATCGACCATCCGATGGTCGCCCTTTACGACGACATCCTGTCCGGGCGGCGCACCGCCGGCCAGCGGGTGGCCTTGATCGGGGCCGGGCCGATCGCCTTTGACGTCGCCCTTTATCTGCTGGGGCCATCCGCCCCCTTCGATGCCGAATGGGGCATCGACCGCACCTTGTTGCAGCCGGGTGGCCTTGCGGTGGTCGAGCCCGCCGAAGCGCCGTCCCGCGCCATTACCTTGATGCAAAGAAAGCCCGGCCGACCAGGTGCCGATCTGGGTCGTACCACCGGCTGGATCGCCAAGGCCAAGCTGCAAAGGGCGGGGGTGGCCATGCTGGCGGGCGTGGCCTATCGCCATATCGACGATGCCGGCCTGCATATCCATGTCGATGGCACCGACCGCCTGATCGAGGCCGACACCATCATCGTCTGTTCCGGTCAGGAGGGAGACGACAGCTTGGCCCAGCAATTGGCAGCAGCCGGGCGGATCGTCCACCGGATCGGCGGCGCCCGTCAGGCGTCGGGGATCGACGCCCTTCGCGCCATCGAGGACGGCACGCGCCTGGGATTGCAGATCGGGTAGCCCTGGCTCACAAGATGTGGTATGTCGGCGCGTTCGTATCATCGCATCCAGGGCTCTTCCGAACATGGCTGGTCATTCCCAATTCAAGAACATCATGCACCGCAAGGGCGCGCAGGATGCCAAGCGCGCCAAGGTGTTCACCAAGCTGATCCGCGAACTGACCGTTTCAGCCAAGTCCGGCCAGCCCGACCCCGCTGCCAATCCGCGCCTGCGCGCCGCCATCCAGGCCGCGCGCGCCGCCAACATGCCCAAGGACACGGTCGATCGCGCCATCAAGCGCGGCGCCGGCGGCGATGACGGGGCCAATTACGACGAAGTACGCTATGAAGGGTACGGCCCCGGCTCGGTGGCGATCATCGTCGAGGCGCTGACCGACAACCGCAACCGCACCGCTTCGGAAGTCCGCGCCGCCTTCAACAAGAATGGCGGCGCCCTGGGCGAAAGCAATTCGGTGTCGTTCATGTTCGACCGTATCGGCTCGATCCGCTATCCGGCCTCGGCCGCCGGTACCGACGCCATGTTCGAGGCGGCGCTGGAAGCCGGTGCCGACAATGTGGAATCCGACGAGGACGGCCACGAGATCACCTGTACCCCCGACGATCTGGCCGCCGTGCGCGATGCCCTGGAAGCGGTCTTCGGCACGCCCGAGCATGCCCGTCTGGATTGGCGCCCGCAGACCAGCGTGCCGGTCGCCGACGAGGACACCGCCAAGACCCTGATGAAGTTGCTGGACGCCCTGGACGACAATGACGACGTCCAGCGTGTGTCGGCCAATTTCGATATTCCCGACGACATCATGGCCAAGCTGGGCTGACGGGGGATCATCATGCGTGTTCTCGGTCTCGATCCCGGCCTGCGCGTGACCGGCTGGGGGGTGATCGAGATGGTCGGCCATCATCTGCGCTATGTCGCCGACGGCACGGTGCGCTCGACCGACAAATTGTCGCTGCCCGAGCGGCTGGCCCAGTTGCACCGGGGCGTCGCTGCCCTGATCGACCAATGGAAGCCGGACGAGGCTGCGGTGGAACAGACCTTCGTCAACGTCAACCCGGAAAGCACCCTGAAGCTGGGCCAGGCCCGCGGCGTGGTGCTGCTGGCCCCGGCTTTGGCCGGTCTGTTCGTCGGCGAATATACCCCGGCCTCGGTCAAGCAGGCGGTGGTCGGCACCGGCCGAGCCGCCAAGGATCAGGTGGCGATGATGGTGCGCACCTTGTTGCCGGGCTGCCTGACCACGCAAAGCGATGCCGCCGATGCGCTGGGGGTGGCGATTTGTCATGCCCACCACCGCGCCACCCTCCGGAAGGTCATGCGATGATGGAGCGCCGCGACAGGATTTCCTGGCGTCATGGCCGGGCTCGACGGTTAAAGGAGGGCGTGTCCACCCAAGATCCGTCATCCCCGCGCAGGCGGGGAGCCATGGCGCCGGCCGCTCGGCTGTATCCCATTGAAGAAACGGCATTCCAGCATCATGCATGGATTCCCGCCTGCGCGGGAATGACGGCTGAGCGGGGGAGACGGTTTCAGTTGTCCCGGAAACGCCGATCTTCCCGCAAATCCGCACGATGCAATGTGTTCATCGATGGAGTGAGAGTTCTAACCGGACAGCCGTGGATCAAGTCCGGGCCTGACGGCTGGTGGAGCCGTGGGGCTGCAATGGGGGCACATCATGATCGCCAAGCTTAAGGGGCTGATCGATGCGGTCGGCGACGATTACGCCATCGTCGATGTCGGCGGCGTCGGCTATCTGGTGTTCTGTTCGGCCAAGACGCTGTCCAAGCTGACGGCGGGGCAGGCGGCCGCCCTGCAGATCGAGACCCATGTCCGCGAGGACCATATCCACCTCTACGGCTTTTCCGACGTGGGCGAGAAGGATTGGTTCAACCTGCTGATCACGGTGCAAGGGGTCGGCGCCAAGGTGGCGCTGGCGATCTTGTCGGTGGCAAGCCCGGAACAATTGCTGCAGACCATCGCCGCGCAGGATAAGACCAGCCTGACCCGGGCGTCCGGCGTCGGGCCGAAGCTGGCGGTGCGCATCCTGACCGAATTGAAGGACAAGGCCGGCAAGATGGCCATGGGCGCCTTCGTCCCGGCGGCGGTGGCCGGCGCCGCGCCGATGCCGGCCGATGGCGGCGGGGTGATGGAAGACGTCATTTCCGCCCTGGTCAATCTGGGCTATCGCCGCCTGGAAGCCTTCGAGGCGGTCGGCCAGACCATGCGCGAGCAGGGCGAGGGGGCTGATGCCGGCACGCTGATCCGGCTGTCCCTGAAGCGCCTGGCCAAGGACTTGACCCGATGAGCCGCGAGGTCTCGCCCGAAAGCCGGCCCGGCGATATCGAGACCCATCTGCGCCCGCAGGTGCTGGACGATTTCATCGGCCAGAAGCAGGTGCGCGAAAATCTGAAGATCTTCATCGAGGCGGCGCGTGCGCGCGGCGAGGCGCTGGACCACACCTTGTTCTACGGCCCGCCCGGCCTGGGCAAGACCACCCTGGCGCAGATCGTCTCGCGCGAGCTGGGGGTGGGCTTTCGCGCCACCTCGGGTCCGGTGATCCAGCGGGCCGGCGACCTGGCGGCGCTGTTGACCAATCTGGAACCCCGCGACGTTTTGTTCATCGACGAAATCCACCGCCTTAATCCTGCCATAGAGGAAGTGCTCTATCCGGCCATGGAGGATTTTCAGCTCGACCTGATCATCGGCGAGGGACCCGCCGCCCGTTCGGTCCGCATCGACCTCGCGCCCTTCACCCTGGTCGGCGCGACCACGCGCTCGGGTCTGTTGACCACGCCGTTGCGCGAACGCTTCGGCATTCCGTGTCGGATGAATTTCTATACCCCCGAGGAACTGGAGCTGATCGTCGCGCGCGGCGCCCGCGTGCTGGGCTTCGACCTGACCACCGACGGGGCGGGCGAGGTGGCCAGGCGCTCGCGCGGCACGCCCCGCGTCGCCGGCCGGCTGCTGCGCCGGGTGCGCGATTTCGCCGCCGTCGCCGGCAAGTCGCCGGTGGACGCCGCCATCGCCGACGCCGCCCTGACCCGGCTGGAGGTCGATCGCATCGGCCTGGACGCCATGGACCGGCGCTATCTCGCCTGCATCGCCGAGCATTATGGCGGCGGCCCGGTCGGCGTCGATACCCTGGCCGCTGCCCTGTCGGAAAGCCGCGACACCCTGGAAGAGGTGGTCGAGCCCTATCTGCTGCAGCAAGGCCTGATCCAGCGCACCCCCCGGGGCCGCATGCTGTCGCCCTCGGGCTTCAAGCATATCGGCCTCAACCCGCCGAAAGAGGTCTTGGTGCAATTGGACCTTTTGGCCCGGATGGAGGACGAGGAATGATCTTCCGCCATCCGCTGAAAGTCTATTGGGAGGATACCGATGCCGGCGGCATCGTCTATCATTCCAACTATCTGAACTTCGCCGAGCGGGCGCGGACCGAGATGGTCGAAGCCTTAGGCATCGACCAGCGCGCCCTGGCCGATAACGGCAAGGGCTTCGCCTTCGCGGTGCGCCGGGCCGAGATGGACTTCCTGAAACCGGCCAAACTGATGGACCGATTGGAAGTGGAATCGAAGGTCACCCTGGCCGGCGGCGCCTCGCTTTCGATGGTCCAGACCATCAGACGACTTGACGACGGCGCCGATTTGGTGCGTCTGCACATCCAACTGGCCTTCATCAGCCTGGAAGGGCGCGCGGCGCGCATTCCGGCGGACATGCGGGCCACCCTGCGGGCTTTGGTAAGCGAAAGGTAATCATTATGGATCCTGTTCAGTCGGTGCAGCTGGCGGGCTCGATCGCAGAGCATGATCTCTCGATGTGGGCGCTGTTTCTGCGGGCGGATTTCATCGTCAAGACGGTGATGGTGGCGTTGCTGATCGCCTCGTTCTGGTGCTGGGCGATTATCTTCGACAAGCTGATGCGGATGCGCGCCCTGTGGCAGCGCGCCGAGCAGTTCGAGGAAAGCTTCTGGTCGGGCGGCTCGCTGGAAGAGCTTTACGACCGCATCGGCTCGCGCCCGGTCGACCCGATGAGCGCCATCTTCGTCTCGGCCATGCGCGAATGGCGCCGTTCGGCGGCCAAGGGCCTGGCCGATCGTGAATCCAGCCGCGTCAGCCTGCCGCAGCGCATCGACCGGGTGATGCATGTCACCCTGGGCCGCGAGATGGATACCCTGGAAAGGAATCTGGGCGTGCTGGCCTCGGTCGGCTCGACGGCGCCGTTCATCGGCCTGTTCGGCACGGTGTGGGGCATCATGAACTCGTTCCAGTCCATCGCGGCCACCAAGAATACCAGCCTGGCGGTGGTGGCTCCCGGCATCGCCGAGGCGCTGTTCGCCACCGCGCTGGGCCTGGTCGCGGCCATTCCGGCGGTGATCGCCTACAACAAGATCTCGAACGATCTCGACCGCTATTCCAAGCGGCTCGAGAATTTCTCGGGTGAATTCGGCGCCATCTTGTCGCGTCAGCTCGAGGAGAAGGCCTGATGGGCGCCGCCATCGGAGGCAGGAAGGGCGGACGCCAGCGCCATCGCCCGATGGCCGACATCAACGTCACGCCGATGGTCGACGTGATGCTGGTGCTGCTGGTCATCTTCATGGTGACCGCGCCGCTTCTGACCGCCGGCGTCCAGGTCGACCTGCCGAAATCCGAGGCCGCCCCCATCAAGGGCGACGACCAGCCCTTGTCGGTGACCGTCGATGCCAACGGCGACGTGTGGATCCAGGAAACCAAGGTGACCATGGAAGAACTGGTGCCGAAGCTGCAGGCGATCACCGCCGCCAAGCCGGACACCCGCATCTTCATCCGCGGCGACAAGGGCATCAATTACGGCCGGGTCATGGAAGTGATGGGAACCCTGGGCGGTGCCGGCTTCACCAAGGTCGCCCTGGTCACCGAGATGAAGCAGGCCGAGCCGGCCAAGGCTGGCAAGAAGGGAGGCAAGTAGACCTTGTCGGCAGTCCTGCGTCGCGACAGCCTGATCTATTCCGGCGTGCTGCATGTCACGGTGGCGCTGCTGGCCGTGTTCGGCCTGCCGCATTTCTTCCGCGACCCGCCGCCGCAGGAAACGCCGATGGTCGTCGATCTGGTGCCGATCGGGTTGAAGACCAATCCGCCGCCCAAGCAGGCCGAGGAGCCGCAGCCCGAACCGGCCAAGCCCGAGCCGCCCAAGGAACAGCCCAAGCCCGAACCGCCCAAGCCCGAGCCGACACCGGCGCCGGCTCCGCCGCCGCCGCCCAAGCCGGAACCCAAGCCCGAACCGGCGCCGCTGCCCAAGCCGGAACCCAAGCCGGAACCCAAGCCGGAGCCCAAGCCCGAGCCCAAGCCCGAGCCCAAGCCGCCGGAGCAGAAGCTGTCCGACATCAAGCCGCCGCCCAAGCCGCAGCCGCAAACCGATGTGGATTCGCTGCTGAAGACCTTGGACAAGCCCAAGCCCAAGGTCGATCCCTTGGATGAGCTGATGAAGTCGACCAAGAACGCCAAGCCGACGCCCAAGACCCAGGAAACCGGAACCCAGCCCAAGCCGCAGGGCGTCAAGGGCTCGGACCAGCATAACCCGCTGGAGCCGGTGTCGATGACCGAGATGGATCGCATCCGCGCCCATGTCGAGAAGTGCTGGGTACCGCCGGCCGGGGCCAAGGAAGCCGACAAGCTGGTGGTGGCGATCCGGGTGTTCATCCAGCCGGACGGCTCGGTCACCGATGCCCAGATCGTCGATAAGCCGATCTTCGCCGACGGCTTCTGGCAGGCCGCCGCCGACAGCGCCCGGCGCGCCGTGCGCACCTGCAGCCCGTTGCCGATCCCTAAGGACAAGTACGACACCTTGAAGAACGGTGACCTTGTTCTGACCTTCGACGTCGCCAAGGCGATGGGGAGGCGGTGATGATGACCAATCCTTCTTTTTCGTTCCTCTCGACCGGATGGACCTTGCCCATGCTGAGCCGACTTCGCTGCGCCGCCCTGCTGGCGGCCTTCGCCTTCCTGGCCCTGGTGGCCATCCAGCCCGCTGCCGCGGAAGTGCGTATCGACATCACCCGCGGCCATATGCGGCCGCTGCCGATCGCCATTCCCGACATGTTCGGCGGCCAACCGCAGGAAAGCCAACTGGGCAAGGACATCGCCCGGGTGGTGGCCGCCGACCTGGAACGTTCTGGCCTGTTCAAGCCCATCGACCAGCGCGCCTTCATCCAGAACGTCGCGTCGCTGCAGGCCGGCCCGCGCTTTGCCGACTGGAAGCAGATCAACGCCGAAGCCCTGGTCAGCGGCAAGGTCGAGATCGGGTCCGACGGCCGCATGCGGGTCGAGTTCCGCCTGTGGGACGTGTTCTCGGAAGGCCAGATGGCCGGCCAGGCCTATACCGCCTCGCCGTCCGGTTGGCGCCGCATTGCCCATCTGGTCGCCGATTCCATCTATAAGCGCATCACCGGCGAGGACGGCTATTTCGATACCCAGATCGTCTACATCTCGGAATCGGGGCCGAAGACCGACCGCAAGAAGCGCCTGGCCATCATGGACCAGGACGGCGAGAACCATCGCTACCTGACTGCCGGCGAGGATCTGGTGCTGACGCCCCGCTTCTCGCCGACCGCGCGCGAGATCACCTACATGTCCTATTTCAAGGGCATTCCGCGCGTCTATGTCCTGCAGATCGATACCGGCCGGCGCGAGCTGTTGGGCGATTTCCCCGGCATGACCTTCGCGCCGCGCTTCTCGCCCGACGGTAACAAGGTGGTCCTGAGCCTGGCCCAGGACGGCAACACCGAACTTTATGAAATGAACCTGATGACCCGCCAGAAGCGGCGGCTGACCAATCATCCGGCCATCGACACCTCGCCCAGCTTCTCGCCCGACGGCAGCCGTATCGTGTTCAATTCCGACCGCGGCGGCGCCCAGCAGATATACACCATGGATGCCGACGGCGGTAACGTCGCCCGCATCAGCTTCGGCGACGGCCGCTATGCAACCCCGGTCTGGTCCCCGCGCGGAGACCTGATCGCCTTCACCAAGATGAAGGGCGGCGAATTTTTCATCGGCGTCATGCATCCCGACGGCTCGGGCGAGCGCCTGCTGGCCCAGGGATTTCTGGTGGAAGGCCCGACCTGGGCCCCCAACGGCCGCGTGCTGGCCTTCTGGAAGGAAGGCCCCAGCGACGAGCGCGGACGCGGAATTTCGTCCCGTCTCTACACCATTGACCTGACCGGACTCAACGAAAGGCAGGTTTTGACCCCACAAGACGGTTCGGATCCTGCTTGGTCCCCCTTGATTCCCTAGGTGAAGACCAGTATAGTCCGCGGCGATTAGGATTTGTTCCGAAGGCATCGGGTCCTGTTTCGATGCCTGAGGAAGGCTGTGTCGGCCCTTGAACGGGTTGCTGCGGCGTCTCTAAGATAGGTCCGAATTGCTTTCCCTTTTTTCTTCCAGCGTTCCATTGAGGGGGTCCTCAAATATGAAACTGCGTTTTATGAGCATCTTCGCCGCCGCCGCCATGCTGGCCGCTTGCGAATCGGCCCCTGAGTCGGGCGCCACCCAGGCCAGCACCGCTTCGGCTCCGGCCGCCGCCAAGCCCAGCATCGTTCCGGGCTCGGAGCAGGACTTCATCGCCAATGTCGGCGATCGCGTCTTCTTCGACTACGACAAGTTCGCTCTGCGCGCCGACGCCAAGGCCGGTCTGGACAAGCAGGTCGCTTGGCTGAAGAAGTACCCGACCTACAAGATGACCATCGAAGGTCATGCCGACGAGCGCGGCACCCGTGAGTACAACCTCGCCCTGGGTGAGCGTCGCGCCAACGCCGTGAAGGATTACATGGTCGGCGCCGGCATCGCCAAGGACCGCGTCAAGACCATTTCGTACGGCAAGGAGCGCCCGGTCGCTCTGGGTTCGAACGAAGCGGCCTGGTCGCAGAACCGTCGTGGCGTGACCGTCCTGGGCAAGTAAGCCCTAGACAATCACGATCGTGATGCGGGCGCCCGCCCTTCCGCCGACCCCAGGGTCGGCGGAAGTGGCGGGCGCCTTGTTTTTGCCGTGATCTCAGTCTAAACCGTTTCAGGTTCATATCGCTTCGAGGTTCGCCCGTGCGCCGTCTGCTGATCGTTCCCGCCATCGCCGTCCTGCTGGCCGGCTTGGCCGCTCCCGCCCAGGCCCAGTTCGAAAACCGCGCTTTGTACGACCGCATCGAGCGGCTCGAGCGCGACTTGCAGATGATGCAGGGCCAGATGGCCCGCGGCGGCGGTTCGACGGTGATCACCTCGCCGGCCTTGGGCGGCGGCCAGACGGTGGTTCGCTCGCCCGACGCGGCGCCGATGCCGGCCGGCCTGGCGGTGCGCCTGGACGAGCGGGTCGATGAACTGGAAAACATGGTCCGCCAATTGACCGGCAAGATCGAGGAAGCCACCTTCAAGGCCCAGCAGGCCAACAAGGCGCTGGAACGGCTGCAGGCCGACATCGACGCTCGCTTTCGCGATTTGCAGGGCGCCCAGCAGCCGGCTGCCGGAACCCCGTCCAACCAGCTGTCGATGCCGGCGGCCGGCGGGGCGTCGCGCGGTGCCGAAACCCCCGGCAGCGCCCCCGGTCCGCAGACGCTGGGCACCATGTCGGAAAAGGACATGAAGAAGCTGACCCCGCCCCAGGCGGGCAATGCCGCCCCCAAGGACGCCCAGGGTCAGTACGACGATGCCTATGCCGCCGCCCAACGCGGCGATTTCGCCGTCGCCGAGAAGGGGTTCCAGGACTTCCTGTCCAAGAATCCCAACCACCAACTGGCCGGCAATGCCAGCTATTGGATGGGCGACATCGCCTATAACCGCAAGGATTTCGATACCGCCGCGCGCACCTTCCTCGAGGCCTACAAGACCTATCCCAAGCACGCGAAGGCGCCGGACATGATCTACAAGGCGGGTTCGGCCTTCGGTCAGCAGGGCAAGAAGAAGGAAGCCTGCGTCGCCTTCTCGATCCTGTTCAAGGATCATCCCGGCATGGCTGACCGCGTCAAGCGGGCGGCCCAGGCCGAGAAGCAGAAGTACGAGTGCAAGTAGACCCGGCGGCGGCGCTGGCCGGCGTTCTGGACCGCCTGGGGCCTGGACATCCGCCCCATCTGGCGGTGGCGGTATCGGGCGGCGCCGACAGCATGGCGCTGGCCCTGCTGGCCGCCGATTGGGCCGCCGCCCGGGGCGGGCGGGTCACCGCCTTGACCGTCGATCACGCCCTTCGGCCCCAATCCGGCGCCGAGGCCGCCCAGGTCGGGCGCTGGCTGGCGGCGCGCGATATTCCCCATGTCATCTTGGTCCGCGCAGGCGTGCGCCCCACTGCCGATGTGCAGGCGATGGCGCGTTCGGCCCGTTATCGCTTGCTGACCGAATGGTGCCGCGCCCAGGGCGTGACTCATCTGCTGCTGGCCCACCACCAGGCCGACCAGGCCGAGACCTTGTTGCTGCGCCTGGGGCGCGGTTCGGGGGTCGATGGGCTGGCGGCGATGGCGCCGATGGTCAGCCGGGACGGTGTGGTCCTGCTGCGGCCGCTGCTGGATGTGCCGGCCGATTGCTTGCGCGGATTTCTGAAGGGCCGGGGCCAGGACTGGATCGAGGATTCCTCCAACGCCGATCCGGCCTTCGCGCGGGTCAGGATGCGCCGCCTGCTGCCGGTGTTGGCCGGCGAGGGGCTAAGCGTCCCCCGCCTGGCCGAGACCGCCGCCCGGATGCGCCGGGCCCGCGACGCCTTGGACTGGATGGTGGCCCAGCGTGCGGCGACCTCTGTGCGCCTGCATCCGGCCGGCTTCGCCACGGTTGACCTGGCCGCCTTCATCGACCCGCCCGAGGAAATCGGCCTGCGTCTGTTGGTCCGCCTGCTGCAGGCGGCAGGCGGCGGCGATTATCCGCCACGGGCCGAGCGCACCGAGGGATTGTTCCAGCGCCTGGCCCAGGGCCGTGCCGGAAAGGCGACCCTGGCCGGCTGCACCTTGGCCATCGGCGCGGATTCGGTTGTATTCGCCCGCGAGGCGGCGCGCCAGGCCGCGCCGGTGACCTTGGTGCCGGGCGAGCGCCTGCTGTGGGATGGCCGCCTGCGGGTCGAGGTGCCGAACGATCTGCCGGCCGGGCTGCGTCTGGCCGGGCTGGGGGCGTCGGGTTGGCGCCCATTGGGCAAGGTGGCCCCGGTTCCCGCGCCGGCGCGGGCCAGCCTGCCGGCCTTGTTCGACCGAGATGGTGTTTTCGCCGTGCCCCACCTGGGCTATAAACGGGGCGGAGGCGTCATTTCCGCCGAATGGATCGTGTGGGAAGGGCCGATGCGCCATTGCCTTGTTCCGGCCGGGGGCGGCATTATCTAATACAGGCCCGCAAAAACCGGCGGGGCAGGAAACAGGAAGGACCGAGCCTTGAATTTCAGCAAGAATCTGGCGCTTTGGATCGTCATCGCCTTGTTGTTGGTGATGCTGTTCAACCTGTTCCAGACCTCCAGCCCGCAGCGCGGGCCGGGCCAGATCGCCTTCTCGGAATTCATGGCCGAGGTCGATCGCGGCCAGGTCGCCGACGTCACCATCCAGGGCTACCAGGTCACCGGCCACTACACCGACAACCGCTCGTTTGCCACCTATCTGCCGCCGGAAGCCAACATCGTGCCGCGCCTGCGCGAATCGGGCATCCGCATCTCGGCCCAGCCGCCGGTCGAGGATCAGCCGACCTTGTGGAGCATCCTGGTCTCGTGGTTCCCCATGCTGCTGCTGATCGGCGTGTGGGTGTTCTTCATGCGCCAGATGCAGGGCGGCGGCGGCAAGGCCATGGGCTTCGGCAAGAGCCGGGCCAGGTTGCTGACCGAGAAGACCGGCCGCGTCACCTTCGAGGATGTCGCCGGCATCGATGAAGCCAAGGTCGAGCTGGAAGAGATCGTCGAATTCCTGAAGGACCCGCAGAAGTTCCAGCGCCTGGGCGGCAAGATCCCCAAGGGCTGCCTGCTGGTCGGCCCGCCCGGCACCGGCAAGACGCTTTTGGCCCGCGCCATCGCCGGCGAGGCCAACGTGCCGTTCTTCACCATTTCCGGTTCGGACTTTGTCGAGATGTTCGTCGGCGTCGGCGCAAGCCGCGTGCGCGACATGTTCGAACAGGGCAAGAAGAACGCGCCCTGCATCATCTTCATCGACGAGATCGACGCCGTCGGCCGCCATCGTGGCGCCGGTCTGGGCGGCGGCAACGACGAGCGCGAGCAGACCCTGAACCAGCTGCTGGTCGAGATGGACGGCTTCGAATCCAACGAAGGCGTCATCTTGATCGCCGCGACCAACCGTCCGGACGTGCTGGACCCGGCGCTGCTGCGCCCGGGCCGTTTCGATCGTCAGGTGGTGGTGCCCAATCCCGACATCGCCGGGCGCGAGAAGATCGTCAAGGTGCATATGCGCAAGGTGCCGCTGGGTCCCGACGTCGATGCCCGCATCATCGCGCGCGGCACGCCGGGCTTTTCGGGCGCCGATCTGGCCAACCTGGTCAACGAGGCGGCGCTGCTGGCAGCCCGCATCGGCAAGCGCGTCGTCACCATGGCCGAGTTCGAGTCGGCCAAGGACAAGGTGATGATGGGGGCCGAGCGTCGCTCGATGGTGATGACCGAATCCGAAAAAGAGGCCACCGCCTATCACGAGGCCGGCCACGCCGTCGTCAACCTGCACATGCCCCATTCGGACCCGCTGCACAAGGTCACCATCATCCCGCGCGGCCGCGCCCTGGGCGTGACCATGTCGCTGCCGGAACGCGACCGGCTGTCGGTGTCGAAGAAGTTTCTGGAGGCCCGCATGGCGGTGTGCTTCGGCGGCCGCGTCGCCGAGCAGCTGATCTATGGCGAGGACCACCTGAATTCTGGGGCCTCGAACGACATCATGCAGGCCACCAACATGGCCAAGAAGATGGTCACCGAGTTTGGCTTCTCGGACCTGCTGGGGCCGCTGCGCTATAACGACAACCAGGAAGAGGTCTTCCTGGGCCATTCGGTGACCCAGCACAAGACCATGTCCGACGCCACCGCTTCGGCCATCGACGCCGAGGTCCGCCGCTTCGTCGAGGCGGGCGAGAAGAAGGCCCGGGAAATCCTGACCAGCAATCGCGACGCCCTGGAAGCGGTGGCGCGCGGCCTGTTGGAATACGAGACCCTGAACAAGGACGAGGTCGAAGCCCTGATCCGCGGCGAATCCATCACCCGCGACGGTTCCGAGAAGCCCAAGGAAAACGGCCGGCGTTCGTCGGTGCCCAGCACCGGCATCCCGACCACCGGCGGCTTCGATCCCGAGCCGCAGCCCGGCCCGTGACCGTGTCCTCTTCCGCCTGGCGCCGAAGCCCCGCCTTGCCGCGGGGCTTCGCTTTTTCGCCCGCCGATCTTTACCTGCTGCCGGCCGGGCTGGTGTGGGGCGAACAGGCTGCGGCGGCCGTGGTTTCCGGCAATGGCTGGCCGATCGGCGACACCGCCCTGGCCTTCACCGCCGCCGCCATCCTGTGGCGCGAGGGCGGCCAGGTATGGGCGGCCCTGGCTCCGTTCGCCGACATCCTGGCCTGGTCGGAAGCGGAAAGCGAGGATCTGGCCCGCCATGTCGGCCGGTTGATCCATCGGGTCGGCGCCAAGCGCCCGGCCTGGGGAACGGTGGCGATGGATGGCCCGGCGATCATGGGCATCGTCAACACCACGCCCGACAGCTTTTCCGATGGCGGCGACCGGCTGGCCCCCCAGGTGGCCATCGACAGCGCCCTGGCGATGGTTGAAATGGGGGCGTCGATCATCGATGTTGGCGGCGAATCGACCCGTCCCGGCGCCCTGCCGGTGTCGGAACAGCAGGAAATCGACCGGGTCGCTCCGGTGGTCGAAGCCCTGGCCGCCCAAGGGGTGGTGGTGTCGATCGACACCCGCCACGCCGCCGTGATGAAGGTCGCCACCCAGGCGGGTGCGCGCATCATCAATGACGTCACCGCCCTGGAAGGCGAAGGCGCCCTGGCGGTGGCGGCTTCGTCGGGGGCGGCTTTGTGCCTGATGCACATGCAGGGCCAACCGCAGACCATGCAGGCCGAGCCGGTCTATGATTGCGCGCCGTTGGATGTTTACGATTATCTGGCCGCCCGGGTTGCGGCCTGCGAGGCGGCCGGCATCGAGCGGGCGCGCATCGCCATTGATCCCGGCATCGGCTTCGGCAAGAACGACGACCACAATGCGCAGATCTTCGCGGCTTTGGCACTGTATCACGGGCTGGGGGTGCCGGTGCTGCTGGGGGCGTCGCGCAAAAGCTTCATCGGGCGCCTTAGCCGGGGCGAGCCGCCCAAGCAACGGCTGGCCGGCTCGCTGGCGGCCCATCTGGCCGGTCTGGATGCCGGCGTGCAGGTGATCCGCGTCCACGATGTCGCCGAGACGGCGCAGGCGGTGGCGATCTGGCGGGTGATGCGCGGTGCGGCTTAGTTAAATTAGAATTATTCGAAAGTAATTGGTTTTTGCGCCTCGTCGTGGCGCCTTGAACCGATAGCAAAATGCTGGCGAGGTCTCGCGACGGACCTTGAGGGAAGGGGGCCTCCCCGCCGCCAACGATCTCTCCTTGAACAGGAGGATTGCCATGCCGTCACTATCCGCATCCAAGACCATCGACAACCTGCGGGCAGCCTTTGCCGGCGAGTCCCAGGCCAACCGTCGTTATCTGTATTTTGCCCAAAAGGCCGACGTCGAGGGACATAACGACGTCTCGGCCCTGTTCCGCTCGACCGCCGAGGGCGAGACCGGCCACGCTTTCGGCCATCTCGAATTCATCGAACCGGTGGGCGATCCGGCCACCGGCCATCCCATCGGCTCGACCGCCGCCAATCTCAAGGCCTCGGTGGCCGGCGAGACCCACGAATACACCGATATGTATCCGGCATGGCGCGAACCGCCCGCGAATAAGGCTTCGACGAGATCGCCGATTGGTTCGAAACCCTGGCCAGGGCCGAAAAGTCCCATGCCGGGCGCTTCCAGAAGGCGTTGGACAATCTGGGCTCCTAGATTTTCCCTGATCTGGCCAGGAGCTTCGGCTGCGGGTCGTTTGCCCGATGGAGGCAATCATGCGGGAAGGCAGTCTCGAGGCGCCCGTGCGCCACCCCTATGCCTGGACGGATCCGGACTTCACCGATCCGGCGGCGCTGGATGCGGAAATGCGCCGGCAGTTCGAGAATTGTCATGGCTGCCGCCGCACGCCTTCAATCTGGACGTGCCGCACCTGATGGTGCGTTATCGCGCCACCCGTCTGCAGGCCGGCCAGGTGTCAATGGTGGCCCGCCAATTGACCGAGACCGATCGCAACGGCCGCCTGGGCACCCTGGTCGCCCCCATCGCCAATTGGGCGACCCGGCGCGGCAACGGCCTGACCCGGCCATTGATGGAGCGCTTGGCGAACATCCACCGCGACGCCGAACTGCCGTCCTGCGCCCTGATGATGAAGTTCGAATGGCCGCTGATCGAACCTGACGACGCCGATGTCGCCCGCCTGGCCCGCTCGGTCTACGACGTCTCGGAATATGTGGTGATGCTGGCCCGCGAACATGGTTTGGCGTCTGGCCTGATGCCGGTTGCCGGCGGTGTCGCCCTGCATGTGGCCTGCCATGCCCGCGCCCAGAATATCGGCGCCAAGGGGGCCGAGATGCTGCGCCTGATCCCCGACACCGCTGTCACCGCCATCGAACGGTGTTCCGGCCATAGCGGCGCCTGGGGCGTGGCGGTTGAGCATTTCCCGCTGGCCATGAAGGTCGGCCGGCCGGCGATGCGCCAGTTGAAGGATTCCGGCTGCGCCACCACCTGTTCCGAATGCCCGCTGGCCGGCGCCCATCTGGTCCAGGGCATGGCCGACATGGGGGGCGGCTCTACCGAAGCCCGCCACCCGATCGAAATTATCGCCCGTGCCTATGGATTGGAGAAAGTGCCATGACGCCTCGCGTCCTTACCCCCGCCGACATCCTGCCGATCCCCGCCTATGAAGCGGTGCGGGCCGACCGCCGCCGCGCCCTGATCGAGGCCAAGCGTCATCGCCGGCTGGCGGTCGGGCCCTACATGACGGTGCTGTTCGAATCCTATGACAGCATGTGGATGCAGGTGCACGAGATGCTGCGGGTCGAGAAGGGCGGCGACGCCCAGATTCCCGGTGAGCTCGAGGCCTATAACAGTCTGATCCCGCAAGGGGCCGAACTGGTGGCGACGGCGTTGATCGAAATCGACGACGAGCGTCTGCGCCGGGCCGTGCTGGCCGATCTAGGCGGCATCGAACATTCGATGAGCATCGCCGTGGCCGGCGAACGGGTGGCCGGCATCCCCGAGGCTGACCTGGAACGGACCGACGAGACCGGCAAGGCGTCGAGCGTCCATTTCATCCATTTCCCCTTCACCCCGGCCCAGGTGGCCGCCTTCCGCGATCGCGCCAGCCGGCCGGTGTTCGTTGTCGACCATCCCCATTACGGCCATATGGCGATGATCGACGCGACCATGCAGGCGTCGCTGGCGGCCGATTTCGACTAGGCCTTGCTGTCGCGCCCCGTGCCGGGGCTGTTCAAGCGCCACGCGGGCTTGGGCTTATTTCAGAAGGGCCTGCAACGGCGCCGGCGAGGCGGCGCCCGGCGGCTGGAACGGGTTGCCCTGGATCAACACGATGGCGGCGGTGGGGGCGGCGGCGGCGGCAAACAGGGCGATGGCCAGCAATTCGGCCTTGGGCTGATCGACATAGACCATGGCGATGGAAATCAGGGTCAACAGCCCCAGGAAGGCCATGCCCAGCCATTTCAGCGGATTGACGTGGGTCTGCGACAGCGCGATGCGGGTTTCGCGGGCATCGCGGGCCTCCATCGCCTGTTGCAGCATCTGTGCGTGGGCGGCCGGCGCCAGGGCCTGGGCGATGACCGGTCGCGACAATTCGGCCTGCAAGACGGCCAGGGCATCGATTGCGGCGGCCGACGCGCGGCGCTTGGCCAGCAGGGGCCATTCCTCGGCGACGACGATGGCGACATAGCGGTCGATGGCCCGATCCAATCCGCCCCGGCTCGCTTCGGGCAGCTCGACCGCCAGGGCGCGGATGGTCCGCAGCGCGCCGGCCTCGTGATAGACCGCCGTCACCGCCCGGTCGTGGGCGTTCCAGGTGTCGTTGGCCAGAAAGGCCAGGGTCAGGGCGAACAGAACGCCGACGACGTTGACGAAGGGCGGCGACAGGCCACGGAAGCTGGCGATCCACGGCGCCAGCCGGGATCGGTGGGCCAACCACAAAAAGGCCGCGGCCGCAGCCAGCGTGCCGAACAGCGCGACGGCCGCCAGCACGTAGTGATCGTGCGTGCGTAGAAGTTCCAACATCATTCATCCCCCTTGCCGGCGCCGATGGTGCCCGCCGAGGCTTTGCTTGTCGAGGCCCTCCTTGGTATTCTCGTGCGTCGGCTCGGCGGGGAACGGGGAATGCTTGAGAAGTTCGCGGGAAACGACACCATCGTCCTGGTGGTCGAGGACGAAGAGACCACCCGCGATCTGGTGACGCGATTGCTGACGGCGATGGGCGCGGCCGAGGTTCTGATCGCCGAGGAAGGCAGCCAGGCCCTGCGGCTGGTCTGCGAACGCCACCCCCACATCGTCATTTCCGATGTCGAGATGAAGCCGGTCGATGGCTTGGCCCTGCTGGGCGGCATTCGCGGCTCGATGGACCCGCAGGTATCGTCGATTCCGGTGGTGATGTTCACCTCGACCCAGCAAGGCGAGGTGGCCAAGAGGGCCAAGGAACTGGGCGTCAACGGCTTCCTGGTCAAGCCGTTCAACCCGAAGGGCTTTTCCACCCATATTCGTGACGTTCTCGAAAAGAAGTCGTTTCTAATTCCGCCCGGATCGAAGAAATGACCGCTTTGGGGCTCAGGTCAGGGGCAGGTCGGGTTTGACCGCCCAGGCGATCACCACCAGCCCGGCCAGGGCGAACAAAGCGGCGATCATCAGACCGCTGACGGCATCCAGGTAGTTGCGATTTTTACCCATGGTGGCCTCCCTTTGACCCTTGTTCGGCAGGTGGTTCTACGCGCCCCACCATGCAACCCCTTCCCTTGGCAGGGGGTTTGGCGCTATTCCCATGGGCCTGACCCGTAACAAGGACGTAACGCCGCATGAGCCGCAAGCTGTTCGGAACCGATGGAATCCGCGGAACCGCCAATGTCGACCCGATGACCGCCGAGACGGCGCTGAAGCTGGGCATGGCCGCCGGGCGCCATTTCACCCGTGGCGAACATCGCCATGTGGCGGTGATCGGCAAGGACACCCGCCTGTCGGGCTATCTGCTGGAACCGGCGCTGACCGCTGGCTTCATCGCCGTCGGCATGGACGTGGTGCTGCTGGGGCCGCTGCCGACGCCGGCGGTGGCGATGCTGACCCGCTCGCTGCGCGCCGATCTGGGCGTGATGATCTCGGCCTCGCACAATCCCTATCAGGATAACGGCATCAAGCTGTTCGGCCCCGACGGTTTCAAGCTGTCCGACGAAGACGAGCTGACCATCGAGGAAAGCATGGAAAACGGGCTGGCCGAATATCGGGTCGGTTCGGACCATCTGGGCCGGGCCCGGCGCCTGGACGACGCCGCCGGTCGTTATATCGAGTACGCGAAGGCCACTTTTCCGCGCGGCCTGCGCCTGGACGGCCTGAAGATCGTCATCGATTGCGCCAACGGCGCCGCCTATAAGGTCGCCCCCACCGTGCTGTGGGAACTGGGTGCCGAGGTCATTCCGCTTGCGATTCATCCCGACGGCGTCAACATCAACCAGGATTGTGGCTCGCTGCATACGCAGACGCTGCAGACCCAGGTGGTGGCGCACGGCGCCCATCTGGGCATCGCGCTGGATGGCGACGCCGACCGTCTGGTCCTGTGCGACGAGAAGGGCACGGTAATCGACGGCGACCAGGTGATGGGCCTGATCGGCGCCTCGTGGGGGCAGGGCGGCCTGTTGAAGGGCGGCGGCATCGTGGCCACGGTCATGAGCAACATGGGCCTGGAAAAGTATCTGGAGCGCCAGGGCCTGACCCTGTTCCGCACCGCCGTCGGCGACCGCTATGTGCTGGAACGGATGCGGCGCGACGGCTTCAATGTCGGCGGCGAGCAATCGGGCCACATCATCCTGTCCGACCATTCCACCACCGGCGACGGCTTGGTGGCGGCGCTGCAGGTGCTGGCGGCTTTGGTGGGGTCCGGCAAGAAGGCGTCCGAGATTTTGCATCTGTTCGATCCGTTCCCGCAGGTGTTGAAGAATGTCCGGGTGTCGGGCTCGCCGGCGGCGATCCTGGAATCCGACGCGGTCAAGGCGGCGATCAAGGGTGGCGAGGGGCGGCTTGACGGCACCGGCCGGGTGCTGATCCGGAAATCCGGGACCGAGCCGCTGATCCGGGTGATGGCCGAGGGCGAGGACCAGACGCTGGTCACCCAGGTGGTCGACGACATCGTCGGGGTGATCTCGAAGGCGGCGTCATGAAGGGGCGGGTGCTGATCGCCGCCGGCTCGGATTCGGGCGGTGGCGCCGGCATCCAGGCCGACATCAAGGCGGTGTCGGCCCTGGGCGGTTATGCCGCCACCGCCATCACCGCCCTGACGGCGCAGAACACTCAAGGGGTGTTTGGCATCCATGCTGTGCCGCCCGACTTCGTGACTTTGCAGATCGACAAGGTGCTGGGCGATATCGGCGCCGATTGCATCAAGACCGGCATGCTGGCCTCGGTCGCCATCATCGAGGCGGTGGCCGACGGGCTGGAGCGGTTCGGGGCCGGCATTCCCCGGGTGGTCGATCCGGTGATGGTGGCCAAGGGCGGCGCCTCGCTGCTGGCCGACGATGCCACCCAGGCGCTGATCAACCGATTGGTGGCCGGCGCCACCCTGATCACCCCCAACATCCCCGAGGCCGAGGTGCTGCTGGGCCGGCGCATCCTTGGTGCAGGCGACATGGAAGCCGCCGCCCGCGACTTGCTGGCCCTGGGGCCGCAGGCGGTGCTGCTGAAGGGCGGCCATCTGGACGGCGACGATCTGGTCGATCTGCTGGCCTGGAGCGGCGGCACCCGGCGCTGGGCGTCCAAACGTATTCACACAAGCTCGACCCATGGCACCGGCTGCACGTTGGCCTCGGCCATCGCCTGCTCCATCGCGCAAGGGCTGGGGCTGGAGGCGGCGGTCGATCGGGCGCGCGCCTATGTGCTGCGCGCCATCGAGACCGCACCCGGGCTGGGCAGCGGCCACGGCCCCTTGAACCACATGCACACCATCGCCGAGTTCACCCCATGAGCCATCGCCTGTGGCAGGTCGATGCCTTCGCCGAGCGATGGCCGTTCAGGCTGCAGTGCGCGGGCGAACCGTTGCCGCGATAGCGTCGCCGGCCTCGATGGTCGCCTTTTCCAGTTCCCAATCGCGTTGCAGGTTCAGCCAGAATTCCGCACTGGTCCCGAAATAGCGGGCCAATCGCAAGGCGGTGTCGCCGCTGATGCCGCGTCGTTCGCCCAGGATATCCTGCACACGGCTGACCGGGACGCCGATATCCTTGGCCAGCCGATAGGCGGTAATGCCGAGCGGCACCAGGAAATCCTCCCGGAGGTGTTCACCGGGATGGATGGGGGGCAGGTCGCGCTGCATGCTCGTCCTTTCAGTGGTAATCGACAATCTCGACACGGTCGGCGCCACCGTCCGACCACATGAAGCAAATCCGCCACTGGTCATTGATGCGGACGCTGTGCTGGCCGGATCTGTCGCCCTGCAATGCTTCAAGACGATTGCCAGGCGGCACCGACAAATCCTGGAGTCCGGTGGCTGCGTGAAGCTGCCGCAATTTGCGCTGGGCGATCCGCTGAATGTCGTGCGGCAATCGACGGGCAAACCGGCCCAGGAACAATGCTTCAGTGTCCTTGTCGGCGAAACTGCGAATCATCGCCGCATTATACCCGTGTGCCGGTCTGACCTCAATCCAGGTATATTGCTATTTCCGCTTCTTTTTAAGCGGCCGGGGGAACCAGTCCAGGCGGGCGGTTTCGGGGAAGATCGCCTCGCCGGCCAGCCAGCGGGCCGGGGCCGACGGATCGCCCAGCACAGCCTGCAAGGCCGGCATCATCTCAAGCCCCGGGCAGTCCCGTCCTTCCTTGATCAAGGGCAGGGCCAACCCCCATAGGCGTTAACATAGCGCACACACTTGGCGTTTTCGCTTTCTTGGGGTGTCGGCGAGGCGTACAGCGAGG
>NZ_LWQU01000031.1 GCF_001650635.1 Magnetospirillum moscoviense | reverse complement strand
TCCTTCCGATCCATCGCGCAAAACCTCCCGCGTTTCCGCCATTCTACACGATATCAATACGAATTGCGAATAGAGCCAATCAGTATCTTCTTCATGACCCGCTCTCCTCCCGTTCACATCCCGCGTGATGATGCGCCCGTCGGCAGTCGGCGTAAAGCGGCGCCGGGACCATGACGACGAAACAATATTTCGCGTTGAAAGTTCCCCCATTGCGCCATTTGTAGCGCATGCTATAAGACCGGCATGGCGAAACCACTTGTCCTGATCGTCAACGGGCCGAACCTCAACATGCTGGGCAAACGCCAGCCCGAGGTTTATGGCCATCAGACGTTGGCCGACATCGAAACCGCTGCGGCAGCGCATGCGGAATCGCTTGGCCTGGACATGGAGTTTCACCAATCCAACCACGAGGGCGACCTGGTGGATTGGATTCAGGGCGCCAGGGGGCGGGCGGCCGGCATCATCTTGAATGCCGGGGCGTTCACCCATACCTCGGTGGCACTGCTCGACGCGCTGATGGCGGCCGAGGTGGTGTGCGTCGAGGTGCACCTGTCGAACATTCACCAGCGGGAAGAATTCCGCCACCACTCCTTCGTTTCCAAGGCGGCCAAGGGGATGATCTGCGGCTTCGGAAGCCACGGCTATATCCTGGCGCTCGACGCCCTTGCCCGCCTGATCAAGGAAAGCTGAACAGGCACATGGCCACTAAATCCATCGATTCCGAATTGGTCCGCTCGCTCGCCACCCTGCTGGACGAGACCAACCTGACCGAGATCGAGTACGACACCGGCTCGATCCGTATCCGCGTCGCCCGCCAGGGCGCTCCGGTCCAGCATTACGCCCCGGCCATGCCGGCGGTCGCGGCTGCTCCCGTCGCCCAGCCGGGCGGTGCGGCGGTCGATGATGCCAACCACCCCGGCGCGGTGACCTCGCCGATGGTCGGCGTGTCGTACCTGTCGCCGGAGCCGGGCGCGCCCAAGTTCGTCGAGGTCGGGGCCACCGTTTCGGAAGGCCAGACCCTGATGCTGATCGAGGCGATGAAGACCTTCAACCCGATCCGCGCGCCGCGCGGCGGCAAGCTGGTCCGCTTCCTCGTCACCGACGGCCAGCCGGTCGAGTTCGGCGAGCCGCTGGCCGTCATCGAATAGGATCGATCCGATGTTCGAGAAGGTGCTGATCGCCAATCGCGGCGAGATCGCTTTGCGTATCCATCGCGCCTGCCGCGAGATGGGCATCCGCACCGTGGCGGTGCATTCCACCGCCGACAACGACGCCATGCATGTCCGCCTGGCCGACGAGGCGGTGTGCATCGGCCCGCCTTCGGCCAAGGATTCCTACCTGAACAAGGCGGCGATCCTGTCGGCGGCGACCATCACCGGGGCAGACGCCATCCATCCCGGCTACGGCTTCTTGTCGGAAAACGCCGACTTCGCCCAGATGGTCGAGGAACACGGCTTCGCCTTCATCGGCCCCAGCCCCGATCATATCCGCATGATGGGCGACAAGATCACCGCCAAGCAGGCCGCCAAGTCGGCCGGCCTGCCGTGCGTGCCCGGTTCCGACGGGGCACTCGACACCGAGGAGGTGGCCTTGGCCACCGCCGAGACCGTCGGCTATCCGGTGCTGATCAAGGCCACCGCCGGCGGCGGCGGCAAGGGCATGAAGGTGGCACGCTCGGCCGACGAACTGCGCGAGGCCTATCGCCTGGCCAGGAACGAGGCCAAGGCGGCGTTCGGCAACGACGAAGTCTACATGGAAAAGTACCTGGGCAAGCCCAGGCACATCGAGATGCAGATCCTGGCCGACAATTACGGCGCCGTGGTCCATCTGGGCGAACGCGATTGTTCGCTCCAGCGCCGCCACCAGAAGGTGCTGGAAGAGGCGCCGTCGCCGGCCCTGAACTCCGCCCAGCGCGAACGGATCGGCGAAATCGCCCGCAACGCGGTCAAGAAGCTGGGCTACCGCAATGCCGGCACCCTGGAATTCCTGTTCGAGAACGGCGAGTTCTATTTCATCGAGATGAACACCCGTCTGCAGGTCGAGCATCCCATCACCGAGGCGATCACCGGCATCGACCTGGTGCGCGAGCAGATCCGCATCGCCGCCGGCGCGCCCTTGGGCTATGGCCAGGAAGACATCCGCTTCCAGGGGCACGCTATCGAGTGCCGCATCAACGCCGAGGACCCGCAGACCTTCATCCCCTCGCCGGGCCGCATCGTCGGCTATCACGCGCCGGGCGGGCTGGGCGTGCGCGTCGATTCCGGCATGTATGCCGGCTACCGCATCCCGCCCCATTACGACAGCATGATCGCCAAGCTGATCGTGTCGGGCAACAGCCGCAACGAGGCGATGATGCGCCTGCGCCGCGCCCTGGGCGAATATGTCATCGACGGCATCAAGACCACCCTGCCGCTGCATCAGCGCCTGGTCAACGACAGCGACTTCCTGAACGGTGATTACGATATTCACTGGCTGGAGAAGTTCGTCGAGCAGCACAGCTGAACGAGCGGACAAGACGGAAAGCGTGAAGGGGCGGCCCAAGGCCGCCCCATTCTTTTGTCGCACAAGTACCATTTTTAGATGTCCACAAGTGCAGCATTCTCGTCTAAGGTATGGGTCCCTACCCTGACAAAGGCTTTCTCGATGCGCGCGCTCGGCAACATTTTGTGGCACATCCCCTTCCTCGGCTTCGTCAATGCCGGTCTGACCTTCCTGTTGGGATTGCTGCTGACCGCGACGGTGGTCGCCGCGCCGATCGGTCTGGGACTGATGCAGTTGGGCAAGTTCTTCCTGGCCCCGTTCGGCCATGAAATGGTCGCCAGGTCCGACGCCATGCCGAACCAGGATAGCAATCCCGCCTGGAAGACCTATTCGACCATCGTGATGATCATCTGGCTGCCGCTGGGGCTGCTGCTGGCCATCGGCACCATCATTCAGGTGATCTTGCTGTTCATCAGCATCCTGGGCATTCCGGTGGCGGCGGCGCTGGCCAAGACCGTCGGCACCATGTTCAATCCGGTCGGCAAGGTCTGCGTCACCTCGGAAGCGGCCGCCGAAATCCGCAAGCTGGCGGGCCTGGGCAAACTGGCGGGCTAGAGCGTTTTCACGCCAAGCGTGAACACGCGACCAGCCAGAGCGGCGCCTGAGCGGCCCGGCACGGGCCAAACATAAGACTCTAGACCGCTTTCCGCTCTGGCGGAAAACGGTCTAGGCTCGCCGCCGCCTTGAACCGGGCGCCGTTTGCGCCATACTGGCAGCGCGACGAATTCGATCGAAAGGCCTGCCCGATGCGCCGAATGCTGCTGGCGTTAGCCCTGCTGCTCCCCGCCCTGCCCGCCCTGGCCGAGGATGTCCGGCCCAGCGCCGGCCAGACCGTCTATGTCCCGGTCTATTCCCATATCTGGCACGGCAATTTGGATGCCAAGGGCAAGCCGCAGATGCTGCTGCTGTCGTCGATGCTGGCGGTGCGCAACACCGATCCCGATGACGGCTTCACCGTGACCTCGGTGCGCTATTACGACACCGCCGGCAAGATGCTGCGGGAATTCGTGGCCAAGCCGGCCCGGTTGGGTCCGATGGCCTCGACCGACTTCTTCGTCGAGCACAAGGACGACGACGGCGGCACCGGGGCCAATTTCGTGGTGGAATGGAAGGCGGACAAGCCCATCAGCCCGCCGATCATCGAGACGGTCAACGCCTATTTCTTCGGCCCGCATTCCCTGGCCTTCACCAGCCCGGGCCGCGCCATCGTCAAGTAAAAAAGCGGGGCCGATTCCTGGTGGAATCGGCCCCGTTATTTCGCCGGGTGGCGGGACGGCTGGGGGGGGAGGGTCGAGGGCATAGGCGTTAACATAGCGCACACACTTGGCGTTTTCGCTTTCTTGGGGTGTCGGCGAGGCGTACAGCGAGGCTGGT
>NZ_LWQU01000030.1 GCF_001650635.1 Magnetospirillum moscoviense | reverse complement strand
AACGCCGCCTTGTAGGCGGCGGTGAAACTGCGCCGCCGTGGCCTTGCCGTCACCTCCAGATCTGGAGGTGACGGCAAGGCCACACCATCATCTCCACCAACTGCATTTGAAGGCTCTTCCCCTGCCATGGCCGCTTTCCTCTGATCCTTGCTCACTCAACTCCACGCAGGGAGTTTGTGGCAAGGATCATTGGCACAGAGGGTTTCGTTCAATCCCCCACGATTCATGGCGTTCGAAATCCGCTCTAATCTTTATCCAGGTGGCCAATTCCCCTGCACGGCTCTCCGCCTCAATCTTTTTTGACGAATTGAGGGATTTAGCATGTTCAGTGCGTGCCTATCCGCTTAACGCACTCACCCGCTACATCTAGGGTGCTGCCATTCGCCGGAATAAAGCTCACCGAAAGTTGGAGCGATCGTATCTCCAGCGATGCCCAGCAGTGATCGGAAGGCGTTAAACGGATAGAAGCGGCGGTTGAATCGGAAAGTGAACTCGTTCAGATACGCCTGCAAATGCTTGGCGCTGACGCCGTGGTGGATACCGTTCAGCCAAGTCTTCAAATTTGAAAACACCAGATGGACGATAGGCAGGAACTCGTCGGCGATCTCCGGTTCACCGCATTCGGCGATGGCATGATGGTCGTACCCACGCTTACGCAAGCTGGCGTAGGCACTCCAGTCATCGGTGATCAGAAGCGTTCCCGGCTCAACCGCGCCTTCCACGAAACCGCAGAGCGACTCGGCTGACCGATCAGGCACGATGGCCAGGCGGACGCGTCCGGCATAGCGTCCATCCCTCCTGTTGTCCTGTGCGGTTCCGGGTTCCCGGTGCCGAACTTCGACTGCGCAAGAGACCAGCGTCTTGCGGTGGACACCTCGGCCTTCGCCGCGTGTACGTCCGCCCACCAGCGTCTCATCCACCTCGACATGTTCGCCGTCCCGGCCGCCGATGCGGTCCTGATCGGGCCGGACCATGCCAGCGCGGAGCTTGTGCAAGATGCCGAATGCTGTTTCGTAGCGAGACAGGCCGAGCTGGCGCTGGAACTGGACGGCGGACATGCCTTGCGTCTGGCTGGCGATCAGATAGGCAGCCCAGAACCAAGTGCTGAGCGGTACACGGCTGCGCTCCATCACCGTGCCGACGGTCAGGCCAGTGTCCTTGCGGCAGGCGCGACACCGCAGGACGCCTGGACGAGTGGAAATTCTAAACGGCTCGCCGACTACACCACAACTCGGACAGGCAAAACCGTCAGCCCACCGCGCCGTTTCCAGATAGAGAGCGCAAGCGGCATCATCCGGAAACAGTTGCTGGAACTCAGGCAGAGACTGCGGGAACGGCAGATCGGAACGAGTGAGAACGTCCACGATCACATGCCTGGAATGGGGCCGCTCTCGTCACAAGCACAGGGTGTCATTCCACACTTGGAGCAAACCCTTTCCCGCACCAATTTGGGCTTCATCTCTAGACCAAAATAGATGTCACTTAATGCAAGCGTAGCACCAACTTCGGGAAACTCGATGACATCATCAAGGCTGTCATACATAACCTCGCCCCAGCCTTCGCCATCGCGAAAATGCAACAGTGAGCATGCATTATTTGTGTCAATCAGCAAGATGTACTTGATGTCAGGATGTGACTTGTACTCAATCACCTTCTTATGAGAATCAAAGCCCCTTGTCGATGGTGAGAGGACTTCGATAACTAGCGTCGGCGCTGTGGCACGCATAGCTTGGTCGTCACGCTTGCCACAATCGACGACGACATCAGGATATCTGATCGTGCCGTTACTCGTGGGTACGCCAGTGTCGGCAGCCGTCGGTCGGCACTTTTTACCCCGCAATTGGGTATGAAGTGAGGTCAACGTATTGGCCGCGATGTCTTGGTGGCGTTGAGTTGCGCCAGCCATCATCATCGGCTCACCGTCTATCAGCTCCCACTTCTCATCACGCGTCTGGACAAACTCAAAGAACTCGTCCTCGGTCATATATGCTACGGCTGGCTGTGGCATGGCGAACTCCCGTAATCATTCCCCGTGAAGATACAGGATTATATCGTGTGCGTCAACCGGATAAGGCGCGCACACTACATGTAGTGGGTGAGTGCGTTAAGCGGATAGGCATGGTTCAGTGTAGACGTTAATGAAATCGAACATGGACGCATCCGTCCTGAACGGCGACCGGAAAACTGCCATGGCCTCTGCCCCCCCCGAGACAGGCCGGGATGTTGCGGATCATGTCCGCCATTTTTTGAAGGCGCTTTTCGCCCTCCGGCAGGCCGTTATAATCTCTAGTCGGAATACGACTCGCCGCCTCGGCACGAATGTCGCCTTTCGTTAAAAATATTCTTTGAACATATTTAACTGAAAAATTTGCTGCATTGGCGTCAGAAATCCACGGACTCCGCCGAAGATTTGACTCAGTCGTTAATATCGTGAACGTTTTTAACTGAAAGGCTATATCGCCAGCATAAGCAACCTGTCGACAATAGTGATGATCGAGTCCCTCCACTGGCCCGGTGCAGCATTATCCCCGGTATCTGCTTCCTTGGCCGCCACATCCTCGGGCCGATGCGCTTCCTGCGCACCGGCCCGAGAATCTCCTATTATTGAAGTAACCAACCGAAAACATCATCCGGCGATCATCCGCTGCACCACGGAGATCACGTCCTCGCTCGCCACCTTGATCTGAGTGCCGGTGCTGAGTTCCTTGATCAGCATCGAGCCGTCTGCGAACTCGCTTTCGCCTGCGATCAGGGCGAGATGGAAGCCCTTGGGAGCTACGCCACATCGCCACCCGCAAGGACGGGCATCATCCGATCATCTTCATGCAGTGCGGCCCGGTGCGATTCCGCGTCGATGCGAAGCGGCAGGCCGCCCAGCGCCCGTTCGAGCATCGGGTTGTCCTCAGGCAGACCGGGTTCACGTTGCCCGTCGGGATGAACGGCGACCGGCCCGCGATCCAGGATGTATACAATGCCCTGGCCAGGGACGAGCCGCGCAACACCATGATCTTCGACGACGTGCTGAAGGCCCTGGAAGGCGGGCGCTCGCCGGTGGTCCTGACCGAACGCAAGGAACACGCTCTGCTTCTGGCAGAACGGCTGTCGCGATTTGCCCGGAATGTCATCGTTCTGCACGGTGGCATGGGGGTAAAGGCGCGGCGGGCGCAAGCCGAGCAGCTTGCCGCCATCGCCGACACCGAGGAGCGGGTGCTGATCGCCACCGGGCGCTACATCGGCGAAGGATTCGACGATGCTCGGCTCGACACTCTGTTCCTGACCATGCCGATTTCCTGGCGTGGCACCCTGGCCCAATATGCCGGCCGCCTGCATCGCCTCCACCCCGGGAAGCGGGAAGTCATCATCTATGATTACGTCGATGAGGCCGTCCCGGTACTGGCCCGCATGAGCGGCAAGCGCATCAAAGGATACGACAGCCTGGGATATTCGGCCGGAATATCACTACCATAGGCTGCGCGCCCATCGTCGAGCCGTTCAGTCAAATTACCTGAAGGTCGTATCTCGGCAAAGTCGCAGAAACGCTGCAACTGCGGCGGCAGCCCTTCGACCGGGAACCGAGGAGGGTTCATAGAACTGCGGAAAATGGCGGATTCCTGCGGGATTAATCGAAAATGCATCCACCGGAAACCCGTACCCAGCTTTTCGCTCCTCTGTCACTCCGCTTCGCAGGATTTCGCTCTGCTACTTCCAGATTATGAGACCCATATTTTGTTTTTCTCAGCATTTCCACACGCCACTCACGTTTTCGCTTTTTTCCGCCATATCAAAGCGATAGCCCATATCAAACCCACTCCCCCTTTCGCACCGACGCGCTACATTTTGTGCCTCATTGAGTCCATGAGGAGTCCATGGATCGATGGCAATGAGCGCAGGAACATCGGACCACAGGAAGCCTTCCATACGAGCTCTTGCCTGCGTCACGACTGCGTATTACATATGTGAAAGTCCGTGTCACAAGGCTGGAACGCCCTCCATGTCCACCCCCACGATCACCTTCCGGGTGAAGCCCGATCGGCAACAGGCCGTCCGCGAGCTC
>NZ_LWQU01000029.1 GCF_001650635.1 Magnetospirillum moscoviense | reverse complement strand
ACCAGCCTCGCTGTACGCCTCGCCGACACCCCAAGAAAGCGAAAACGCCAAGTGTGTGCGCTATGTTAACGCCTATGACCCTCTGCCCACCGTGGCGCGGCGCGGCGGCCTCCAACCGGGCGGTGAGGTCGGCATGGTCGCGCACCACCCGGATCGGCGCCGGGTTGCCCTCACCGTCCAGGAAGGTGGGGTGCCAGATTTCCAGGGTGTGCAGGATGACCACATCGGCCGGGCAGGCGGCATAGGCTTCCTGGATGGCCTGGGACAGCAGCGGATCAGGCATGGCCGTCCGCCCCCGCCACCACCGTGCGCAGTGCCGCCTTGCGGGTCATGCGCTCCCGCATGACCGGCGGAAGAGTCAGGACCACACCCGCTGCCGCCATCGCCACGCTCATGTCCTCGACCGCGCGGGGAAGAACGGCGTCCAACTCGACCAGTTCGTGCTTGGCCTGCGCCAGCGCCAACCCGGAAAGACCGGGGCGCGGATCGGGGATGACGATGGGATCGCTCACATCCAGCGCCACGGCATCCGGCACCCAGGCGCGCTCCCAGCCAGGATGCGCCTCGGCACCGGGGGCGTTGGTGTCGTCGTACCAGGCGACGACAAGCCCGTCCTTGACGAAAATGATCACGGTACCCCCCTCCTAGTTCACGATGTAGGCGTTGCTGTTGCCATGGGTGTTCAGCGCCGGGCTGATGGCGACCGCGCCGTAATTCGTCCCCGCGTTGAAGGCGATCCTGGAACTATGGGTGGCATAGACGTTGCCGCTCGCTCCCGTGTAGTTGGCGGCAAACCCATCAAGATCGGACTGCATTTCCCCTCGCACGAGGTATGTGCCGGGTGAAGCCGCCGCGCCGATGGAGGCATAGGAGTAGTCCACCCGGGACTGCTGGATGGCGTAGATGTTGCCGATGCCGTCGATGTTGCCGTTGGCCTGGAGCACGATGCCCCGGGCGGTGACGCTGGCTTCGTTCTGGGTGAAGACGCCGGAATAGCCGTTCAACTCGATGCGCGAGTTGGTCGAGGCGCCGAGCGAGAACCGCGAGCCGCTGCCGAACGCCCTGACGCCGTAGCCGTAATTGCAGGCGATCATCACCTGCCCGGCCGTTCCGAAGCCCAGGTCGAAGGCACCGCCACTTTCGAGATTGATGGCACCATTGCCGCCAGCGGCACTGGTCATGCCCATGATGGTGAAATAGGCGCCAGGCGCGAGAACCGCCTTCCCTCCCTGGCGCACCCACACGCCCGTGCTGCTGAACCTGGACATGGCGCAGGTGCCGGCGAGATGAAGTTCGCCGCCGCCATCGACCACCGCGAACCACTGCCAGTCGTACAGGCCGACACAGGACAGGTACGCCTTGCCCGGCAGGCCATTGACGCCGGCCTGGTCGAGGCGCAGGCCGTTCAGCACGCTGGCGCCGACCAGGGCGATATCCCTGAGGTTCAACACCGCGTTGGGCTTGGTCACCGTGAACGCGCCGCTCGCCGCAAAGGTCAGGCGGGACTTCAGGCACTTGACGTTGCCGGTGTTGACGCCGGCACCCTGCCAAGCCGCCGTCCAGGACGGGTTGGCGACGGTGATGTGGGTGCCGTCCGGGATGGCCGTGATTGGAAAGACGCCGTGGTTCGGCCCCTGATAGGTGCCGCCCGACGTGTTGTAGAGGATGACGTAATCGCCGACCGCCATGCCGGCCGAGGATGCCACGGTGTAGGTGACGCTGTAGGCACCCTGGGCACCGGACTGCGCCGAGATGCCCGAAAGCGTGGTGGTGATCGGGGCGGTACCAGAGATGATGATGTTGGCGCTGTCGGGATGGTTGATGGTGATGACGGCGGCCTCGGCCACCGCCCCGATCACGCTGATGAATACCGTCACGCCCGGCTTGATCCGATAGTCGGCCAGATAGGCCAGGGCAGCCGTTACCGTGGCGTGGGCTTGCCCAATCCCGACATTGAGGGTGGTGTCGACCGAGATCACGCCGCCGCTGGCCGAGATGGTCAAGGTCTCGTCGCCACCATCGTCACCTTCGGTCAGCGTGATGCCCGTGCCGGCAACCAGCTTGCCATGAAGCTTGCCGCCGGTGGTATCGTTGGCCGAAACCTTGACGTTGCCCGCCACTGCCGCCAATTCGGCCTGCGCCTGGGCCGATGTGGCATCGGCTGCCGCCGTCTCTGCTCCAACTCGGGCCGCCTCGGCCGCCACCCGATCGGCATTGACCGCCGCCATGACCCCGACGGCGGCATATTCCGTCTCCACATCGGCGATGGCCTTGGCCACCGTCTTCACGTCGCCGCCCTCGGTGGTCAGTGTGCTGCCCGTGCCACTGGCCGGTCCATGGACGATGGAATGCAGCAAGGTGCTGTCGGCCGTCACCTTGGCGATGGCGGTTTCGAGATCGGTCTGCAGGGTCATGCTTCCCTCGGCGGGCTACCAGGCGGTGCTGGGCAAGGAGGTGTGGATGGTGGTGTGCAGTGAATTGACCGTCGCGAGGAGGCCCGCCACGTCCTCGGCCAGGACGATGTCCAGGGCGGCTTCGGTCAGGACCGGACGCTCGCGAATTTCCAGGGTGGTGGTGACGATCCAGATGGCGCCCTGGCCGCCGCGTCGGGGCGTCGCCTTGTAGGGCGAACTGCCGGCGCCGACGAAGCGGGCCTCGTGGGTGACGACGCCTAAGCCACCCAGCAGGTCCATGGCGAACCAGGTGGCCCCCTCCAGCCCCTTCCACTTGTACCAGGCCTCGAAGATGCCGAACTGCCACTGGGTGAAGCGCCAGCGCACCGGAATGCGCGAGGGCGTCTGGGTGTGGCGGCGGCGCTGGCGGGCGGGGCCGGCCTCCATTTCGGTGCGCAGCACGCCGTCCTGCGGCTCGATGCCGTAGCCATCGAAGGTGGGCAGTGGCAGCGTGTCGGGCCAGGAAACGGTGGTGGTCATCGGCTTGTCCGGTCAATGGCATTCTTTGGCAAACCATGCCATATTGGCTCCGACAGGAGGTGCCCATGGCGACGATGAATGTTTCCCTGCCCGATCCCATGCGGGACTGGGTCGAGGCCCAGATCAAAGGCGGCGAGTACGCCAATGCCAGCGACTACATCCGCGACCTGATCCGCCACGACCAACGGCGCGCCCAGGCGCTGGAGGCGGCCATCGCCGAGGGGCTGAAGAGCGGACGCAGCCCGCGCAAGGCCGACGACATCATGGCCGAGGCCAAGGCCCGGCTGCGGCATGGGTGATTACGTCCTTTCCAATGCGGCGGATGGAGATCTGGCCGAGATCTACGTCTATTCCCACCGGAGCTTCGGTGAGGCCCAGGCGGACGCCTATTACCTTGAACTGTCCGGCTGCCTGCGGATGCTGGCCGACAATCCCCGGCTGGGGCGTCCGTCCGGGCTTCCACGGCAAGGGCTGCTGCGCCACGCCCATGCCGGGCACGTGATCTACTATCTGATCGAGGATCCCGGCATCTTCGTCGTGCGCGTGCTGCACCATTCCATGGACAGCGAACGCCACATCGTGTCCTGACGGCTATCGATAAGCCCCCGCCGCCGGGTTGAGTCCGTAGCGTCGCTCCATGGTGGAGGCGATGCCTTCGCCGCGGGCGATGTTGCGGCCCATGCGGGTCTCGATCTCGTCGACGATGATATCCAACTGCATGCGCCCGCCGCCACCTTGGGACCACTGGGCGCGGGCCTGGGAATTGGGCGCGTTGTTGTGGACGGTGACGGTCACTCCCACCGTCGGCGGGGCCATGGCGGCGGACAACAGGCGATCAGCATTGTCCATCTGCCGGGGCGTGAAGATGCCTTCGCCGTCCTTGGCGATGATGGGCCGCTCGCCGGCCAGGATGCCGCCGGAATGGAAACGCGGGGCGGACGCCCACATTGCGGGGTCCGCCCTGCGAACGAAGGTCGGCGGGCCGCCGACGATGCCGCCCTCGTGCATGCCGCCCATGAAGGCGCCGCCGGCATTCATGTCGGTGGTCATGCCGGCCACGTCGGCGGTTGAACCGCCCGAGAACCAGTCGCCGATGCCCGACAGCAAGCCACCGAAAAGGCCGCCGCCTCCGGCGCTGCCAAACATCGGCATCACCACCGCCATGCGCCAGGCGGCACGCAAGGCTTCCTCGGCCAGGGTGTTGAACAGGTCGCCCGCCGC
>NZ_LWQU01000028.1 GCF_001650635.1 Magnetospirillum moscoviense | reverse complement strand
CGCGGATCACATCATGGCCAGCGGTCAGGTGAACCGCACAAACAGGCCGGACACATGACTGCACCCAGCCTGGTCGCGCAGAACGTCGAATTTCCCTTGCAACGCAGGGGCCGTCCACACATGGGCGCAAGATACCCGATTTCAGATCGGGTATCACACCGCCTGCCCGGCGCACCAGCCGCTGGACCACGCCCATTGGAAATTGTATCCGCCCAGCCAGCCGGTGACGTCAACCGCCTCGCCGACGACATGCAGGCCGGGAACCTTCTTGGCCTCAAGGGTTTTCGACGACAGCTCGTCGGTGTCGATGCCGCCCAAGGTGACCTCGGCGATTCCATAACCCTCGGACCCGGTCGGCACCAAGGTCCAACCGTTCAGCAAGGCCGCCGCCTGGGCCAGCTGCCCCTTCGACAGATTGGCCATGGTCGGGTTGGGCAGATGGGAATCGACCAGGCCATGGGCCAATCGGGCCGGCAAAAGCTCGGACAGGATGGTCTTCAACTCGGCCTTGGGCCGCGAGGCTTTGCGCTCGGCCAACACGGCAATCGCATCGTCGTCGGGCAACAGATTGACGCTGATCGCCTGGCCGGATCGCCAGTAATTGGAAATCTGCAGGATCGCCGGCCCCGACAGGCCGCGATGGGTGAACAGCAACGCCTCGCGGAAGCGGCGCTTGCCCAAGGAAATCTCGGCTTCCAGCGAGATGCCGGACAGTGCCCGCAGCCAGGCCAGTTCGTCGCCGCCGAAGCGCAACGGCACCAGGCCGGGCCGGGTCTCGGTGACCGCCAGGCCGAAGCGGCGCGCCGCATCCAGCGCGAAGCCGGTCGCCCCCATCTTGGGGATCGACAACCCGCCGGTGGCCAACACCAGCCGAGGGGCGACGAAAGAGCCGCGGTCGGTGTCCAGGCGGAAACGGTCGGACTTGGACAGCCCGGTGACGCGGTGGCCCAGGCGGATATCGACCCGACCAACGGCGCATTCGTCCAGCAGCATGTCCAGGATGGCCCGGGCAGATCCGTCGCAGAACAACTTCCCCCAGCGCCGCTCGTGAAAGGCAATGCGGTGACGGCGCACCATGTCGATGAAATCGGTCTGGCTGAATTGCTTCAGCGCCGATTTGACGAAATGGGGGTTGGCCGACAGATAACGGTCGGGAGCCACCCCCAGATTGGTGAAGTTGCAGCGCCCGCCACCCGAGATCAGGATTTTCGAGCCGGCCTGGCCGACATGATCGACCACCACCACGCGGCGCCCACGCTGGCCGGCGGCGGCGGCGCACATCAATCCGGCGGCGCCGGCTCCGATCACGATGATTTCGGTCTCGAACATCGGCGCCCCGGTCAGGCCGCGGCCGGCAGGGTGAAGAAAAAGGTCGAGCCCGTGCCCTCGACGGATTCCACCCAGATCCGGCCGCCATGATGCTCGACGATCTTCTTGCAGATGGCCAGGCCGATGCCCGTGCCTTCGCGCGATCCCTCGGTGTCGAGGCGCTGGAAGATCTGGAAGACCCGGTCGAACCCGTCGACCGGGATGCCGATCCCGTTGTCGGCGACCCGAAACAGCAGTTCGGACTTTTCGGTCGGACGCCAGTCGATGGTGATCGCCGGCGGGCGCTCCGGCGAGCGATACTTGATGGCGTTGCCGATCAGGTTGGTCATCAGGCGGGCCAGTTCGTCGGCATCGCCCTTGACCATGGGCGGATCGGCGGCGACCGAGATGGTGGCGGCCGTGGCCTCGACATCCATCGCCAGGGCGGCCAACGCCTCGTCAAGGGCGCCGGCAAAGGACAGCGCCACCAGCGGCCGTTCGGTCCGCCCGATCCGCGACAGCGACAACAGGTCGCGGATCAGGCGGTCCATCTTAATGGCACCGTCGCGGGCGAACCCGATGAAGGCGTGCCCGTTGTCATCGATCCGGTCGCCGTAATCCCGTTCCAGCAGGCTCAGGTACGACGTCACCATGCGGAGCGGCTGACGGAGGTCGTGACTGGCGACACAGGCGAACTGTTCCAACTCGGCATTCGACGCCTCGAGTTGACGGGCCTGGGCCTGAAGGGCGCCATTGGCCTGCTCCAGTGCCAAGGTCCGCTCGGCGACTTGCGATTCCAGTTGGGCATTGGCGGCCACCAACTGGTCGCGCTGGTCGTGCACACGATCGATCAAGGCGTTGAAGGAATCGCGCACCACCGCCAATTCCGTCCCGCTGACCATCGGCTCGATTTCATCCGGAAACTGAATGTGCTCGGGGCTTTCCGGCCGGGCGCCATCCAGGGCGGCGATCAGCCGGCGCAACGGCCGGACCAGCACCCGCTGGCCGACCGCCAGGAAAATCACCCACAGCACCGCTTCCTTGAACAGGGAAATGGCGACGATCAGCCCGGTCTGGCCCTTGATCCGGTCGAACAATTGGCCCCGGCCGGCCAGCAATTCCACCCGCCCCAGGGTCGCGGTACCCGTGGCGTGGCGGTAGGTGACGTCGAAGCCGTGACGAACCGCCGCATGGTCGGCCAATTGGTCCCATTGGCGTTGCAGTTCGTCGCCGTGGCCGACCAGGAAGCCGTCGAACCGTTTGATGGCAATGACGAACAGATGATTGGCGGTCGGATCAAAGATGCGAATCGCCTCAATGTCGGGAATTTCAACCATGCCGGCGGCGATGGCCTCGACCTTCGCTGCGTCCACCGCCCACAAGGACGCCCCCAGCGTGCCGGCGAAGGCATGCTGATAGGTGGTCATTTCCCGCTCGATGTCGGCGCGGGCCGAGAAGTACTGGCCGGCGGCCAGCAGACCGGTCAACGCCACGGCGATGGCGACGTAGTACTGGAACGAGATGCGGAACAGCCGGGCGGCGATCGATTTGACCTGGGGCGTGCCGTCCTGGCCGGTCATCGGTTCAGTTCGCATACTTGCCGGTCACCAGGCCCTGATAGGCGGGCGTGGCGCGGACGGTGGCGATGGCGTCCCACACCTGCTCGACCAGGGCGGGGTTGGCGGCTTGGAACAGCTTGGAAAACATCAGGTAATAGGGGGTGGTCCGCAAGGGCGGCGCCAGCTTGACGATGCCTTCGAATTCCGCCCCGTTCTCCTTGATAGCGGCTTCGGCCAGGGTATCGATCTCGGCATAGGCGTCGATGCGGCCGCCAGCCAGCTTGCGCAGGTTGCCGACCACGCTGGGCTCGAGATCGAGCGGGACGTTCTTTTCCTGAAGCATCGGCACGACGGCGAAGTTGGGGAAGGCCCCGACCGGGGCGCGAAGCCCCGAGATTCCGTCCCCGGTCCAGCGCAGGTCGGCCCCTTTTCGCACGAACAGGCTATAGGATTGCTGATAGATCTTGCGCCGCTCGTCGGGCTTGCCATCGACCATCGGATAGGCGCCATAGCGAGCCCGCTCGGGGCTGTAGCTCGAGGCGAAGATGGCGTCGGCCTGACCGTGCTCGATCAGGTACAGACCGCGTTGCCATGGCACCCGCTGGAATTCGAAGACGATGCCGGTGCGTTCGCCGACCATGCGCAACAGCTCGACGATCAGGCTGGGCTTGTCGGGATCGATGGCGGTGCCGCTGCCATAGGCGATCGGCGGGTTGGGATCGGTGTTGAACACCACCCGCACCACCGGGGCCGGATCGGCCGCCCACGCCACCGGCGCGGCAAGAGCCATGACGGCCACCACCGCCACCCGCAAGAAGAGCCTGAAAAGCACCATCACCCCTTTGGCGTCCGGTCAGGACGCCGCTGTCTTGAAACATTGAGCACAGGGTAGCCCAAACCAGGCGGGGCGACAATGAACCTGGGGGTGTCGCGGGCAAGAACGCCCCATCAGCGCATGGCGCCGTCCAGCACGGACTGGACCACCGAATCGGCCTGGACAAGGGCTTGCGCCATGGCTGCGCCAGGCTTGATCCGCTCGTCGTAATGCAGGATGGCGATCGGACCAGCAACGAGACGCCTCATTGGGGCAAGGTCATGCGAGACGGACTTCCTTTCGGCTCGCTGTTCGCCCAGTCTTGCGTTCTCCGGAGCAGCCCCCCATGGGGGGGGGTATTTAGACCGGGCCTGCGAACTAATCCCGCCTCAGAGTCCGTCCGCGAAGTTCCCTATTATTTCCTGTGCCTTGCGATTCTGCGCAGCATGAGGCGGATCATGGCCAGGCGCAGGAACGCCAGCGCCATTCTGGCGAGGTTCTCGAAGTCCTTGGCGAGGCGTCGGCA
>NZ_LWQU01000027.1 GCF_001650635.1 Magnetospirillum moscoviense | reverse complement strand
GTCCGTACCGCCTTGATTTCTATATCAGATTTGGCAGTCGCTGTCACGAAATCGCAGCACCATCTGGGAAATCCGGGCTTATGCAAGAGGAGACGGCCTGATGGTTGACTCTCATGGCACAATGGATGAATTGGATGCCGCCTTGCGCCATCTTGGCGGCGTCTATGATCGGGCGGAATTGTCGCCGCGCGCGCTTGCGCGTTTGGCGGCCATTCCCAAAACAGCCAAGGCAGGTCTTGGCCGGATGGCCAATGCCGCCCTTGACCGTCTTCGCATGCCCGAAGGGGCCGCCTTGTTGAGCGATCACCAGTTGAATGCCGCCATTGGCGGTGTGGGTGATGTCCCCTTGACAGGGGACGCAGCCCAACCGGAAACTTTTGCGACGGAAAATCAAGAGCCCCACGAGGCTAATAAGGATGAGGAAAAATGAACTTCTCGGAGAGTGTTAGCGAAGGGTTTCCTGTCGTCTGCATGAACGGCCGCATCGACAGCAGCACGGCCAAGACCTGCGAGGATTATCTGCTGTCCCATGTGGCCGATGGTCGCCCGGCCCTGGTGCTGGACCTTGCCAAGGTGGATTACGTCAGCAGCGCCGGGCTGCGCGTCCTGGTGATGGCTTCGCAGCGGGCCATGGGCCTGGGCCGTGGTTTCGCCGTGTGCAATCTGCAAGAGGATGTGGCCGAAGTGATGGAGATCAGCGGCCTGGAAGAGGTTCTCAATGTTTGCGAGGACCTTGGCGCTGCCATTTCTGTGGTAAAGGCCTGAGCCATGGACGGGGCCGTCCTCAATCTGCTGGTGGTTAACAAGCGCGAGGAGATGGACCGCATTCTGCCAGCATTCGAGGATTTCGCCGGAACAGCAGGGATATCTGCAAAGATCACCCGCCAGGTCATGCTGGTCATCGAGGAACTGGTCCTCAACACCATTCTTTATGGCTTCCCAGAGGGCGGAGACCACATCATCAACCTGGATATCGCTATTCAGGATGGAAGCCTGGTTCTGGAAATCCGCGACGACGGAAAGCCCTTCGATCCATTCAACGAAGCCCCAGCCCCCGATTTGACCAGCTCGATCATGGAACGGCGAGTCGGTGGACTGGGGGTTCATATCGTGAAGAAGACCATGGACCGGATTTCGTATCGCCACGATGGTGATTGCAATAATATTCGGGTCGAAAAAGTGATCGGGTGATTGATGGGCAATGATCGTAATAACTCGGTGCAGGAGACATTTCCTCAGGGTCTGCTCGCTGTTATTGGTGAAAAAGCAAGAAAACAGATCATCAATGATGCAGCGCCCGTCGATCTGGTCGATGGCGAGGTCCTGTTCCGCCAAGGCGAGATGGGATCCTGTGCTTATGCCGTGCTCGATGGCGAATTGGATGTCATGGTCGATGTGGGATTCGACTGTGTGAAGACCGCAACGGTCGGACCGGGTGGCCTGATCGGCGAAATCTCTATCTTCACCGAATCTACGCGCACGGCCACGGTGGTGGCGCGCGGCCTAGTGAGGTTGTTGCGCATCGAATCCTCGCACATGCTGGACATCCTTGAACAGAATCCCTCGGTTGCCCGGGCGGTGATCGCTGATCTAGGACGGCGGCTGGTTTCGGTCAATCAGCCGCTGGCGTTCCTGTCGGTCGCGGCCCAGGCCTTGCAGCGCAAGGATTTCAGCGGCGATGTCCTGAATGACATGATCGCCAACGCCCCCGATCTGGGAAGCTTTGCCCAGACCTTCAAGGAAATCATGGGTCAGGTCCAAAGCAACAATGTCCGCGACCAGGAAATGCAGATGGCGACCCAGATCCAGCGCTCGGTCCTGCCCAAGCCGCTTCCCGATCACGTCGCCCGCCATGTAGATCTTGACGCCTTCATGTGCCCCATGAAGGAAGTGGGCGGCGACCTGTATGACTATTTCGCCATCGACGATACTCATCTGGCGGTGGTGATCGCCGATGTGTCGGGCAAGGGCGTTCCCGCCTCGCTGTTCATGATGATGTGCCGCACCGTGATCCGGTCCGTGGCGGCCAGCGGATTGAGTGTCGACCAGTGCATGGCCCGTGCCAATGCTCTGCTGAACGAGGGCAACGAACTGGCCATGTTCGTGACTACGTTCCTGGGGATTCTCGCCCTGGAAACCGGCGAGTTCGTTTATTGCAATGGCGGGCACAACCGCCCCTATGTCATCACCGCCGGCGGCGAACTTGATGTCCTGAAAACCACGGGGCCGCTGGTGGCGATCATTCCCACCGCCCGCTACAAGTCGGCCAGCATGGTCCTGAACCCCGGCGACCTTTTGTTCATGTTTACCGATGGCATCACCGAGGCTCGTGCGGCGGATGATTCCTTGTATGGAGATGATCGTCTTCAGGAATTGCTGGCGGGATTGCGTGGCCGTTCGCCCGCCGAGGTGATCGCGGCGGTGGTCTCTTCGGTGGACAGCTTCGCCGCCGGGATGGAGCAGGCGGACGACATCACCTGTCTCGCCTTGATCCGCCGCACGGATTTGGGATGAAACCCGGGAAACTGCTAGAGCTGTTGTCCCGTGCCTTGGCCGGGCAGCGGCGGATGCGGATGGAATTTTCTACCCGACTGCGGCCGGGCAGGGTGGAAAAGGCGGGGCGTTTCTGTTGCTGGGTGGATCATAGCCCAGCGGCCGCCGATTCCGTGATGGCCGTGCTGCGGCAATTGGGGGCTCCAGTTGACGTGGCCGCCCAACCGCTTGCCGTCGCCGATGGGCAAGGGATTCGTCACGGCATCGCCATCGGGGGCGGCGCGCTCCGTTATTACCGCCAAGCCCGCCTCCCGAACACCCTTGCCGATGATTATCAGGCATGGCGGTGGCGTCCCGGCGGGGCCGTGGCCGAAACCCGGCGCTATGTCGCTTACTATCCTCCGGAAACTCCCGATGGGCTGCGCCCGCTGGATTTGGTCCCGGAAAGCCTGCGCGGCCCATTCGCGCGGCTTTTATCCGAACCGCGCTTTGTGCAGGCATCGGCATTTTGGCTGCGTCTGGGGCCTGATGGGCAGCCCGATCAGTTGGATCTGGCCTTTCCGTGGTCTCCTTGCGCCGACACCCTGCCGGGCCTGCTTGACCTGGGAGAATTGCTGAAACTGCCGGCAGGAAGCGGCTGGCGGCGCCTGCCTGTACGCCACGTCGCCGTATCACTGGTCGGTGACGAGCCGGAAATCACTTTGTATTCCTCCGCCCCATGGCAAGGCGCCTGGCCGGCGGGCGAAGCCGAATTGCGCCGTGGGGTCAAAGCCCAATCCCTCATCATGAACCGCCATGCCGAGACTCAGCTTTACGCGGCCTTTCCCCCGGCAAAGCAACCGGATGGGGCGGATGTCGGTGCCTTTTACGATGGAAGCATCGATTTATGGCGGCGCGTTCTGGGCCCGGATCTGCACTATCACTTCGGAATTTTTGACGATCCCCAGGCCAAGCCCGATTCTGAAGCCATGCAGGTGGCCCAGCGGCGGGCCGTAACGGAGCTTTACCCCCTGCTGCCCCAAGGAAAGCGCATCTATGACGTCGGCTGCGGTTGGGGCGGCCCCATGTCCATGTGGGTCCGAGACCTGGGTTGCCCCACCTTGGGCCTGACCGTCAGCCGCGATCAATACCGCCACATAGGCAGCCTGGGATTGCCGGTGCGCCTGGGCAATGCGGAGGAAACCCTGCCACCGGGTTTTTTCGACTGCGCGGTGCTGTTGGAATCGCTGTGCCATATGCGCGACAAAGAACGCCTGCTGCGGGGGCTGCGGGCATTCAGTTATCGGCTGGTCATGCGGGTGCATTGCCAGGATGCAGCCCCACCCGGTGTGGTGTTCGGCGGAACCATGCACATGATTTCATCGGGCGATCTTCGCCAACTGCTGGAGCGGACGGGCTGGACCATCCGTCATTGGCAGAACCGGCGGTTCGACACGCTGCCCAACTTTCAGGGCTGGTCCAATGCGTTGCGCTCCGTACCGCCCACTGGAAACGCCCATATTGAGGAGCTCCGCAAATGGGCGGCTCGGGGCGAGAGAATCATCTCTGACTGGGGCCACAACAATCCTCTGATTGAGGTCATGGCTACGTGACCCTTCTCCTGATTGATTCCGGTCAGAGAGACCCGGCCTGGAAAATTCGGACAGGTCGGTTGGGGGATTTTCTGCCAGAGAGCGGCCCGCTCAGCACTTGATCCGCACTTCCCACCGGTTCCCATCTTTATCCCCTACGGCACGCCAGCCGCCCCTTCTGCCCAACGCGGGCCTCATCCTGGAAATACAGGCTGATCCGCTTACCGGGGTGGGCCTCCGTGGCCGCCGCTACGGCGTCGCGCAGCCCCCTTTTTGAAAGCGTTCCTGCGCCTTCGGGCGGTCGAACAGCCCCGCGACGCCCTCGGCGTTGTAGCGCGTCACCGCGTCCCGCAACGCTTGGCGTTCC
>NZ_LWQU01000026.1 GCF_001650635.1 Magnetospirillum moscoviense | reverse complement strand
GCCTCGCTGTACGCCTCGCCGACACCCCAAGAAAGCGAAAACGCCAAGTGTGTGCGCTATGTTAACGCCTATGGGGGGGGGGGGGACGGCCCCCGCTCACCATCACGTAACCCCGGCGTTCCCGTCAGGTCTCGGCAATGTCCTCGACGGTCAGCAGGATCAATGGCCTGCCGCTGGACTTGCAGAAGATCCGGCGGCCGCTCAGTCGCATCTTGCGATGCCCCAATCCGGCAAAGACGTGCTCCACCTCAAGACCGTCGAAGCTTTGCTCTTGCGGCAAGATGGTCTCCAGCAACGTCCGCAGGGCCGGAATGTCCCATTGGCGGTTGCCCAGGGCGTAGATCGGCCGCCCCCGGGTCTCGGCCGGCACCAACCTGAACTCCTGATAGAACGAGCAACTGGCGGAGACGACGGCCAACCCTTCATCCAGCACCAGCATGGGCTTGCCGATGGCGTCGATGATGGCCTCGGCAATGTCGAAGCCTTGCCGCTCGGACGTCTCGGCGGCCTTGCGGTCACTGATGCCGGCAAAGGTCATCACCACGCCGTCGATGACGTTGTCCAGGGTACGATAGGGCTGGATGCGGGTCAGGTACCATTCGCCGGCGATGGTCCGGACCTCCTGTTCGTGGGGGATCAGGGTCTCGATCACCGTCTGCGCCCTGGCGAGGAGATCGTCGCCGTCCAGGTCGGATTTGATATCGGAGAGGGGGCGACCGATATCGGTTGCGACAACGCGGTAGACCTTGGCGGCCTCGCGGGTGAAGCGCCGTATCTTGAACCGATCATCCAGGAAGATGGTGCCGATATTGATGTTGTCGAGCAGGTTCTTCATGTCGTTCTGCATACCGGCCAATTCCTCGATCTTGGCCTGAAGCTCGGCATTGACGGTAACCAGTTCCTCATTGACCGATTGCAGTTCCTCCTTCGAGGTTTCCAGTTCCTCGTTGGTGGATTGCAGTTCCTCGTTGGTGGATTGCAGTTCCTCGTTGGTGGATTTGAGCTCCTCGTTCGAGGATTGCTGCTCCTCGATGGTGGCCTGGAGGTTCTCCCTGGTATAGGCGAGGTCGCGCTCCAGTTCCTCGACACGGCTGGGCTCGGCCGAGGTGGCGGACTTGCGCCGTCGTGACTTTTGGGGGGACTGGACGGGCAGATCCTGGAAGCTGACCAGCAATATCTCCTGGCCGGGTTCGAGGTCCGCCAACGGCCTTACCCCGAGACTCACCCGCCGCGGCTCGTCCGCCACCGAGAACAAGACGTCCCGGCCCAAGGTCGGGGCCCGCTGCCGGACCGCCAGATTGAGGGCGGCGCGGAGTTCCATTTGCAATCCCTCATGGGCCATGTCGACGACATTGAGGGTGGCCAGACCGGGCGGAGGCCGCAGATATTTGCCGGTATCGCCATGAACATAGAGGATATCGCCCCTGAGGTCGGTCACCACCGAGGCCGGGGCGAAGGACTGGACCAGGGCACGTCTGGTCAGCTCGGCGATGTTGACGTCCTTGGCCTTGATCATGACGTCCGCCTGGGGGCTGGCGGCGGGATCGGTGGCCCATGACAGGCTGCCCGCCATCGCCGTACGGACCGATGCGGTCGTTGGGGTGGCGCGATAGAACTTCCATTTGCGGCTGAGCGGAGAGAACAGATCGGTATGGCCGCCGATGCTTTCCGAGGGCGAAAGCAGCAGCACGCCACCAGGCTTCAAGGCATAGTGGAAGGCCGGAATCAGGCGCTTCTGCAAGTCCGCTTCCAGATAGATCATCAGGTTGCGGCAACTGACCAGATCCATCTTGGTGAACGGCGGATCCTTGATGACGTTCTGGATGGCGAAGACCACCATCTCGCGGATATCCTTCTTCACCCGGTAACCGGCATCCTCCTTGGCGAAGAAGCGGCGCAGCCGCTCGGGTGTCACGTCCTGGGTGATGTTGGGCGGATAAAGACCGGCCCGCGCCGTGGCGATGGCATCGTCGTCCAGATCGGTGCTGTAGAGTTGGACACTGAACGGGTGGCGGGCTTCCTCCATCACCTCGCGCAGAACCATGGCGATGGAATAGGCCTCCTCGCCGGTCGCGCAACCGGCCACCCAGACACGAAGGATGTAGCCGTCGGGCTTGTCGGCCAGGATTTGCGGCAGAACCTCGTTTTTCAGGGTCGCGAAGGCTTCGGGGTCGCGAAAGAAGCTGGTGACGTTGATCAGCAATTCCCGGAACAAAGCGTGCGCCTCGGCCGGCTGGTTCTTCAGGAAACGAGCATAGACCTCGGCATCCTCGATATTGTGCTGGGCCATCCGGCGCTCGATGCGCCGGCCGATGGTACTTTTCTTGTAGCCGGAGAAATCATGCCCGGTGACCGAACGCAGCGTCATCATGATCTGGTTCATGCTGCCGACGGTGGCCAGAGCCGGCGGCGCGGCGCCCCCCTTGACCCGATGCTGGCGGCTGGCCAGCAAGACCTTGGACATCCGCTCGGGCGGCAGAACATGGGTGGCGAAGCCGGCATGGATGGCGCTTTGCGGCATGCCGTCATACTGGGCGGTGGACGGCTCCTGCACCAGGGAGATGCCGCCATTGCCGAGAAGGGCGCGTAGCCCCAGGGTGCCATCGGTGCCGGTGCCCGACAGAAGGATGCCGATGGCCTTTTCCCCCTGATCCTCGGCCAGGGAGCGCAGGAACGCGTCGATGGGCATGCGCTGGCCGCGGACCTGCTCGGGAAGCCTTAGCAGCAGCGTGCCGTGGAACAAGGCCATCTCACGATTGGGCGGAATGACATAGACCCGGTTGGGCTCGACCACCATCTGATCCGTTACCTCGACCACCGGCATGGCGGTGGTCCGTTGCAGGATCTCGGTGAGGATGCTGGCGTGGCTGGGATCGAGATGCTGCACCAGCACGAAGGCCATGCCGCTCTCGGCCGGGACATGGCGGAAGAAGGCCTCGAACGCCTCCAATCCGCCGGCGGATGCCCCAAGGCCGACGATGGGGAAGGCGCCCGGCTGGGCCGTCGAGGCCTTTGGCTCGATTGTCACAAGGCTATCTCCTCAGTCTTGGACAAGACGACGATGGTTGACGGAGGGGCGTTGCGACGGGAGCCGCCCCGGTCACGGATCGGGCACGCTGAAATAGAAGGTAGAGCCGACATTCGGCGCCGAGTCCAGCCAGATATGCCCGCCATGACGTTCGATGATCTTCTTGCAGATGGCGAGGCCGATGCCGCTGCCGTCGTATTTGTCGCGGGTGTGGAGACGGCGGAAGATGCCGAAGATCTGCTCGAAATAGGTGGGATCGATCCCGATCCCGTTGTCGGTGACCGCGAACGTCCATTCATTTCCTTCGTGCCGGGCCGTCACGGCTATTTCCGGCGGACGCAGGGGATCACGATATTTGACCGCATTGCCGATCAGATTCTGGACCAATTGGGTGAATTGGGGGCGATCATAGATGATGACCGGTAAATTCTCCGCGCTCACCTTGGCCCCGGAGTCGGAAATGGCCATGGCGAGGCGCGACAGAGCCTCGACGATCGCGTCGCGGCTGTCAAACGTCTCTGCCGCTCGCCCGACGCGGCCGATCCGCGAGAATTCAAGGAGATCGGTGACCATCCCCTGCATCCTGTGCCCACCTTCGACCATGAAGCCGATATAGGCCTGGACATCGTTGTCGAGCGTGTCGTGAAACTTCTTTTCCAGCAACTGACCATAGCTGACCACCATGCGCAGCGGCTCCTGCAGATCATGTGCCGCCACATAGGCGAACTGTTCCAGGTCCTGGTTGGACGCCCGCAGTTTCGCATTGGCACTCCGCATCGCCTCGGTGGCGGCGTGTAATTCCTCTGCGGCCCTTCTGCGCTCGGTCATATCGGAAAGCGTCATCCGCAGGCCGGGAGATTCGCCCTGGGTCATGGCGCGGCAATCCAGGTGGCAGGGCAATCCGGTCACGTCGCCCCGCACCAAGTCCAAGTCTATTTCCTGGCCTTCGGCTTGGTCGATGGCCTGCAGGAAAAATCGATGCCAGCGGTCGCCGTCGTCTTGGGCGATGAATGAGGAGAAACGCGCCGAGAGCAGTTTGGCGCGATCGATCCTCAGCAAGCCGGCGCCGGTGAGATTGATTGCGGCGATCCGCCCGTCGCGGCCGAGGGTAAGATAGCCGACCGGGGCGAATTCGTAGAGTTCGATATAGCGGTCGCGCGATTCCTCCAATTCCTGCTGAACGCGGCGCAATTCGTCGTTCTGCAACTCCAGTTCGATCTGGTGCACCTGCAACTCGTGGACAAGCCGATCGCTATCCTGCCCGCCGGCCGGCAGTTCCCTGTTCGCCAGTTCTTCCGCTCGCCGGCGCAGGTCGGAGGTGTTCTCACGTTTTGGCACGGACCTCTCCCTTAACTCCGCCTATCTGGGCCATCCATCGGATGGCACGCGGGAGGAAACGAACAAGCGGGTCTTCTTAGAGTCTCTCATGGACAGGGCGACGATCCAATCGGAGACTGACCACCGGAACCGGCGATGGCGAAAAAAAAGGATCTCGGTGACCGGGGGTTAGGGTGAGGCGTGCATTAGACCCTATGTTCGCCCCCTGAAACGGCTGGCGGTCCGTCCCACGGCATGTCCCAATCGAGGGTTGCGCCGGACAG
>NZ_LWQU01000025.1 GCF_001650635.1 Magnetospirillum moscoviense | reverse complement strand
ACCTTCGCGACCATGATCTACCTGATCGCCGCCCCACTCGGGGATCTCTTCAAATCCATTTGAGGCGTCGAAGAACCGAAAAAGAAAAGGCCGGGTCCTGCGACCCGGCCTTTTTTGTTGGTCACACCTGCTCGATCGCACTCAGCAGCCAGGTACCGCCGCCGACCCGCAGGAAGGTCCACAATTCGGTGCTTTCCACCGGACGATTGCGGTCGCCATCGACCACCTGGCCGTCGGACAGCCGCACGGTGTAGTCCTTGGCCGAGAAGGTGATGCGGGCAGTGACGTATTCCCGTTCGCCCTCGCGCCAGGTCTCGGTGACGTCGCCGGCCAGAAGCTGGACGTCCTCCATCACGTTGCGCAATCCGGCCGACTGGTCCTTGGCCAGGTCCTCGCCCATCCAGCCGGCGACCTCGGGCGTCACCAACTGGCGGATCGCCACCGGGTTGCCGTCGCTCCACGCCTTTTGCACGCCGGCGATGATCTGGGTGAACATCTCCTGGTCGGCGGCCGAGGGCTCGAACTCCTTGGCGATCCGGGTCTCCGCCTGGGTGCCCATCGGGCCGGCGGCCTCGCGCTGATAGGCCGGCACGTCGGCACCGGCGGTTTGTGCCCGGTGGCGGGTGAACAGGCGATAGCCCAGATAGGCCAGGCCGCCGATCAGGGCGATCTGCAACAGCGTGCCCAGCATGCTGCCCATCGGCGAGGCGGCACCTGCGGCGGCCATGGCCGGCGAATGGCCGAACAGCATCGAGCCGATGCCGGCACCGACCAGGCCGCCCATGATGCCGCCCATGAAGGGGTTGCGCTGGAAGAAGCCGGGCTGCTGCATCGGCGCCGCGGCGGCGGCCGGGCCGCCGATGCCGGGCTGGCGGACGGCATTGGGGTTGTACATCGGCTGGGCCGCACCTGGCGCCTGCGGCGCCATCTGCGGGGCCGGCGGCGCGATCGAACGGTCGATCGGACGATCGTAGGTGCGATCCCCGCGTGAGCCCATGCTGGAGCCCTTGCCAGCCTTGGCAAAAGCATCGGCGGCGAAGGTCAAGCTTAGGGTGGCGGCAAGAACGACGGCAAGAACGCGGAAGCCCATGGTGTCCCCTGTCGATAATGACGATGGCGGAACCGATATAGGCCCCGCCATCAAGAATTCAAATGACACTTTGGTCATGCAAGGCGCGCTGGGGGGCCTATTCCTCGTGCCCCTTGATGCGCGCCGCCAGCGAGGCGGCCATGAACTGGTCGAGATCGCCGTCCAGCACGCCCTGGCTGTCCGAGGTTTCGACATTGGTCCGCAGGTCCTTGACCATCTGATAGGGCTGCAGCACGTACGAGCGGATCTGGTGGCCCCAGCCGATATCGGTCTTGGTGTCCTCGAGGGCCTGGGCGGCGGCCTCGCGCTTTTGCAGCTCGGCCTCGTACATGCGCGAGCGCAGCATGTCCCAGGCCCGCGCCCGGTTCTGGTGCTGCGAGCGCTCGGTCTGGCAGGCCACGGCGATGCCGGTGGGAATATGGGTGATGCGCACCGCCGAATCGGTCTTGTTGATGTGCTGGCCGCCGGCGCCCGAGGCACGGTAGGTGTCGATGCGGCAATCGCCTTCGTTGATCTGGATGTCGATGGTGTCATCGACTTCGGGATAGACCCACACCGACGAGAAGCTGGTGTGACGCCGGGCCTGGCTGTCATAGGGCGAGATGCGCACCAGGCGGTGCACGCCGGCCTCGGTCTTCAGCCAGCCATAGGCATTGTGACCCGACACCCGGATGGTGCCCGACTTGATGCCGGCGGCTTCACCGGCGCTTTCTTCCAGATATTCGACCTTGAAGCCCTTCTTTTCCGCCCAGCGCATATACATGCGCAGCAGCATCTGGGCCCAATCCTGAGATTCGGTGCCGCCGGCACCGGCATTGATCTCGACGTAGCAATCGTTGGAATCGGCCTCGCCCGACAGCAGGGTTTCCAGCTCCATCTGGGCGGCCAGGGCCTTGAGCGCGCGCAATTGCGCCTCGGCGTCGGCGGCGACATCCGCATCGCCCTCGGCCTCGGCCATCTCGATCAGCTCGATCAGGTCGGCCATCTCGGTTTCCAGCCGGCGGCAGGTGGAAATCTGGCTGTCGAGCTGGGTGCGCTCGCGCATCAGCTTCTGCGCCTTGTCGCCGTCATTCCACAGATTGGGGTCTTCCGAGGCGGCGTTCAACTCGTCCAGGCGACGCAACGCCTCGTCCCAATTCAGGTGGCGCTTCAACAGGGCCTGCGACTTGCGAATATCGGCGGCCAGCGCTTCGATCTCGGCGCGCAAGGGATGGTCCTTTCCAGCAAGGAACTGATGCAGGCGGCTTTTTTAGGGGAAGGCGCGCCCTAGTACAAGCCCCCCGAGGTCGGAGCCGGCCCGGTGGGCGGCGGCGGCGGCGCGTTGGGCATGACAAGTCCGTGCGACGGTCCGGTCTCGGTGGGCAGCGGATTGAAGGTGAAGCCCTCGGCGCCCTCGCCCTCCAGGACGTCCTCGTCTTCGGACGGCATGCGGTCGGTGGACTTGAAGGCCTCCAGGATGGCCTTGGCCTCGCCCGGCATCGCCGGCTTGCCCGAGGTGGCGTTGACCCGGACCATGCGCACGCCGGGCGGCACGCGGAACGGCGTAGCCGGTTTGTCCTTCAAGGCTTCCATCATGAAGTCGCGGAACACCGGAGCGGCGATCGAGCCGCCGGTTTCCTTGTCGCCCAGGCTTTGCGGTTCGTCGAAGCCGACGAACACGCCGACCGCCAGATCGGGCGAGAAGCCGACGAACCACACGTCATAGCTGTCGTTCGAGGTGCCGGTCTTGCCGGCCAGCGGCTTGCCGATTGCGGCGACGGCCCGGCCGGTGCCGCGCTGGACCACGCCTTCCAGGATCGACACCATCTGATAGGCGCTGACCGGATCGATGATCTGTTCGCGCAGGTCGGGCACCATCGGCATTTCCTGGCCGGAATACTGCACCGGCCAGCAGCCGTCGCAGAAGCGCTTGTCGTGGTTGAACACCGTGCGGCCGTTGCGGTCCTGGATACGGTCGATCAGGGTCGGCGTGATCTTCTTGCCGCCATTGACCAACTGGGCATAGGCGGCGGTCAGCTTCAGCACGGTGGTTTCGCCGGCGCCCAGGGCCATGGCCAGCTGGCGCGGCAGATTGTCGTAGATGCCGAAGCGCTGGGCATAATCGGCGACGGTATTCATGCCGATGGCCTGGGCCAGGCGCACGGTCATCAGGTTTCGCGACTTCTCGATGCCGACGCGCAGCGTGGTCGGCCCCAGGAAGTCGCCGCCGTAATTCTTGGGCCGCCACAAGGGCAGACCCGGTCCCTGCGGCAGGGCGATGGGGGCGTCCAGCACCAGCGAGGACGGCGTGTAGCCATGTTCCAGCGCCGGCAGATAGACGAAGGGCTTATAGGCCGAGCCCGGCTGGCGCAGCGCCTGGGTGGCGCGGTTGAACTGGCTTTTGCCATAGGCCCAACCGCCGACCATGGCCTTGACCCGGCCGGTATGGGGGTCCATGGCCACCAGGGCGCCCTCGATCTTGGGGATCTGGCGCAGCGAATATTGACCGGCCGCCAGGGTCTTGCCCTCTTCGGTCCGCGCCCCGGCCTCGACCAGCACGACGTCGCCGGGCTGGACCACGTCGCCGGCCTTCTTCGGCATCGGCCCGACCTCTTGGTCCTTCATCCACGGCCTGGCCCAGCGCAGTTCGATCCACGGAATGGTGGCGGTGCGGCCGTCGGCGAAGCCGATCAGGGCATTGGGCTCGTTGAGGGCCAGCACCACCGCCAGGGACCACGGCTCGGCCCCTTGCGGATAGGGCACCGCCGCCAGACGCTGCTGCCAGCCCTGACCGGCCGGAATGCGGGTGACCGGGCCGCGCCAGCCATGGCGGCGGTCATAGGACATCAGACCGTCGCGCAGCACCTTCGAGGCATGGGCCTGCAGATGGGCATCGACGGTCGAGCGCACCACCAGGCCGCCCTTGTAAAGGGCCTGCTCGCCGAAGCGGGCGGCCAGGTCGCGGCGGATGTCCTCGGCGAAATAGTCGGCGCCGACGATCACCTGGCCGTCGTCGCGCTTGCGCATCACCAAAGGCTCGGCCACCGCCTGCTCGTACTCGGCGCGGGTGATACGTCCGTCTTCCAGCATGCGGCCGATCACCCAGTCGCGCCGTTCCTTGGCGGCCTGGGCGTGGCGGATGGGATGGTAATTGTTGGGCGCCTTGGGCAGCGCCGCCAGATAGGCGGCCTCGGCCACCGTCAGCTCGTCAAGGGCGCGGTTGAAATAGGAATTGGCCGCCGCCGCCACGCCGTAATTGCCCATGCCGAGATAAATCTCGTTCAGGTACAGCTCGAGGATATGGTCCTTCGAGAAGGCCCGCTCGATGCGAAAGGCCAGGATCGCTTCCTTGATCTTGCGCGCGATCGACACTTCGTTGGTCAACAGGAAGTTCTTGGCCACCTGCTGGGTGATGGTCGAGGCGCCGACCGGGCGGCGGTCCGCCCCCATCCCCTTGTTGCGGATATTGACCACCACCGCCCGGGCGATGCCGATGGGATCGACGCCGGCATGGTCATAGAAATTCTTGTCCTCGGCCGACAGGAAGGCTTCCTTGATGCGCGGCGGGATGGCGTCGATGGGCAGGAAGGCCCGCTTCTCGACGGCGTATTCGGCCACCAAACGGCCGTCGCCACCATAGACGCGGGTGGTGATCGGCGGCTCGTAATGGGCCAGCTGGTGATAATCCGGCAGCGATTGCCCGTAATGCCAGAAGACATAGACCGCCCCGCCCGTGCCGATAATGGCGAGCAGCAGCAGCAGGCTGAACATCAGGGCGAGAAAACGCAGCATGGACCCCAGGCGCGACGCGATGCGGCGGAACCGGCCGGTGGTACCCCGTGCCGGCCCCGCCGTCAAGCGTGGCGTGGTTCTAAGAGCCCGTCCGGAAGGTTCTTGAGTCCGATGAATCAGTTGTGATTCCATAGCTCTCCAGACGAATCGGGGGGGCAGCATGTGGACGAAGGAGAACCGGCGGGTCTATGAGCGGCGCGGCCTCCGCTATCCCAGCGACTTGACGG
>NZ_LWQU01000024.1 GCF_001650635.1 Magnetospirillum moscoviense | reverse complement strand
ACGAGAACGGCAGCAGGCTATCGTCAGTCATGGCGGGTGTGGCGCTTTCAGCCTTGGCGAAGATGATGTTTGAACACAAAAATCTTACGCCGCATCAGGACGTTACGCTACATCCGCCAGCAAAACTCCGTGTCCCGGTGAATAAGACGGGCTAGCTTGGCGATGTGATCGGCGCGGTTCGGGATGCTGCCCAACTGGCGCACTTCGCCGCCCCGCGTCCCTTCGGCGATGGCGACCGCAACCGTCGCCTTATGGACATCCAGCCCTACGTAGATGATATCGTTCATCAGGTCCGTCCCCCATGTCTGAGGCTCGGCGCCGGCCAGTCCGGCGCAACCCTAGATTGGGACATGCCGTGGGACGCACCGCCAGCCGTTTCAGGGGGCGAACATAGGGTCTAACGCTTGCGCAGGCCCGAGGCGGTGCTGATCTGACGGTTGGCGGCGTCGGAGAAGCCTTGCGACCAGCGGGCGCGTTCCGGCTCCTCGCCATGCGGGTTCAGGCTTTGGGCCAGGTCGGCGACGGTGGTGTTGTCGTCGAACGGGTGCTTGCGACCGGCATTCCAGCCGCTGGCATAGATCCGGCTGAGCTGGAAATCGCTGATTTCGGTCATGCTTGCTGCCTTTTCAGAATGCGCTCGAAGCGGTCGCGGACGATTCTCAGGTCCTCGACATCGCCCGACGCCATGCGGACCAGCGGCGACTGGTTGTCGAGATCGGGGATCGGCTGGCGCAGCCAGTCGATGCCGGTGGGAAGTTTCTGGATCACCCGATAGATCGCCACCACATAGCCGAAGCGCCGCACCACGTCGGACGGCATGCTGGACAATTCGCCGCGCCGCCATTCGGCGATCTGGGTGCCAAAGGGAAACCCCAGCACACCGTTGATTTCGGCCTGGGACAGGCGCCAGCGGTCCAGGATGGCGAAAGCGGCGGCGATGCCGCGGGTCATGTCTTCTTGTGTCTTGAACATCGGGCGCCCCCGTTAGGCCAAACGATAGGCCCTGGCCCAGAAGCATGTGGGAGCCGCAAGGTAAATCGCATAATCAGATAAATAATACCATGCGTCCATGGTGTGCGCAAAATAAAACAAATCGGCGCGAAAACGTGGTTATTGTGAGAAGTATTTCAAGTGCCTGTGAAAAATAAAACCCTCGCGGGCGAGGGGCAAAAATAAAAACCGCCGCCCCGAGGGCCGGGGCGGCGGTCGAACATTGGGGTCAGCCGGGTTTACGGCCGGCCGATGCTGACATAGGTGAAGCCGGCCTCGCGCATTTCGGCCGGGTCCCACACATTGCGCAGATCGACCACCACCGGCGCCTTCAGAAGCTTCTTCAAGCGGTCGGTGCCAAGGGCGCGGAACTCGTTCCACTCGGTGATCAACACCAAGACGTCGGCATCCTTCAAGGTCGACTGGGCGTCGTCGCAATAGGTGATGGCCGGCAGCATCTTCTTGGCTTCATGCATGCCTTCCGGGTCGAAGGCGCGCACGATGGCGCCGGCCTCGACCAGCGCGGGGATGATGTCCAGCGACGGGGAATCGCGCATGTCGTCGGTGTTCGGCTTGAAGGTCAGGCCCAGCACGCCGACGGTCTTGCCCTTGACCGAGCCGCCACAGGCCTTGACCACGCGCTCGGCCATGGCCTTCTTGCGCTTGTCGTTGACATCGACCACGGTCTCGACGATGCGCAAGGGGGCGTCATAGTCGCGGGCGGTCTTGACCAGGGCCAGGGTGTCCTTGGGGAAGCACGATCCGCCATAGCCCGGGCCGGGATGCAGGAATTTCTTGCCGATGCGGCCATCCAGCCCGATGCCCTTGGCCACGTCATGGACGTCGGCGCCGACCTTCTCGCACAGATCGGCGATCTCGTTGATGAAGGTGATCTTGGTGGCCAGGAAGGTGTTGCCGGCATACTTGATCAGTTCCGAGGTCCGCCGGCTGGTGAACACGATCGGGGTCTCGATCAGGTACAGCACGCGATAAAGCTGCTTCATCACGTGGCGGGCGCGGTCGGATTCGGTGCCGATCACCACGCGGTCGGGCCGCATGAAATCGTTGATGGCCGAGCCTTCGCGCAGGAATTCCGGGTTGGACACCACGTCGAATTCGGCATCGGGGCGGCGCTTCTTGATGATCGCCTCGACCTCGTCGCCGGTGCCGACCGGCACGGTCGATTTGGTGACGATGACGGTATAGCCGGTCATGGCGTCGGCGATTTCCTCGGCGGCGGCATAGACATAGGACAGGTCGGCATGGCCGTCGCCGCGGCGGCTGGGGGTGCCCACCGCGATGAACACCGCATCGGCGTCCTTGACCGCACTCGTCAGGTCGGTGGTGAAGGACAGGCGGCCGGCCTTGACGTTGTCGGCGACCAAATCCTCCAGGCCCGGCTCGTAGATGGGCATGACGTTCTGATGCAGCTTCTCGATCTTGGCGGCGTCCTTATCGACGCAAACCACGTCGATGCCGAATTCCGAGAAGCAGGTTCCCGACACCAGGCCGACATAGCCTGTGCCGATCATCGCGATACGCATGGGACGTTATCCTTGCTTAATATCAAACCTGAAACTGGCGCAGGACTTCGCGGGCGGCATCGGCCATGTCCTCGCGGGCCAGGGCGAAGGCGACGTTGGCTTCCAGCCAGCCGACCTTGTCGCCGCAATCGAACCGCTTGCCCTCGAAGCGCAGGCCGTGGAACGGCACGGTGCCGATGGTCTGGGCGATGGCGTCGGTCAGCTGGATCTCGCCGCCGGCGCCCTTTTCCTTCTTGTCCAGCACTTCGAACACCATGGGGTGCAGGATGTAGCGGCCGATGATCGACAGGGTCGATGGCGCCACCTCGGGGTCGGGCTTTTCCACCAGGCCCTTGGCCTTGGCCAGGCGGCCATTGTCGAATTCGACATCCAGGATGCCGTAGCGTTTGGTGTGTTCGCGCGGCACGTCCGACACGGCGACGACATGGCCGCCGACTTCGGTGTGGACGGCGGCCATCTGCTTCAGGCAGGCGGTCTTGGCCAGGATCAGATCGTCGGGCAGCAGGACCGCAAACGGCTCGTCGCCGACCAGGTCGCGGGCGCACCACACGGCGTGGCCCAGGCCCAGCGGCTCGCTCTGGCGGGTATAGCTGATCTGGCCCGACTTCGGCATCCAGCTGGTGACCGATTCGACCAGGTCCAGCTTGCCGCGCTCACGCAGGGTGCGCACCAGTTCGGGGTTGTTGTCGAAATGATCCTCCAGCGCGTTCTTGCCGCGGCCGGTGACGAAGATGAAATGCTCGCAGCCGGCGGCGGCGGCTTCCTCGACGGCGTACTGGATCAGCGGCTTATCGACCACCGGCAGCATTTCCTTGGGCATCGCCTTGGTGGCGGGCAGGAAACGGGTGCCCATGCCGCCAACCGGAAACACGGCCTTGCGAACGCGTCGAGCCATTCGAGGAAACTCCTGCTGAAGAGAATCGCTGCCGCGCCGAACGGCGGGGCCGGCCGTTGTTTTGCCATGCCGGGGCCTGGGATGCAACGGCAGAGCTTATCCCAGCAAGACATCGCGGGCCTGGTTGAGGCGCGCCGCGATCCAGGTCGAGCCACCATGGTCGGGGTGGTTGGCCAGCATCAGGCGGCGATGGGCGGCGCGGATGGCGTCGGCATCGGCGTCGGGGCCGACGCCCAGGACGGCGCGAGCCTCGTCGGCGCTCATGGCTGTGGCCGGCGGCGACGGGGCTGGGGGCGGCTCGGCCGGGCGGCGAACGGTCGATAGCCAGCGCCAAAAAGCGTGCAATTTCATCACCCGCCCGATCCACGGCGCCAGGCCGGCGCCGATGGCCAGCAGGCCGGCCAGCTTGCCGGTCGCCACCAGCCAGATGCCGGCCACCACCAGGGCGGCCAGACCCAGCCCGACGCCCAGGCGTTTCAACGCGCCCGGCCCGGCCCGGCCAAGCCAGTCGCGCGCTAGCCACACGGCCAGCAAGGCGCCGACGATCAGGATAAGACCTGCCAACATCGGACCAATATAACGCCGGGGCGGTTGGCGGCAACGGCCGGCATTCCCACATCCTTCCCAATGACCGGAAAGGACCAGATCCATGGAAGCCGAAATCGCAGGAACCCAGCCCATCGAGGTCGAGGTGCAAGAGGGCAAGACCTATTACTGGTGCGCCTGCGGGCGCAGCAAGCGGCAGCCCTTCTGCGACGGTGCCCACAAGGGAACCGGCATCTCTCCTTCGGCCTTCACCGCCGGGGGGACCGAGACCATGTGGCTGTGCGCCTGCAAGCGGACGCTCGACAAACCGCGCTGCGACGGCAGCCATCGCGACCTGGCGAAAGGATAAGCCGATGACCGCCTACGATTATCTGATTCCGCCCTATCAGGCGCTGGTCGACCAGATGGTGGTGCTGACCGCCGATTCCGACTGGGAAATGCGCCGAGCCTACCTGTCCAGCATATGGGCCTCGCTGGAGCGGGTGGACCCGCCGATGGACGCGCCGACCGAATTGTCGCTGATCATCGCTGGCCTGGTCGAGCGCCTGGGCGAGCCCGAGATTGACGATTCCCTGCAGGCCGGCATCTACGCCGCCTCAGCCAAGGAAAGCCACCGAAGCGCCTCGGCCGACTGGTTCGACCATCACCCGGACGACTTCGCCGCCATTCAAGCCCGGCTGACCGGCGGTCAAACGCTGCATTGATCCCACCCAGCAATGTTTGCCGAGCAGGCGCGGCGACGGGCCGGTAGGCTGTTCTTGCCTACCGGCCCTTCGGTGTCATGCCGTTAGCCCGTCCTATTCACCATGGCGCTCAGAATTGTATGCCCCCGTAGTCGCCTGACGTTTGGCGCGTCTGACCACGACGGCCTTTCGGTCGTCTGGGTGATGTGATGGGCAGGCGGACGGGGTCTGGAGTTGTCGGGCGGGATTGATCGGGGCAATGACGGCCCCGTCGGTCACGGTCCGGCGGGCATCAGCGCCGAGGCGAGGTGGCGGATCAGGGCAGCCTCGGGGCAGGCTGCGGCGAAGGCGAGACGGATGCGCGAGGCGGTCTCGATGACGCGGGCGCCCAATTTCAGCAGCCGGAGCCGGATGGTGGTGAACTCCGCGTTGGCCAGGGCATGAGTCTTGGGGATGGCGTCACGGAGGGTGAGCATCAGC
>NZ_LWQU01000023.1 GCF_001650635.1 Magnetospirillum moscoviense | reverse complement strand
CCGGACCCGACCGCGCGATATTGCCTCGCCGCCGCCATGGGGGCGTGACCGTCAATACGATTCACGAATAGAGCCTTCGGATTTGGTCCTATTCGGCTCGACCGCCGTGCAGCTTGGACCATTGCACCGGATCGTGCAGGAAGCTGCGCACCGCCTCGATGGTCTTCTTGTCGAACAGGCTGTCCTGCTCGGCCACTTCCAGCACGTCCCACCAATTGGCCAGATAGGACAGGCTGACGCCGGCTTCGTTCAGCGACTTCAGGGCGCCGGGGAACACCCCGTAGAAGAACACCACCGCCGAATGCTTGATCACGCCGCCGGCTTCGCGGATGGCGTTGCAGAAATTGACCTTCGAGGCGCCGTCCGAGGCCAGATCCTCGACCAGCACGACGCGGGCGCCCGGGGCGAACTCGCCCTCGATCTGGGCGTTGCGGCCGAAGCCCTTGGGCTTCTTCCTGACATACAGCATCGGCAAACCCATCGATTGCGAAATCCACGCGGCATAGGGAATGCCCGCCGTCTCGCCGCCGGCAATGGCGTCGGTCGATTCGTAGCCGGCGTCACGAGTGATCGCCTGGGTCATCAGGTTGCAGATAGTGGTGCGCGCGCGCGGGAAGGAAATCACCTTGCGGCAATCCACATAGACCGGGCTGGCCCAGCCCGAGGTCAGGATGTAAGGCTCTTCCGGACGGAAGTTGACGGCCTTGATTTCCAACAAGATGCGAGCGGTGGTGATGGCCGCCTGCTTCTGTTCGGGCGTGCGGGAAGCGGTCTGCATGGAAGAACACCTTATGCCTGGGTTGTCGGCTTTGCGGTCTATAGGCACAATCGCGCTTTCCTGCAAGCCGACAATCAAGGAAGCGCATTGATGTCCGATCTTATCTTGGTGAACCGCGAAGGCAACATCGCGACGGTGGTGCTGAACCGCCCGGACCGCATGAACGCGCTGAACCTGCCGATGTGGCAGGGCCTGGCCCAGGCCTTCGAGAGCCTGGCCGATGATGCCTCGGTCGGCGCCATCATCGTGCGCGGAATCGGCCAAAAGGCCTTCGCGCCCGGGGCCGACATCGAGGAATTCGAAACGCTGCGCGCCAATGCCGCCCAGGCCAAGGAATACGACGTGGTGATGCGCCGCGCGCTCGACGCGGTCAGGACCTGCCCCAAGCCGGTGGTCGCGCTGATCTTCGGCCCCTGCGTCGGCGGCGCGCTGGAACTGGCCTGCTGCTGCGACATGCGCATTTCCGCCAAGTCGGGCAAGTTCGGCGTGCCGATCAACAAGATTTCGGTGGTGATGGCCTATCCCGAGATCAATGCCATCCGCCGTATCGCCGGCCCGGCGGTCGCCGCCGAGATCTTGCTGGAGGCCCGTGTGTTCGACGCCGACGAGGCCTTCGCCAAGGGACTGTTGAACCGCGTCGTCGCCGACGACGAGGCCGAGGCCGAAGCCCACGCCACCGCCAAGCGCATCGCGGCCGGCGCGCCGCTGGCCAATCGCTGGCACAAGGCCTTCCTGGCCCGCCTGGACGATGCCACGCCGATCAGCGACGCCGAACTGAATGAATGCTACGATTTCCTGGCAACCGAGGATTACGCCGAGGGCATGGCCGCTTTCCGCGAAAAGCGTCGCCCCGCCTTCAAGGGGAAATAGGGTGAGCGAAACTGCCCCGATCTGGGTCCTGGCCGACGACCGCGCAGGCAATGTCGGCCAGTGCCTGGGCGTCGCCGAGGCTCTGGGCCAGCCGTTCGTCGTCAAAGACATCCGGTACGGCCGGCTGGGCGGGCTGCCCAACCTGCTGCGCGGCGCCAGCCTGACCGGCATCACCGCCGACTCGGCCGCCGTCCTGACCGCACCCTGGCCGCGGGTGGTGATTGCCGCCGGGCGGCGCACCGCGCCGGTCGCCCGCTGGATCAAGCGCCGGTCGGGGGCGCTGCTGGTGCAGATCATGGACCCAGGCCCGGGCGGGCGGGCCGAGTTCGACATCATCGCCGTGCCCAGCCATGACGATTGCCGGCTTACCGGCGGCTTGGTGCTGCCGATCACCGGGGCGCCGCACCGGGTGACACCCGCCAAACTGGCCGAGGCGGCCGAGATGTGGGCGCCCCGCTTCGCCCACCTGCCCCGGCCGTGGGTGGCGGTGATCGTGGGTGGTGCGACACGGCGGCGCCCCTTCACCCCCGCCATGGCCGCCGAATTGGGCGGGCGGGCGGCCGACCTGGCGACGGGCGGCTCGCTGCTGGTCACCACCAGCCGCCGCACCGGCGCCGAATCCGAACAAGCCCTGCTGGCCGCCATCCCCCAGCCCAATTTCATCCATCGCTGGGGGGCTGCCGGCGACAATCCCTATTTCGGCTTCCTGGCGTTGGCGGATGCCCTGGTGGTGACGGGCGATTCGGTGTCCATGGCCTGCGAGGCCTGCGCCAGCCCCGCCCCGGTCTATCTGTTCGCCCCCGACGGCTGGGTGGTGGCCAAGCATGCCCGCCTGCACGCCCAATTGTTCACCCTGGGCCTGGCCCGGCCGCTGGAGGCCGGCACCCGGTTGGAACGCTGGAGCCACCCGCCGCTGAACGCCGCCACCGACATCGCCGCCGCCATTAAGGCCAGGCTGACATGATGACCCGCCTTGGCGCCCTGGCGGTGCTGATCGCCGCCCTGCCCGCCGCCGCCCAGGGGCTGAAGGGCATCAAGGGCGCCGACGACCGCGTCGAGGTCGCCGCCAACCAATATCCATGGAGCGCGGTGGCCCGGCTCAACAACGGCAAGGGCGGCCATTGCAGCGCCATCCTGGTCGGCCCGGCCCTGGCCGTCACCGCCGCCCATTGCCTGTGGAACAAAAGCACCTTGCGGCCGATGCCGCCCAGTTCGCTGCATGTCGTCGCCGGCTATGCCCGGGGCGCCTATCTGGGCGCCACCCGGGTTGTCGCCACCAGCATCGCGTCGGGCTGGCAGTTCGGCCAACCCTATTCACCGGCGCTGGCCGCCCATGATTGGGCGGTGCTGACCCTGGCCGAGCCGTTGGGCGACATCGCCGGCTGGGTCGCCATCGGCGAGGCGGCCGCAGCCGTTGATTCCTTGGTCGCCGTCGGCTACGGCCAGGACAAGGCGCATATCCCCGCCGCCCATATCGGCTGCGCCGTGGTCGGCCGCATGGGGGCCGGGCTTCTGACCCATGATTGCGACGCGGTTCATGGCGATTCCGGCGCGCCGGTGCTGGTGTGGCGGGCCGGTCAACCGACCCTGGCCGCCATCCATGTCGGCACCTTCACCTTCGAGGGCGGCCGCGTGCTGGGCGGCGCGGTGCCAAGCGCCAGCTTCGCAACCGAGGCGCGCAGGCTGGGAGCCCCGGCCAACGGCAAGGCCGGCCAGGCCAGCACCGCGCTGGCGCCCGACATCGCCGCCCGCGTCACCAAGCCATGATTTGATGCATTTCTGGCTTGCGATTCAGATCATTGCGCTTGCGCCTTGCTGCACGCAGAATGCTCGACCACCAGCAAAGGACACTACCCGGCGGCTGGACCGGGCGGGAGGATGAATGGCCAAGGCGAAATCCGGACGGGGGGCCCCCGCCGGCGACACGGATTTTGACTGGAGCAAGGCGCACGCGTTGCTGGCCGGTTTGCCCGGCGGCGGCCTGAACATCGCCTACGAAACGGCCGACCGCCACGTCGCTGACGGCCATGCCGGCCGCCCTGCCCTGGTCAGCCTGGGCCGACGCTACGAACGGCGCCAATTGTCCTATGGCGAACTGGCCGAGCAATCGGGCCGCGTCGGAGCCGCCTTGGCTGGCCTGGGCGTCGCCAAGGGCGAAGTGGTCGCCGTGCTGCTGGATCGCGGCCTGGAATTCTTCCTGGCGGCGCTGGGGACATGGAAGGCCGGCGCGGTGTTCTGTCCGCTGTTTTCCGCCTTCGGCCCCGGCCCGTTGAAGGCCCGCCTGGAATTGTCGCGCGCCCGCGTGGTCATCACCACCGCCAGCCTTTATCAGCGCAAGATGACCACCATCCGCGCTGCCCTGCCGGACCTGGCCCACGTCGTCACCATCGGCGAGCCGGGCGAGATTCCCGCCGGCTGTCACGACTTCGCCGCCTTGATCAACACGGTCGCGCCGATAGAACCGGTCGCCACCGCCGAGACCGATTCGGCCCTTTTGCATTTCACCAGCGGCACCACCGGCACCCCCAAGGGCGTGGTCCATTCACACCGCACCGTGCTGTCGCTGCTGGTCAGCGCCCGCCAGGTGTTCGAACTGTCGCCCGACGACGTCTATTGGTGCACCGCCGATCCGGGCTGGGTGACCTGTTCGTGCTACGGCATCATCGCGCCGCTGGCGGCCGGCTGCCTGTCGGTGATCGACGAGGCCGAGTTCGACACCAGGCGCTGGTACGGCATCTTGAAGGACGAGAAGGTGACGGTGTGGTACACCACGCCCACCAACATCCGCATGATGATGCGCTTCGGTGCCGCGCTGGCCCGCTCGTATCGCCAGAACTCGCTGCGCGTCGCCGCCAGCGTCGGCGAACCCTTGAACCGCGAGGCGGTGGCCTGGGGTGAAAAGGCTCTGGGCGTGCCGTTTCTCGACACCTGGTGGCAGACCGAAACCGGCGCCATCGCCATCGCCAACCGCATCGGCTGCGCCGAGCCGGGCAGCATGGGCCGGCCGCTGCCGGGCGTCCAGGCGGCGGTCGCCACCGCCAAGGACGGCAAACTGCACTTCTCGACGGAGGCCGACGCGGTCGGAGAATTGGCCATTCGCGCCACCCTGCCGTCACTGTTTTCCGGCTATCTGAACGACCCGGCCCGCACCGAGGCGTCATTCGCCGACGGCTGGTACCTGACCGGCGATCAGGTGCGGCTGGGGGCCAATGGCTGCGTATGGTTCATCGGCCGCATCGACGACATGATCAAGTCGGCGGCCCACACCATCGGCCCGTTCGAGATCGAATGCTCGCTGATGAACCATCCGGCGGTGGGCGAAACCGGCGTGGTCGGCAAGCCCGACCTGCTGCTGCGGGAAGTTCCGGTGGCCTTCGTCTCGGTCAATCCCGGCTTCGAGGCCGGCGATTCCCTGCGGCTGGAATTGTTGTCGTTCGCCCGCCACGAATTGGGCACCGCGATGGCGCCCCGTGAGGTTCACTTCCTGGAAAGCCTGCCCAAGACCACCACCGGCAAGATTCTGCGCCGCGCCTTGAAAGCCAAGGCGGTGGCCGAACCCGAGGACGACGATCCGGCCCCGCTTCCCTATCCGGGCCGCTTCGACGACGAATAGGGGGTATGTGTCCTTAGGGTCGGTCCGGTCCAGGATGAAGCACAATTCCTCCACCCGTCATGGCCGGGCTTAAGCCACTGCTGTCCGGTTTAATTTAGTGGACTGAGTGCACGGCGTTGATTCTACTCGTGTTCAGACGTTTGGCGCGTCTCCTGGACACGAATTGGAGCAACACCGTGCGGCATCAGAATAGCGTTTTTCATGACTTG
>NZ_LWQU01000022.1 GCF_001650635.1 Magnetospirillum moscoviense | reverse complement strand
CAAGTCATGAAAAACGCTATTCTGATGCCGCACGGTGTTGCTCCAATTCGTGTCCAGGAGACGCGCCAAACGTCTGAACACGAGTAGAATCAACGCCGTGCACTCAGTCCACTAAATTAAACCGGACAGCAGTGGGCTTGACCCGGCCATCCATGGTTCGAAACCGCCCTCCGCAGCATGGACCCTCGGGTCAAGCCCGAGGGTGACGAGATAGAAATCAGATTCCACCAAACGCAGACCGACGTTAAGCACGAGATTCACGCGTCCAGCCCGAAGCTTTGCCGCAGGAAGGCGGTGGCCAGGGTCAGGCCGGGGCCGTCGATGCCGTGGCCCAGGCCGGGGCGGACCTCGGTGATGACCGGGATGCCGAAGCTGGCCAAGGCCGCTTCCGCCGCCGGCAGGCAATCGGGGTTGACCACCTCGTCGGAATCGCCGTGAATCAGCAGGATGCGCGGCCGGCAGGCCAGTTCCGAGGCCAGCGCTTCCGGGGCCACCACCGCGCCGGAAAAGCCGACGATCGCCGCCGCCGGCCGGGCGCGGCGCGGACCCAGATGCAGGCTCATCATCGTGCCCTGGCTGAAGCCGACCAGGGCCAGGTGCTGGTCCTCCAACCCGCGCGCCGCCAGTTGCGAATCGATGAAGGCATCCAAAAGCGGCGCGGTGGCGCGGATGCCGGCGGCCAGCGCCGCGTTCGAACGATCCGCCAGCGAGAACCATTGCCGCCCGAACGGCGCCATGTCATAGGCGTGCGGCGCGTCGGGGGCGATGAAGGCGGCGTCGGGCAGGGCCGGGGCGATATAGGGCACCAGCCCAAACAGGTCGGACCCATCGACGCCGACGCCATGCAGCAAGATCACCAATTGGCGGGCGGGGCCGCCCGACAAAGGCTCGGCCGCGGGGCCGGACAGGGGGGTGGACATCGGTTCTCTCCGCTCGGGATAATGGTTGTCCTGATTATGGTATGCTTGCCCCCATGCACCAACCCCCGATCGTCACCCGCTTCGCCCCCAGCCCCACCGGCCTGTTGCATCTGGGCCATGCCCATTCCGCCTTGTTCGGCTGGAAGGCGGCGCGCGTGGCCGGCGGTCGCTTCCTGCTGCGCATCGAGGATATCGACCCGGTCCGTTGCCGCCCCGAATTCGTCGCCGCCATCTTCGAGGATCTGGCCTGGCTGGGCCTGGAGTGGGAAAGCCCGGTGCGGGTGCAGTCGAGCCATCTGGCGGATTACGCCGCCGCCCTGGCCCGGCTGGACGCGATGGGCCTGCTTTTCCCTTGCTTTTGCACCAGGAAGGATATCGAGGCGGAAATCAATGCCTCGGGTCACGCCCCGCACGGCCCCGACGGGCCGGTCTATCCCGGTCTGTGCCGTCGCCTGGACCCGGCCCAGCGGGCCGAACGTCTGGCCAGCGGCCAACCGCACGCCGTCCGCCTGGACATGGCCAAGGCGGTGGATCTGGTCGGGCAACTGGACTGGCGGGACCAGGCGGCGGGGATCGTCGCGGCCCGGCCCGAGCTGTTCGGCGACGTCGTGCTGGCCCGCAAGGACACGCCGACCAGCTATCATCTGGCGGTGACGGTCGACGATGCGCTGCAAGGGGTGAACTTGGTGACCCGGGCCGCCGACCTGTTCGAGGCCACCCACGTCCATCGCCTGCTGCAGGAATTGCTGGGCTTGCCGGTGCCGGTCTGGCACCACCACCGCCTGCTGACCGACGAATCGGGGCGTCGATTCGCCAAGCGCGACCGTGCGCTGACCATCGCCAGCCTGCGCGCCGCCGGTCACACGCCCGAAAGCGTGCGGGACATGGCCGGTTTTATTCCCTAAGGCTTTGCCGGTGCAGGACGGTGATCAAGGCCAGCCAAGCGCCGCCGACCACCAGGCCGCCCAGCACCACCATCCAATATTCTCCGGCCGGGACCTTGGCGATGATGCCCAGGACGGCAAAACCGGCGACGCCGCAGACGACGGTGACCACCGAGGCGATGAACAGCCAGGTTTTGGCGGACATTTCCGGACTCCCCATATCATTATATGACTACATTCTACTATAGCGATGCGCCGATCGCCACGCTTCTTTCTTGCGAACGGCTCGCATTTCGGGGCACCATCGGCCTCCCCTTACCCCGGAGCCGCCATGATTGACGACGACAACCTTGACCGCCACAAGGACAAGATGGCCAAGAAGAAGGCCAGCCGCGACAAGCTGATGGCCAAGAAGCAGGGCGAGAAGGGGCTGGTGATCGTCCATACCGGGCCGGGCAAGGGCAAATCGACGGCGGCGTTCGGCATGGCGCTGCGCTGCGTCGGCCACGGCTTTCCGGTCGGCATCGTCCAGTTCATCAAGGGCGCCTGGGACACCGCCGAGCGCCGGATCATGGATTCCTTCGCACCTTTGGTGACCTTCAAGGCGATGGGCGAGGGCTTCACCTGGGAGACCCAGGACCGCGCCCGCGACGTCGCCGCCGCCGGGCGGGCCTGGGCGATGGCCGCCGAGATGCTGGCCGACCCCGCCATCCGCCTGGTGATCCTGGACGAGATCAACGTGGCGCTGCGCTACGATTACCTGGCGCTCGACGATGTGCTGGCGGCGATCAAGGCCCGCCCCGACGGCCAGCATGTGGTGCTGACCGGGCGCAACGCCGCGCCGGCCCTGATCGAGGCGGCCGACCTCGTCACCGAGATGGCGATGGTCAAGCACCCGTTCCGCGACGGCATCAAGGCCCAGCCGGGCATCGAGTTTTAACCGCTTCCTAACCGCCGGCCGGCTAGCCTGAACCCATGCGTCTGATCGTCCTTGCCCTGTTGACCCTGTTGCTGGCCGCGCCCCATCCGGCGTCGGGGCAAGCCGCGTCCGACGGAGCGGCGGTGCTGGCCAAGGCCGCCACCAGCGTCGAACGGCTGCGCCGCGATCCCGGGATGGCGCGCGAGCTCGATCCCCGCCTGGCCCGCGCCCGGGCGGTGCTGATCGTCCCCGATCTGGTCAAGGGTGGCTTCATCCTGGGGGCCGAATGGGGGACCGGCGTGCTGCTGGTGAAAGACAATAGCGGCCGCTGGTCGGGTCCGGCTTTCTATTCGGTGGCGTCGGGATCGGTCGGGCTGCAGATCGGAATCCAGGACGCCGAGACCATTTTCGTCATCATGTCCGATGCCGGCCTGAAGGCGGTGATGGAAAACCGCTTCAAGGCCGGCGCCGACGCCTCGGTGGCGGTGGCCCATATCGGCGGCGGCGCCGAGGCCTCGACCACCACCAATGCCGGCGCCGACATCTATGCCTTCAACAAGGCCATCGGCGCCTATGGCGGCGCCTCGCTGGAAGGATCGGGCATCCTGCCGCGCCATTCGTGGAATGCCGGCTTCTACGGCGGTAACCCGGCTCCCGAGGATATCGTGCTGGCGCGCCGCCTCGACAGCCCCCAGGCCGACCGCCTGCGAGACGTCCTTGCGCGCTAGATTGATCCTTTTCGTTTGCCCCTCGCCGGGCGCAAACCTCCGGTTTGCTTGGCCGCCGCCTCAATGGCGGCATGAGCAGGGCGATTTAACATGAAATCACCCTGCTCGGGTCGCCACCCCCCGGCCCTGATGTTCCAGGGCACCGGGTCGGATGTCGGCAAAAGCCTGCTGGTGGCCGGCCTGGCCCGGGCCTTCGTCGGTCGCGGCCTGGCCGTCCGCCCGTTCAAGCCGCAGAACATGTCCAACAATGCCGCCGTCACCAAGGATGGCGGCGAGATCGGCCGCGCCCAGGCGTTGCAGGCCCGCGCCGCCAGAATTGCCCCGGTCGCCGACATGAATCCGGTGCTGCTGAAGCCGCAATCCGATGTCGGCGCCCAGGTGGTGGTGCAGGGCCGCGTGCTGGCCAATGCCAGCGCGCGCGACTATTACGCCCTGAAGCCGACCCTGCTACCGCGCGTGCTGGAAAGCTTCCAGCGCCTGGCCCAGGGCGCCGACCTGATGCTGGTGGAAGGGGCGGGAGCCGCGGCGGAAGTCAATCTGCGCGCCGCCGACATCGCCAATATGGGCTTCGCCGAGGCGGCCGATATCGATGTGGTGCTGGTGGCCGACATCGATCGCGGCGGCGTCATCGCCGCCATCGTCGGCACCTGGGAATTGCTGCCGCCGGCCGAACGCGCCCGGCTGAAAGGTTATGTCATCAACAAGTTCCGCGGCGATGCGTCGCTCTTCACCCCGGCGGTCGAGCTGATCAAGGCCCGCACCGGGCTCGATTGCCTGGGCATCGTGCCGTTTTTCCCCGACGCCGCCCTGCTGCCGGCCGAGGACGGCGCCACCGCCCCCAAGGGCGGCGGCAGCGGTGCCGTGAAGATCGCCGTGACCCGTCTGTCGCGCATGGCCAATTTCGACGATTTCGACCCGCTGGCGGCCGAACCGGGGGTGACGCTTTCCTTCGTCGGCCCCGGCCAGGCCCTGCCCGGCGATGCCGATTGGATCATCCTGCCGGGTTCCAAGGCGACCATCGCCGACCTGGCCTTCCTGCGCGCCCAGGGCTGGGACATCGACCTGGCCGCCCATCTGCGTCGCGGCGGTAAGGTGCTGGGCATCTGCGCCGGCTTCCAGATGCTGGGCAAATCCGTTGCCGACCCGCTGGGGCTGGAAGGCCCGGCCGGATCGGTGGCCGAAGGCCTGGGCTATCTGGAGGTCGACACCGTCATCAGCGCCGAAAAGACCCTGGTCGAGGTGGCGGGCTTCGACCCGGCCGGCCATCCGGTTCACGGCTACGAGATGCATATGGGCCGCACCGATGGCCCCGATTGCGCCCGGCCGTTCCTGACCTTGGCCGGCCGGCCCGACGGCGCGGTGTCGTCGGATGGGCGGGTGATGGGCGGCTATCTGCACGGGCTGTTCTCGTCCGACCGCTTCCGAAGCGCCTTCCTGGGCGGCGGCAGCGATCTTGCCCATGACGCGCTGGTCGAGCGCGTGCTGGATGGTCTGGCCGCCCATCTGGCCGGTCATGTCGATCTGGATCGGCTGCTTCAGCTGGCCAGCAGGGACTGAATCCACAACACCAGCACCACCAGCCCGGCATGCAGCAGGCAGGCGGCGGAAAACAGGTGCAGCGCCCGGTCGATGTCGGCTGATGTCGCCCGCGCCCGACCCTGGCCGATCCATTTCTCGTCGACGATCAGGCCGGGATATTTGCGCGGCCCACCCAGGGCCAGGCCCAGGGCGCCGGCCATCGCCGCCTCGGGCCAGCCGGAATTGGGCGAGCGGTGGTGGCGGGCATCCTTGATCATGGTGGTGAAGGCCCGCCACGGATTGCCGCGTGCGGCGAAGGCGGCGGCCAGCACCACGATCAGCCCGGACAGCCGGGCCGGGATCAGATTCATCCCATCGTCCAGCCGGGCGGCGGCGAAGCCGAAGGCGCGGTAGCGGTCGTTCTTGTGCCCGACCATGCTGTCCAGCGTGTTGACCACCTTATAGGCGACCAGGCCGGGCAGGCCGAACAGCACGTACCAGAAGGCGGGAGCCACCACCGCGTCCGAGAAGTTCTCGGCCAGGGATTCGATGGCGGCGCGGGCCACGCCGTGTTCGTCCAGGCTTTGCGGGTCGCGGCCGACGATGCGCGAGACGGCATAGCGCCCGGCTTCCAGCCCCTTGGCCTCGAGCGCCCGGGCGACGTCGTCGACATGGTGGAACAGGCTTTTCTGGGCCAGCAAGGTGGCGGCGGCGAACACCTCGAATATCCAGGCGTGCGGCAGCGAGCGGGCGACGAAGGCGATGGCCCAACCCACCCCCACCGCCACCATCAGCATCAGGCCGACGGTGACGAAGCCCCGCAGGCGGCGATCGCGCTCGGGCAAGGTGGCGCGGTTCAGGCGCCGTTCCAGCCCCGCGATGGCGTTGCCGATCAGCACCACCGGATGGGGCACGAAGCGAAACAGCCAGTTCATCTCGCCCAGCACGGCATCGACGCCAAGGGCCATGAACAGCATCAAAAGGGCGTCGGGGGCCGCGCCGAAGTGGGTTCCGAAAGGCAGCATGGCGGGCAGCATAATCGAGGAAGGAAACTCTTACAAATCGCTGCCGACCCTCCTATAGTCCCGACCCAGCCGGCCGAAGGCAAGGACCAGCCGGTTCGGATCAGGAAACGCACGAAGGCAAGGACCACGCGCATGTCGGAAAAAATCGGGGTGATGGTGTGCGGCCACGGCAGCCGCGACGTCGAGGCGACCGAGCAGTTCGCCCATCTGGCCCATCATCTGGCCCATCGTTTCCCGCAATATCCGGTCGAGTCCGGCTATCTGGAATTCGCCCGTCCGGTCATCAAGGATGGCTTGGCCGCGTTGCAGGCCAAGGGCGTGACCCGGGTGCTGGCGGTGCCCGGCATGCTGTTCGCCGCCGGCCACGTCAAGAACGACCTGCCGTGGGAGCTGAATTCCTTCGCCGCCGAACATCCCGGCATGCAGATCCAGTTCGGCCGCGAGCTGGCGGTCGATCCCAAGCTGCTGGCGGCATCCGCCGCCCGCATCGAAGAGGCGCTGGCCAGCCTTGACGCCTCGGTGTCGCGCAAGGACACGCTGCTGTTGGTGGTCGGGCGCGGCACCAACGACCCCGACGCCAATTCCAACGTCTCGAAGGTGGCGCGCATGCTGTGGGAAGGCATGGGTTTCGGCTGGGCCGAGACCGCCTATTCCGGCGTCGCCTATCCGCTGGTCGACCAGGCCCTGGATCGCGTCGTGCGGCTAGGCTACAAGCGCATCGTCGTGTTCCCCTATTTCCTGTTCACCGGCATCCTGGTCAAGCGCATCTATGCCCAGGCCGACCAGGCGGCGGCGGCGCATCCGGGCATCGAGATCGTCAATGCGCGTTATCTCAACGACCATCCGCTGGTGATCGACAGCTTCGTCGAGCGGATCGAGGAGATTCTGGAAGGCCGCACCCACATGAATTGCACCCTGTGCAAGTACCGCGCCCAGGTGGTCGGCTACGAGACCCAGGTCGGCGCCGTCCAGGCCGGACATCACCATCATGTGGTCGGCATCGGCACCGATTCCGACCATCATCATGATCACGATCATGGTCATCATCACGACCATGGGCACCACCACCAACATCACCACGATCACGACCACTGACCATGACCGGCACCCTGTGGGGCATCGGGGTCGGCCCGGGTGACCCCGAACTGATCACCCACAAGGCGACCCGCCTGCTGGAGCGGCTGCCGGTGCTGGCCTGGCCGGCGCCGCTGGAGGGCGAGGGCTTCGCGCGGACCATCGCCGCGCCTTTCATCCCGGCCGGCAAGACCGAGATCGCCATCCGGCTGTCCTTCGCCCCCGACCGCGCCGACACCGACGCCGCCTATGATGGGGCCTGCCGGGCCATCGCCAGCCATCTGGAAGCCGGCCGCGACGTCGGCGTGCTGTGCGAGGGCGATCCCTTGTTCTTCGGCTCGTTCATCTATGTGCTGGCCCGCCTGAAGGATCGCTTTCCGGTCGCCGTGGTGCCGGGCGTGTCGTCGCCGATGGCCGCGGCGGCTGCCGCCTTGCAGCCCCTGACCCTGCTGGACAATGCCCTGGCGGTGATCCCCGCCACCGCCCCCGATGCCCGCATCGAGGCGCTGTTGCAGGCATCCGATGCGGCGGTGATCATGAAGGTCGGCCGCCACCGTGCCCGTCTGGCCGCCCTGCTGACCCGGCTGGGCCTGGCGTCGCGCGCCGTGGTGGTCGAGCGCGCCACGCTTTCCGACCAGCGCATCGTGGCTTTGTCCGATTCCGCCGATTTGTCCTATTTCTCGTTGATCCTGGTGCATCCATGACCGTCGTTCTTTGCCTGACCCCAGCCGCCCTGCCCACCGCCCGCCTGATCCGGAACGGCGTTCCCGGCGCCCAGTTGCACGGCCTGGCCGGCCGGGTCGAGGATGCCGACGAATTGTTCGCCGACACCATGGCCCACATGCGCGAGCTGTTCGCCCAAGGCAAGCGCATCATCGGCGTGTGCGCCGCCGGCATCCTGGTCCGCGCCGTGGCCCCCCTTCTGGCCGACAAGCAATCCGAGCCGGCGGTGCTGGCGGTCGCGGTGGACGGCAGTGCGGTGGTGCCGCTTCTGGGCGGCCATCACGGCGCCAACCAGCTGGCGCGACAGGTGGCAATGCTGACCGGCGGCCAGGCTGCCATCACCACCGCCGGCGACGTCGCCCTGGGCCTGGCGCTCGACGAGCCGCCGGCCGGCTGGCGCGTCGGCAACCCGGCCGCAATCAAGCCAGTGACCGCCGCCCTGCTGGCCGGCGGCCGCGTGCGCCTGGAAGTCGAGGCCGGCAATGCCGAGTGGCTGGACGGACTGCCGACGGCCGAGGACGGCCAGCCGCTGGTGCGCGTCACCGACCACGCGGTCGCCACCGACGAGGACGAATTGCTGCTGCATCCGCCGGTCCTGGCCCTGGGCGTCGGCTGCGAACGAGATTGCGACCCGGCCGAATTGGCAGGTCTGGTCGATGAGGTTCTGGCCGCCAACAGCCTGGCCGCCGGTGCCATCGCCTGCGTCGTCTCGGTCGATCTCAAGGCCTGCGAACCGGCGGTGCTGCAACTGGCCCAGCGTTTGGGCGTGCCGGCCCGCTTCTTCACCCCGGCCCGCCTGGCCGACGAGGCGCCGCGCCTGGCCAATCCGTCCGAGGTGGTGGCGCGCGAGATCGGCTGCCCCGGCGTGTCGGAAGGCGCCGCCCTGGCCGCCGCCGGCCCGCAGGCGATTCTGGTGGTGGAAAAGACCAAGTCGAAGCGCGCCACCCTGGCCATCGCCCGCTCGCCCGATTGCATCGATGCCGGCGCGGTCGGCCGTGGGCGCGGCCGGCTGTCGGTGGTCGGTATCGGCCCGGGCTGGGCCGGCTGGCGCGCACCCGAGGCCAGCGCAGCCATCGCCGCCGCCACCGATCTGGTGGGCTATGGTCTTTATCTCGACCTGCTGGGCGATGCGGCCCTGGGCAAGGCCCGCCACGAAAGCGATCTGGGCGCCGAGGCCGACCGTGCCCGCATGGCGCTTGAACTGGCCGGGCGCGGCAAGGATGTCGCGCTGATCTGTTCGGGCGATGCCGGCATCTATGCCCTGGCGACCCTGGTGTTCGAATTGCTGGACCGCGAGCGCCACGCCGATTGGATGCGGGCCGAAATCCAGGTGATCCCCGGCATTTCCGCCCTGCAGGCGGCGGCTGCCCGCGCCGGCGCGCCGGTCAACCACGATTTCTGCACCATCTCGCTGTCCGACCTGCTGACGCCGTGGGAAACCATCGAGAAGCGGCTGCAGGCGGCGGCTGCCGCCGATTTCGTGGTGTGCTTCTATAATCCGGTGTCGAAGCGCCGCCGCGACCAGCTGGCGCGCGCCCGCGACATCCTGCTCTCGGGCCGCGGCCCCGAAACTCCGGTGATCCTGGCCCGCCAGCTGGGCCGGCCCGAGGAAAGCATCCGGATTATCACCTTGGGCGAGCTGACTCCTGACCATGCCGACATGCTGACCCTGGTGCTGGTAGGCTCCAGCGAGACCCGGCGGATGCGTGCGGGCAGTCGGGAATGGGTCTATACTCCCCGTGGCTATGCCAAGAAGTTGAGCTGAATCATGACCGTCCATTTCATCGGCGCCGGCCCCGGCGCCCCCGATCTGATCACCGTGCGCGGCCTGAACCTGATCCGCAATTGCCCGGTCTGCCTGTTCGCCGGCTCGCTGGTGCCGGCCGAAGTGGTGGCCGAGGCGCCGCCCGGCGCCCGAATCATCGACACCGCGCCGATGAATCTGGGCGAAATCATCGCCGAGATGGAAGAAGCCGACGACAAGGGCCAGGATGTCGCCCGGGTCCATTCCGGCGATCCGTCGATCTATGGCGCGGTGGCCGAGCAGATGCGCCGGCTGGACGAATTGGGCATTCCCTATGACGTCACGCCGGGCGTGCCGTCCTTCGCGGCGGCGGCTGCCGCCCTGGGGGCCGAGCTGACCCTGCCCGACGTCAGCCAGACCATCATCCTGACCCGCACGGCGGTCCGGTCCTCGGCGATGCCCAAGGGCGAGGATCTGGCCACCCTGGGGGCCACCGGGGCGACGCTGGCCATTCACCTGTCGATCGCCAACCTGGCTCATGTGGTCAAGGAACTGACCCCGCTGTACGGCGCCGATTGCCCGGTGGCGGTGGCCTATCGGGTCAGTTGGCCCGACCAGGCCTTCATCAAGGGCACGCTGGGCGACATCCGCGCCAAGGTCAAGGATGCAGGTCTGACCCGCACCGCCCTGATCCTGGTCGGCCGCGTGCTGGGCGGTGCCGATTTCACCGATTCCCGGCTTTACGCCCCCGACCACACCCACATCCTTCGGCCCGCCAAGCCATGAGTCTGGCCCTGCCCGAGTTCCGGCCCGGCACCGTCTGGCTGGTGGGCGCCGGCCCCGGCGACCCGGGCCTGTTGACCCTGCTGGCCGCCCATGCCCTGGCCGCGGCCGACCATGTGGTGCATGACGCTTTGGTCGATCGCCGCATCCTGGCCCTGGCCGCCCCCGGGGCGGAACTGGAATCCATGGGCAAGCGCGGCGGCGCCGACAGCCCCAAGCAGGCGGCCATCACCGCCCGCCTGATCGAGTTGGCGCAGGCCGGCAAGCGGGTGCTGCGCCTGAAGGGCGGCGACCCCTTCGTGTTCGGGCGCGGGCCGGAAGAGGCCCAGGCCCTGGCGGCGGCCAACATCGCCTTTCGCATCGTGCCGGGCATCACCGCCGGCATCGGCGGCCTGGCCTATGCCGGCATTCCGGTGACCGCCAAGGAGTGTAATTCGACGGTGACCTTCGTCACCGGCCACGGCCCCGACGGCGACCTGCCGCCCGATGTCGATTGGGACAAGCTGGGCGCCGGCTCGCAGGTCCTGGTGTTCTACATGGCGGTGCGCCAGTTGGAGAAGCTGGCGGCCCGGCTGATCAAGGCCGGCCGGCCGGGCACCGACCCGGTGGCGCTGGTGTCCAAGGCCGCTTCGCCCGACCAGGCGGTGCTGATCTCGGACCTGGAACGCATTGCCGCCGATGCCGCCGCCCGGCCGCTGCCGGCCCCGGCCTTGATCGTGGTCGGCCCGGTGGTGGGTTTGGCCTCGGTGCTGGATTGGTGGGACGGCGCATGACCGACGCCCTGGCCGTGCTGACGCAAGGCCTGGCGGTGTGCCGCGTCGCCGTCGCCGACCATGGCGGCCTGATCACCAGCCTGGCGCTGACCGGGCTGGTCGGCAGCCTGACCCATTGCGCCGGCATGTGCGGCCCGTTCGTGCTGTCGCAGACCGCCGCCCGCTTCGAGGCGATTCCCGTCTCGGCGATGAACGAATGGCGGCGCCTGGGTGGTGCCCTGCTGATCCCCTATCACCTGGGCCGCGCCACCACCTATGCGGTGCTGGGCGCCCTGGCCGGCGCCGTCGCCGGCCGCCTGGCCCAGGGCGGCGCCTTGCGCCTGCTGGCCGCTGCCCTGCTGGCCTTGGCGGCCCTGTTCCTGCTGGGCATGGCCATCCCGCGCCTGAAGGGTCTATTCGGCGGCTCGGGCGGCGGCGAGGGCTGGTGGGGCCGTCATGTCGGCCGCCTGGCCGCGCCCTTGTTCGCCGCGCCGACCGGCTGGCGCGGCTGGCTTTTGGGAATGGCCTTGGGCTTCATTCCGTGCGGTTTGCTGTATGCGGCGTTGGCGGCGGCGGCGGCCGGCGGCGACGCGCTCGGCGGCGCCCTGGCGATGGTGGCCTTTGCCGCCGGCACCGTGCCGGTTCTGGTGCTGGTCGGCACCGTCGGCCATTTCGCGGTAGCGCGCTGGCGGCAACCGGTGCTCAAATGGGCGCCGCTATTGTTGGCGGCCAATGCCGGCATGCTGGGCTTCATGGCCTGGCGCATGATCTAGGGAGCGGACGTGATGAAGAAGGGGCGGTCGAGCCTGCTGGCGATTCTGGCGGTGGCGGTGGTGGTGGCCTTGGCCATCGGCGCCCGCCTGGCGGTGTGGACCGGCGCCGAGCACCAATCGGCCAGCAGCGGCAATGGCGCCATCGGCGGTGCCTTCACCCTGGTCGATCACCAGGGCCGCACCGTCACCGACCAGGATTTCCGTGGCCGCTGGCTATTGATATATTTTGGCTACACCTTCTGTCCCGACGTCTGTCCGACCTCGCTGACCCTGATGACCTCGGCGCTGGATCGGTTGGACGAGGCTCAGCGCGCCAAGGTCACCCCGGTTTTCGTCACCGTCGATCCGGCTCGCGACACGCCCGAGGTGATGGCCGGCTACGTCTCGGCCTTCACCGCCGACATGGTCGGCATGACCGGCAGCGACGAGCAGGTGGCGGCGGCGATGAAGGCGTTCAAGGTCTATGCCGCCAAGGTGAAAAGCGACGATCCCACCGCCTACACCGTCGATCATTCGTCGATTCTGTACCTGATCGGTCCCGACGGCCGCTTCGTCCAGCATTTCCCCCACGGCGTTGGGGTCGAAGACATCGCGGCGGGCCTGAAGAAGCATCTGAAATAGCATGGCCGCTCCCGGCTTCGTCATCGCCGCGCCGTCCTCGGGCAGCGGCAAGACCCTGGTGACGCTGGGGCTGTTGGCCCATCTGGCCGGGCGCGGTCTTCGGGTCGCCTCGGCCAAGGTCGGTCCCGATTATATCGACCCCGCCTTCCACGCCGCCGCCACCGGGCGGCCCTGCCTGAACCTCGATTCGTGGGCGATGCGGCCGCAAAGCCTGTCCGGCCTGGCCGCGTCCTTGTCGATGGCGGCCGATCTGGTGGTGTGCGAAGGGGTGATGGGCCTGTTCGACGGCGCCGATTCCTTGCCGGGCCAGGCGACCGGTTCGACCGCCGAGGTGGCGGCCCTGGCCGGCTGGCCGGTGGTGCTGGTGATCGATGCACGCGGCCAGGCCGCCTCGGCCGGGGCCGTGCTGCTGGGTTTTGCCCGGGCGCGGCCCGACGTGACCATTGCCGGGGTGATCTTCAACCGCGTTTCGGGCGATAAGCATCGCCGGCTGATCGCCCATGCCTGCGCCGAAATGTGCCCCGACATCGCGCCTTTGGGCTTCGTGCCGCCCTTGCCCCATCTGGTGCTGCCGTCGCGCCATCTCGGGCTGGTCCAGGCGGTCGAGCATCCCGACCTGGCCGGCTTCCTAAGCCAGGCCGCCGCCGCCATCGCCGCCCATGTCGATGTCGATGCCCTGGCGGCCCTGGCGCGGCCGTCGGCTTTGGCCGGGCCGGTGCCCCATCCGCTGCCGCCGCTGGCCGGGCGCATCGCCGTCGCCCGCGACCAGGCCTTCGCCTTCGCCTATCCGGCCCTGCTGCAGGGCTGGCGCGATGCCGGCGCCGAACTGACCTTCTTCTCGCCGCTGGCCGATCAGGCCCCGGACGGCGACGCCGTCTATCTGCCGGGCGGCTATCCGGAACTGCACGGCGCCCACTTGTCCCAGGCCGGCACCTTCCTGGCGGGCCTGCGGCGCCTGGCCGGGCGGTCCGCTCCGGTGTTCGGCGAATGCGGCGGCTTCATGGTGCTGGGCGACGGCATCGAGGATGCCGATGGCCACCGCCACGCCATGGCCGGGCTGCTGCCGCTGGAAACCAGCTTCAAGACCAGGCGGCTGCATCTGGGCTATCGCCGGGCCCGGCTGCTGGCCGACGGGGCGCTGGGGCCGGCCGGGACCATTTATCGAGGCCATGAATTCCACTATGCCAGCATCACCGGTCAGGGACCGGCGCCGGCCTTGTTCGAGGCCAGCGACGCCGCCGGCCAGGCGCTGGGACCGGCCGGTTTGGCCAAGGGTTCGGTGGTCGCCTCGTTCCTGCACCTGATCGACCGGAGCTGAGCTGGCCGGCTTGGCCGACGGGCAGCTTGACTTTCGCCCCCGCTTGCGGCTCATACTGCAGTGCACAAATTAGACAAGACGGTGATAGCCGGAAGGTTATTTCGCAGGTCAGTAACAGAATATAATTTTATTGCCAGGCCACCCGTGTTTGGGTAACAAAACTACTGTGTGGTCGCAATCGGTACGAAGGAAGAGTCGATGCTCTATCATCTCCACGAGCTTCAGCATGCTGCGGTCGCTCCGGTCCGCCTGTGGGTCGAGGCCGTTCAGACCATGTATTCTCACCCGTGGATGCCGATGGCCTATACCAGTATGGGCCGAGCCGTCGCCGCCAGCGCCGAACTGATCGAGCGCACCACCCGGCGCTACGCCAAACCGGAATTCGAGCTGCCGACCACAGTGATCGACGGGACGGAAGTCGCGGTGCGCGAGGTGGTGGTCTACGAGAAGCCGTTCTGCAACCTGCTGCACTTCCAGCGCCAGACCGACCGCCGCGACCCCCGCGTGCTGGTGGTGGCGCCGATGTCGGGCCATTACGCGACGCTGCTGCGCGGCACGGTCGAGACCTTGCTGCCCGACCATGACGTCTATATCACCGACTGGATCGACGCCCGCGATGTCGGCCTGGAGCACGGGCCGTTCACGCTGGACGATTACATCGATTATGTCCGCGAGTTCCTGCACTTCCTGGGCGCCGACACCCATGTGCTGGCGGTGTGCCAGCCGTCGGTGCCGGTGCTGGCGGCGGTGTCGTTGATGGCCGAGGACGAAGACCCGCGCCAGCCCAGTTCGCTGGTGCTGATGGGCGGCCCGATCGACACCCGCATCAACCCGACCAAGGTCAACGAGGTCGCCACCACCAAGCCGTTGTCGTGGTTCGAAAGCCATGTCATCCAGACCGTGCCGTTCGTCCATCACGGGCGCGGCCGCCGGGTCTATCCGGGCTTCCTGCAATTGCAGGGCTTCATGAGCCTGAACCCCGAGCGCCATGTCGGCGAGCATCTGAAGCTGTTCCACAACATGGTGCGCGGCGACGGCGATTCGGCCGAGAAGCACCGCGAGTTCTATGACGAATATCTGGCGGTGATGGACCTGCCGGCGGAGTATTATCTGCAGACCCTGCAGACGGTGTTCATCGAACACCATCTGCCGGACGGCATCATGAAAAGCCGGGGCCGCGCCGTCGATCCCTCGAAGATCCGCCACACGGCGCTGATGACCATCGAGGGCGAGAAGGACGACATCACCGGCCTGGGCCAGACCGAGGCGGCGCACCGCCTGTGTTCCAGCCTGCCCGACTCGATGCGCGTCCACCATGTCGCGGCCAAGGTCGGCCATTACGGTGTGTTCAACGGGCGCCGCTGGCGCGAGGAGATCTATCCCCATGTCCGCGACTTCATCCGGACGCATGACAAGCTCACCGTTCTGGCGGACAAAGCCCATGAACTTGATGAGCAGGACCGAGTGGGAGTCCCTGTGTGACGGGTGCGGTAAGTGCTGCCTGCATAAGCTGGAAGACGAGGATACGGGCGACATCCATTACACCGAAGTCGCCTGTCGCCTGTTGAATCTGGGCACCTGCCGGTGCGGCAACTACCCGCACCGCAAGGAACACGTTCCCGATTGCGTCAAGCTGTCGGCCAACGAGGTCCTGAAGCTGCGCTGGCTGCCGTCCACCTGCGCCTATCGCCTGCTGAGCGAGGGCAAAAGCCTGCCCTGGTGGCACCCTTTGGTGTCGGGCGACCCGGAAACCGTGCACCGCGCCGGCATTTCGGTGCGCGGCCGGGCGGTGGCGGAAAACCGCGCCGGACCCTTGTCGCGGCACATCGTGACGTGGCCCGAATAGCCGAAAGCGCCACCATCGCGCTGGATCTGGGCGGCCGGGTGGTTGCGGTGACCGTGCGCCGCTCGGCCCTGGCCAAGCGCACCGCCATCCGCATCGACCCGCTGCGCGGCGTGGTGCTGGTGCTGCCGCCCCGCGCGTCTCGCGCCGACGCCGAACGCTTCCTGCTGGCCCATCGGGCCTGGGTGGCCGAACGCCTGGCCCGGCTACCGGCCAGCCAGTCGCTCGAGCCCGGCCAATCCGTGGACATCCTGGGCGAACCCCATCTCATCCGCCATTGCCCCGCCGCCCGCCGCGGCGTGTGGATCGAAACGGCCGAGCTGTGCGTGTCGGGCCTGGCCGAACAGGTGCCGCGCCGGGTCACCGCCTTCCTGCGCAATCAGGCCAAAGCAATCATCGCCCGCCATGTCGGCGAACTTTCGGCCCGGCTGGGACGTCGGGCCGGGCGGCTGACCATCCGCGACACCAGGTCACGTTGGGGCAGCTGTTCGAGCCGTGGCGATCTGTCCTTTTCCTGGCGGCTGGTGATGGCGCCGGAATGGGTGCTGGCCTATGTGGTGGCGCACGAATTGGCCCATCTGGTCGAGATGAACCACTCGCCGGCCTTCTGGAATGTGGTGGCGTCCTTGACTCCCGATGCGGCCCGCGCGCGCGGCTGGCTGAAAAGACACGGTGCGGGGCTGCACCTGATCGGGTAATGTGTCCCCGTGAAAAAGTCCCTCGGCTTCGCCTCGGTGTACTTTTCTCCCTTTGAATCAACGTGCAAAAGTACACCGAGCGAAGCGAGGGACTTTTGCACGGACCTAATGTGCCACTCACCAAGTCAGACATTCAGATCCCGGTTCCATGACCATCAACACCGGCCGCCCGGCCCCGACCTCGTTTCCCGTCGCCGCATTGTTGACCGGGCTGGTCGCCTTCGGGCCGATCTCGACCGATCTTTATCTGGCCTCGCTGCCCGACATGGCGCGCGATTTCCACACCAGCGTCGAGATGGTGCAGCTGACGCTGTCGGTGTTCCTGGCCGGTTTCGCCACGGCGATGCTGATCTATGGCCCGCTGTCCGACCGCTTCGGTCGCCGGCCGGTGCTGATGGCCGGCGTGGTGATCTATCTGGCCGGCTCGCTGGCCTGCATGCTGGCACCCTCGATCGAGGCGCTGATCGCCTCACGCTTCCTGCAGGCCTTGGGCGCCTGCTGCGGCCCGGTGGTCGGCCGCGCCGTGGTGCGCGACGTCTATCCGCGCGAACAGGCGGCCAAGGTGCTGTCCTACATGGCCTCGGCCATGGCGCTGGCCCCGTTCGCCGCCCCCATCGCCGGCGGCTGGTTCCACACCTTGTTCGGCTGGCGCTCGAATTTCGTGCTGCTGACCGTGTTCGGCCTGGTGCTGTTGGCGGGCGTGTGGCGCTGGCTGGACGAGACCAACGCCCACAAGGACCCGCACGCGCTTTCGCCGATCCGCATGCTGGGCAATTACCGCGCCCTGCTGACCGATCGGCTGGTGCTGGGCTACACCCTGACGGTGGCCTTCACCTTCGGGGCGATGTTCACCTTCATCTCGGCCTCGTCCTTCGTGCTGATCGACGTCATGGGTCTGGCCCCGGCCTTCTTCGGCTTCGGCTTCGCCATCGTCATCTCGGGCTATATCGTCGGCGGCTTCGTCGCCGGGCGCTGGACCGGGCGGATCGGTCTGGACCGCACCGTGCTGATCGGCGCAATCCTGTGTGCCGCCGCCGGGCTGGTGGCGGCCGGGCTGTCCTGGAGCAACGTCCAGACCTTCCAGGCGGTGCTGCTGCCGATGATGGTGCTGTTCCTGGCCGCCGCCCTGGTGCTGCCCAACAGCACCGCCGGGGCCATCGCGCCGCATCCGCGCATGGCCGGGTCGGCCTCGGCCCTGGTCGGCTTCGTCCAGATGGTGCTGGGCGGCACCGCCGGCTGGCTGCATGCCGCCTTGTTCGACCATTCGACCCGGGCCTTGACCAGCCTGGCGGCGGTGATGGCCTGCGGCGCGCTGGTGGTTTTCCTGCTTCTGGTCCGCCCCGTCAATCGGAGTTGACGAAGCGCTGGCGCGGGGCCGGCACCACCGCAGCCGGTCGGCCGACATCCTTCATCAGGCCGGGGCCGTTGACCATGTCGAAGCCCGAGCCGACCACCTCGCCGACGACGTTGCGGCGCCTGGCGCTCCACAGATAGCAGCCGGCGCCGGCCTGGGTCGCGCTGCATTGCAGGCTTTCCAGGGTCTGCAGCAGGCGCTGGTCGTTCATCCGTTCCTCGTCGCGCAGTTCGGACAGGTCCAGCCCGACCTTGGCCCCGCCCAATTCATCGACCCGGCACAGCAGGTCCGACGACACCCGCACCCTTAACAGCACGTCGCCGCACAGGCCCTGCAGGAAGCGGGTGACTTCCGCCACCGCTTGGGGTTCGGCGTCGTCGGGAATGCGGAACACTTCCAGCGACAGGTGGCGCTGGCGTTCGTCGGCCTGAAGCTCGGCGAACAGGGGCAGCAGGGCGGCGCGGCGATCCAGCCGCAACGAGCTCCAGCACAGCGGCACGATCACCGTGCCGGCGCGGCCGGCCGCCAGCGCGGTCTTGAGGTCGCGCATGGCGTTGGCGGTGACGAAGCGGTCGATCGCGAAGGCGGTGGCATCGTCGCCCTCGGGGTAGGCCTGGCCGCCTTCCAGCGGGGGGCTTGCCGGGCCATCGACGCGGACCACCCGGGCGCAATAGGCGGAAATCGCCTCGCTCGAGGCCACCCAGGTCGGCCGCCACAACAGCGACAGGCGGGTCTCGCCGGTCAGGGCGCCGACACTCTGCCAGGGTGACGGGACCAGATGCTTCTTGGCCACCACGATCGGCGTCCAGGGCTGGGCATCGACCACCCGATGGGCCGGCGCCTCCATCCGTTGCCAGCCGGGGTCGGCGGCATTGGGGTCCAGATGCTCGACGAAGGCGTGGGTTTCGGCCAGGGCGGTCTGGACCACCCGGCCATCGACGCGGCCGTCGGCGGACAATGTCTTGCCGGCCGACAGACAGGCCGCCGACGCCAGCGGACGTTCGCCGCCGACGCAGCCCTCGCCCAGCAGGTGGCGGCTGATTTCCTGGGCGATCAGGGTGACGATCCGCCGGGCCTCGTCGGCATCGATCGCGGTGAAGGCCAGCAGCCAGGAATCTTCGCCGTGGCGCTGCCAAGCGTTGCCGGCCCCGATATAGCGACGGATCAGGTTGTCGACGATGATCGCCACCTTGTCGGCCAGCCGCGGCCATTTGTCGCCGACGGCTTCGCGGAAATCGCCCAGCGACACCGCGCGGACCCGGCCGGCACCGCCATCGGGCCGCGCCGCCAGCGCCTGGACCGCCTGCTCGAACGGGGACAGGCGCCTTTGTTTCTCGGGCTTGGCGGAACCGGCACCGTCGGAAGCGGGTGCGCCCGCCGACGACGATTTGCGGTGTCCGGCACCGCCGAACAACCGTGACCATAGGTGGTGGAACATCTCGCCCCTCCCCGACCGCCCCCAGGTCGTCGTGCCATCATGTCAACACCCTAGCACATGGGCGGGCCGGCCAGTTTCGACAAGGGTTCAGGGCAGAGGTGTCAGAATTGCCGCAGCAGGCGGCGCAGATAGTCGCGCTCGCCCGGCGGGCGGGCGGGGTCGGCCGAGCGCCGGCGCAATTCATCCAGGATGCGCTGCGACTTGTTGAGCTCGGCGCGGTGGGGAACCCGGGTGGTGCCGTCGTCGGCATGGCCGGGGGCCGGGCGGCCCAGCGGATCGCGGCCGCCGGGCCGGGCGCCGCCCATGGCCATCCGCTCTGCCGCCGCCGCCCCCTGACGCAACAGGTCAAGCGCCTGGTTCTGCGCCTGGGCGGCCTGCTTCCAATCGTCGGCGCGCAAGGCCTGGGCGGCCAGGCCCATGGACTCGCCGGCCTGGTCCAGGCCGGGCATCGCTTGGCCCAGCGATCCGGCCAGCTTGGAGGCCGCCTCGGCCAGGGCGCGGGCCACCTGCTCCTGGCCCTGGGCCGAGGCCGCCCCGGACGCCGCTGCCGGCGCCTGGCTTTGGCGGTGGCTGTAATCCAGCAGGGCCTGCTGGCGGCGGATTACCGCCTGCAGCTCGGCCATGCCCTCGACCGGCGGGGCGGTGTCGTCGCCGCGCTCGATGGATTGCAGCAGATCGGACAGGTCCTTCAGTAACGCCGCCAGCGCCTCGTGGGCGCCGTTGCGGGCCATCTCGCGCGCAGCCTCCAGCATCGCCGCCAGGTCTTCGGCATCGACCACCCGCGCGGCATCGTCCATGGGGCCGCCGCCCTGGGGGCTGCGGGCCGTCATCGCCCGCAGCCAGCGCTCCATCGCCGCCTGGAAGGCGCTCAGCAATTGATCGATCCGCCCGGAGGGCGCGCCTTCGGCGACCGCCTGCTCGACGGCGCGCCGCGCCTCTTCCAGGCTGCGCTCGGCGGCGGCCAGGTCGCCATCCTCGATGCGCAGCGCGGCGTTCCACAACAGGTCCTGCAACTCGGCCGGGTCGTGATTCTCGTCCAGCAGGGCGTGGCGGGCGACGCGCAGGGCCAGGAAGGCCACAACGTCATCGCCGAACCGGGCGGGATCGGCACTGATGGCGTCCAGGGCCACCACCACGTCCAGCACCCGCACGGTCGACAGGGTCAATTGGCGGCGCTGCTCGATCACCGCGCGGGCGCCGGGATGGCGAAAGGCGCGTTCCGGCAGGGTCATCGCCACCCATTCGCCGCCGCTGGTCTGGCCGACGGAATCGGCGGCCAGCGGGCGCAGGGTCACCGGCAGGCCGGCCCACGGATGGGCCGACAAATCGTGCCAGCTGTCCATCTGCACATTTCTGGGCTGGGTGCCGGCCAGCGGCAGCGGCACCAGCAGCGGTTCGGCCTGGTGGTCCAGCCCGGCGCGGCGGATTTCCAGCCATATCCGGCCCAGCCCGTAATCGTCCGACGCCGACACCGCCACCCGCAGCCGGCCGCGCTCGGCCGCCTGCGGCGGTTCGGTGAAGGAAATGGAGGGAAGGGCGTCGGCGACGGTATCGACCTGCCAGCCGGCCAGCTCGAAGCCCCATTGCCGGATCATTAGCCGCCCGCTGTGGGTCAGCGCCGTCTCGGCCCGGCTTTCACCGTCGCCCATCGGCTCGAAATCCAGGCGATGGCCGTCGGCCGCCAGGCTCAGGCCGCCCCAGCCGCCGGTGGCGCTGGCCATCACCCGGCTGCCGGCCGGGACCGTCACCCGCTGGCCGGGGCCAAGCGACAGTGGGGCAATGCCGGTATGGGCCGGCGGGGTCAGCCAGACATCGAGGCGCTCGGGGGCCAGGGTGCCGGGCAGGACCGGCGGCGACACCGCCCGGCCCAGGCGGGCCCAAACCTCGCCGGTGCCGCCGGCCAGGGCGACGACCAGCAGCAGCAGGGCGCCGGCCCGCCAGCCATAGGGGTCGCGCGCCGCCATGTCGGACCGAGGGGGCGCCAGCCGCAAGGCGGTTAGGGCGTGGGCGGCGCGGCGGCGATGATCGGCCCAAAGCAGGCAATCGCCGCCGACCGGCCGGTCGGTCAGCGCCGCCAGCGGGCGGTGGGGCAGGCCGCTGTCTTGTTCCAGGCGTCGCGCCGCCTGGTCCAGGGTCGGGCGTGGCCAGTGACGGATCAGATCAAGCTTGATCCAGGCGGCGGTGACGGCGAAGGAAACCAGCACCGCCAGATGGACCCCGCCGGGCAGACGCGGCAAGGCGTCGAACAGGACCAGCGCGGCGAAGGCGGCCGCCAGCGAGGCCAGGGCCACCAGGCGCGGCCATACCGCTTCCAGCCACAGGACCAGCCGCGCCGCCGCCAGCCAGCGGGTCGGAGCGGCAAGGTCCGTGGTCGCCGCCTTCATCAGCCCTTAGCCGAACCAGTCGGGCAGGCTTTCCAGCGCCAGCATCTCTTCATAGGACGGCCGGGCGCGGACGATGGCGAACTGATCGCCCTTGACCAGCACCTCGGGGATCAGCGGCCGGGAATTATAGGTCGACGACATCGCCGCGCCATAGGCGCCGGCGGTGCGAAACACCAGCAGGTCGCCCTCGGCCAAGGGCGGCAACGGGCGCTGGCGGGCGAAGGTGTCGCCGGTCTCGCACACCGGGCCGACCACATCGACGGCGATGATGCCGGCCTTGGGGTCGGGCTGGACCACCGGCAAGATGGCATGGTGGGCGTCGTAAAGGGCCGGGCGCATCAAATCGTTCATGGCGGCATCGACGATGGCGAAGGTCCGGGTCGCCCCTTCCTTCATATAGACCACCCGCGACACCATGATGCCGGCATTGCCGACCAGCAGGCGGCCCGGTTCCAACACGATGCGGCAGCCCAGGTCGCCCAGGGTGGCGCGGATCGCCTCGGCATAAAGGTCGGGATGGGGCGGGGTCTCGTTCTCGTAGGGCACGCCCAGGCCGCCGCCCAAATCCAGGCGGCGGATGTCGATGCCGTCGGCCCGAAGGATCGCCACCAGGTCGCGCACCCGCAGGAAGGCCTCGCGGAAGGGCGCGACATCGGTCAATTGCGAGCCGATATGGCAGGCGATGCCCACCACCTCGATCCCCGGCAGGGACTGGGCCTTGCGATAGACCTCGTGGGCGCGGGTCCATTCGATGCCGAACTTGTTTTCCTTCTTGCCGGTGGTGATCTTGGCATGGGTGCCGGCGTCAACGTCCGGGTTGACGCGCAGCGCGATCGGCATGCGGACGCCGCGCGCCGCGGCGATGTCGGACAGCGCCTCGAGTTCGGGTTCGGACTCGACGTTGATCTGCATGATGCCCTTGGCGACGGCGAATTCCAGCTCGCGCCGGGTCTTGCCGACGCCCGAGAAGACGATGCGCGACGGCGGCACGCCGGCGGCCAGGGCCTGGCGCAATTCCCCTTCCGACACCACGTCGGCGCCGGCGCCCAGCTCGGCCAGGGTGCGCACCACGGCGATGTTGGGGTTCGACTTCAGGGCGAAGCAGATGGTGGCGTCCAGGCCGGCCTTGGACAGGGCCTCGGCGAACACCGTGTAATGGCGGACCAGGGTCGCGGTGGAATAGCAATAGAACGGCGTCCCCACCTGGGCGGCGATGGTGTCCAGCGGCACGCCCTCGGCATGCAGGCGGCCGTTGATATAGTCGAAATGGTTCATTTTTGGTCCTCGGGCTCGTTCTCGGACGGTTGTTCTGTCTTCTTCTCGCTGGGGAACCTGACGTTAGGATAGTGGCGCGGATAGGTCGAGCCCTCGGGCGGGATCACCGAACCGCGCCGGCCGCAGGCGGCGAGGGGGGCACAGGCCAGGGCACCGGCCAGGGCGGCCAGCAGGGTGCGGCGGTTCATCGGGCGCCGCCTTCCAGCCACTTGGCCCGGGCGGCGGCCACCTGTTCGCGCACGCGCAGCGGCGCGGTGCCGCCGAACGAGACGCGGCTGGCCACCGAATGATCGACCGCCAGCACGGCGCGGGCCTGTTCGGTGATGCCGGGCTCGACCGATTGCATCTCGTCCAGGGACAGCTGGTCGATGTCGCAGCCCTTGGATTCCGCCAGCTTGACCAGCGATCCGGCGACATGGTGGGCGCGGCGGAACGGCATTTTCAATTCGCGCACGCACCAATCGGCGATGTCGGTGGCGGTGGTGAAGCCGGCCCCGGCGGCGGCCTTCAGGATAAGGGTGTTGACCTTCATGTCGCCGATCATGCCGGTCATGGCGGCGATGGACAGTTCCATGGTGTCGGCCACCTCGAACACCGGTTCCTTGTCGTCCTGCATGTCCTTGGAATAAGCCAGCGGCAGGCCCTTCATGACGATCAGCAGGGCGTTGAGGTCGCCGATCACCCGTCCGGTCTTGGCGCGGATCAGCTCGGCGGCGTCGGGGTTGCGCTTTTGCGGCATGATCGACGAGCCGGTGGTGAAGGCGTCGGACAGGGTGACGAAGCGGAACTGGGCCGAGGTCCAGATCACCAACTCTTCCGCCAGGCGCGACAGGTGGACGGCGCAGATCGAGCAGGCCGCCATGAATTCCAGCGCGAAATCGCGGTCGGACACGCCGTCCAGCGAATTGTTCATGGGGGCGGCGAAATCCAGCTGGGCGGCGGTGAAATGGCGGTCGATCGGGAACGAGGTGCCGGCCAGCGCCGCCGAGCCCAGCGGGCATTCATTGAGGCGGACGCGGGCGTCGGCCAGGCGGCCGCGATCGCGGCCGATCATCTCGACATAGGCCAGCATGTGATGGCCGAAGGTGACTGGCTGGGCCGCCTGCAGGTGGGTGAAGCCGGGCATCACGGTGGCGGCATGTTCCTCGGCCCGGGTGATCAGGGCCTGCTGCAGGCCTTTCAGGGCGCCGTCCATGCCGTCGATGGCGTCCCTGACCCACAGGCGGAAGTCGGTGGCGACCTGATCGTTGCGCGAGCGCGCGGTGTGCAGCCGGCCGGCCGCCTCGCCGATCAGCTCGGCCAGGCGGGCCTCGACATTCATGTGGATGTCTTCCAACTCGTGGCTGAAACGGAACTGGCCGCTTTCGATCTCTTGCCGAACCTGTTCCAAGCCCTGCACAATGGCGTCGCCATCGGCTTCGGTCAGGATCTTCTGGCGCACCAGCATCCGGCAATGGGCCTGCGAGCCCCGGATGTCTTGGGCGTAAAGACGCTTGTCGAAATCGATCGAGGCGTTGATTCGGCTCATGATCGCCGCCGGGCCGACGGCGAAGCGGCCGCCCCACATCGAGGACGCGGCGGGCTGGTTGGGCTTTTCAGTGGACATGCAAGGACCTTGAAACGATGAAGTCGGGCAATTCGGGCATTGGCCTCCCCTGGGCCGCCCTGGCGCTGTTGCTGGCGGTGGCTGCGGGCGTGGCGGTGGCCGTGCTGGGCACAAGCTACACCGAACGGCCAAGCAACCCAAGCGTCTCGGAAGCATTGATCGCGGCGGCACCGCCGGGCAAGCGCAAGGCAGCGCCCCGGTTCGCCTTCACCGACCACACCGGGGCGCGGCTTGACCTCGCCCGCTTCAAGGGTCGGGTGGTGCTGGTCAATCTGTGGGCGACCTGGTGCCCGCCCTGTGTGGCCGAGATGCCGTCGCTGGATCGGCTGCAGGCCAAGCTGGGCGGCGACGGCTTCCAGGTGGTGGCGATCTCGCTGGACAAGGGCGGCGCGGCCATCGTCAAACGCTGGTTCGACCATGCCGGGCTGAGTGCGCTGGCGATCTATAATGCTCCGCCCGGCGACTTCGCCGGCGCGCTGCTGCCGACCTCGATCCTGATCGATGCCGAGGGCCGCGAGGTGTGGCGCGGCGAGGGGGCCTATGATTGGGTGGGCGAGGAAGCGGTGGCGACGGTCAAGGCCCTGCTGGCCGAACGCTAGTCGCCATTTCTTTTAAGCCCGGCGGCGTTTGAGCCGGCCCGGCACGGGCAGCGCCCCGCGCATAATACGACTGAGCCGGCCCGGCACGGGCATGCGCCTCGCGCAAAAAACCCGAAAAGCCGCCCCGAGGGGGGCGGCTTTTCAGGTGGGAGACCGGACACGACCCGGACCGGAAATCGTTACGGCTGCTTCCTTCCGGACCTGACCGGGTTGGCGACGGGTCCGTCCGCGCCGATCTCCCGGCGGGAATATCGGGGGAGTCGGGATCGATTGCAAGGATTCTCTACACCCGCGCCTTCCTGGCGAAGCGGAAGAAGACCGGCGGCCGGCCGGCCAGGCATTTCTGCTCGTAACGGGTCGCTGGCCAATCGGGCGGCAGCAGCGAACGGTCGGTGGTCACCTGCAGTTCGGTGAAGGCCGGGTGGGCTCGCAATTGGTGGGTGGCCCAATCCTGGTAGACCGGGTCGTCCGAGGCGACGCGCAGCTCGGCGCCGTCTTCCATCAGGCGGGCCAACAGGTCCAGATTGTCCGGGCCGATGAAGCGGCGCTCGGCATGGCGGGTCTTGGGCCAGGGGTCGGGGAACAGCACGAACACCCGGTTCAGGCAGGCATCGGGGAAGGACGGCAACAGGCGGCGCGCATCGTCGGCGAAGATGCGGACATTGGTGATCTCGCCGGTCTTGATGTGGGTCAGCAGGCTGGCGATGCCGTTCTTGAACGGCTCGCAGCCGATGATGCCGATTCCTGGATAGGCCCGCGCCTGGGCGGCGACATGCTCGCCGCCGCCGAAGCCGACTTCCAGCCACAGCTGGGCCGGGGCCGGGTCGAACAGGGCCTTGGGGTCGACGGTCTGGCCTTCGGTCGGCGCGGTGACAGCCAGGCGAGGCAGCAGGTTGGCCAACAGGTCAAGCGCCGCCGGACGCAGGCGCTTGCCGCTGCGTCGGCCAAAAAAACGCGGGTCCTTGGTGGGGACCCGCGCATTTTCAGGATGATCGCTCATCAGGCGTCAGAAGGCGCGCTTCAACTGATCGACCAGATCCAGCTTCTCCCACGAGAAGCCGCCGTCGGCGTCCGGATTGCGGCCGAAATGGCCGTAAGCCGAGGTGCGGGCGTAGATCGGCTTGTTGAGGGCCAGATGGGTACGGATGCCGCGCGGGCTGAGATCCATCAGTTCCTGCAGAACCTTGGACAGCTTGTCCTCGTCGACGCGGCCAGTGCCGTAGGTATCGACATAGACCGACAGGGGCTTGGACACGCCGATGGCGTAGCTGAGCTGGATGACGCACTTGTCGGCCAGGCCGGCGCCGACGACGTTCTTGGCCAGATAGCGCGACGCATATGCGGCCGAACGATCGACCTTGGTCGGATCCTTGCCCGAGAAGGCGCCGCCGCCATGGGGGGCCGCGCCGCCGTAGGTGTCGACGATGATCTTACGCCCCGTGAGGCCGCAATCGCCGTCCGGGCCGCCGATGACGAAACGGCCGGTCGGGTTGACGTAGAAGGTCTCTTCCGGGCACATCCAGCCTTCCGGCAGCACGTCCAGGACGTGCGGGCGGACGATCTCGCGGACGTCGGCCTGGGACAGGCTGGCATCGTGCTGGGTCGACACCACCACCGAGGTGGCGCGCACCGGCTTGCCGTCGCGATATTCCAAGGTGACCTGCGACTTCGAGTCCGGACCCAGCAGCGGCTGGGCGCCCGAGTGACGGGCCTCGGCCAGGCTCTTCAGGATCTCGTGGGCGTAATAGATCGGGGCCGGCATCAAGACCGGGGTCTCGTTGCAGGCATAGCCGAACATGATGCCCTGGTCGCCGGCGCCTTCATCCTTGTCGCCGGCCGAATCGACGCCGACGGCGATGTCGGCGGATTGCTGGTGGACATGGACCTGGACCTGGGCGTTCTTCCAGTGGAAGCCGTCCTGCTCGTAGCCGATATCCTTGACGGCGTGACGGGCGATATCTTCCATCAGGGCGGCATTGACCGAGGCCGGGCCGCGCACTTCGCCGGCCAGCACGATCAGGTTGGTGGTGGTCAAGGTCTCGACGGCGACGCGCGAAAAGGGGTCGGCGGCCAAGAAGGCATCGACGACGGCGTCGGAGATGCGGTCGGACACCTTGTCGGGATGGCCTTCAGAAACGGATTCGGACGTGAACAGGAAATTCTTCTTCGACACGGGGCAAGCCCTCCTAGTTCCAGTGTATTGGACCAGGGGCACCGGACCGGCCGCCTTGACCGACATCAGCGATGCACCCACTTAGCCGGTGTTTTTCGTGGCGGCAAGCGGTCACAAATCTCCACGTGGGACGCGCGGCACGCACCCCAGGGTCGCTCTTGTGGCAGGCGGGGAGAGGCTTCGTCAAGCCTTATCGAAAAGGGCGGGGTGTCGGCCCCGCCCTCGATGCCCGGTTCAGGCTCCGGCGACCTCGGCCAGCGCCTTGGCCAGCTCGTAAACCCGCTTCCTGACCTGCGGGTCGGTGATGCGGTAATAGGCCCTGACCAGCTCAAGCGTTTCGCGCTTGGCCATGGGATCGTGCTCGAAATGGGCCGGCAACTCGGCCAGTTCGCCGATGCCGGCGATCAGCGCCGGGCTTTGCTCCTTCAACTGGTCGTCCATGTCGTCGAAGAAGAAGCTGACCGGCACGTCGAGGACGCGAGACAGGTCGAACAGACGGCTGGCGCCGACGCGGTTGGCGCCACGCTCGTACTTCTGGACCTGCTGGAAGGTCAGGCCCAGGGCCTCGCCCAACTTTTCCTGGCTCATGCCGAGAAGGGTGCGGCGCAGCCGGACGCGGGCGCCGACATGGACGTCGATCGGGTTCGGCTTGCCCGAGGGTGTGCGGCCGCGATTGCCGCCCTTGCGCGGGCCTGTCTTTGCATTGCGCGGAGCTGTGACCATCGGTTCTCAATCCCTGACTTGATGAAATATTGTGCCGCGAGGCGATGACCATACAATACGGACCAATTTGTATGCAAGTCAACCGGGAGAGGGCGGCGGGAACAGACCCGTCAGCCGATTGTTAGCGCTCTATAGATTCCATGCGCCGCAGGAAAAAGCCAATTATGACCAAAGATAGGGCCAAAGCCAACGCGGCGCCGTTTCCCCACCGCGAGAACAAAGTAGGGGCGGCGGCCTGGGGCAGGATGGAATCGACGATACCGCGCTGGCCGAGGTCGAGACGGGCGACGGTGCGACCCACCGGGTCGATCACCGCCGAGATGCCGGTATTGGCGGCGCGCACCAGCGGTGCGCCTTCCTCGATGGCGCGCATGCGACCGGCGGCCAGATGCTGGTACGGGCCGGCCGAGCGTCCGAACCAGGCGTCGTTGGTGACGGTCAGCAGCCAGAGCGGCCGCGTGCCGCCGCGGTCGGCGATCGCGCCGGGAAACACCGATTCGTAGCAGATGAACGGCGCGAACGGCGGAAGACCGGGCAGCGACAAGGTCACCGGCCCCGTCCCGGGCGAGAAGTCGATGCCGCCATGGGTAATCTTGGCGATGGGCAGCACGGCGCGCAGCGGCACGTATTCGCCGAACGGCACCAGATGGACCTTGTCGTAAAGTCCCAGGACCTGGCCGGCGGCGTCGATGGCCATCAGACTGTTCCACAGGGTCACCGGCTCGACGCCCCGGGGGGTGACACGCGGCGCCCCGGTCAGGACCATGCCGCCCAGCGGCGCCGCGCTGGCCACCAGCGCCCGGTGACGGTCGTCGAGATCCAGGAAGTAAGGCGCGGCCGTTTCCGGCCAGACGACATGGGTGACCTGGTCGAAGCCCGGCCCGCGCGACAGGTTCAGATGGTCGAGCAGATGCGCCTCGCGCAGCTCGTCCTTCCATTTGTGGCTTTGGGAGATGGCCGCCTGGACCAGGCGCAACCGGATGCCATCGACCGCTTCGGTGGGATTGGCCGCCAGACGCGCCCCGCCGGCCGCCCACAGGCCGGCCAGCAGCAGGCCTGCCGCGATCAGCGCCGCCAGCTTGTGGCGGGTCGGGCGGAAATCGGCGGCCAAGGCCGGCAGGGTGAAGATCAGGAGCGAAAGCGTCCCCAGCCCCAGCACGCCCAGCACCGAGGCGGCCTGGGCCACCGCCGGCACCGCGTCCCAGATCGAGCCGATGGGATTCCACGGAAATCCGGTGCCGACCCAGGTGCGCAGCCATTCGGCCAAGGTCCAGGTACCGGCCAGGGCCAGGATGCGGGCCAGGCCGGCCAGCTTCAACAGATGCACCGCCCAGGTGGCTGATCCGATGGCCAGCGCCTGCACCCCGGCCAGCCCGATGGTGGCGAACGGGATCATCCAGGCGAAGCGGTCGGCCTCGATCAGCATGGCGTTGCCGATCCAATAGAAGCCGACGGAATAGAAGCCCCAGGCCCACCACCACCCGGTGCCGAAGGCGGCGAAGCGCGAGCGGGCGCCGGCCAGCAGCCAGACCAGGCCGCACAAGGACGGCAGCAAGACCGGCCACAGGCCCAGGGGCGGCAGCGACAAGGTGGCGAGCAAACCCAAGGCCAGGGTCAGGCCGCGCCGACGCCAGCCGGTCAGGGCCGACAGCCAGGCCGCCCCCGCCCCGGCCCAGCCGAACCCGCCAGGGGTGGCGCGAGCCAGGGCGCAGGCGGCGGTATTCATCAGGATTCCTCGGTCGCGTCGGCGGCGACGATGCGGCGCACCCTCAGCCACTTGACCCGGCGCGGGTCGGCGTCGGTGACCTCGAATTCCAGCCCCGACGGATGGTTGATCAACTCGCCGCGCGCCGGCACCCGGCCGGCGATGAAGAACACCAGGCCGCCCAATGTATCGACGTCGTCGCGTTCCTCGTCGGTCAGCACCTGGCCGACCACGTCCTCGAACTCGGCCAGCGGCGTGCGGGCGTCGGCCTCGATCACCCCGTCGGGGCGGACCACCATGTCGGGGTCGGTGGCGCGGTCGTGTTCGTCCTCGATCTCGCCGACGATCTGTTCGACCACGTCCTCGATGGTGGCCAGGCCGTCGATGCCGCCATATTCATCGACCACCAGCGCCATGTGGGTGCGCTTCAGGCGCATTTCCAGCAAAAGGTCGGTGGCGCGCATGGCCGGCGACACGAACAGCACGCGCCTGACGATGCGGTGCAGTTCGAACGGCTTGTCGACCCGCATCACCGCCATCAGGTCCTTCAGGTGGACCATGCCGATGACGTCGTCCAGGGTGCCGCGATAGACCGGCAGGCGCGAATGGCCGCAGCGGGTGAACAATTCGGTCAGTTCGGCCAGCCCGCTTTCGGCCTCGACGGCGACGATGTCGGCGCGCGGCACCATGACGTCATAGGCGGTGACGTCCCGAAGATGCAGGATGTTGCCCAACAGGACCCGTTCGTGGTCGTCGATGGGAACGCCGGAATCGTCGCGGTCCTCGATCAGTTCCTCGAGCGCCTCGCGCACCGTCTCGGCGCCCTTCGAGCGGCGCAACTGGCGCACCCAGGCGCGGAAGGTCTGGAACAGGCTGTCATCGACCGCCGAGGTCGCGGCCGGATTGGTCTCGTGCGCCCCGCCATTCCGGGGCTGCGGAGGGTGCGGGTCGTTCATCGCCGTTCGCCCTCGGCCTGCGCATAAGGGTCAGCGATGCCGAACGCGGCCAGGACCTTGGTTTCCAGGCGCTCCATCTCGTTGGCCTCCACCTCGTCCTCCTCGTGGTCCCAGCCCAACAGGTGCAGCACGCCATGCACCACCAGATGGGCGGTGTGATGGGCCAGGCTTTTGCCCTGTTCGTCCGCTTCGCGCCGGCAGGTCTCGAGCGCCAGCACCACGTCGCCCAACAGGATCGGCGCGCCGATCGGAGCCGGCGGTGCGTCAAGGTCGTCCAGCGCCGCGAAGCTCAGCACATTGGTCGGCTTGTCCTGGCCGCGCCAGTCGCGGTTCAGTTCCTGCACCTGGGCATCGTCGGTCAGCACGATGCTGATCTCGACCGCCGGGCCGTCCAGCTCGCCGGCGCCTTCCTGCAGGGCGGCGGCGGCCATGGTGCGGCACAGTTCCACCGCCCCGGGCAGGGCCTCGCTCCAGCCTTCGTCCTCGATGCTCACCGCGACGTCGATGGCGGTTTCGCTCATGCCTTGGGGTCCTTGCGCTTGCGTTCGGCGCGGTCATAGGCGCGCACGATGCGGGTGACCAGATCGTGGCGCACCACGTCACGGTCGGTGAAGGTGACGAACGACACGCCGGGCACGCCGTCCAGGATTTCCAGGGCGTCCTTCAGGCCCGACTTGGTGCCGGGCGGCAGGTCGGTCTGCGACAGGTCGCCGGTCACCACCATGCGCGAATGCTCGCCCATGCGGGTCAGGAACATCTTCATCTGCATGGTGGTGGTGTTTTGCGCCTCGTCCAGGATGACGAAGGAATTGGCCAGGGTGCGCCCGCGCATGAAGGCCAGCGGCGCCACCTCGATATCGCCGGTGGTCAGCTTCTTCATCACCTGGTCGCCCGGCAGCATGTCGTGCAGGGCGTCGTACAGCGGGCGCAGATAGGGATCGACCTTGTCCTTCAGGTCGCCGGGCAGGAAGCCCAGCCGCTCGCCGGCCTCGACCGCCGGGCGTGACAGCACGATGCGATCGACCTGGCCTTCCAGCATCATCGACACCGCCTTGGCCACCGCCAGATAGGTCTTGCCGGTGCCGGCCGGGCCCAGGCCGAACACCAGCGAATCGCGGCCCAGCGCTTCCAGATAATCGGCCTGGACCGGGGTGCGCGGCGCGATGTGGCGCTTCCTGGTGCGCAGGACCAGATCGGGGGCGGACGAGGCGGCGGCGCGCCGGGTCATCCTGAGGGCGGCATCGACGTCGGCGGTTTCCAGGTGGCCCTGGCGCCCGGCCAGGGCGTACAGATCGTCCAGCGCGCGGGCCGCCTCGGCGGCGACCTCGGGCGGGCCGGACAGTTCGACACTGTTGCCCCGCGTGTTGACGGCGACGCCCAGCACCTGCTCGATGCGGCCGAGATTGGCATTGTGGGGGCCGAACAGAATCTGCAGCAGGGCGTTGTCGGCGAATTCGCGCAGCACCAAGGCGGGCGGGGCGATGGCTGGCTTGGTCACGCCCGTTTCCTTTCCGCGGCGATTGCGACCGCCTTCAGCGAGTTGGGGTGGACCTCGGCGATTTCGACCTCGACCACCTGGCCGCGGCGATCGCCGACATCGTCGACATGGACCGGCTGCATATAGGGGCTGCGGCCGACCAACTGGCCGGGGCGGCGGCCGGGGCGGTCCAGCAGCACGCTCATCCGCTTGCCGACGCAGGCCTGGTTGAAGGCCTTGGTCTGTTCGAGCAGCAGGGCCTGCAGTTCGGCCAACCGCTCTTCCTTGACCGGCTCGGGGACCTGGTTCGGCAGGTTGGCGGCCGGGGTGCCGGGGCGGGCCGAATATTTGAAGGAATAGGTCTGCACGAAACCGATCCGGCGGACGATGTCCAGGGTATCGGCGAAATCGGCATCGGTCTCGCCGGGGAAGCCGACGATGAAGTCGGAGGCCAGCGCCAGGTCGGGCCGGGCAATCTTCAGCCGCTCGGCCAGGCGCAGGTAGGTGTCGCGGTCGTGGCGGCGGTTCATCGCCTCCAGGATGCGGTTCGAACCCGATTGCAGCGGCAGATGCAGGAACGGCATCAGCGCGTCCACTTCGGCATGGGCCAAGATCAGGTCGTCATCCATGTCGCGCGGATGCGAGGTGGTGTAACGAAGCCGGCTGATGCCGTCGATGGCGGCGACCTCGCGGATCAGCCGGCCCAGGCCCCAGCCGTCCGAGGTCCAGGCATTGACGTTCTGGCCCAACAGGGTCAGCTCGACCACCCCTTGCCGGGCCAATTCGCGGGCCTCGTCCAGGATGGCGCTGGCGGGGCGCGAATATTCGCCGCCCCGTGTATAGGGCACCACGCAGAAGGTGCAGAACTTGTCGCAGCCTTCCTGCACCGACAAGAAGGCGGCGGCGCCGTCGGCCTGGGGGGCGGGCAGGAAGTCGAATTTCGGCTCGGGCGGGAATTCGGTATCCAGCACCGCGCCCCCGGCGCGCGCAGCTTGCGCCACCATCTCGGGCAGGCGGTGATAAGTCTGCGGCCCCAGCACGATGTCAACGAAGGGGGCGCGGCGCAGGATCTCCTCGCCCTCGGCCTGGGCGACGCAGCCGGCGACGGCGATGATCATCGGCTGGCCGCGCTCGGCCCGCAAAAGACGCAAACGGCCCAGTTCCGAGAATACCTTCTCGGATGCCTTCTCGCGGATGTGGCAGGTATTGAGGATGACCATGTCGGCCTGTTCCGGGCCGTCGGTCGGGGCATAACCCAGCGGCGCCAACACGTCCGCCATGCGGGCGGAATCGTAGACGTTCATCTGGCAGCCGTAGGTCTTGACGAAAAGCTTCTTGGTCACAGCCGTTCGGCCGCGGAATGCGGCCCCATCTGCAGGTTAGGAAACAGCATCGCCGGCCATCGAGTCAAGAATCCACTGGTCCATGGTCACGCCTCGACGCGTCCGGCCAGTGCGGTGACCAGCCCGTGCGAGATGACATCGTGGCAATGGTTGGCCAGGGCCTTGCGGTCGGGGAAATCGGCGATGGTCACCACCGGGTGGAAGGTCACCTCGATGGTCACCCGGCCCAGGCCCAGGGCGGCCGGCAGGTGGCCGGCCAGGGTCATGTCGCCGTACCAGGCATAGAATTGCCGCATCGCCCGGGTCAGCGGCAGCCCGTCCAGGCGGGTATAGGCCACCGACACCGGCTGCACCGGCAGGATCTGGCCGGTGCGCGCCGCGTCCTCGGCCACCGCGAACAGCGAGCTTTTGAACGGCAGCACCCGGTTGCCGTCGTTCGAGGTGCCCTCGGGGAACAAGATCAGCGAGCGGCCGGCATTCAGGCAGGATTGCAGCAGGTCGCGCTCGCGCGCGGTGCCGCCGCGCTTGCGGTCGACGAACACCGTCTGGGCGATGCGCGACAGGAAGCCGAAGCCCGGCCAGTTGGCCACTTCGCTTTTGGCGACGAAATTGGCGTCGATCAGCGAGCCCAGCACGATGATGTCGAGATAGCTGGCATGGTTGGCGATGAACAGCGCCGGCCGGGTCGTCTCGATGCGGCCGCGCACCACGATGTCGAAGCCGACCAGGCGGTTGACCATGCGGAAATAGGCGCGGACATAGCGGATATAGCCGCGCCAGCCCACCGCCAGCAGCACCAGATAGGGCGGCAGCAGCAGCAGCGTCCAGGCGACGAAGGCCAGCAGGCGGCAGACCGACAGGAAGGTACTGGTCATCGTTGTCCGATCACGAAGGCGCCATGACGTCGCGGGCGGTACGATCGTAATGCTTGGCGTATTTGGCAGTGACCAGCTCTGTCTTGACCATGACGCAGACGTCGGTGGTGTTGAATTGGTGGTCGATCACCGCGCCGTCGCCGACGAAGCCGCCCAGGCGCAGATAGCCCTTGACCAGCGGCGGCAGCGAGGCCAGCGCCCGGCGCGGGTTCAGACTGTCCTTGTCGACCAGGTTCATGTCGACATAAAGCTCGGGCAGGGCGCGCGGGCGGATGTCGTCGGGGGCCAGGTGGAAATGGTGCAGATAAGACAGCTGGGTGGCCAATTGGCTGGGGTCGGTGCCGGGCAGCGAGGCGCAGCCGAACATCAACTCGATCCCACGGTCCCAGACATAATTGGCGATGCCGGCCCACATGACCTGCATGGTGGTGCCGGTGCGGTAATCGATATCGACGCACGAGCGGCCCAGCTCCATGAACTTGCCGCCCTTGGCCAGGATCTTGGAAATGTCGTACTCGCCGGCGGTATAGAAGCGGCCATTGGCCTCGCCCACCTCGCGGCGGATCAGCCGGTAGGTGCCGACCACCGCGCGCCCGCCCGACCCGCGGGCCGGGTCCAGCACCAGCAGATGGTCGCAGATGTCGTCGAAATCGTCGAAATCCGAGCCCCTGGCCGCCATCTCGGCGGTCGGCTTGGCCCCCATCTCGTCATAGAAGATGCGGTAGCGCAGCGCCTGGGCGGCGGCGATCTCTTCCTGGTTGGCGGCCAGGCGGACTTCCAGGCGCGAGGATTCGGCGTCGGTCTCGGTCATGACGGTTCTTTGTCGGCCGGGGTGACCACGCCGTAAAGTTCGAGACGGTGGCCGACCAGCTTGTAGCCGTGGCGCCGCGCGATCTCGCGCTGCAAGGCCTCGATCTCGGGGCTGGTGAACTCGATCACCTTGCCCGATTGCATATCGATCAGGTGGTCGTGATGCTCGTTGGCCGCTTCCTCGTAACGGGCGCGGCCGTCGCCGAAATCGTGGCGCTCCAGGATCGCGGCCTCTTCGAACAGGCGGACGGTGCGGTAGACGGTGGCAATCGAGATGTGCGGGTCGATCTCGGTCGAGCGGCGATAAACCTCCTCGACATCGGGATGGTCGGCCGATTCCGACAGAACGCGGGCGATGATCCGACGCTGGTCGGTCATCTTCATGCCCTTGTCGATGCAGCGCTGTTCAATTCGCGAAATCATGGCGGTCCTTCATGGGCGGTTCCGGGCGTAAGACGGTCCCGGGGCGCATGATAGACGAAAGGCGCCGCGAGCGAAACCGCCCGCGGCGCCGACATCGTTTTGTCACCTCAGGCCGCCACCGGGAGGCCTGCTTGTCCGCGAATACTTCGCGGGCAGGACACTAGGCGCGACGAGCCGGGCGCTTGCGCGGCTTGGTGCCCAGGCCGATCTTCTTGGCCAGGGTCGAGCGGTGCGCGGCATAGTTCGGCGCCACCATCGGATAGTCGGCCGGCAGGCCCCAACGCTCGCGGTAATCCTCGGGCGTCATGTTGTAGGCGGTCTTCAGGTGACGCTTCAGCATCTTCAGCTTCTTGCCGTCTTCCAGGCAGATGATGAAGTCGGGGTTCACCGACTTCTTCACCGCCACCGCCGGCTGCGGGCGTTCGGGCACCGACGGCGCGCTACCCACCGAGGCCAGCGTGCGGTAAACTTCGTGAATCAACTGCGGCAAATCGGACACCGCCACGGTGTTGTTGGCGACGTGAGCGGCAACGATTTCGGTGGTCAGACCCAGCAAATCGCTGGAGGGGGAACGTTCTGACATGAGAGAAGACGCCTCCTGGAACTAGATTGTCGAGGTATATAGTTGTTTTGCCCTGTCCACGCAATAACCATTGCTGAAATATAAATGGCGGTTCTCGCATGACTGAGAAGATCAACTACTATCTTGACATCACTGGCGAGGTCTGCCCCATGACCTTCGTCCGGACCAAGTTGCTGGTCGAACGGATGGTGTCGGGCGAATTGGTCGAAGTCAGGCTGAGGGGAAAAGAGCCTTTGGGCAATGTTCCACGATCGGTCGCGGAACTGGGACACGAAATCGTCGCGATGGTCGCCGAAGACGGCGAAGGCCCGGAAGGTGTCCATCAATTGATCATTCGCAAGAAATGATGCGTATTAATACCTAGGGCGCATCCAGATCACGGCGCATCACCACCGCGTCAAGATCACCGTAATATTTCTTGCGGATGCCGACCCGCTGGAACCCCATCCGGTCGTAAAGGGCCAGACCCGATTGGTTGTTGGCGGCCACTTCCAGGAACATCTTCTCGGCTTGGCGGGCGCGGGAATCGTCGATGGCTACGCGCACCAGGCGCGAGCCCAGGCCGGCCTGGCGCCACGGCGGCAGCACGGCGATCGACAATATCTCGGCCTCGTCCGCCGTCACCCGCCACAAGACATAGCCGGCCGGGCCTGGGGGCTCGGTGGACGGCAACAATGATCCGCCCTCGACGGCGATCAGGCCGCTCGCACCGGGCATCGCCAAAATCTCGGCCATCGAGCCGGCCGACCACGGCTCGGCGAAGCAGATGGCGTGCATGCCGGCCAGCAATTCGGCATGGACCAGGGCGGCGGGGATCAGCTCGATATTCATGCCGGCAGGCAACCGGCGGGCATGGTGACGTCGGGGGGACGCAGATAGAGCGGCTCGGCGGCCAAATGGGTGCCGGCGGCCCAATGGCCGGCGGCCAATACAGCGACGATGGCGGCGTCGGGGGCGCCGGCGCCTTCGGCGACGATCGCCCCCGGCAGCAGGTCGCGCACCAGGTCAGCGCCATCGCCGGCCAGCACCAAAGGCACGCCAGCGAAACGTGCGGCGATCTGGGCCGGATTGGCCGCGCTGGGGGATTCCAAGGCCGTCAGGTCGGGGGCGAAGGGCTGGATCCACAATTCCTCGCGCCGGGAATCCAGCACCACCAGGATGGTGCGTCCGTCACGCAAGGGGGTGGGAACGGCGGCGGCCACCGCCTCGGGGGTGGTGATGCCGGCTACCGGCTTGGCCGCGGCCAGGGCCAGGGCGCGGGCGGTAGCCAGGCCGATGCGGATGCCGGTGAAGGCGCCCGGCCCCACCGTCACCGCCACCAGGTCGATGTCCGCCATGGTCTTGCCGGCCTCGGCCAGCACCTCGGCGATCATCGGCACCAGCGCTTCCGACTGGCCGCGGGCCATGGCGGAGAAACGCCGGGCCAGCACGGCGCCGTCGGCCCACAGGGCGGCGGAGCAGGCGGACGTCGCGGAATCGAAGGCAAGGACCAGCATGGGCGTCGCGGGCAGTGAACGGGGCGGCTATACTGCCCGTCCGCGCCGTCAGTTGAAAGGAAAACCCATGCTGCCGCTGGTGCGCGTCGATGCCGAAGCGCTGGGGCTGGACATCGCCCTGGCCTATGCGACGCCCGACAATTTCACCCGTCGCCCGGTCTATCTGGCCGATGCCGGCTGCTTCCTGCATGCCGACGCCGCCCCGCTGTTGGCCCGCGTCTGCCAACTGGCCCGGCCGCTGGGCCTGCGGGTCAAGGTGCTGGATGCCTTCCGGCCGTCGGAAGCGCAATGGGTGCTGTGGAACCACACGCCGCTGCCGGGTTTCCTGGCCGATCCGCGCCGGGGCTCGCCCCATTCCATGGGGGCGGCGGTCGATCTGACCCTGGTGGACGATGCCAGCGGCGCCGAGCTGGACATGGGCACCGGCTTCGACGAATTCTCGGCCCTGTCGCATCACGGCAATCAGGACATCGGGCCGGACGCCCAGCGCAACCGCCATCTGCTGTTGGGCATCATGACCAGTGCCGGCTGGGATTTTTACCGGAATGAATGGTGGCATTATCAGCTGTTCAGCCCGCGCGGCCGCTATCCGGTGCTGTCGGATTCGGTGCTGGGGCCGGACCGTATGATGGGGGTTTAGGCGCCTCGCGCCAAGCCCGCCCGGCGTCTGAGGGGGGCCGGCACGGGCCGCGCTTCGCGCAAAACTAATCCTCCCAGAAGGCCGGGACCACCAGGACCAGCAGGATGAACATTTCCAGGCGGCCCAGCAGCATGCCGCCGGCCAGCAACAGCTTGGCCAGATCGTCCAGCGGCGCATAGGTGCCGCCGGGGCCGATCACCTCGCCCAGGCCCAGGCCCAGATTGGATATGGCCGAGGCCGAGGCCGACAGCGCAGTGACGAAATCCAGCCCCAGCAGGGCCAGCAGCATGGCCAGCACGGCGAACGACAGGGCATAGACGAACAGGAAACCCATCACCGAGCCCAGCACGTCCTTGGCGATGGGCTTCTTGTTGAAGGTGGGCACCAGCACGGCGTGGGGCCGCAGCAACTGGCGCACCTGCATCAGCGCGTTGGCGAACAGGAACTGGAAGCGGAACACCTTGATGCCGGCCGCCGTCGAGCCCGAACAGCCGCCGACGAAGGTCAGCAGGAACAAGATGGCCACCGGCATGCCGGCCCAGTCGCTGAAATCGATGGTGGTCAGCCCGGTGCCGGTCATCACCGAGGCGACGGTGAAGAAGCCGTAGCGTATGGCCGAGCCGATTCCATAGCCGCGACTGTTGACCAGCCACAGGGTCACCGCCAGCCCGCCCAGCAGCAGTAGCCCCAGATACCAGTGGACCTGCTGGTTGCGCATCGCCCGGCGCCAGTCGCCCTGGGCCAGGGTCGAGAACATCAGGAACGGCAGGCCGCCCACCACCATGCCGATGGCGACGATCAGGTCGATCGAGGCGCGATCGAAATGGGCCAATTGGGCGTCGCGGGTGGAAAAGCCGCCGGTCGACAGGGTGGTCATGGCGTGGACCAGCGCCTCGAACCGGCCCATGCCGGCGGCCCACAGGGCCAGGTACAAGGTCACGGTCAGAAGCACATAGACGCCGACGATGGTGCTGCCGATCCGGGCGGCGCGCGGGGTGGCGCGGTCCTGGCCGGACAGCACCTCGATACGGAACATCTGCATGCCGCCGACATTCAAGCCCGGCAGCACCGCCACCGCCATGACGATCATGCCGATGCCGCCCATCCATTGCAGCAGCCCGCGCCACAGCAGCAGGCCGGGCGGCAGGCGATCCAGGCCGACCAGCACCGTCGAGGCGGTGCCGGTAATGCCGCTGACCGCCTCGAACCAGCCATCGACCACCGGCAATTGCGCCTCGCCCCACAGGAAGGGCAGGGCGGCGAAGAAGGTCGGCACCAGCCAGCAGGCCGCGGCGGTCAGATAGGCCTGGCGGATCGACAAGCTCCGGCGTGGCGTCCGCATGCCCAGCGCCAGGGCCAGGCCACACAGCAATGTGACGAAGGCGGCGGTGGTGAAGGCCTGCCATTCGGCATGGCCGGCCTTCCAGTCGAAGGCGGCGGGGATCAGCATGGTGGCGGCCAGACCGCACAGGATCTTGCCAACCAGGGTCAGGACGGGGCGGGGATCGACGATCATCGGCCGCTAGCCTCGCCAGAACGAACGCGAGAACAAGGCGATGACGGTGAACAGCTCCAGGCGGCCCATGATCATCTCGATGGACAGCAGCCACTTGGCGATATCGGGCAGCGGCTTGTAGGTGCCGGCCGGGCCGATCACATCGCCCAGGCCGGGGCCGATATTGCCCAGCGCCGCCGCCGAGCCGGTCAGGGCGGTGACGAAGTCCAGGCCGGCCACCGCCAGCAGGAAGGTGAAGACGGCGTAGGTCAGGAAATACATCACCACGAAACCCAGCACCGAATCGACCACCGCCTCGGAAATCAGGCGGCGATTGAAATTGATGACGAACACTCCGTGCGGATGCAGCAGGCGGCGCAGATGGATGCCGGCCATGCCGAACAGCACTTCCCAGCGGAACACCTTGACCGCCCCGGATGTCGAGCCGGTGCAGCCGCCGATGAAGCACAGGAAGAAGAACACCACCTGGGGAAAGCCGCCCCACAGGCTGTAATCGGTCGAGACGAAGCCGGTGGTGGTGGTGATCGACACCACGTTGAAGGTGGCGTGACGCAGGGCGTCACCCGGCTCCATGTCGTTGATTCCCCATTGCCACAGGGTCAACAGGGCCGAGAAGAAGGCCAGGAAGGTCATGTACCACTGGGTCTGGCTGTCTTTCAGCGGGTTCCAGCCCGGCCGCTGCCACGGCGCCACGAACAGGGCCAAGGTGGCGCCGCCCAGGGCCATGAACAGGGTCAGGATCCAGTGGACCGCCGGGATGTCCCAGGTGGCCAGCGAGGCGTCCGAGGTGGAAAAGCCGCCGGTGGCCAGGGCCGACATGGCGTGGCAGACCGAATCGAAGAAGTTCATGCCGGCCAGCCACAGCAGCCCGGTGCAGATCAGGGTCAGCACGGCATAGACCTGGACGATGCCGCCGGCCACCTGCGAGGTGCGGGCGCGGACCTTGTCGGACTTGTCCGAACTTTCCATCTTGAACAGCTGCATGCCGCCGATGCCCAGGAACGGCAGCACGGCGACGGCCATGACGATGATGCCGACGCCGCCCAGCCAGTTGACCAAAGCGCGCCACAGCAAGATGCCCTTGGGGGCCTGGTCCAGCCCGACGATCACCGTCGCCCCGGTGGTGGTCAGGCCCGACACCACCTCGAAGAAGCCGTCGGTATAGCTCATCTTCAGGCTGGAGAAGGTGAAGGGCAGCGCCCCGAACAGGGCCATGCCGAACCAGGCGGTGGTGGTCAGCAAGAAGGCCTGGCGGGTGGTGAATTTGGGCCGCTCGCTGCTATAGGTGGCCAGCATCATCGCCGCTCCCACCAGCATGGTCAGGGCGGCGGAAATGGCGAAACCCCGCCAATCATTGTCGCCGCCGACCCAATCGATCAGGGCAGGCAGGCCCATTGCCCCGGCCAGAACCAGCAGCAGGATGCCATTGACATAGATGACCGGCCGAACGTCGATCACGTGCGCTTTTCCCCCTGACGCGCCCTGACTATTGGCCGGGGCGGGCGATGCTGTAAAGCGATTCGTGCTATGGTGCGGCCATGAGCTTCACCCGCTGCACCACCTGCGCCCGCCGCTGCGGCGCCGATCGCACCCGGGAAACCACCAAGCCCGGCTGCCGGGTCGGCCGGCTGGTCCGCATCGCCGAGTTGGGGCCGGGCCGGCTGGTGTTCGCCGGCTGCTCGCTGGCCTGCCTGTTCTGCCCGACGCCGGTGGCCAACCGAGACGGGGTGGGGCGCGCGGTCGATGCGGCCCAACTGGCCGCCATCCTGGCCGATCAGCAGGCGGCGGGGATCTGGCGGCTGGACCTGGTCCATCCCGCCCATGTCGCCGAGCAATTGGCCGAGGCGCTGGACCTGTCGCCCGGCCTGACCACCAGGCTGGCCTGGGTCTCGACCGCCTTCGACGGGCCCGAGGCCTTGGCGGCGCTGGCCGGGCGCATCGCCAGTTTCCGCCCGGAAATCAAGTTCGGCTGTGACCGCACCGCCCGCCAATTGGCCGGGATCAACGGTTATGTCGCGGCCTCGCGGGCGGCGGTGGCGGCGATGCTGGATCAGGTCGGGCCGATGGCGCCGTCCGATCCCGACCATGGCGTGCTGGTCCGCCACCGGGTGTTGCCCGACGGCCTGGCCGCCACCCGGGACGCCCTGGGCTGGCTGCCGGCCGGGGTTCCGGTCCAGCTTCTGGATGATTACGAACCCGCCCACCGGGCCGGGCAGCACGCCAAACTCAGGCGGCCGGCCAACGCCCACGAAGTGGCCGAGGCCCGGGCGATCGTGCGGGACTTGGGATTGACGGAGTGGGGCGAAAAAAAGCCCGCCAACCGGAAGGCTGGCGGACCCGAGGCGGTCATACCGTAATTCAGTCAAGTTTATAGGGACGCGCGGCGCCGATGTCCAGCCGCGCCCGCCAAGGCGGGCTTTAGATTTGTTCGTGCCCTCAGTCGCCGGGCGCCGCCGCTGGCGGCTTGGCTTTCGCTCGCATAAGCTCGCGGGGCCTCAACGGCCCAGGCGCCCGCCAAGGCGGGCTTTGCTCGGCTCGCCCTCGTCGAACAGCGCCGTCAACTGGCGCATGACGGCGCCGCCCAGTTCCTCGGCATCCATGATGGTGACGGCGCGGCGGTAATAGCGGGTGACGTCGTGGCCGATGCCGATGGCGATCAGTTCGACGCCCGAGCGGGTCTCGATGAACTCGATCACCTCGCGCAGGTGCTTTTCCAGGAAATTGCCGGGATTGACCGAAAGGGTCGAATCATCGACCGGGGCGCCGTCCGAGATCACCATCAGGATCCGCCGCTGCTCGGGTCGGCCCAGCAGGCGATCGTGCGCCCACAGCAGCGCCTCGCCGTCGATGTTCTCCTTCAAGATGCCTTCGCGCAGCATCAGGCCCATGTTGCGCCGGGCGCGCCGCCACGGCGCGTCGGCCGCCTTGTAGACGATGTGGCGCAGATCGTTCAGGCGGCCGGGATGGACCGGCTTGCCCTCGGCCTGCCACATCTCGCGGGCCTGGCCGCCCTTCCACGCCCGGGTGGTGAAGCCCAGCACCTCGACCTTGACGCCGCAGCGTTCCAGGGTGCGGGCCAGAATCTCGGCGCTCATCGCCGCCACGGTGATCGGGCGGCCGCGCATCGAGCCGGAATTGTCGATCAGCAAGGTGACCACGGTGTCGCGGAACTCGGTTTCCTTCTCGAACTTGAAGGACAGCGAATGGGTGGGGTTGGCGACGATGCGGGCCAGGCGGCCGGTGTCCAGGATGCCTTCTTCCAGGTCGAAATCCCACGACCGGGTCTGCTGGGCCATCAATTTGCGCTGCAGCCGGTTGGCCAGCTTCGAGACCACGCCCTGCAGATGGGCCAACTGGTTGTCGAGCTGGGCGCGCAGGCGGGTCAGTTCCTCGGGCTCGCACAGATCCTCGGCGGCGACCACCTGGTCGAACTTGGTGGTGAAGGGGCGATAGGGCCGGTTGGCCGGATCGCGGCCGCCATCGGCGAACATCGAATTGCGCCGGCTGGGGCCGCCCGGCTCTTCGGTGCCGGCGCCGGCCATGGTCAGCTCTTCACCGCTTTCCAGCCCGTCTTGCTGGCCGTCGCCCTCGGCGGCGCCGGGGGCGGCCTGCGGCTGGCCTTCCGCTTGCGAGCCCTGGCCCTCGGACTCCTTGTCCTGGTCGGACTGGCCGGCGGACTGGCCCTCGCGGGCTTCCTGGGTGTCGTCCTCGCTTTCCTGGCGCTCGTCTTCCAGCTCGTTGTCGGCGAACAATTCCAGCTGGGTCAGGAGGCTTTTCAGGCCGCCGGCGAAATCGGCCTCGGAATCGATCAGTGCCTTCAAATGGTCCAGGCTGGCGCCGACCTTGTCCTCGACATAGCTCCGCCACAGCTCGACGGCCTTCGCCGCCGAGGGCGGAGGCGGGGCACCCAGGAAATGCTGGCGCGCGATCAGGCGCATGGCATCGGCCAGCGGCACCTCTTCGCGCCGGGTCACCCGGTCCAGCCCTTCCGAGCGCGCGCGCTGTTCCAGCACCCCTTCGATGTTGGCGGCGACGCCGGCCATGCGCCGGGCGCCCAGCGCCTCGATGCGGGCCTGCTCGACGGCGTCATAGACCTTGCGGGCCTCGGACCCGGGCGGCATACGGGCGGCGTGCAAGGCCTCGTCGTGATAGCGAAAGCGAAGCGCCACGGCGTCGGCGGTGCCGCGCAGCCGCACCAGATCGGCCGGCGCCATGGTACGCGGCGGCGCCGGCAGCCGCACCTCGACGCCCCGCACCGACGAGCCGGCGGCGGCATAGGACACTTCCAGGTCGGCGCGGCCGGCGACGGCGCGCAGCACGCCGGCGGTGCAGCGCTTCATCAGCTCGACCGGGCTTTCCTCGCGGTCGTGACCGCTGTTGGGATGGGTGCGGTCTGGCGCCACCGGGTTTGGTCCTTACATCACCACCCGGGCGGGCGATTGCGGCAGTTCGATATTGAAGGCGCGCTGGAAATATTCGGCCACCACCGGCCGCTCGACCTCGTCGCATTTGTTGAGGAAGGTCAGGCGGAAGGCAAAGGCGAGGTCGCCGAAAATCTTGGCGTTCTCGGCCCAGGTGATCACCGTGCGCGGGCTCATCACCGTCGAGATGTCGCCGTTCATGAAGCCCTGGCGGGTCAGGTCGGCCAGCGACACCATGCGGTTGACGGTCTCCATTCCCTCGGGGGTCTGGTAAACCGGCAGCTTGGCGGCGACGATGGCCACCTCGGCGTCGTGTTCCAGATAGTTCAAGGTGGCGACGATGTTCCAGCGGTCCATCTGGCCCTGGTTGATCTGCTGGGTGCCGTGATAAAGGCCGGTGGTGTCGCCCAGGCCGACGGTGTTGGTGGTGGCGAACAGCCGGAAGGCCGGATGCGGCCGGATCACCCGGTTCTGGTCCAACAGCGTCAGCTTGCCCTCGACTTCCAGGACGCGCTGGATGACGAACATCACGTCGGGGCGGCCGGCGTCGTATTCGTCGAACACCAGCGCGCAGGGGTGCTGCAGCGCCCACGGCAGGATACCCTCGCGGAATTCGGTGATCTGCTGGCCGTCCTTCAAGACGATGGCGTCCTTGCCGATCAGGTCGATGCGGCTGACATGGCTGTCCAGGTTGACGCGGATGCACGGCCAGTTCAGCCGCGACGCCACCTGTTCGATGTGGGTCGATTTGCCGGTGCCGTGATAGCCCTGGACCATGACGCGGCGGTTGAAGGCGAAGCCGGCCACGATGGCCAGCGTGGTGTCGCGGTCGAAGCGATAGGCGGGGTCGGGGTCGGGCACATGCTCGGAGCCGACCGAGAAGGCCGGCACGTCCAGGTCGACGTCGAGCCCGAAGGCGTCGCGCACGTTGACCTTGGTGTCGGGAACGGCCAGCGGATGGTCCGAGGCGAGCGGGCTGGCGGAAGAAGCGGTCATATCGGGATTACCCTTGTCGGTCGGGGCGTCAGGCGGAAAGTGCGGTCATCAGCAGCTTATAGGCCTGGCTGATGCGTTTGAAGCGTTCTTCGGATTCCTTGTCGCCATTGTTGGCGTCGGGATGGTGGCGTTTGACCAGGACCTTATAGGCGGCCTTGATCTCGGCGATGGTGACCGGGCCGGTCAGTTCCAGCTCGGCCAGGGCCAGTTCTTCGGGTGTCGGCGGGCGGGTGCGGGCCTTTTCCAAATCCTCGGCGACATCGTCGAACACGCCCAGCGGGTCGTGGATGCCGAAATTGAAGCGGCGATTGCCGGTCTTGGTCCCCAGCGGCCAGGTCGGACGCTGCCAGGTGGTCGAGCGGCGGATTTCGTCCTCGATCTCGTCGGGGCTCATGCCCTTGTAGAAATCCCACGAAGCGTTGTAGGCCCGCACATGGTCCAGGCAGAACCAGTAATACTGGTCCAACTGGTCGCGCCCCTTCGGCGCCCGGTACTCGCCGACATGGGCGCATCCGGGGTGATCGCAGGCCTTGGTCTGGGGCCGCTCCTCGGGCCGGTCGTGGATTTGCCGCCAGGAGCGTTTGGTGCTGGTTGAGCGCATCCGCCCATAATGAGGGTTGGCGCGAATGGTTTCAAGGCGGGGCAGACGGAGCGGCGGACGTGCCCGAAACCGGGCCGAATCGGCGCACGGCCAATACGTAAGAATTATCCCGGCTGGCGGTTTGTGCTAGACTTTCCTTCTCTATGCCGAACGGGCCAGACAGGCCCGCATCCAGCGGGAGGGGTTCATGCTCTCAGCTCGCAACATTCCCATCGCCATCAAGATCTGGCTTCCCATTGTCGTTTCGACGGTCGCGTTCCTGGCCCTGGGCTGGGTCAGCCACGATCTGATCGAAAAGACGGTGATCGAGGAACGCGAGGCCAAGGTCAAAAGCATCACCACCACCGCCTTGGGAATTCTGGCGACCTTCCACAAGGACGCCCAGGCCGGCCGGGTCAGCATGGACGAGGCCCGTGCCCGCGCCTTCGCCGCCATCGGGGCCATGCGCTATGACGGCACCGAATACGTGTTCGTGTTCGATGGCGACGGCACCACCTTGGTCCATCCCAAGGCCGAGATCATCGGCAAGAGTCTGCTCGAGATGAAGGACCCCAGCGGCCGGCGCCCGATCAAGGAACTGGTCGATGCCGCCAATGCCGGCGGCGGCTTCGTCAATTATCTGTGGCCCCGGCCCGGTGCCGATCAGCCCCAGCCCAAACTGTCCTATGCCGGCAAGTCGGCCGAATGGGGAATCATGGTCGGGACCGGCATCTATATGGACGACGTCGCGGTGCGGGTCCGGGCCCTGATGACCCGGCTGGCGGGGATTGCCGCGCTGGTGATCGCCGTCACCGTGGCCATCGCCATTCTGGTGATCCGCCAGATCACGGTGCCGTTGGCCTCGGTGATCGGGCGCATGCATCGGCTGGCCAACGGCGACCTTGCCGTCGAGGTGGCCGACGGCGACCGCGGCGACGAAATCGGGGCGATGGTCAAGGCGTTGGCGGTGTTTCGCGACCATGCCGTTCAGAAGACCCAGATGGAGGCCGAGCGGCATGCCGCCGAAGAACGTGCCCAGGTCGAACGTCAGGCGGAATTGCGCAAGATCGCCGATGGGTTCGAGGCCAAGGTCGGCGACATCGTCGCCGGCGTGGTCGAAGCCGCCCAGGGATTGCGCCGGCTGGCCGAGGAGATGCGCGCGGCCGCCGCCGACGGCTCGGCCAGCGCCGCCAGCGTCGCCCAGGCCGCCGAGGAGGCCTCGGTCAACGTCCAGACGGTGGCTTCGGCCAGCGAGGAACTGACCGCCTCGATCGACGAGATCGGCTCACAGGTGGCGCGCTCGGCCGACATCAGCCAGGCGGCGGTGAACGAGGCGGAACGGACCAACGAGATGGTCGGCAAGCTGGCCCACGCCGCCGAACGGATCGGCGAGGTGGTGCAATTGATCAACACCATCGCCCAGCAGACCAATCTTCTGGCCTTGAACGCCACCATCGAGGCCGCCCGGGCCGGCGACGCCGGCAAGGGCTTCGCCGTCGTCGCCAACGAGGTCAAGACCCTGGCCACCCAGACATCCAAGGCGACCGACGAGATCGGCCAGCAGGTATCGGCCATCCAGGGCGAGACCAAGCAGACCGTGGTCACCATCCGCGCCATGGGCGGCACCATCGGCGACATCAGCCAGATTTCGGCGGCGATCGCCGCCGCCGTCGAGGAACAGACCGCCGCCACCCGCGAAATCAGCCGCAACATCCAGTTGGCCTCGGCCGGGACCGATCAGGTATCGCAAAGCGTCGGCGCGGTGCGCGGCGCCTCGGACCAGACCGCCGCCGCCGCCGAAGGGTTGCTGGCCGCCGCCCACGCCCTGGGTGAGCAAAGCGAGCGCTTGCGTGCCGAGGTCAATTCGTTCCTGATGTCGGTCCGGTCTTGACGGTGGCCGGTTTGGCCCCCAATTGGGGTCAATTGTCTGTCGCGCAAGGAGTCAACATGACGGTCAAGGCCAGCATCGAACGTAAGCTGACCGAGGGTCTTTCCCCGGAAATCCTGGTGGTGGTCGATGAATCGAACCGCCATGTCGGCCATGCCGGCCACAAGCCGGGTGGGGAAACCCATTTCAACGTCCAGGTTGTTTCGGCCGCCTTCGCCGGCAAGAGCCGAATCGAGCGCCACCGTCTGGTCAATTCCCTGCTGGCCGACGAACTGACCGGTCCGGTCCACGCCCTGGCCCTGGTGACCAAGGCGCCGGGCGAGGTTTAGGGGTTATGCCTGTGGCGCGCCCGATCCCGGGCGGCTCAATTGCCGCTCGGGCTTTTTGGCACAGCGCCAAGTACCGGCATAATACAAAGCCCGGCGGCGTCTGAGCCGGCCCGGCACGGGCGCGCTTCGCGGGTTATGCCTGTGGCGCGCCCGATCCCGGGCGGCTCAATTGCCGCTCGGGCTTTTTGGCACAGCGCCAAGTACCGGCATAATACAAAGCCCGGCGGCGTCTGAGCCGGCCCGGCACGGGCGCGCTTCGCGCCTAAATCAAATGCTGCTTCAGCACGTAATCTTCCGCCTGCATCTCCATCAGGCGCGACACCGTGCGCTGGAACTCGAAGGCGCCGATGCCGGTGGGGTACAGCGTCTCGGGCGGGGCCTCGGCCGAGCAGATCAGGGTGACCTTCTTCTCGTACAGGGCGTCAACCAGGGTGACGAAGCGCCGGGCCTGGTCCTTGTTCTCGGGACCCAGCAGCGGGATGTCGGACAGGACCAGGGTGTGATAGCGCGCCGCCAGTTCCAGATAGTCCGACGGCCCCAGCGCGGTGGCGCACAATTGCCCGAACGAGAAACGGGCGACGCCGACGGCGGCCAGCGGCACGCGGACCTGGCGGCCGTTGACGTCGATGCTGTGCGGCATCGGAGTGGCGCCCTCGGTCAGGCGGGAAAAGGCCAGTTCCAGCGCCATGTCGGCTTCTTCGTTCAGCGGGCTGTGATAAACCTGCAGGCCGCGCTTGCGGCCCAGCCGGTAGTCGCGTTCCGAATTGAGCTCTAGAAGATCCAGCTGCTGCTCGATCAGGCCGATGAAGGGCAGGAAGCGTTCGCGCTGCAGGCCGTCCTTGTAAAGGTCCTTGGGTGCCCGGTTCGAGGTGATCACCACCACCACGCCATCATCCATCAGGCACTGGAACAGCCGGCCGACGATCATGGCGTCGGCGATGTCGGTGACCTGCAACTCGTCCAGGCACAACAGCCAGGCTTCCGAGGCGATGGTGCGGGCCAGCTTGGGGATCGGGTCGCTTTCCTTGCGGTGCGCCGCCTGGCGCCAGCGATGGATCTCGGCGTGGATGTCGCGCATGAATTCGTGGAAGTGGACCCGCTTCTTGGCGGCGATGTCGGCGGCCTCGAAGAACAGGTCCATCATCATCGACTTGCCGCGGCCGACCTCGCCGAAGATGTAAAGGCCGTGGCGGGGCGTGGTGCCGACCGCGTCGCCCGGCGTCCAGTCCAGCATCGCCTTGGTGGTCTTGCCGCCCAGGCCGAACCGCGCCAGCCAGCCGCTTTCACCCTGGGACGGGCGATAGCGGGCCAGGGCGTTGTGCAGGCTTTGCAGCTTCTCGATCGCCAGTTCCTGCGCCGGATCAGGGCGCAGTTCACCGGCGTTCAGCCGCTCGCGGTAGACGAACAGGGGGCCTTTGCTCATGGCGGCGCAACATAAACGAAACAGGGGCGCGGGAAAAGCATCTGTGGTTTATGCGCGAGGCGTAGCCCGTGCCGGGGTGTTATGCGCGAAGCGCGCCCGTGCCGGGGTGTTATGCGCGAAGCGCGCCCGTGCCGGGCCGGCTCAGACGCCGCCGGGCTTTGTTGTGTGTCAGAATTTGGCGCCGTGCCAGAAAGCCCGAGCGGCGATTGAGCCGCCCGGGATCGGGCGCGCCACAGGCAAAAAAAGCCCCGAGCGGCGATCTTGCCGCTCGGGGCTTGATGCGTCTTACGGCAATCAGCCGTCGGCGTTCAGCTTGCCGACGACTTCCTTCAGCGAATCCTGCCAAGTGGCATTCTCGACCTGGCAGGTGCCGGCCTTTTCGTGACCGCCGCCGCCATAGGTCAGGCACAGGGCGCCGACACTGGTCTTCGAGGTGCGGTTGACGATGGAATGGCCGATGGCGAACACGGTGTTCTGCTGCTTCAGGCCCCACATCACGTGGATCGAGATGTTGCACTGCGGATAGAGCGCATAGATCATGAAGCGGTTGCAGGCCCAGATGGTTTCCTCGTCCTTGAGGTTGAGGACCACCACGTTGCCATAGACGGTCGAGCAGCGCTTGATCTGGTCCTTGGCCTTTTCCTCGTGCTCGAAGAACAGGTCGGTGCGCTCCTTGACGTCGGGCAGGGCCAGGATGTCGTCGATGGTGTGGTTGCGGCAATAGTCGATGAGATTCATCATCAACTGGTAATTCGAGATGCGGAACTCGCGGAAGCGACCCAGGCCGGTGCGGGCGTCCATGATGTAGTTCAGCACGGTCCAGCCGGTCGGCGAGATGATGTCGTCCAGCGAGTACTGGGCGCTGTCGGCCTTGTCGACCTCTTCCATCATCTTGTCCCAGGCGGCCGGGAAGCGCACCGCGCCGCCGTAATAGTCATAGACCACGCGGGCCGCCGACGGCGCGTCGGGATGGATGATGTGGTTGTCCTTCTTGCCGACGCGGATGGTTTCCGACAGGTGGTGGTCGAAGGCGATGTGAACGCCCTCGACATAGGGCACGTTGGTGGTGATGTCGTTGGGGCCGATGTCGATCACGCCGTCCTGCATGTCCTTGGGATGCACGAACTTGATGTCGTCGATGATATCCAACTGCTTCAGCAGCACGGCGCACACCAGGCCGTCGAAATCGCTGCGAGTCACCAGGCGAAATTTCTTGTTCTCGGACATACTGGCCTCCTACCCACCCGAACCAAGGACGGCAATCTTATATGTGGAATTGAGTTCCGACAACGGGCCTTCACTTGATGCCGCTTCCGGATTGCAGGTCGCTGGGTTAAACAGGTGGGATCGCGTCGCCGGTTTGTCGAGGGTTGGTCATGATTCGCCGTAGCTTGCTGTCGCTGGTCCTGCTGCTGGGCGGCTGTGCCCAGTCCGTCTTCGTCGATCGCGAGATCGGTGTCAGCATCGACAAGGGCGAAGACAAGGTCGCCAAGTTCGGCATGGTCGAGATCTGCTACGCCACCGACACGCCGTGGAGCGAGGTTCAGGGGCTGGCCGACGAGGAATGCGGACGGTTGGGCTGGCAGGCGACCCTTTATAAGTCGCTGAAATGGCAATGCCGGATGTCGGCTCCCCATATCGCGACCTTCCAGTGTTTCGTTCCCGGGTATGCCGGCAAGGACGGCGTCCCGATCAACCCGGCCAACAAGAAGGCCTTCATGGCCTGGAAGAAGGCGCAAGCGGACAAGGCCGCCAAGACGGCGCCGTCGCCCGATGTCGTCGCACCCCAGGGGGCCGCCCCCCAGGCCGTGGCGCCCGCCCCCATGATGGTACCATCCTCCCGGCCGCTCAGCCCGGCCGACATTGCCGGCAAGCCGGATTGGTCGGCGGCGCCCATGAACGTCGCACCGGCACCGGTCCAGGGCGCCTATCCGACCAACGGCTTCACCCTGACCCCCAAGGGCTGGGGCGAACATTTCGAGGAATGATCGCCGTCTGTCCGGCCCAAAAGAAAAACGCGGACGGGTCACCCCGTCCGCGTGAAGGCAATAACCGGAAAGAACCGGTTAGACGCTGCGTTCCAGCAGCTTTTGCTTGATCGACCCGATGGCCTTGGCCGGGTTCAGGCCCTTGGGGCAGGTCTTGGTGCAGTTCATGATGGTGTGGCAGCGATAAAGCTTGAACGAGTCTTCCAACGCGTCCAGGCGCTCGCCGGTCATCTCGTCGCGGCTGTCGTGGATCCAGCGGGCGGCTTGCAGCAGCACGGCCGGGCCGAGATAACGATCGCCGTTCCACCAATAGCTGGGGCAGCTGGTCTGGCAGCAGAAGCACAGGATGCATTCCCACAGGCCGTCGAGCTTTTCGCGCTCTTCCGGCGATTGCAGGCGCTCGCCATCGGGCGGCGTCGGCGACTGGGTCTGCATCCACGGCTTGACCGAGGCCAACTGGGCATAAGGCAGGGTCAGGTCGGGGATCAGATCCTTGACCACCGGCATGTGCGGCAGCGGATAGATCGCCGCCTCGCCCTTGATGTCCTCGATGGGCTTCAGGCAGGCCAGCGTGTTGGTGCCGTCGATGTTCATGGCGCACGAACCGCAGATGCCTTCACGGCACGAGCGGCGGAAGGTCAGGCTCGAGTCGATCTCGTTCTTGATCTTCAGCAGGGCGTCCAGGACCATCGGTCCGCAGGCATCCAGATCGATCTCGTAGGAATCCAGCCGCGGGTTGGCACCCGAGTCGGGATCATAGCGATAGATCTTGAACACCTTGACGTTCTTGGCGCCGGCCGGGGCCTTGTGGCTCTTGCCGGGCTGAACGCGGGAATTGGCGGGCAGGGCGAATTCGACCATGGTTTTCTCTCCTTCCCCCGTGCCTTAGTACACGCGCTTCTGCGGCTTGATGTACTCGACTTCGTCGGTCAGGGTGTAGGTGTGGACCGGACGATAATCCAGGCTCACCTTGCCGTCCTTGACCAATGCCAGCGAGTGCTTCTGCCAGTTGACGTCGTCACGCTCGGGATAATCCTCGTGGGCGTGGGCGCCGCGCGATTCGTGGCGGGCTTCGGCCGACACGATGGTCGCCAGCGCGCAATCCATCAGGTTCTCGAGCTCCAGGGCCTCGACCAGATCCGAGTTCCACACGGTGGAACGGTCGTTGATCTTGATCTGCGGCAGGGTCGAGGCGACCTGATCCATCTTGGCGCAGCCTTCGGCCAGCGACTTCGAGGTGCGGAACACCGCGGCGTCCATCTGCATGGTGCGCTGCATGGCGTTGCGGATCTCGCTGGTATGCATCGAGCCGTTGGCGTTGCGCAGACGATCGAAGCGCGACACCGCCAGGTCGCCGCCATCCTTGGGCAGCGGCTTGTGGGCTTCGCCCGGCTTCAGGGTCTCGGCGGCACGCAGCGCGGCGGCGCGGCCGAACACCACGATGTCCAGCAGCGAGTTGGTGCCCAGACGGTTGGCGCCGTGCACCGACACGCAAGCCGCCTCGCCGATGGCCATCAGGCCGGGCACGGTGGCGTCGGGGTCGGCGGCGGTCGGACGCAGGACCTCGCCATGGACGTTGGTGGGGATGCCGCCCATGTTGTAGTGGACGGTCGGCAGCACCGGGATCGGCTGCTTGGTGACGTCGACGCCGGCGAAGATCTTCGCGGTCTCGGAAATGCCGGGCAGCCGCAGCTCCAGGGTCTCGGGCGGCAGGTGGTCGAGGTGCAGGAAGATGTGGTCCTTGTCCTTGCCCACGCCCCTTCCTTCGCGGATTTCCATGGTCATGGCGCGGCTGACGACGTCGCGGCTGGCCAGGTCCTTGGCGGTGGGGGCGTAACGCTCCATGAAGCGCTCGCCGGCCGAGTTGTAGAGGATACCGCCTTCACCGCGGGCACCCTCGGTGATCAGGCAGCCCGAACCGTAGATGCCGGTCGGGTGGAACTGCACGAATTCCATGTCCTGCAGCGGCAGGCCGGCGCGGGCGACCATGCCGTGGCCGTCGCCGGTGCAGGTGTGCGCCGAGGTGCACGAGAAGAAGGCGCGGCCATAGCCGCCCGAGGCCAGCACCACCTTGTGGGCGCGGAACCGGTGCAGGCTGCCGTCGTCCAGGTTCCAGGCCACCACGCCGCGGCACGAGCCGTCGGCATCCATGATCAGGTCCAGGGCGAAATATTCGACGAAGAATTCGCACGAATGCTTCAAGGACTGCGAATACAGCGTGTGCAGGATGGCGTGGCCGGTCCGGTCGGCGGCGGCGCAGGCGCGCTGCACCGGCTTCTCGCCGTAATTCGACATGTGGCCGCCGAACGGACGCTGATAGATCTTGCCCTCGGGCGTGCGCGAGAAGGGCACGCCGAAATGCTCGAGCTCGTGCACGGCGGGCACCGCCTCGCGGCACATATACTCGATGGCGTCTTGGTCGCCCAGCCAGTCCGACCCCTTGACGGTGTCGTACATGTGCCACTTCCAGTTATCCTCGGCCATGTTGCCAAGGCTGGCGCCGATACCGCCCTGGGCGGCGACGGTGTGCGAGCGGGTGGGGAAAACCTTGGTGATGCAGGCGGTCTTGAAGCCCGCCATACCCATGCCCATGGTGGCGCGCAGGCCGGCGCCGCCGGCGCCGACGACAACCACGTCGTAGGTATGGTCGATGATCTTGTAGGCAGCCATGTGGGTCTAGCCTCCGACGGCGACTTTGAGGATCGACACCGTCATCCCGACGGCGAGAATGGCCCCGATCAGCTTGGTGGCGATCAGGCCGACGACTTTCTTGGCTTCGCAGGCGACATAGTCCTCGATGACCATGGTGAGGCCCAGCACCGCGTGATAGACGGTCAGCAGCAGCGTGACGATCATCAGCGAGGCGTGCGAGCCCTGGCCCATCCACGCCTTGAAGGCGGCATAGTCCATGCCGGCCAGGCCCTTGACCGAGACGACGAACCACAAGGACAGCGGGATCAGGCCGACCGAGGTGACGATGATGCCCCAATGATGGGCCAGACCGTTCTTGGCGGAACCAAGGCCGCGGGCGCGGCCGATGGGGGAACGCAAGGTCATGGTCATTCCTCCCTTAGATGATCCAGGCCAGCACGGTCAGGATGGCGGTGGCGCCCAGCGCGATCCGGGCCGACAGATAGGCCTTGTCCAGCTCGAAGCCCTTGCCGGTGTCCCAGATCAGGTGCCGGACGCCGTGGCAGAGATGGAAGAACAGGGCGACGGTGAAGCCGAACAGGAACAGCTTGCCGAAGAAGCCGCCGATGATGCCTTGAGCGGCGGCGAAGCTTTCCGGGCCGCTTGCTGCGGCACACAGCCACCAAGCCAGTCCGAGCAGGCCGATCACCAGGCCGACGCCGGTGATGCGATGGGTGATGGACATCAGCGCCAGCAAGGGCAGGCGGTAGATCTGCAGATGCGGCGACAGCGGCCGGTTGCGCGTGGTCATGGCGAAATGCCCCCGAAAGTCCTGGTGCGGGTGGAACCCGGTTTGCGGCAATGCGGCAAGTGTTTAGACCTTGGCGCAGCCAGAGTCAACCACCCGAAGCCACACTTTCTGGCAGGGCAGGCTACCCGTGCCCTGCCCGGGTGGGTGGGGCTAGCCGAATAGCCGCCGAAGCCAGAGGGCGAAGGCGGCGGCCTGGGAGCAATCCGGATCAAGAATGCGCTTGGTCACCGCCTGCCCCATCGGGCGCCCTGGCTCGTCCTGCCAGGCCAGCCAGGTGTGGATGGTGGCCTTGGTGGCATGGATTTCGGAAAACCGGCGCAGGTCAGCCGGAATGGCGGTGATCGTGTCGGTGGCGCGAGAAAAAAGCGCATCGCCCTCCGGGACTAGGAAAGCGACGAAATCCTCGAGCATTCCGGTGGTGCGGTTATCGGGCATCAGCCACACGCCGACGCGCGGGCTGCCGGGTGTTTCGACGATGGTGCCGGCGGGATCGGGAGTGGCGGGCAGGGTGACGCCCGCCTTGGCGCTGGCGCCGGCCAATGACTGCCAGCGGGCGGCTATGTCCTGGTCGGCGTCGATGACGATGCCCAAGGTTCGGCGGCCAGGCGATTTGATTTCATTACTCAGTCCGTCGCGTAACGCCTCGTATCCACCCTTCTTGATGATTTCGAAGGATTCGGGAATGCCTTGATGCCGGCACAGCGCTGCCAAAACGTGAAAATCGTCATCGCCTTCGACCAACAGCACCTGATCCATTTTACGAGACGGGCGGATCGCCATTACCGCACCTCGATGCCTTGAGCCGAGGCCACCAGCAGTTCACCTTCGTCATAACGAACTGCCCGGATGTCGTCTTCGAACCGTTCCAGGCGCACCAGCGCCACCTCGTCAGGGGTCTCCTTGGCGGCCTCGGCGAAGGTGGCGATGCAATCCCAGGAATGGGTGGTGGCGAACAATTGCACGTTCAACCGCCGCGCCAGGGTGAACAGGAACGGCCACATGCGGGCCTGGGTGTCTCGGTGCAGGCCGGTCTCGATCTCGTCTATCAGCATCACTCCGCCCTTGGCGTTGACCATGCCCAATGCCAACGCGAACAGTCGCCCCATGCCCTCGCCCAGACGCCGCAACGGCACGGGTGCGGGCGCGCCCTTCAGCTTCACCACCGGGCCGGTCGAGGTCAGGCTGACGCGTTGGATGGTCGGGTCCAGCAATTGCAGCGCCTGATCGATGTCATCCTCGGCCTCGGTCAGGGTGATGCGGTCCCAGAAGGATTGGATGGTGTCTTGGGTCAGTCCAGAGGCCGGGATCAGGATATTATCTTCGCGCTTTAGCTGGGCTTGTCTCTGGGGCTGCTGCTGACTAGCAACATCCAATGTGTGAGCCGTCGCGCCTCCTCGTTTGACGCGCATCCGGACGGAGCCTGAGCGAAAGTTTCGGACGTCGAGGGTAACGGTGAGGGGCTCCGGCATCTCCCCGAGGTTTATCAAAATAGCCGTGGACTCATCTTTGACATAGCCAATGGTAAAGCAAAGTTCGCTCGCGTGATCAGGTGGCGGCCAGGTTGTTAGAGTAGAAAATGGTGAGCGGGCCAAACCACCTTGTCCATTAGCGTCAATTCCAATCGCCCAGATCTCATTCCGGAGAGCAAGAATATCGAGGATAATATCCGGGGTCTGCTCATTCACCAACAGCCACACCGCTTCCAGCAGCGCCGACTTGCCGACGCCGTTATCGCCGACGATCAGGTTGAAGCGCTTCAGTCCTTCGACCTTGAAGTCGCGGAACTGGCGGAAGTTCTGGATATGCAGGCCGGTCAGCATGGCGGGCGTCCGGGATTGAGGATGCCCGCGAGTATGGCGCCAAGGCGCCCGCCCGTCAAACCGACGGGCAAAAAGTGAAACCACAGAGGCACAGAGGTATCGTACCAGACTGCGCCGCCACATTCTGGCGCGGCCTCTCTGTGCCTCTGTGGTGATCCTTTTTCCCTTTACCCTTTGCGAGCCATCAGCACGGTGTAGTCGAAATCCAGCACCACGGCCGGATCGTCCTTGCCGTCTTCGCCCTTCAGGGTGAAGCCAGCGGCCGGCTGGTTCTTCAGGGCGACCAGGCGCAACCGCAGGGCGCCGACATCGGTGCGGCCGGGGATGTCCAGCTTTTCCAGCACTTCCGACCAGGCATAGATGGTGTCGCCGGCGAAGGTCGGGTTGACGTGGCGGCCGCCATTGATGGCGACAACCTTGAAGGCGTTGGCCAGGCCGTTGAACGACAGCGCGCGCGCGATCGAGATGATGTGGCCGCCATAGATCAGGCGACGGCCGAAGCGGCCCTGACCCTCGGTGTGCTGGTTGAAATGGACCTTGGCGGTGTTCTGCCACAGGCGGGTGGCCATCATGTGCTCGGCTTCCTCGATGGTGGTGCCGTCGACATGGTCGATCTTCTCGCCCACCTGGTAATCGTCCCACAGATAGGGGCTGCCGGCGGCGATCACATCATAACCAGCGGTGGTCAGGCCAGCCGGGATGACCAGATCGGAAGCCGCCACCGAACCGGGCAGTTCGGGGACCTTTTGCTCAGGCACCACGGCCTCGACGTCGCGCTTACGCACCATCACCCAGCGGACGTAATCGACGACCATCTCGGCCCGTTGATTGGTGCCGATCGACCGCACATAGACCACGCCGGTCTGCTTGTTGGAATTCTCCTTCAGGCCGATGACGGTGGACGCGGTCGAGATGGTGTCGCCAGGAAACACCGGCACGCCGAAGCGGCCGCCGGCATAGCCCAGATTGGCCACCGCGTTCAAAGATACGTCGGGGACGGTCTTGCCGAAGGCGACGTGGAAGGCGGCCAGATCGTCCAGCGGCGCCGATTCCAGGCCCATGTTGCGGGCGAACTCGGCCGAGGAATTGAAGGCGAAGCGCGGGCCGTACAGCGCGGTGTAAAGGGCGATGTCGCCCTCGGTCACCGTGCGCGGCGTGGCGTGACGGATTTCCTGGCCGATGCGGAAATCCTCGAAGAAATTGCCGGAATTGGTCTTGGTGCTCATGGCGGGATGTCCTTAGGCGGAAGCGGCGGCAAGTGCTGCGATCTGGTCGGACAACGCCACGATGCGCCGGGCGTTTTCGACATGCAGGTTCTCGATCAGCTTGCCCTCGACCACCACCACGCCCTTGCCTTCCTTGGCGGCTTCGGCATGGGCGGCGATGATGGTCTTGGACCAAGTGATCTCTTTTTCCGACGGCGCGAACACCCGGTTGGCCGTCTCGATGGTCTTGGGGTGGATCAGGGTCTTGCCGTCGAAGCCCAGCTCCAGGCCCTGCTGGCAATGGGCCTCGAAGCCGGCATCGTCGTTGAGGTCCAGATAGACCCCGTCCAGCGCGGCCAGGCCCCAGGCGCGCGCCGCCAGCAGGCAAAGCCCTAAGCTGGTGATCATCGGCAGGCGCATCGCCGTGTGGGCGCAATGCAGGTCCTTGGCCAGGTCCGAGGTGCCCATGACGAAGCCGCCCATGCGGGGCGTCGAGCCAGCGATCTCCTCGGCCTTCAGCATGCCGCGCGGGGTTTCCATCATGCACCAGATGGCCATGTCGGCGGGCGCACCGTTGGCCACCATCAGCGCCTCGACCTGGCGGACCATGTCGGCGCTTTCGACCTTGGGGATCAAGATGCCGTGGGCGCCACAGGTGGCGGCCGCCGCGACGTCGGCCGCGCCCCACGGCGTGGCCAGGCCGTTGACGCGCACCAAAAGCTCGCGCCCGCCATAGCCGCCGGCCTTGACCGCGTCGCACACCTGTTGGCGGGCGACGTCCTTGGCATCGGGCGACACCGCGTCTTCCAGGTCGAGGATCAGGCCGTCGGCGGCCAGCGTGCGGGCCTTTTCCAGGGCGCGGGCGTTGGAACCCGGCATGTACAGCACAGAGCGGCGGGGGCGGGCGACGGTCGCCATGGTCATTTCCTCCGAATGGGTGGGTGGCGAACCTAGCAATTTGCCTTAGGATAGGCAAGTTGCAGCGCAACAAATGAATCAAACGACCGGGTTTCGCATGACGATTCTTTCGTTCCAATCGGCGGTGGCGGCCGGCCATGTCGGCCATTCGGCCTCGTGTTTTCCCTTGCAGCGCCTGGGGCACGAGGTGATCGCCGTCGATACCGTGCAGTTTTCCAACCATCCCGGCCATGGCAGCTTCACCGGCCAGGCCCATTCGCCGGCCCATGTCGCCGAACTGGTCGATGGCTTGCGGGCCGGCGGCTTCCTGGCCGATTGCCGCGCCGTGCTGTCGGGCTATCTGGGCGAGCCCGGCACCGCCGACGTGGTGCTGAAGGCCGCCCGCGATCGCCGCCCCGGAGCACTTTATCTGTGCGACCCGGTGATGGGCGATGACGGCAAGGTCTATGTCCAGCCCGAGTTGGTGGCGTCGTTCGAAGGCGGCCTGGTCGCGGCGGCCGACATCGTCACCCCCAACCGCTTCGAGCTGGAAATCCTGACCGGATTGCCGGCCGCCACGCCGGCCCAGGCGGTGGTGGCAGCAAGGCTGCTGCTGGCCAAGGGGCCGCGTCTGGTGGTGGTGACCGGGCTGAAGCTGGGCGACGGGGTCGGCTGCCTGGCGGTCGAGGCCGACGCCGCCTGGGCGGTGGTGACGCCGTGGCTGGATTTCCAGCCGCCGATCCACGGCACCGGCGATCTGTTGTCGGCGCTGTTGCTGGCCGCCCTGCTGGACGGTATCGCCATCCCGGCGGCGCTGGTCCGTGCCATGGCCCAGCTTTTCGGCGTGCTGGCCGAAACCCATCGGCTGGGCCGGCGCGAACTGGCGGTGGTGGCGGCGCAGGACCTGCTGGTGGCGCCTGTCCACGAATTCACCGCCCTTGCCGTGGCTTTGTGATTCTGCTTAATACCAGCGGTCAATAGGATTGACCGCTGCAAGCCCCTTTGCCTTAGCGCCCGCTTCCGCGGGCTTGGGCGCCGCCCCCTCCTCTGACCGGGATACTCTCGGGTGGATGATCTGTTCCTTTTCCTGCGCGGCATCGTCATCGGCTTCGCCGTCGCCGCCCCGATCGGTCCGGTCGGGTTGATGTGCATCAGAAAGGCGCTGGGCGACGGCCGGGCGGCGGCGTGGGCGGCCGGGCTGGGCGCGGCGCTGGCCGACACCATCTTCGGCGGCATCGTCGGGCTGGGCCTGGGCGCGGTGTCGCAGTTCCTGGACCAGTTCACCAACGGATTGAAGCTGGTGGGCGGGCTGTTCATGCTGGCCCTTGGCGTCAATGCCTGGCGGGCGGCGGCCCACGAATTGGACGGGGTGCCCGGCAAGGGGCCGGGCCTGGTCAAGGATTTCCTGTCGACCTTCGCTATCACCATGACCAATCCCGGCACCATCCTGGGGGTCATGGGGGTGTTCGCCGCCTTCGGCACCGACGCCAGCCCGAAGGGTCCGGTCCAGGCGGTGGTGCTGATCGCCGGCGTCGGTTGCGGCTCGGCCCTGTGGTGGGCGGTGCTGACGGAAATGACCATCGCCGCCCGGGCTCGCTTCACGCCCGAGCGCATGCGGCTGTTCAACCACATCTCGGGCGCGGCCTTGATGGCGTTCGGCGCGGCGGCGTTGCTTAGTTTGGTCTTCTAAGCAGGATTTCGGACTCGCCGGCGGTGACCAGGCCGGGCAGCGGCGCCACCTCGACGAAGCCCAGGCGGCCATAGAAGGCGCGGGCGGCTTTGTTGAAATCCGACACGCAGGCCCACAGGTTGGCGCCACCCCGAGACTCCGCCCATTCGACCAAGGCCCGGCCGATTCCTTGGCCCTGGGCGTCGGGCAGCACCGCCAGCAATTCGATGTAAGGCCCGCGAAGCCACGGCGAGCGCACGGCGATCACGCCCTTGCCCGGCACGGTCATGCGGGTCAGTGTCGGGTCGGGACGGTCCAGATAATCGGCCAGCGCCAAGGCGTTGTAGCCCAGCCGCCGCCACGGATCGAGATCGATCAGAAGAGCGGCGAAATGGTCGGGCTCGGCACCGGTCAGCGGTCGGATGGTGGTCATTTCAGCACCTCGTCCAGGCGGGCGAAAGAAAATCCGCGGCGTTTCAGCTCGGCGACCATCGCCGGCAGCGCCACCGCCGTGGCCGGAGCCCGGCCGTTGATGTGGAAGATCAGCACGTCACCGGGTCGGGTCTTCGACAACACCCAACTGGTCAGGCGCTCGGGCGTCAGGTCGCGGGCGGGGTCGCCCGATTCCCAGCTCCAATGGACGACGCTGAGGCCGCTGTTCTCGACCGCCGCCAGCGCCTTGGCATCGTAATGGCCGCCGGGGAAGCGGAAGAAACGGGGCTTGCTGCCGGTGACGGCCCGGATGGCCTCGTCGGTGTCGGCCAGTTGGGCGGCGATGGCGCCTTGGTCCAGATGCTCGAGATGGCGGGGATGGTCCCAGGAATGGTTCTCGATCTCGATCAGGCCGGTGCGGGAAAGCTGGCCCAGTCGATCGGCATTGCGCTTGGCGAACAGGCCGGTGACGAACAAGGTGGCGGGGATGCGCTGGGCTTCCAGGAAGACAGCGATGCGTTCGTCCAGCCAGGCCGGCTGGCCCTTGGCCTCGCAGCCGTCGAAGGTCAGCGCGATCACCTTGGCCGGTTGCGCCGGCAGGTGGGTGACGATGTCGGCCCGGACCGGCCATGTCGCCGCCAGGCCCGCCAGCAGGGCGAGGGTCCTAGAAATCCAGGTCGGCATAATGCCGGGGCGGCGGAACGCCGGGCAGGTGGTCGGCCAGCAGGGCGCGGAAGGACGGGCGCGACTTGACGCGGGCGTACCAATCCTTGGCGCCGTGGTGGCGGTCCCACGGCACGTCGCCGATATAATCGATGCAGGAAAGCTGCGCGGCGGCGGCGATGTCGGCCATCGACAGGCTGGACCCGGCCAGGAAGGAATGGCGCTCGGTCAGCCAGCCGATATAGTCCAGATGCTCGTGGATGGCGGAAAAAGCGGCGCGGATGGCCCGCGAATCCGGCTCGGCCCGGCTTTGCGACAGGCGCTTGATGACCTTCTCGCCCAGCAGGCCGCGGGTGACCTCGTGGTGGAACTTGGCATCGAACCAGCCGACCAGGCGGCGCACCTCGGCCCGCGCCATCGGTTCGGCCGGCAAAAGCGGCGGCTCGCGGAAGGCTTCGTCGAGATACTCGCAGATGGCGGTGGAATCGGCCAGCGCGGTGCCGCCTTCCTCGACCAGCACAGGAACCTCGGCGGCCGGGTTCAGGGCGGCGAATTCGGGCCGGCATTCCCACGGCCGTTCGACATGCTCGTCGAATTCCAGCTTCTTTTCGGCCAGGACCAGGCGGACCTTGCGCGAGAACGGGCACAGAGGATGGTGGTAAAGGCTCCGCATCAGGCCGGCTTCGCCTTCAGGCGGCGCGGCTGGCGGGCGATTCGGTCAACAGCGCGTACAGGCCTTCGGCCTTGTCGGTGCCGCGCAGCTTCTCGCACACGCCTTTGTCGCGCAGCAGGCGCGACACCCGGGCCAGGGCCTTCAGGTGATCGGCGCCGGCCGATTCGGGGGCCAACAGCAGGAAGATCAGATCGACCGGCTGCTCGTCGATGGATTCGAAATTGATCGGGCGCTCCAGGCGGGCGAACAGGCCGTGCAGCTTGGTCAGGCTGGACAGCTTGCCGTGCGGGATGGCGATGCCGTTGCCGACGCCGGTGGTGCCCAGGCGTTCGCGCTCCAGCAGGACGTCGAACACCGCCCGCTCGTGCAGACCGGTCAGCTCGGCGGCCTTTTTCGCCAGATCTTGCAGCGCCTGCTTCTTCGAGGTCGCGCGCAAGTTGGGAATGACGGCCGCCGGCGAAATCAGATCGGCAATGTCCATGGAAACCTACCCTCACCTTGCGATGCAGGCCCTTGCCTTGCGGTCCCGGCCAGGCCCTTGCGTGAGACCGCCCTCGGGGCGCGCGTCGGACCATAGGCCCGCCGCCCGGCCAAAGTCAAGCGACCCGGAATCAGCCGCCCAGCGCCTTCTCTCGCCGCCGTTGCACCGACGACGGGATGTTCATGCCCTCGCGATATTTTGCCACCGTGCGCCGGGCGATGTCGATTCCTTCGCCTTTCAGGATCTCGACCAGGCGGTCGTCGGACAGCACGTCCTTGCCCTCGGCATCGATCAGGCTCTTGATACGGTGGCGCACCGATTCGGCCGAATGGGCGTCGCCGCCGTCGGCCGAGCCGATGGCCTGGGTGAAGAAATATTTCAGCTCGTAGATGCCGCGCGGCGTGGCGATGTATTTGTTCGAGGTCACCCGGCTGACGGTGCTTTCGTGCATCGAGATGGCGCCGGCGATATCGCGCAGCACCAAGGGCTTCAGATGCTGCACGCCCAGGCGGAAGAAGGCGTCTTGCTGGCGGACCAGTTCGGTGGCGACCTTCAAGATGGTGGTGGCGCGCTGGTGCAGCGACTTCACCAGCCAGTTGGCCGACTGATAGCGTTCCGACAGATAGGTCTTTTCCTCGCGGCTCAGGGAATGGCCGGAAACCTTGGCGTAATAGCGCGAATTGACCAGCACGCGCGGCAAGGTGTCGGAATTCAGCTCGACCAGCCAGGCGCCGTCGGGGGTGCGGCGCATCAGCACGTCGGGGACCACGGTGTGGGTGACGACGTGGTCGAAGCGCAGGGCCGGCTTGGGGTCCAGCGCCTTGATCTCGCCGATCATCTCGGCCAGATCCTCGGAATCGATGCCGCACACCTTGATCAGTCCGGCCATGTCGCGCCGGGCCAGCATTTCCAGATTGTCCAGCAGCGCGGCCATCGCCGGGTCCAGGCGGTTCTTCTCGATCAGTTGCAGCGCCAGGCATTCCTTGAGCGAGCGGGCGAAGATGCCGGCGGGGTCGAAACGCTGTACCCGCTTCAGCACCCCTTCCACCGTCTCGACCGGGCAATCCAGCTTGCCGGCGATTTCGGCGATGTCGCCGGAAAGATAACCGGTCTCGTCCAGCATCTCGATCAGATGCAGGCCGATCAGGCGGTCGGCGGGGTCGGCGATGTCCATGTTGAGCTGGGCGACCAGATGGTCGCGCAGCGAGATGGACTCGGCCATCATCTGGTCGAAATTGGTGTCGCCATCGTCGAAATCGTGGCGCCCGCCCGAGGCGCTCCACTGGCCGAACGCCTCGGAATCCGGTTGATCCGAGGCGCTGTCATTGTTGTAGAGGTTATCGTAATCGACATCCATCGAGTCTTCGGCCGCCCCTTGGGTCTGGCCGTCCAGCATCGGCTCGGGCTCGGATGTCGGCGCGGCCTGTTCGGGCTCGGGGGCGTCGGGGGTGTCGGCGCGGTCGGAATCCTCGCGTTCCAGCAGCGGATTGCGCTCGAGCTCCTGGTCGATGAAGGTGTCCAGCTCCATGTTCGACAATTGCAGCAGCTTGATCGCCTGCTGCAATTGCGGCGTCATCACCAGGGATTGGCTTTGCCGAAGATCCAGACGGGGGCCAAGAGCCATCGGGGGCGGGGCTCCTTACAGGCTGAATCGTTCGCCGAGATAGACGCGGCGCACGCCTTCGTGCGCGACGATCTCGGCGGGGCGGCCCTCCATCAGGACGTGGCCGTCATGCAAGATGTAGGCGCGGTCGATCAGATCCAGGGTCTCGCGCACATTGTGGTCGGTGATCAACACGCCGATGCCGCGATCCTTGAGGTGGCCGACCAGATCGCGGATGTCCGACACCGCGATAGGGTCGATGCCGGCCAGCGGTTCGTCCAGCAAGATGAAATGCGGCCGGGACGCCAGGGCGCGGGCGATTTCGACGCGGCGGCGCTCGCCGCCCGACAGCGCCATGGCCGGAGCCCGGCGCAAATGCTCGATGCCGAACTCGGCCAGCAGCGAATCCAGCCGGGCCTCGCGCTCGGAACGGTCGGGTTCGGCCACTTCCAGCACCGCCATGATGTTGCCCTCGACCGTCAGCCCGCGAAAGATCGAGGCTTCCTGCGGCAGATAGCCGATGCCCAGCCGAGCGCGGCGATACATCGGCAGGTCGGTGATGTCGTGGCCGTCCAGCAGGATCTGGCCCTGGTCGGGGTTGATCAGGCCGGTGATGCAATAAAAGCAGGTGGTCTTGCCGGCGCCGTTGGGGCCCAGCAGGCCGACCGCCTCGCCCCGCTGCACCGAGACCGAGACGTCGGCCAGCACGGTGCGGCGCTTGAAGCTTTTGCCGATGCCGCGGGCGACCAGGCCTTGATGGTCGGCGACCAGGCGCGGCCCGGGCGAGTGCCCGCTTTCAAGCGTCGGTTCGGCCGGTTCGATCGAGTTCATTGCCCGCCCTTTTCGGTCTTGTCGCCGGATTTCGCTCCGGGGCCGCGGAAGACGGCGCGGCGTTCCTTGGTGTCCTTCTTGTCCGGCGTGAAGGTGCCGCTGACGCGGCCTTCGCCCTGGCCCCCCGGCCCGGTGCCAAACAACTTGCTGATTCCGGTGTTCAGGTTGACGTGGGCGTATTCACCGTTCAGCTCGTTGCCGGCCCGGACGATCCTAACCGAACCGGCGACGGTGGCGACACCGGTTTCCAGATTGTAGTCGCCGCGTTCGCCGAACACCTGTTCCTGCGGGGTGGTCAAGATGACGCTGCGATAGGCGTCGGCCCGGCGCATCTCGAGGTCACCCTTGGGATTTTCCTTGAAGTGCGAGGTCAGCACCTCGGCCTGGATCTGCTTGCCCTTCTGGGTGGCGACGGCATCGCCGCGGGCGACGGCCATCCGTTCCTTTTCCCAATATTCGATGGTTTCCTTGGCGGTCACGGTGTCGGTGGGGGTGACCAGATGGGCCGGTTGGCCGCGCAGCACGAAGATCGCCTTGTCCAGGTCATAGGTCGCCTTGGTGCCGGTGGCGGTTTCGGTCGGCGTGGCGATGGTGACGTTGCCGTCGGCGTCCAGGCGCCAGATTTCGTCGCCGCTGGCGCCCTTGCGGTAATAGGCGGTCAGGGTGTCGGCGGTGACCGTCACCCTTCCGCGCACCGCCTTGGCGTTGGTTCGCGCGATCACCCGTTGGGCCTCGCTGATCCATTCGATGCCGCCGTCGGCATAGACCTGGATTTCCTCGTTGTTGTTGCGGCTGAGATTGAAGCCCTGCGCCCACACTGGGGCCACGCCCAGCATCCAGGCCGCCAAGACCAGTCCCGCCCGCGATGCCCCGTTCATTTCCGCCTGGCCCCCTTCATCTGCAGCGCCGATCGCCCGGTCAGGTCAATCTGCCGGCCGCCTTCCCCGATCCTGAAGCCCGAGCCGGACAAGCGTCCGTTCGGCCCCATTCCGGTCACCGGGGCGTTGCCCTCGACCACCGAACTGTCGAGATGGACGCGTGCCGCCTCGGTATGCAACTCGTTGCCCTGGTCCTGGTACAAATTGACCTCGCCTTCCAGGTCGAGAATCTTTTCCGCCTGATGGTAGATTCCCAACTTGGCCTCGACATAGACGTTGGCGCCCGACCGCGTCATGAAGTCCGCCTTGGGATTGTCCAAGATGACGATCCCGCTGCGGGCACTGTCTTCCGTCGCCCGGTCGGCGGTCAGGGTATAAGGCCGGTTGGTGTTGTCCAGCCCCTGATAGCGGGCGTTGACCATCGACAGGGCATCGACGGCGGTGGGCTTCAGGGCGGCGAAGCCGATCTGAAAGCTTTCGACGTCGCGCGCCAGTTTCGGCCAGACCATCACCAGGGCCAGCAGGGCGACGGTGCTGGCCGGCAGCGCCACCTTCATGAAATAGACAAAACGCGAATAGCGGCGGTGCGCCGGCCCCTTCACCGGATGGACCTTGCCGCGAAGGGTGGGGGGCATCAGATCGGATTCGGCCCGAAGATCCATGATCGGCGGCCCTAGACCACCCCGGCGCGCAGCAGGTCATGGACATGCAGCACCCCTTGCGGCCTTCCGCCCTGGACCACGAACAGGCTGGTGATGGATTTCTCGTTCAGGACCCGCAGCGCTTCCGCCGCCAGCAGGTTGGGGGCGATGGTCTTGGGGTTCCGGGTCATCACCTGGCCGGCGGTGGCGGTCAGCAATTGGCCGCTCATGTGGCGGCGCAGGTCGCCGTCGGTGACGATGCCGGCCAGGCGGCCGTCGGCATCGACGACGCCGGCGCAGCCCAGGCTTTTGGTGGTCATCACCAGCAAGGTCTCGGCCATCGGGGTGTCCAGCCCGACCAGCGGCATCGCGTCGCCGCCATGCATCAGGTCGGCGACCTTCAGCAGCCGGCGGCCCAATTGACCGCCCGGATGGAAGACGCGGAAATCGGCGGCCGAGAAGTTCTTGCGTTCCAGCAGTGCCACGGCCAGGGCATCGCCCAGGGCCAGCATCATGGTGGTCGAGGTGGTGGGCGCCAGGCCGTTGGGGCAGGCCTCGGGGATCGGCGGCAGGATCAGGGCGACGTCGCTGGACTGGGCCAGGGCGCTGTCGGCCCGCGAGGTGATGCCGATCAGGCTGATGGCGAAGCGCCGCGTGAAGGCGATGATATCGGACAGTTCGGGCGTTTCGCCGGAATTGGACAGGGCGATGACGGCGTCGTCCTTGGTGATCATGCCGAGGTCGCCGTGGCTGGCCTCGGCCGGATGGACGAAGAAGGCCGGAGTGCCGGTCGATGCCAGGGTGGCGGCGATCTTGCGCCCGACATGTCCGGATTTGCCCATGCCCGACACCACCACCCGGCCCGACGCGCCAGCCAGCGCGTCGCAGGCGGCGACGAAGGGAGCCCCCAGCGAATCGCCCAGGGCGGCCAGGGCTTGGGCTTCGGTGTCAAGAACGCGGCGGGCGGCGGCGATATCGGCGGGCGCGGCGGTGCCGTCGCGAAGCACGATGGTCATGGGCGGTCGGGTCCAACTTGCAAGCGGCGCGCCAAATGCCGGCGCGGGATCATCACTATACGAATCCCGCCGGCCAGCGGAAGGTAAATCCGCATGCCGAGTTCCGATTTCAGGGGGGGGAGGGAGATGGCCCCCCGGGTCAAGCCCGGGGGTGACGATAGGGGGCTTCGCACTGTGCCAAAAGCCCGAGCGGCGACTGAGCCGCCCGGCACGGGCGCGCCAAAGGCATAACCCGCTGGCCCGGCACGGGCGCGCCACAGGCATCAATGCGCGAAGATGTCTTCCTCGTCCCAGCCGGCCAGGTCCAGGTCGGCGCGCGCCGGCAGGAAGGCGAAGCAGGCCTCGGCCAGCTCGCGGCGGCCTTCGCGGTCCATCAGGGCTTCCAGCTTGGCCTTCAGCTGGTGCAGGTACAAAACATCCGAGGCGGCATAGGCCAACTGGTCGGCGTTCAACTCGGCCGCGCCCCAGTCCGAGGTCTGCTGCTGCTTGGACAGCTCGATTCCCAGCAGATCGCGGCACAAATCCTTCAGGCCGTGGCGATCGGTGTTGGTGCGCACCAGCCTGGAGGCGATCTTGGTGCAGAAGGCCGGCGCGCATTGGACGCCGAAATGGCGGCGGATCATCGCCAGGTCGAAGCGGCCGAAATGGAACAGCTTGACCACCGCCGGGTCGGCGAACAGCCGGACCAGATTGGGCGAGTTGCCGTATTCCGGCTTGGGGAAATGGACGACGTGGGCATTGCCGTCGCCGGCCGACAGCTGGATCACGCACAGGCGGTCGCGCACCAGCGACAGGCCCATGGTTTCGGTGTCGATGGCGACGACCGGGCCCAGGTCAAGGCCGTCCGGAAGGTCGCCGACGTGATAGGTGATGGACATGCGAACGGCCCCTCCAGGTTGTCCCTGAGGAGCCGTTTGCAAAGGGCCCCTCGGGGGGCGATCCCAAGTCTTGGTTACTTGGGAAGTGATGGTGCCCAGGAGAAGACTCGAACTTCCACGACATCGCTGCCACACGGACCTGAACCGTGCGCGTCTACCAATTCCGCCACCTGGGCAGGTGGTCAGCGAGGGTTGCCCCCGCGCCGAGGTCGAGAGGGATATCCGAGCCGATGTCCGCTGTCAACCGACTTTTTCCGATGTTTTCGTCGAAGGCGGTCAAGCGGGTGCTGACGGTTGCGCCAAGGCCCGGAAACGAATAGCCTTTGCCCAAACATAATCCAGGGGGAGGTCGGCATGAACCGGCGTGTGGTCACGGTCTTCGGCGGTTCGGGTTTCATCGGACGCCAGGTGGTGCGCAAATTGGCAGCCACCGGCTGGATCGTCCGCGCCGCCGTGCGCGATCCGGTGGCGGCGGCCTTCCTGAAGCCGATGGGCGATCCCGGCCAGGTCAATCCGGTCATGGCCGACGTCACCAAGCCGGCCAGCGTCGCCGCCGCATTGGCCGGCGCCGACGCGGTGGTCAATCTGGTCGGCATTCTGTACGAGTCGGGCAAGAAGACCTTCGACGCGGTCCACCGCCAGGGCGCGGCCAACGTCGCCGAGGCGGCCAAGGCGGCCGGGGTCAAGGCCATCGTCCATATGTCGGCCCTGGGGGCCGACAAGTCTTCCGCCTCGGCCTATGCCCGCAGCAAGGCCGCCGGCGAGGAAGCGGTGCAGGCGATCTTCCCCACCGTCACCATCGTGCGGCCCTCGGTGGTGTTCGGCCCCGACGACGATTTCTTCAATCGCTTCGCCCGGCTGGCGCAAATCTCGCCGGTGCTGCCGGTCTTCACCGCCGACGGCTTTTCCGCCCGCTGCACCGAGGATGGCTGCCAGGTCGATTGGTTCGGCTCGGGCGGGCCGACCTTCCAGCCGGTCTATGTCGGCGACGTCGCCGAGGCGATCGTGCGCCCCCTGAACGATGCCAGTCTGGCCGGGCGGGTCTATGAACTGGGCGGGCCGCGCCGCTATACCCTGAAAGAGATCATGGATCTGGTCAACGAGCAGACCGGCCGCGAGCGTCTGGTGGTGCCGCTGCCCTTCGCGGTCGGCGCCGTGCAGGCCGCCTTGTTCAGCCTGCTGCCGATCGCGCCGCCGCTGACCAAGGACCAGCTGATCTTGATGCGCTCGGACAATGTGGTGCGCGGCGGCAAGCCGGGCCTGGCCGAGCTGGGAGTGGTGCCGGTGTCGTGTGAAAGCGTGCTGCCGGGCTATATGGGGCGCTATCGGCCGACCGCCGGTTAGGGGAACTTGATTCCCCGTTTCCCTTTGTCGTCACCCTCGGGCTTGACCCGAGGGTCCACGCGCTGGGACGCAAAAGTCATTTGAAACAATAGGATAGGTGGCGCCGCGTGGATGCCCGGATCAAGTCCGGGCATGACGGCGGAGCAACGAATCGCGGCTCGGGCTTTTATTTGGCACGCCACAAAGCCCGGCGGCGTCTGATACCGGCGAACGCTCGATCTGACTCGGCGGGGCTTGCCAACCAGCGGCAACCATGAATCACTGGGGTTCCACCAGATACAGGGGGAACCATGTTCGGTAGGCTCAAGATATCGGAAAAGATGACGGCGGCG
>NZ_LWQU01000021.1 GCF_001650635.1 Magnetospirillum moscoviense | reverse complement strand
GGGGACGGGTTCTGCGGCGGTGACGCGGCGGGGTCTGACGGAGGCGAAAGTCTCCACGCTCTTTGACAAGTGAAGACGGAATAAGGAAGGGATGCGCAGGCGGCGCCGATCCGAAACCGGATCTGGTTCCGAAATGCGTTATCTCTGAATGCGAAAGCGTTGAGAAGTAAATGTAGTTATGGAACGAGCTCTGTTCCAAGTGTCTTCGGACAGCTTGGAAGTCAACTTGAGAGTTTGATCCTGGCTCAGAACGAACGCTGGCGGCAGGCTTAACACATGCAAGTCGAACGAAGTCTTCGGACTTAGTGGCGCACGGGTGAGTAACACGTGGGAATATACCTTTCGGTGGGGGATAACGTCGGGAAACTGACGCTAATACCGCATACGCCCCTTGGGGGAAAGATTTATCGCCGAGAGATTAGCCCGCGTCCGATTAGCTAGTTGGTGAGGTAACGGCTCACCAAGGCGACGATCGGTAGCTGGTCTGAGAGGATGATCAGCCACACTGGGACTGAGACACGGCCCAGACTCCTACGGGAGGCAGCAGTGGGGAATATTGGACAATGGGCGCAAGCCTGATCCAGCCATGCCGCGTGAGTGATGAAGGCCTTAGGGTTGTAAAGCTCTTTCGACGGGGACGATGATGACGGTACCCGTAGAAGAAGCCCCGGCTAACTTCGTGCCAGCAGCCGCGGTAATACGAAGGGGGCTAGCGTTGTTCGGAATTACTGGGCGTAAAGCGCACGCAGGCGGTTCGATCAGTCAGAAGTGAAAGCCCCGGGCTCAACCTGGGAACTGCTTTTGATACTGTCGAGCTTGAATCACGGAGAGGGTAGTGGAATTCCGAGTGTAGAGGTGAAATTCGTAGATATTCGGAAGAACACCAGTGGCGAAGGCGACTACCTGGCCGTCGATTGACGCTCATGTGCGAAAGCGTGGGGAGCAAACAGGATTAGATACCCTGGTAGTCCACGCCGTAAACGATGAGTGCTAGTTGTTGGGGTGCATGCACCTCAGTGACGCAGCTAACGCGTTAAGCACTCCGCCTGGGGAGTACGGCCGCAAGGTTAAAACTCAAAGGAATTGACGGGGGCCCGCACAAGCGGTGGAGCATGTGGTTTAATTCGAAGCAACGCGCAGAACCTTACCAGCCTTTGACATGGGAACTATGGGCAGAAGAGATTTTGTCCTTCACTTCGGGTGGGTTCCACACAGGTGCTGCATGGCTGTCGTCAGCTCGTGTCGTGAGATGTTGGGTTAAGTCCCGCAACGAGCGCAACCCTCATCTTCAGTTGCCATCATTTAGTTGGGCACTCTGAAGAAACTGCCGGTGACAAGCCGGAGGAAGGTGGGGATGACGTCAAGTCCTCATGGCCCTTACGGGCTGGGCTACACACGTGCTACAATGGTGGTGACAGTGGGTCGCTAACTCGCGAGAGTAAGCTAATCTCTAAAAGCCATCTCAGTTCGGATTGTTCTCTGCAACTCGAGAGCATGAAGTCGGAATCGCTAGTAATCGTGGATCAGCATGCCACGGTGAATACGTTCCCGGGCCTTGTACACACCGCCCGTCACACCATGGGAGTTGGTTTTACCCGAAGCCGGTGAGCTAACCGCAAGGAGGCAGCCGACCACGGTAAGGTCAGCGACTGGGGTGAAGTCGTAACAAGGTAGCCGTAGGGGAACCTGCGGCTGGATCACCTCCTTTCAAGGAAGACTGGCAGATGTCGCTCACACGCATCTCGATGTCTTACCTTCACATGGATCGACGCCGTCTCCGCATCCCTTCCTCGAACGAAAGCATCCCATAAGGGCCTGTAGCTCAGTTGGTTAGAGCACACGCTTGATAAGCGTGGGGTCGGAGGTTCAAATCCTCCCGGGCCCACCACTCTAGCCATTGTCACCAGGTCGCACCCGGAGCGCAGCGACTGGGCCGTTGAGGCCCCGCGAGGCGATCCGAGCGAAAGCCAAGTCCACGGAGTGGACGCCGGCGACTGAGGCATACAAAACGGGGCCATAGCTCAGTTGGGAGAGCGCTAGCTTTGCAAGCTTGAGGTCGTCGGTTCGATCCCGACTGGCTCCACCAGCCGGTTGATGGGAAAGCAGACGCCGGAGCGCAGCGACTGGGCCGTTGAGGCCCCGCGAGCTGATGCGAGCGAAAGCCAAGCATACGGATGTATGCGCTGGCGATTGAAGCTAAGAAAATCGTTCGAGAAGGACACTTCCTTGCCGTCGACTTGGTCGAAGGCTTTCGTGCCGCAAGGTACGAGGCTCTTTGTCATTGTGAATAGGTTTTTCTGATCTGTAAGTTATGCGGTTGGCTGCTTTAAGCCCGGCGGCGTTTGAGCCGGCCCGGCCCGGGCAGTCCACTGACATAATACGCAAATCGCTGAAGTTCTGACGTTCTGGTTGGGTTTGTCCCTGTCCAGGATGTGATCAAGCGTCATAAGGGCATTTCGTGGATGCCTTGGCACTGAGAGGCGATGAAGGACGTGGCACTCTGCGAAAAGCCACGGGGAGCCGAGAGCAGGCTTTGATCCGTGGATATCCGAATGGGGAAACCCCACCGTAAGGTGATCTTGCACTGAATACATAGGTGCAGGAGGCGAACCGGGCGAACTGAAACATCTAAGTAGCCCGAGGAAAGGACATCAACCGAGACTCCGTTAGTAGTGGCGAGCGAACGCGGACCAGGCCAGTGCCGTTGCTTATATAATCTGAACCGTCTGGAAAGTCGGGCCATAGCGGGTGATAGCCCCGTAGGAGTAAAACGAGCAACGGACTCGAGTAGGGCGGGACACGTGAAATCCTGTCTGAACATGGGGGGACCATCCTCCAAGCCTAAGTACTCCTCAGTGACCGATAGCGAACAAGTACCGTGAGGGAAAGGTGAAAAGCACCCCGACAAGGGGAGTGAAAGAGACCCTGAAACGGAATGCCTACAAGCAGTCGGAGCCCTCTTGAAGGGTGACGGCGTACCTTTTGTATAATGGGTCAGCGAGTTAGCGTATGCAGCAAGCTTAAGCCGATAGGTGAAGGCGTAGCGAAAGCGAGTCTGAATAGGGCGCCGAGTTGCATGCGTTAGACCCGAAACCGAGTGATCTAGTCATGGACAGGTTGAAGGTGGGGTAACACCCACTGGAGGACCGAACCCACGCCTGTTGAAAAAGTCGGGGATGATCTGTGACTAGGGGTGAAAGGCCAATCAAACTCGGAAATAGCTGGTTCTCCGCGAAAGCTATTTAGGTAGCGCGTCGAACGAATACCGCCGGGGGTAGAGCACTGGATGGGCTAGGGGGTCCCAAAGACCTACCAAACCTAACCAAACTCCGAATACCGGTGAGTACTATTCGGCAGACAGACAGTGGGTGCTAAGGTCCATTGTCGAGAGGGAAACAGCCCAGACCGCCAGCTAAGGTCCCCAAGTTATGGCTAAGTGGGAAAGGATGTGGGAAGGCCAAAACAACCAGGAGGTTGGCTTAGAAGCAGCCATCCTTTAAAGAAAGCGTAATAGCTCACTGGTCTAATAGCAATCCTGCGCCGAAAATGTACCGGGGCTCAAGCCATACACCGAAGCTGCGGATGTGCAGCAATGCACGTGGTAGCGGAGCGTTCCGTAAGCCTGCGAAGGCGTCATCGTGAGAGGCGCTGGAGGTATCGGAAGTGAGAATGCTGACATGAGTAGCGACAAAGAGTGTGAGAAACACTCTCGCCGAAAGTCCAAGGGTTCCTGCGCAAGGCTAATCCGCGCAGGGTGAGCCGGCCCCTAAGGCGAGGCCGAAAGGCGTAGTCGATGGGAACCTGGTTAATATTCCAGGGCCTGCTGGACGTGACGACCCTCGTGTATCGTACTTCCTTATCGGATTGGAGGTGCGGTGAAGAGGGTCCAGGAAATAACGCCAGCGTATAGACCGTACCCGAAACCGACACAGGTGGACTGGTAGAGCATACCAAGGCGCTTGAGAGAATGGTGTTGAAGGAACTAGGCAAATTGACCCCGTAACTTCGGGATAAGGGGTACCCCTTCTTGCGCAAGCAGGTGGGGGTGGCACAGACCAGGGGGTGGCGACTGTTTACTAAAAACACAGGGCTCTGCGAAGTCTAAAGACGACGTATAGGGTCTGACGCCTGCCCGGTGCCGGAAGGTTAAAAGGAGGTGTGCAAGCACTGAATTGAAGCCCCGGTAAACGGCGGCCGTAACTATAACGGTCCTAAGGTAGCGAAATTCCTTGTCGGGTAAGTTCCGACCTGCACGAATGGCGTAACGACTTCCCCGCTGTCTCCAACACCAACTCAGCGAAATTGAATTCTCCGTGAAGATGCGGAGTACCCGCGGCTAGACGGAAAGACCCCGTGCACCTTTACTACAGCTTTGCAGTGGTACTAGGGAATGAATGTGTAGGATAGGTGGGAGGCTTTGAAGCATCGGCGCCAGCTGGTGTGGAGCCATCCTTGAAATACCACCCTTTTGTTTCCTGGTATCTAACCGCGACCCCTGAACCGGGGCCCGGGACCCTGCATGGCGGGTAGTTTGACTGGGGCGGTCGCCTCCCAAAGAGTAACGGAGGCGCGCGATGGTGAGCTCAAGCTGGTCGGAAATCAGCTGTCGAGTGCAATGGCATAAGCTCGCCTGACTGCGAGGCCCACAAGCCGAGCAGAGACGAAAGTCGGTCATAGTGATCCGGTGGTCCCGCATGGAAGGGCCATCGCTCAACGGATAAAAGGTACGCCGGGGATAACAGGCTGATCTCCCCCAAGAGTCCACATCGACGGGGAGGTTTGGCACCTCGATGTCGGCTCATCACATCCTGGGGCTGGAGCAGGTCCCAAGGGTTCGGCTGTTCGCCGATTAAAGTGGTACGTGAGCTGGGTTTAGAACGTCGTGAGACAGTTCGGTCCCTATCTACCGTGGGTGTCGGAAACTTGAGAGGACCTGTCCCTAGTACGAGAGGACCGGGATGGACGCACCTCTGGTGTACCGGTTGTCGCGCCAGCGGCATTGCCGGGTAGCTACGTGCGGACGAGATAACCGCTGAAAGCATCTAAGCGGGAAGCTCCCCTCAAAACAAGGTTTCCCTATCAGAGCCGTCGTAGACCACGACGTTGATAGGTGGCATGTGGAAGCGTGGTAACACGTGAAGCTAAGCCATACTAATCGCTCGATCGGCTTGATCGCATCCTGCGCAGCGGCAAGCCCAATCGTTCGTCGGAACTTTGCTTTGCACGGATCAGAAAAACCGCTTTCTTCGACGACCTGGTGGTCATAGCGGGGGGCCCGCACCCGATCCCATCCCGAACTCGGACGTGAAAACCCCCAGCGCCAATGGTACTGTGTCTTAAGGCACGGGAGAGTAGGTCGCTGCCAGGTCTTCCAAGAAAGCGGTTAAACCTATCACAACGACATCAGCAAGGCCCGGGAACCCCGGGCCTTCTGCTTTTTGCCGCGGGGTGGAGCAGCCCCCGCGACGCGAACACAAGATACCGGGCGTCACGCCTGGAACATGCTTAACGCGGGGTGGAGCAGCCCGGTAGCTCGTCAGGCTCATAACCTGAAGG
>NZ_LWQU01000020.1 GCF_001650635.1 Magnetospirillum moscoviense | reverse complement strand
GCTGCGCCTGGCCCAGACGGCCCAGAAATTGGTCCAAAGCCCGCTTGCCTTTGCCCGTCTGGTCCGCGCCAACCTCATGCACCTGCGCCGCATCGACCGCCTAATCGGAGACGACCGCAGCCCCAGGGGCGCTCCCAATCAGATGGTGTTGCTATGAGCCCGAAAATTAAACCGGACAGCAGTGGACTTGATCCGGGCATCCATGGTTCCAGCTGCACGGTCCCGAGCGGCGGTGCGTAGATGGCCGGGGCAAGCCCGGCCAGGACGGAAGATCGGATTACAGCCCGTACTTTTCCGCCATGACGCTGTCCTTGGCGGCAACGGCGCGGGCCAGATCGACGATGACCTTGGCCTGCTTCCAGGTGGCGTCGTCCTGCATCTTGCCGTCGATCATCACCGCGCCGGTGCCGTCGGGCATGGCGTCCAGGATTTTCCGCGCGAACAGCACCTCGGCGACATCCGGGCTGAACACGTTCTTGGCGATCTCGATCTGGCTGGGATGCAGGCTCCAGGCGCCGGCGCAGCCCAGCAGGAAGGCGTTGCGGAACTGCGCCTCGCAGGCGGCATTGTCCGAGAAATCGCCGAACGGGCCGTAAAAGGCCTTGATGCCGGCCGACTGGCAGGCATCGACCATCTTGGCCACGGTATAGTGCCACAGATCCTGCTGGAACAGGGTGCGGGGCGCGCTCTCCTTGGCATCTTCCAGCACGCCATAGAAGGGATGGCCGCCGCCGACGCGGGTGGTCTTCATGCCGCGGCTGGCGGCCAGGTCGGCCGGGCCCAGGCTCATGCCGTGCATGCGGGGGCTGGCTTGCGCGATGGCCGCGACGTTCTCGACGCCCAGGGCGGTTTCCAGGATGGCGTGGATCATGATCGGGCGCTTGACCTGATGCTTGGCCTCCAGCTGGGCCAGCAACTGGTCGAGATAATGGATGTCCCACGGCCCTTCGACCTTGGGCAGCATCACCACGTCCAGCTTGTTTCCCGCCTCGGCGACCAGGGTGGTGACGTCGTCCAGGAACCACGGCGAGTTCAGGCAATTGACCCGGGTCCACAGGCCGGTGCCGCATTCGGGGTTCCAGGCCTTGGCCACCTCGACGAAGCCGGCGCGGGCCGCTTCCTTGGCATCGGCCGGAATGGCGTCTTCCAGATTGCCCAGCAGCACATCGACGTTCTTGGCCATGTCACCCGCCTTGGCCCGCATCTTTTCCACATGCGGCGGGAAGAAATGGATCATGCGCTCCAGCCGCACCGGCAGCTCGCGATAGGGCGCCGGAGCGCCGATGGCCAGCGGCTCGAAGAACTTGCGGGGGGGCTTGATGCTCATGTTGCGCAATCCTCTTTCGGGGAAATCGGTTGGGGCGAAATAATGATGCGCGAGTGTGCGCCGCACAAGAGGAATCTTCCCCTTGAATCAGTGCGATTTGTTCCGAGATTTTGTTGCGAGGCTCCGGGCCCCTCTGGCGGCATGCGGTCGCGATGTCGGAGCGCCTTCATTCCAAGGTCGTCCCATGGAATTCCTCGATCCCATCTTGTTCGGACAATTTCTCGGCAAGCCAGGCTGGATGTGGCTGTCCTTCCTGGCCATCGTCGCCGCCCTGTTGGCCTTCGACCTGGGCGTGCTGCACCGGGACAATCATGAAATCGGCATCGGCGAAAGCGTCGCCCTGTCGGCCCTTTACATCACCGCCGGCCTGATCTTCGGCGGCTGGGTGTGGTGGAGCATGGGGGCCCAGGCCGGCACCGATTACCTGACCGGCTTCGTCGTCGAAAAAAGCCTGTCCATGGATAATGTCTTCGTCATCGCCCTGATCTTCTCGACCCTGGCCATTCCCCGTCAGTACCAGCACCGCGTGCTGTTCTGGGGCATTCTGGGCGCCATCTTGCTGCGCGCCGTGATGATCGGCCTGGGTGCCGCGCTGATCAGCCAGTTCTCGTGGATCCTTTACCTGTTCGGCGCCTTCCTGGTCATCACCGGCATCAAGATGCTGGTGGTGTCCGATTCGACGCCCGATATCGAGAACAACAAGGTACTCGGCTGGCTGCGGTCGCATTTCAACGTCACCCCCGGCCTGCATGGCCAGGATTTCGTCGTGCGCCAGCCCCATCCGGTGACCGGCAAGCCGGCCTTGTGGATCACGCCCCTGATGCTGGCCCTGGTGCTGGTGGAACTGGCCGATCTGGTGTTCGCCGTCGACAGCGTGCCGGCCATCTTTGCCATCACCACCGACCCGTTCATCGTCTATACCAGCAACATCTTCGCCATTCTGGGCCTGCGTGCCTTGTACTTCGCGTTGGCGGCGGCGATCCACCGCTTCCATTACCTGAAATACGCCCTGGCCCTGGTTCTGGTGTTCATCGGCGGCAAGATTTTCGCCGTCAATGTCATCGGCAAGGTGCCGGCGGTGCTGTCCTTGTCGGTGACCTTCGGCCTGCTGGCGGGCGGCGTGCTTTATTCGCTGTGGAAGACCCGCAAGCCCGAGACGATCTCGACATAGTCGGGCTCGTCGTCGGGGTTCAGGAAACCGTGGCGGATCAGGAAGTCCGTGACCACCAGGTTGACGTTGAACTTGAAATCGCCGCCCGCCTTGATGCGGGCGGCGGCTTCCGACGGCGCCATCAGGGCGAAGCTTTCCACCTCGCCGTCGGTGTTGACCGGCACGAAGCCCGGCGGCAGCTCCAGGTCATAGCAGAACATGGTGTCGGGCTTGGCGCCCCATTCGTCGTCCAGGCAATAGGAGATGGCCCCGACCGGAAGGGCCGTGCGGGCCAATGGCTCGGGGACGTTGGCCTCTTCCGCCGCTTCCTTGACCAGATTGTCCATCAAGGACAGGTGCGCCGGCTGGCCGCCGGCGATCAGGTTGTCCAGCTTTCCCGGCGCCACCGGCCGGCCCAGGGCGCGCTTAGCCACCCACAGACGCAAGCCGTCCGGGGTGCGGACGAAGCCGTTGACGTGCACGCCGTAAGCGCGGATGCCGAACAGGCTGACCAATCCGCGATCGATGGTGAACATTTCTGTTTGTCCCCAGCCGGCGCCGACGCGGTAGCGCTCGCCCCGAAGCGCCGGGGTGCCGTAACGGTGACGCAATTCAAGGGCGACGGCATCGATGGCGGCGGAACGGGGCGGGCCGCTGTCCAGACCCGGGTGCAGGCGGACGCCCTGGTCATCGACGACGAAGATGTCGGGAAAGCCGGCAAGCCAAGCGGCGACATCGTGGCGGATGCGGCCGATCCGGGTGGCCCCGCACAGGAACGGGCGGAAAGGCCGGGGATCGTGGGCGTTGCAGGCGCGGATGTGGTCCAGGAACGACATGGGGCCAAAGGGTGCGCTGGCGAGGTGATCAAGTCAATGCGCCAAGTAACGTGGTAATACCGCTGGACTGGGCCAGCAACGCGCAATGAAATTACGCGGTTTTGTGGACTCTGGCCCTTTGGGTGGCTATACTCCCGCCCGCCCGGGGGTAGACGGGTGTTTCGGAGGAATAAAATGACCGAATTTGCCAAAAAGAGCCTGTCCGATTGGGAAGCCCTGGCGTCGAAGGACCTCAAAGGTGCCTCGCCGGAAACCCTGAATTGGGAGACTCCCGAAGGCATTGTGGTCAAGCCTCTTTATACCGCCGCCGACCTGGAAGGCATGGAGAACCTGGATACCCTGCCGGGCTTCCCGCCGTTCCTGCGCGGCCCTCGCGCCACCATGTACGCCGCCAAGCCGTGGACCGTGCGCCAGTATGCCGGCTTCTCGACCGCCGAGGCATCCAACGCCTTCTATCGCAAGAACCTCGCCGCCGGTCAGCAGGGCATCTCGGTGGCCTTCGATCTGGCCACCCATCGCGGCTATGACAGCGATCATCCGCGCGTGGTCGGCGATGTCGGCAAGGCCGGCGTGGCCATCGATTCGGTCGAGGACATGAAGATTTTGTTCGACGGCATCCCGCTCGACAAGATGAGCGTGTCGATGACCATGAACGGCGCCGTGCTTCCCGTGCTGGCCGGCTATATCGTCGCCGCCGAGGAACAGGGCGTGTCCCAGGACCAACTGTCGGGCACCATCCAGAACGACATCCTGAAAGAGTTCATGGTCCGCAACACCTATATCTATCCGCCGGCGCCTTCCATGCGGATCATCGCGGACATCATCGACTACACCTCGAAGAACATGCCGAAGTTCAACTCGATCTCGATTTCCGGCTACCACATGCAGGAAGCGGGGGCGACGGCGGTGCAGGAACTGGCCTTCACCCTGGCCGACGGATTGGAATATGTCCGCGCCGCCCTGGGCCGCGGCCTGAAGATCGACGATTTCGCCGGCCGGCTGTCGTTCTTCTGGGCCATCGGCATGAACTTCTTCATGGAAATCGCCAAGATGCGCGCCGGTCGCCTGCTGTGGGCCCGCATCATCAAGCAGTTCGACCCGCAAAAGCCGTCCTCGATGGCGCTCAGGACCCACTGCCAGACCTCGGGCGTGTCCTTGACCGAGAAGGATGCCTATAACAACGTCATCCGCACCACCATCGAGGCCATGGCCGCCGTGCTGGGCGGCACCCAGTCCCTGCACACCAACGCGCTGGACGAAGCCATCGCCCTGCCGACGCCGTTCTCGGCCCGCATCGCCCGCAATACCCAGCTGATCATCCAGGAAGAGACCGGCATCCCCCATGTGGTCGATCCGCTGGCCGGGTCCTATTATGTGGAAAGCCTGACCAACGCCATCGCCGAGGAAGCTTGGAAGCTGATCTGCGAAGTCGAGGAACTGGGCGGCATGACCAAGGCGGTCGAATCCGGCATGCCCAAGATGAAGATCGAGGAAGCCGCGGCGCGCCGCCAGGCCCGCATCGATCGGGCTGAGGAAGTGGTGGTCGGCGTCAACAAGTACCAACCGGCCGAGGAAGCCCCCATCGACATCCTGGATGTCGATAACGCCGCCGTCCGCGAATCGCAGATCGCACGCCTGAAGCAGATCAAGGCGACCCGCGATTCCGCCAAGGTCGAGGCCGCCCTGGCGGCGCTGGCCAAGGCCGGCGAATCGGGCGAGGGCAATTTGCTGGCCCTGGCGGTCGAGGCCACCCGGGCGCGCGCCACCGTCGGCGAGATTTCCGACGCGCTGGAAAAGTCCTTCACCCGTCACCGCGCCGTCAACCGCACCATCTCGGGCGTCTATGGCGGCGTCTACCAGGGTGACGAGGGCTTCGCCAAGCTGAAGGCCGAGGTCGAAGCCTTTGCCGCCGACGAAGGCCGCCGGCCGCGTATCCTGGTGGTCAAGATGGGCCAGGACGGCCACGATCGCGGCGCCAAGGTGATCGCCACCGCCTTTGCCGATATCGGCTTCGACGTCGATGTCGGGCCGCTGTTCCAGACCCCGGAAGAGGCCGCCCGCCAGGCGGTCGAGAACGACGTCCACATCGTTGCCGCCTCCAGCCTGGCCGCCGGTCACAAGACCCTGGTGCCGTCGCTGATCGCCGAGCTGAAGAAGCAGGGCGCCGAGGACATCCTGGTGGTCAGCGGCGGCGTCATTCCGCAGCAGGATTACGACTTCCTGTACAAGGCCGGCGTGGCGGCGGTCTATGGCCCCGGCACCAACATCCCCAAGGCGGCCTCGGAAATCCTGGAGCTGTTGAAGAAGAAGTCGGCGGCGTAAGCGGCCAGACGAAGAAAGGGCCGGCGGAGTGATCCGCCGGCCCTTTTCGTTTGGGCTACTTCACCGTAAGCATCCGGTGAGAACCGCAGGTGCAGGCAGCTTTGATCAGGCTGCCTGACTGTTGGCGACGCGCGGTAACGGA
>NZ_LWQU01000019.1 GCF_001650635.1 Magnetospirillum moscoviense | reverse complement strand
TCCGGACCCGACCGCGCGATATTGCCTCGCCGCCGCCATGGGGGCGTGACCGTCAATACGATTCACGAATAGAGCCTAAAACAAATGGATTCACCACAGAGACACAGAGGCACAGAGAGATCGCGCCAGGCGAAGGGGCACGATCGTGCCGCCAGCACGACACCTCTGTGTCTCTGTGTCTCTGTGGTTTTCTTTCCGACCGAACCCGGCCGGCGACTGAGAGCCAAATCATGAAGTTCCTGGACCAGGCCAAGATTTTCGTCAAAAGCGGTGACGGCGGTGCCGGCGCGGTGTCGTTTCGGCGCGAGAAGCACATCGAGTTCGGCGGTCCCGACGGCGGCGACGGCGGGCGCGGCGGCGACGTGATCATCGAATGCGTCGATAATCTCAACACCCTGATCGATTATCGCTACCAGCAGCATTTCAAGGCGGCCAAGGGCCATCATGGCCAGGGCCGCAACTGCACCGGCGGCAAGGGTGCCGACGTGGTCCTGAAGGTGCCGGTCGGCACCCAGTTGCTGGCCGAGGACAAGGAAGTGGTGCTGGCCGACATGACCGAGGCCGGCACCCGCGTCGTCTTGTTGCGCGGCGGCGACGGCGGTTTCGGCAATCTGCATTACAAGACCAGCACCAACCAGGCGCCGCGCCGTGGCGATGTCGGCTGGCCCGGCCAGGAAATGTGGATCTGGCTGAAGCTCAAGATGATCGCCGACGCTGGATTGGTCGGGCTGCCCAATGCCGGCAAATCGACCTTCCTGGCCGCCGTCACCCGGGCACGGCCGAAGATCGCCGATTATCCCTTCACCACGTTGCATCCCAATCTGGGCGTGGTCTATCTGTCGGGCGACGAGTTCGTGCTGGCCGACATTCCCGGCCTGATCGAGGGCGCCCACGAAGGGGCCGGCATCGGTGACCGCTTCCTCGGCCATATCGAGCGCTGCCGGGTGCTGCTGCACCTGATCGACGGCACCGCCGACGACGTGGCCGAATCCTACCGCATCGTGCGCGAGGAATTGCGGGCCTATGGCGGCGGGCTGGACGAGAAGCCCGAGGTGGTGGCCTTGAACAAGTGCGACGCCATCGTCGCCGACGAGATCAAGGACAAGCTGGCGGTCCTGGAAGCGGCCTCGGGCCACAAGGTCTATCCGCTGTCCGGCGTCGCCGGCATCGGCCTGAAAGAGATTCTGGGCGCGTTGTTCACCCATATCCGCCAAGCCAAGGAAGCCGAGCCAGGCATCGTCGCGGCCTCGGCGGCGATCGGCGTCGCCAAGCGCGGCAATGAAGGCTTCTATCGCCGCATGAAGGACGCGGAATCCGAGTTCGACGACGGCTATTATGGCCCCGACGGCGAATGGATCTGGTACGACGACGGGTCGGAAGACGATGGGGACCTCGAACAGGAACAGGGCGATGACGGGGACGAGGACGAACAATCCGATCGCTGAGTCCCGGCGGCTGATCGTCAAGATCGGCTCGTCGCTGCTGGTCGATGCCGCCACCGGCCATATCCGCCGCGCCTGGCTGGAAAGTCTGTGCGACGACGTCGCCCGGGTGCGGGTGCGCGGCCAAGAGGTGATCTTGGTGTCGTCGGGCGCCGTCGCCGTCGGTCGGCGCCACCTGAACCTGACGCCGCCGCTCAGGCTGGAAGAAAAGCAGGCCGCCGCCGCCACCGGTCAGATCCGTCTGGCCCACGCCTATCAGGAAGCTTTGGCCAAGCACGGCATCACCGTCGCCCAGGTGCTGCTGACCCTGGACGATTCCGAGGACCGCCAGCGTTACCTCAACGCCCGCTCGACGCTGGAAACCCTGTTGCGGCTGGGTGCGGTGCCGGTGATCAACGAGAACGATACCGTGGCGACGGCGGAAATCCGCTTCGGCGACAATGACCGCTTGGCCGCCCGTGTCGCCCAGATGACCGGGTCCGACGCCCTGGTGCTGTTTTCCGACATCGACGGGCTTTACACCGCCGATCCCCGTAAGGACCCGACCGCACGCCACCTGCCGGTGATCGACGACATCACGCCTGAGATCGAGGCCATGGCCGGCGATCCCGGCACCGGCTACGGCTCGGGCGGCATGGTCACCAAGCTGGCGGCCGCCAAGATCTGCCTGTCGGCCGGCTGCCGCATGGCCATCTGCAAGGGCGATCCGTTGCATCCGCTGGCGGCGCTGGAAGCCGGCGCCATGGCCAGTTGGTTCATCCCCACCACCGGGGCGCGGACCGCTCGCAAGCAATGGATCTTCGGCTCGATGAATCCGGTCGGGCGGCTGACCCTGGATGCCGGCGCGGCGCGCGCCCTGGCGAGCGGCAAAAGCCTGCTGCCGGCCGGGGTGGTGGCCATCGACGGCGAGTTCCGCCAGGGCGATTGCGTCCAGGTGGTCGATACCGGCGGCCGGGTGCTGGCGCGCGGCCTGGCGGCCTATGATTCCGCCGACGCGGCGCGCATCATCGGCCACAAATCGGCCGATTTCGAGGCGATCCTGGGCTGGCACGGCCGCGACGAACTGATCCACCGCGACGATCTGGTGATGGAGGGCTGATCATGACCGAGATCCATTCCCTGATGACCGAACTGGGCCGTGCCGCCCGCGCCGCCGGCCGGGTGCTGGCGCTGACGCCGGATCAGGCCAGGAACGACGCGCTGAAGGCCGCCGCCGCCCGCTTGCGCGCCAGCGCCTCGGCCATCAAGGCGGCCAACGGCCGCGACATGGAGGCCGGCCGGGCCAAGGGCCTGAGCGATGCCATGCTCGACCGCCTGATGCTGGACGACAAGCGTATCCAGGCCATGGCCAGGGGGCTGGAAGACATTGCCCAACTGCCCGATCCGGTTGGGCGCGTGCTGGCCGACTGGACCCGGCCCAACGGTCTGCGCATCCAGCGGGTCGCCGTGCCGTTGGGCGTCATCGGCATCATCTATGAAAGCCGGCCCAACGTCACCGCCGACGCCGCCGGCCTGTGCCTGAAGTCGGGCAACGCCGCCATCTTGCGGGGCGGCTCGGAAAGCTTTCATTCCTCGCACGCCATCATGGCGGCCCTGGCCCAGGGCATCACGGACGCCGGCCTACCGGCCAATAGCGTGCAGATGGTGCCGACCACCGACCGCGCCGCGGTGGGCGAGATGCTGACCATGACCGATTTCATCGACGTCATCGTGCCCCGGGGCGGCAAAAGCCTGGTGGCCCGCGTGCGGGAAGAAAGCAAGGTGCCGCTGTTCCAGCATCTGGAAGGCATCTGCCACACCTATGTCGATGGTGCCGCCGACATCGAGATGGCCCGGTCCGTGGTGCTGAACGCCAAGATGCGCCGCACCGGCATCTGCGGCTCGACCGAGACTCTGCTGGTCGATCGCCGCCTGGCCTCGACCGGATTGGCGCTTCTGGTGTCGGACCTGCTGGCCGCCGGTTGCGAGGTCCGGGGCTGCGCCCTGACGCAAGAGGTCGATGACCGCGTCGTCGCCGCCACCGAGGAAGATTGGCGCACCGAATATCTGGACAAGATCATTTCGGTCAGGGTCGTCGATGGGGTCCAGGCCGCCATCGACCACGTCAACACCTATGGCAGCCAGCACACCGAGGCCATCGTCACCGAGGACCCGGCCGCCGCCGAGACCTTCCTGAACGGCTGCGATTCGGCCATCGTCTGCTGGAACGCCTCGACCCAGTTCGCCGATGGCGGCGAGTTCGGCATGGGCGCCGAGATCGGCATCTCGACCGGGCGCATGCATGCGCGCGGCCCCGTCGGCATCGAGCAATTGTGCACCTTCAAGTACAAGGTGCTGGGCAGCGGCCAGGTGCGCCCGTCATGAGCCGTTTCGCCCCCAATCCGTGGGGCGACGGGCGCCGTGCCCGCATCGGCTTGCTGGGCGGTTCGTTCAATCCGGCCCATGACGGTCACCGTCACGTCGCCGAACTGGCGCTGAAATTGCTGCGCCTCGATCAGGTGTGGCTGCTGGTCAGTCCGCAAAATCCGTTGAAGCCGGCGGCCGGCATGGCCTTGCTGGCCGATCGATTGGCCTCGGCCCGCGCGGTGACCGGCCGCCATCCGCGCCTGATCGCCACCGATATCGAGCGGTTCCTGCGCACCCGGGTCACGGTGGCGACCCTTGCCAGCTTGCGCACGCGCTTTCGCCAGGCTTCGTTCGTCTGGCTGATGGGGGCCGACAATCTGGTCCAGGTCAGCCGTTGGGCGCGCTGGCCGAAATTGTTCCAGGCGGTGCCGGTTGCGATTCTGGCCCGCGCTCCCTATTCTTGGAATTCCAGTTCCGCCAAGGCGGCGCGACGGTTCGGGCCTCATCGCTTGCCCGACGCCCGGTCTCGCGGGCTGGTGACAAAACGGCCGCCGGCCTGGGTGTTCCTGCACACCCGCTTGCATCCGGCCTCGGCGACCGCCATTCGTAACGAAAGGACATGGCCATAGCCCCCCGTTCCCGTTCCGCCTTCAAAAGCGCGGAAGAACTCGTCGATCTCGTTGTCGCCACCCTGGATGACGGCAAGGCCGAGGACATCACCATCATCGACCTGCGCGGCAAGTCCAGCATGGCCGACCACATGGTCATCGCCACCGGCGGCTCGAACCGCCATGTCGGCGCCCTGGCCGACCACGCGGCGGAAGCCTTGAAGAATGCCGGCCAGAGGCTGGCGATCGAGGGCGTGCCGCAATGCGACTGGGTGTTGATCGACGGGGGCGACATCATCGTCCACCTGTTCCGCCCGGAAGTGCGCGCCTTCTACAATCTGGAAAAGATGTGGGGCGCCGGGTTTAGGCCCGAACTGCCGGGCCGGCCGGCCGCTCATCCGGCGATGGTGCAGCAAGTGACGACGGCGTGAAGCTGTGGCTGGCTGCGGTCGGCCGGGCCAAGCCCGGCCCCGAGCAGGATCTGTACCACCAATATGTCCGCCGCCTGGCGGCACCCATCACCTTGCGTGAAGTCGAGGAGAAGCGGCCGCTGCCCATGGCGGCCCGCATGGCGCGTGAGGCCGAGCTGCTGCTGGCGGCGATTCCTGAGCGCGCGGTGGTGGTGGCGCTGGACCAGCGCGGCAAGTCGATGGGGTCCGAGGATTTCGCCGCCCAGATCGGGCGTTGGCGCGACGATGGCGTCGCCGACCTGGCCTTCCTGATCGGCGGCGCCGACGGCCACGGCGAGGAGGTGCGCGCGCGTGCCCAGTTGCTGCTGTCGTTCGGGGCCATGACCTGGCCGCACATGCTGGTGCGCGCCATGCTGGCCGAGCAGGTGTGGCGGGCCCAGGCGATCCTTTCCGGCCACCCGTACCACCGCGCTTGAAGCGTTTTTGGTCAGAACGGAAACCATTCGGCTTAACCCAAGGTATACGTCTTTTCTTGAAATACGGACCCGCTCGCGCAAGGATGGGGCTGCACGGGGTGGATACGGAAGGGGTAGCTCAGTGGAAGGGGATATTCCGCCGGAAGAACTGGCGGGCTTCGAGGAATACAAAGCCAAGGTCGCCGGCACCAATATCAGCGGGCAGACCCTGCTTGCCACCGACTATCTCAATCATTTCAATGAGATCGTGATGCTGCTCGACATGCTGCCGGACATGCCGGACATGATCGAGGAATGCAAGATGTGGCAGCCCAAGGATTACAAGTCCCACTTCGCCGATTCGAGCTTCTCGGACAAGCAACTGGCCATCGAGGCCTATGACCGGGTGCCGACCAAGTTCCGCCGCCCGTTCGAGGAAACCATCGGCCAGATCAATCAGCTCTTGCTGGACGGCATGGATCGGCTGGACCATCTGATCGCCGACGGCGTGGCCACCGACCAGTTGCAGGAATCCTGCCGCGCCCTGGCGCGCGCCGCCCAATTGCTGATGGATTGCGCCTCGTCGATCATTCACGGGTCCGACCGCGCCATGGCCCAGGCCGAAATCGACGGATTGCTGGGACGCTAGAGCAGCGCGCCTTTCATCTGAGGCGCGCTGCTCCAGCGCCCATGTGTGGACGGCCCCTGCGTTGCAAGGGAAATTCGACGTTCTGTGCGACCAGGCTGGGTGCAGTCATGTGTCCGGCCTGTTTGTGCGGTTCACCTGACCGCTGGCCATGATGTGATCCGCG
>NZ_LWQU01000018.1 GCF_001650635.1 Magnetospirillum moscoviense | reverse complement strand
GCTGATGCTCACCCTCCGTGACGCCATCCCCAAGACTCATGCCCTGGCCAACGCGGAGTTCACCACCATCCGGCTCCGGCTGCTGAAATTGGGCGCCCGCGTCATCGAGACCGCCTCGCGCATCCGTCTCGCCTTCGCCGCAGCCTGCCCCGAGGCTGCCCTGATCCGCCACCTCGCCTCGGCGCTGATGCCCGCCGGACCGTGACCGACGGGGCCGTCATTGCCCCGATCAATCCCGCCCGACAACTCCAGACCCCGTCCGCCTGCCCATCACATCACCCAGACGACCGAAAGGCCGTCGTGGTCAGACGCCCCAAACGTCAGGCGACTGCGGGGGCATACAATTCTGAGCGCCCTGGTGAATAGGACGGGCTAATCCTTCCGTCTCCACAAAACCCTCGCGATAAGTTTTTGAAAAAATCACGGCCCGGTGTATGATCTGAATGTTCGTAAAGGCAGATCGATTGCATGTGATGGGAAACGTACACCACCTACAACATCTTGGCCAAGGGGCTGGCGACTGGAACGCTTGGCGCCAGCAGGAGCCTGATGTGCGACCGGATCTGACCAGCGCCAATCTGCGAGGGGCCAACCTTGCCGGGATGGATCTCAGCGGCTCCCTGCTGTCCCTTGCCAATCTGCGCAAGTCCGTTCTGTCGGGGGCGAATCTCAGGGACTGCAACCTTCCTCGGGCCAACCTTGAAGACGCCGACCTCTCCGGCGCGAAGCTGCAGGGCGCCAACCTTGCCGGCGCGACTTTGCTGCGCGCTAACTTCTCCGGCGCCAATCTGCGCATGGCCAATCTGGCCGGCGCCAACCTGGCCGGAAGGATGGATCTGTCCGGTGTTGACTTGACCGGGGCCAATCTTGCCGGGGCCAAGCTGATGGGCGCCAATTTCTCCGGCGCAACGCTGACCGGAGCCAATCTTGCTGGCGCCGACGCCCGCAACGCCAATTTCACCGGCGCTGACCTGACCGATGCTGTAACCGCAGGCACTCTGCTGGATGGCGCCAACATGTCCGGCGCAGTCATTCGTCGATCCGCCTCGCGCACCCAGACCTCCGACGCCGTTCCGGAACCGGAAGCCCCGCAATCCTATGATGAGGCAGAGGCTGAGGCTGAGCCCCTACCGGTCCTTCCTGACAAAGCCCCAGCCTCCACCGATCGCACCCTCCGTCCGGAGCCGATCGAACTTCCGCCAAACGACTTGGATCTTGGGCTTGATGCCGAGGAAGCGTGGGACGACAAAATCCCCGATGAGCAGGAAACATCACCCGCGATCGAAGCAGAGGTCGAGTCCGGGGGTGAATTGGAACAGCCTGAGCCGCCGACGAGCCTGTCCGACGAGGATATGGCGGGAGGCATGGCCGAACTGACAGATTTCGTCCCCGTCGCCATGCCCGTTCCGCCTCGACTGGCCGAGTCGGAGATTTCCGACCTTCTGTCCACCACCGATCTGGAATCCCCCCCCACCCCCCCCCTGTTCCAGGGCAATGAGATCCTTGATGATGAGGCAGACAGCCCGTTCTACACTTATGAGACCCGGGACCTAGCGATTCTCGCCTTGTATTCGGATCAGGTAAGACGGAAGACCAAGGCTGAAAAGGCTATGCTTCTCAACTTGCTGGTCCAATATAACCGTAATTTCCTGGGTCAGGACGTCAGCGTCCCGATGACAACCAGCGGGAACGCCATTCTTGTCGGATTCGGCGACCCGACCAATGCGCTGCGCTGTGGCGGGCTGTATATCAGCATGCTGCGCGATATGCATGTGGACTCATATGTGGCGGTCAACTGGAGCATGGCGACGGTCCGCATCGACCCCGAAGGGACCGAGAGCGACGAACTCATCGCCAATTCCATTTCCCCGTCGGCGCGTCTGATGCCGGTGGGAGTTGTCGGTGAGGTTCTTGTTCTGGAGGAGTTATACTCCAATCCCCAGACACAGCGGGACCTCTTCACCTTCGAGCGCGTCGCCCGGAAGTGGAAAGCCGCCAACGACACTCAGGGCGAGGGTATTGACGTTATCTGCTACAGCGTTCGCAGCAAGCAGCCTCCCCGCCCCTAACCTTGCTCCATCAAGGCGACGGTTACCTTACCGCCGCCACATCCAGGCCTTGAATCGCGCCGAGAGTTTCGGCGGAATTCTGAACTGTATCCGGGTTCCAGGTCCCAATGCGCGCTGAGCCGCCGAACGGACGAGGAGCACGATGAGCGTTCCGACGACAACCGCGACGAAGAGCTGCACAAACAAAACCGCTACCGTCAGGCCCAGTGCCGCGACGGCGAGTATCCGCATCCAACTGCCAGAGCTCATCGCCTTGAAACGCATGTTGAATCGAAAAGGATGATCTGGCTCCACTTTTGATGCCTTCACAGTATGATACCAACGGCCCTATACTCTGACTTTTGGTCAAAACACATAGGGCACCATCAAGCGACGGGCGGGATACCTCCGCATCCCTTGGCTCCCGCCGCATCAGCGGAGCGGTCGCATTTGCGACCAAACCAACGGCCATGAGTCGGAACTCACTGCCGTTGGTATGAGTTCCGGCCAAAGCAGCGCGGACGCGTCGATTCATCCCCGAGGAACCCGCGCCAGTCAAGCGGTTATTGTTGCCCAGATTGCCCCCCTGAATTGCGAGTAATGTTTATTATCTAGAATAGCCAATTTCATGATAGAATTTGCACCTTGGCTTACCCTGGGGCATCCGGGCTTTGGCGAGACACCCCACAGGAAGAGCCTGTTTGGGATTGAAGGGCCTCCGTCCACGGGCGATTGAAAAATCCGCAGCGCACAAATCGTCTATTTTCAACACATCTCTTAACGATACGAGTTGACTTTCGCCCTCTCTCGCCGACTATGCGGCTGTGATTTTAGGCATGAGTCCGAGATTCGCGACGCCATCTTATTGTGGCAGTGGGACAGATCATGGAACAGAACAATACACTTCCCGAATGGAACGATGAGCTCTCGGTAAATGTTGATGCCATCGATGAAGACCATAAGGCGTTCTTTCGCTTAGCTGCGCTATTGCAAGATGTGGCATCCAATCTGAACAATGAGCAAGCCTATCTGATCGAAACGGCCATCAACATCCTTGAGGAATATATCGAGGGCCATTTCCTACGAGAGCAGCTCGCCATGGCCAAAGTCGATTACCCTCAAATGGTCGAACATATCAGCGCCCACGACGCCTTTGCCGATCGCGTCACCCTTCTCGTCAAGGAATACCGGACGAACCACGACCTTACGACCATCCTCGCTCTGGCGGGATTGGTCGCTGATTGGCTGCACCACCACATTCAGTGCGTAGATTCCCAATATAAGGGACTTCTGACCAACGAGAATGTGGATAACCGCACCATGGCCTGTATGGCCGCAGGCCTGGATCCAGAGTTTGCTCCATAGCCCGAACCGGTCGAGATATTCAGAACAGCGCGAGACGATTCTTCTTTGCCGCGCCTGCGGTTGGGTTCTTGCGGTCCGCCACGACATGATTGCCGAATTCCTTGTATTCAGAAAGAATACGACCATCTGCGGCACCTATGGCGTGTAAGAGATGGCTCCCCCTTCCATACAGTCCGTCGCTCTGGCGAACCTGCAGAAATCCCATGAATTCCTGCTAAAAATTCTGGACGTCTGCGGCAAGCTCCCAGACGCGCCGGGGACGGCTTCCGATCGGGCAGTGATTGCCGCCGTCGCTCAATTGGCGCAGATGACCGAAGCCGTCATTCAGGGCGGCGGCATTGTCCATACGGCGGAAACATCTCCGGACAATCTCGGCTCCCCGGATGAGAAGACCAGGCGCCAGGAGGTCATCTTGCAAATGTGCCTTCAGCAGAGTGAACAGCACTGGCTGCAGGCCAGACGCCTCAAATCCGAGAATGGGGCTCTCCGCCGCGGACTAAAACAGGTCGAGGCCGATGTGGTTGCGGCCAGATCGGCTCTGCCATCGTATCCGACGGCTCCGCCAAAACCGTCCCCGGTGCCGAAGCCCGTAGCCGCCGCATGCCCCCCCGAACGACAGAAACTTCAGATCAAGTAGTCCCGCCACCATTGCCACGAGACCGCAGGAGGTCCGCAACTCCGTTCTGACTGGCCGCGCCTCCGTCCTCGACAGGGCGCACACCCCGCCGCGCCCGCTTATTTCGTTCAAGGTCGACCAAGCTAAACTGATCGGCCTCCATTTGCTGAAGCTTTCCGATTCCTTCCCATGCGAAATCCAGCTTCCGCTTCATGCTCTCGTTGGTTTTGCGCCCCCCCAGAACCGCGACGATTTCCTCCACCGACGCCAATCGCTCCAGCAGCAGGTCGCTGCCACCCAACACAATCTCCCCGCCGTACAGAAACCTCTCCATATCGGTAACGATGGCATCCAGCCTGGAATTAGACATCTGCCGCAATATATCGGTGAAGAGAGTCGTCACCTTCTTGATATTCTGCCGCACAGCCTCATTTTGAGGCCGACCAGAGTTCTCTTCGAGATCCACCAGTTCTATGAGATTAACAAGCCGTTCAGCCGCCTCCATGATCTTGGCGCGCACTTCTCCTCTCGTCTGCTCGTCGTCGGCCGCATGCAAGGCTCGCTTCAAATGCTCAATTCTGGCCGCAATCTCATTCACGCCGATGAAGATGATCGATGCTTGGGAATCAAGCGACTCGTCATTCTCGAGCACCGCCTTGGGACTCCCCCTCACTCCCCTCGGGGACACCCCTGGGGATAATGGAGCAGTCCCAGCGGGAGGGGAGGAGGCCGATAGAGACGGGGACGGCAGAGCCTGGTCGGTGTCACGACGGAGCGCCCCATTGTAAGTATGGGGCACGGGCTTCCGCCGACATGGCCCCCGATAGGTCGTATTCGAGATCATCTCGCGATGGTCGCCCAACGCCCGATTGACGTTCTTCAGCATGCTGCGGGTATTGATAGGCAGGGTTACGATGCTATTCGCGCCAGAATTTCGCATCGCCGCCAAATCGCCGACATCCATCTGACCTGTGATGCCAATCATCGCTCCAACCGCTGCCCCCTCGGGCGTTTCCATGCGGATGCACCGAACCATATGGAGCGATTCGTCCGTTGTTTTGCCTGCGCAAATTATGACATCATAGACGGTCGATGATACCAATTGAACGGCATCGGCAATGTCTCCCGCCGTCTGCACATCGGCAAACCCGATCTGATGCAAGGACGTCACGATCAATCCACTGAGAAAATCGTCCTTCGCAACGACAAGGCAGGCCTTGCCCGAGAAGGAAATATTCAAAGACATTCCAGCCCCCTTGCCAAAAGTGCTATTCCGCAGCCCACACCCCAGAGAAACTGTGAATAAATGCGGAAAACGCTGCCCCCCTTAAACCCCGTGTATTGAAGCATGATTACGCCCCTCTTATCAAACCCCTTGGATCGTGTCCCGAGGACTGGTGTACCAGCGAGGTCGGCGTTTGATCTCCGGCAGGCTTGGCCGGTTTGATCAGGCTGCCGCGACGGGCGGCAGGCTGGTTAGGGGATCATCGCCCAAGGGGGCGACGGATTCCAGGGTCATGTAGCGGGAACGCTGGACGGCCCATTCGTCGTTCTGCTCCAAGAGGATGGCGCCGATCAGGCGGGTGATTGCGGCCTCGTTGGGGAAGATTCCGACCACTTCGGTGCGGCGCTTGATTTCGCCGTTGAGGCGCTCGATGGGATTGGTCGAGTGCAGCTTGGTGCGATGGGGCTGCGGGAAGTCCATGTATGCAAGGACGTCCATCTCGGCCTCGTCCATCAGGTCAGCCAGTTTGTGTGCCCTTGGGCGGAGTTGGTCGGCGACCTGGCGCCACTGGGCGTGGGCGGCAGTGGCGGTTTCCTGGGCGAAGGCGGTGCCGATGAAGGCGGAGACGACGCGACGGCCCTGCTTACCGGCATGGGCCAGCACATTGCGCATGAAGTGGACGCGGCAGCGTTGCCAGGTGGCGTTCAGCACCTTGTCGATAGCGGCCTTCAGTCCCTCGTGGGCGTCGGACACCACCAGCTTGACGCCGCGCAGGCCGCGCCGAGCCAGCTTGCGCAGAAAGTCGGTCCAGAAGGTCTCTGCCTCGCTGGGGCCGATGGCCATGCCCAGCACCTCGCGCCGTCCGGCGGTGTTGGCGCCGACGGCGATGGTCACCGCCACGCTGACGATGCGGCCGTCCTGGCGCACCTTGACGTAGGTGGCATCGAGCCAGACATAGGGCCAGTCGCCCTCGATGGGGCGCTCCAGGAAGGTGGCGATCTTGCCGTCGATCTCGGCACACCGGCGCGACACCTGGCTCTTGGAAATGCCGGTCATGCCCATAGCTTTGACCAAATCGTCCACCGAGCGGGTCGAAATGCCCTGCACATAGGCTTCCTGGATGACGGCGGTCAGCGCCTTCTCGGCCATGCGGCGCGGCTCCAGGAAGCACGGCAGATAGCTGCCCTTGCGCAAGCGCGGGATGCGCAGTTATACCAACCGGCCAATGAATTGATGGGGTGGACGGCCCCTGCTCACCGGCGTCGCAATGCGCCAAGATGGTGGTTGT
>NZ_LWQU01000017.1 GCF_001650635.1 Magnetospirillum moscoviense | reverse complement strand
ATCTGTTCCTGCCCACCGAATGCGCCAACTACTTCAGATCGTGCGGATATGAGCCAGATTGATGGAAATCCGCTCTAGACCGGACAGCAGTGGGTCACGCCCGGCCATGACGACAGGGGGCAATGGTTGGCGGGCCCGATTTTTATCGGACAGACGTGGGGCGGCGGGGGCGTTATTTCAGGACCAGCAGCGCCGCCAGCACGGCGGCCAGCACCCACGGCAGCCAGCCCGGCGCGCCACGGCGCCGGCCGCCTTCGCCGCGCATGGCGCTCATGGTGTCGGGGTGCAGTTTCAGGCCGCCATTCAGCATGGCGGTATAGGCCTTCTCGGTCTCGGCCAGCATGCGCGGCAGGCGTTCCAGCGCATGGACGGCGCCGACCACGGTTTCCTTGACCCGGGCCTGCGGCCCCAGATTGTCGATCATCCATGACTCGATCAGCGGCCGGGCCATTTCCCACATGTTGACCGACGAATCGAGCCGGCGCCCGACCCCTTCGGCCACCAGCATCGACTTTTGCAGCATCAGCAATTGCGGCTGGGTCTGCATGGCGAATTGTTCGGTGATCTGGAACAACTGGCCCAGCAGGCGGGCGATGGAAATCTCGTGCATCGGCTTGCCCATGATCGGCTCGGCGATCGAGCGGCAGGCCTGGGTGAAGGTATCGACATTCTTGTCGGCCGGCACGAAGCCGGCCTCGAAATGGATCTCGGCGACGCGGCGGTAATTGCCGTTCAGGAAGCCCAGCAGCATCTCGCCCAGGAAGCGGCGCGTGCGCTGATCGACCCGGCCCATGATGCCGAAATCCACCGCCACCAGATTGCCGTCACGATCGACGAACAGGTTGCCCGGATGCATGTCGGCGTGAAAGAAGCCGTCGCGGAACACCATGTTGAAGAAGGATTCGGCGGCCTTCTTCAGGACCTCGTCCAGATTGATGCCGGCCGCCGCGATCTGCTCGCGCTCGTCCACCGGGATGCCATAGACCCGTTCCAGGGTCAGCACCCGCTTGCCGGTGCGGGTCCAGTCGACCTCGGGCACCTGGAAGGTGTCGTCGCCTTGGAAGTTCTCGGACAATTCGGCGGCGGCGGCGGCCTCGAAACGCAGGTCCATTTCCAGGACCACCGATTCCTCGAAGGTCTCGACGCTTTCGACCATGCGCAGGCGGCGCAGGCGCGGCTGGGTCAGCTCGACCCACTCGGCCAGCCAGCGCAGCAGGTCGATGTCCTTCTTGAAGGCCTGGTCGATGCCCGGGCGCAGAACTTTGACCGCGACGTCGTGGCCGTCCTTGGTGACGGCGAAATGGACCTGGGCGATCGAGGCGGCGGCGACGGGGGTGTCGTCGAAATGCGAGAACGCCTCTTCCACCGGCATCGCCAATTCCTCGGCGATGATGGCGCGGGCTTCGTGGGACGGGAACGGCGCCAGGCGGTCCTGCAGATCCGACAGGTCGGCGGCCATTTCCTCGCCCAGCAGGTCGGCGCGCGTCGACAGCGCCTGGCCCAGCTTGATGAAGGTCGGCCCCAGCTCGGTCAGGGCGGCGGCCAGGCGCTGGCCGGGGCGGCCGTCATGGATCGGCGGCTGGCCCAGCCGCAGCAGGCGGGCGGCGAGGGTGGCGATGGGCAGATCGACCACGTCCAGCGCGTCGTGGCGGGCCAGCACCCGGGCGATGGTCCACAGACGGGACAGGTTGCGGGCGGCGCGGATCATCTAAAGACGCCAGCCGGAATGGATGGCGGCGATGCCGCCCGACAGGTTGCGGACCGAGACATGCTCGAAGCCGGCGGCCCTGACCATCTCGGCCATTTCCGCCTGGGGCGGGAACTTGCGGATGCTTTCCACCAGATACTGATAGGCCTCGCGGTTGCCGGTGACCATGGCCCCGACCTTGGGCAGCACATTGAAGGAATAAAGGTCATAGGCTTCGCGCAGGCCCGGCACCACCACGGTCGAGAATTCCAGGCACATGAACCGCCCGCCGGGCTTGAGCACACGGTAAGCCTCGCGGATGGCCTGGTCCCAGTGGGTGACGTTCCTTAAGCAGAAGGCGATGGTGTAGCGATCGACCGAGCCATCGGCGACCGGCAGGTGTTCGGCGTCGCCGCACACCCAGGCCAGGGCGCTGGTGACGTTCTTGTCCACGGCGCGGTCGCGGCCGACCGCCAGCATCTCGCGGTTGATGTCGCAGACGATGGCCGGGCCGCCGCCGCGCTTCTTCCAGCCGAACGCGATGTCGCCGGTGCCGCCGCCGACATCCAGCAGGGTCTGGCCTGCTTGCGGTCGCAGCCAATCCAGGAAGGTCGACTTCCACAATCTGTGGATGCCGGCGCTCATCAGATCGTTCATCAGGTCGTACTTACCTGCGACTGAATCGAAGACTTCGCGCACCAGCGAGGACTTTTCGTCCTCACGCACGGTCTGGAAGCCGAAATGGGTGGTGGCGGGCCCTTGGCCCTGCGGCTCGCTGCTCATGGGCCGGCACCTTAACCGAAAGCGTTTTTCCAGGCGAGCGCTTCGTGACGCCCACGCATCACGCGCACCTGACGTGATGCCTGCGCGCTTGAAATGCTACCTAGGGGTGCTATATTCATCGTCGGGGGGAAGGGGAATTGCCATGGACCAAGCCGTCCTGCACTTCATTGAAGCCGCCGCCCGGGCCAGCGGCGTTGCGCAGTTGAATGAATCGTTTCTGCACACCATGCGGGGCTACGGCATCGGCCTGTTCGCGGCGGCGGTCCTGGACCCGCTGCGCCTGCGGCCGGAACATTTCCTGGCCTCGAACTATCCGTCCCATTGGATCGAGCATTACACCGACCGCGGCTACGACAAGGTCGATCCGGTGGTCTTGCGCAGCCTCAGCGCCGACCAGGCCTTCGTCTGGACCGAGCCGCAGGCGCCGCGCCCGGCCCGGCAATTGTTCGACGAAGCGGCCGAGGCCGGCATCGTCTCGGGATTCGCGGTGCCGATCACCCTTCGGAACGGCCGCCATTCGGTGGTGTCGGTGACCTCGGACCTGGGGGGCTCGGAATTCGAGCGCCTGATGAAATCGGCCGGCCGCGCGGTGCAGACCGCCATCTATTGCTATCACGACACCCTGTGTGACCTGGCCGGCATCGGCGGCCACCGTCCGTCGCCGATCCCCAAGCTCGAGGCCGAGGTGCTGCGCTGGCTGGCCGCCGGCAAAAGCACCCAGGCCATCGGCGAGATACTGTGCATGCCGGAATGCGCGGTCGAACGCCATGTGGTCAACGCGCTCGAGCGGCTGAACCTGACCAGCCGCGACCATCTGGCCGCCGAGGCCTGGCGCCGGGGCTACCTCAGCGCCTGACGCTGGACTCTTTGGGGGCTGGCCCCATATAACCCGGACCATGAACACCACCGGACAACCCTTCATCAAGATGCACGGATTGGGGAACGACTTCGTCATCCTCGATTCCCGCACCCACGCTTTGGCCTTGACGCCCGACCGGGTCCGCGCCGTGGCCGACCGCCATACCGGCATCGGCTGCGACCAGTTGATCGTGATCGAGCCGGCCCGCAATGCGGTGTCCGACGCCTGGATGACCATCTACAATCCGGACGGCTCGCAATCGGGCGCCTGCGGCAACGCCACCCGCTGCGTCGCCTGGCTGCTGATGCAGGAATCCGGGGCCGACAAGGTGGTGATCGAGACGGTGGCCGGCCTGCTGGACGCCGAACGGCGCGGGCCGCTGCTGGTGGCGGTCGATATGGGACCGGCCCGGCTGGATTGGCGCGACATTCCGCTGGCCCAAGCGGTCGATACCTTGCACCTGCCGATCTCGACCGGCGCGCTGGTCGATCCGGTGGGGGTGTCGATGGGCAACCCGCACGCGGTGTTCTTCGTGGATGATGTCGAGGCGCTGGACCTGGCGGCGCTGGGGCCGGTGCTGGAACACCATGCCCTGTTCCCCGAGCGCGCCAATATCGAGATCGCCCAGGTTCTGGCCCCCGGGCGCATCCGCATGCGGGTGTGGGAACGCGGCGCCGGCATCACGAGAGCCTGCGGCTCGGGCGCCTGCGCGGTGGCGGTGGCGGCGGCGCGGCGCGGCCTGATGGGCCGCGCGGCCGAAGTGGTGCTGGATGGCGGCACCCTTGCGATCGAATGGCTGGCCGACAACCATGTGCTGATGACCGGTCCGGTGGCGACCAGCTTCGCCGGCCGGCTCGATTCCTCGCTTCTGCCATGAGCGAGGCCCGGATCGTCACCTTCGGGTGCCGTCTGAACGCCTACGAATCCGAGGTGATGCGCGAGCATGCCCGCGCCGCCGAATCGGGCATCGAGACCATCATCGTCAACACCTGCGCGGTGACCGCCGAGGCCGAGCGCCAGGCCCGCCAGACCATCAGGAAGCTTCGGCGCGACAATCCGACGGCGCGCATCGTGGTGACCGGCTGCGCCGCCCAGGTCCACCCCGAGCGCTTCGCCGAGATGGCGGAAATCGATCAGGTGCTGGGCAATGCCGAAAAGATGCAGCCGGCCATCTTCGCCGCACCGCCCGAAGACCGCATCGTGGTCACCGACATCTTCCAGGTGCGCGAAACCGCCGAGCATCTGGTCTCGAGTTTCGAGGGCCGCGCCCGGGCCTTCGTCGAGGTCCAGCAGGGCTGCGACCATCGCTGTACCTTCTGCATCATCCCGTTCGGGCGCGGCAACAACCGCTCGGTGCCGCTGGGCCGGGTGGTCGAGCAGGTGCGCGGCTTAGTGGACAGCGGCATCCGCGAGGTGGTGCTGACCGGGGTCGATGTCACCGCCTATGGCTCGGACCTGCCGGGCACTCCCGGCCTGGGCCAATTGGTGCGCCGGCTGCTGGCCCAGGTGCCGGAACTGCCGCGCCTTCGGCTGTCCTCCCTGGACCCGGTCGAGGTCGACGCCGACCTGCTGCGCGCGGTGGCGGAAGAAGACCGCCTGCTGCCGCATTTCCATCTGTCGGTCCAGGCCGGCGACGATTTGATCCTGAAGCGCATGAAGCGCCGCCATGCCCGCGCCGATGTCGTCGCTCTGGCCGCCCGCCTGCGCAGCTTGCGTGGCGACGTCGCCCTGGGGGCCGACATCATCGCCGGCTTCCCCACCGAGGACGAGGCGATGTTCACCAACTCGCTGGAACTGGTGGACGAAGCCGGGCTGACCCACCTGCACGTCTTCCCGTTCTCGTCGCGGCCGGGCACGCCGGCGGCGCGCATGCCCAAGGTCCCCGGCGACGTGGTCAAGGAGCGTGCCGCCCGGCTGCGCGCCAAGGGCGAGGCGGCGATGGAGGCGTTCGTCGCCACCCGGATGGGCCGCGAGGTGTCGGTGCTGGTGGAACAGGACGGCCAGGGTTTTTGCGAGCATTATCTGCCGGTGCGCTTGAAGGCGCCGGCCGCCGAGGGCACCATCGTCCGCGCCCGGGTGACCGGCCAAGACGGCACGAGGTTGTTGGCGCAAGCTTCAGGGGACCAGGAATGAGCATCTTCGGGATTTTCGGCAAGAAGGATAAGGCCCAACCCGAGGTCGAAGCCGAGCCCCCGCCGGAAGGCTGGCTGGGGCGCCTGAAATGCGGCCTGGCCAAGTCGTCGTCGCGCCTGACCCAGGGCATCGGCGACCTGTTCACCAAGCGCAAGCTGGACGACGAGGCGCTGGAAGACCTGCAGGACCTGCTGATCACCGCCGATCTGGGCGTCGCCGCCGCCGGGCGCATCACCGCCCGGCTGGCCAAAAGCCGGTTCGGCGAAGATATCGGCCCCGACGAGGTCAAGGCGGCGCTGGCCGAGGAAATCACCGCCATCTTAGAGCCGGTGGCCAAGCCGCTGGAGCCGGATTTTTCCAGGCGTCCCCATGTGGTGCTGGTGGTCGGCGTCAACGGTTCGGGCAAGACCACCACCATCGGCAAGATGGCCAAGTCGTTCGCCGACCAGGGCCGGGCGGTCATGCTGGCGGCCGGCGACACCTTCCGCGCCGCCGCGGTCGAGCAATTGAAGGTGTGGGGCGACCGCACCGGCTGCCCGGTCATCGCGCGCGACACCGGGGCCGATTCCGCCGCCCTGGCCTTCGACGCCCTGAAGGAGGCCCAGGCGCAAGGCGCCGACCTGTTGTTCATCGACACCGCCGGGCGGCTGCAGAACAAGGCCGACCTGATGGAGGAACTGGCCAAAGTGGTGCGCGTCATCAAGAAGGTGGACGAGACTGCGCCGCACGACGTGCTGCTGGTGCTGGACGCCACCGTCGGCCAGAACGCCCATTCCCAGGTCGAGGTGTTCAAGGACATGGTCGCCGTGTCGGGCCTGGTGCTGACCAAGCTGGACGGCACGGCGCGGGGCGGCGTGCTGGTGGCGCTGGCCGAGAAATTCTCGCTGCCGGTCCACGCCATCGGCATCGGCGAGAAGGCCGAGGATCTGCGCGCCTTCCAGGCTGGGTCCTTCGCCCGCTCGCTGGTCGGACTGGATTAGCCCGTCTTATTCACCGGGACACGGAGTTTTGCTGGCGGATGTAGCGTAACGTCCTGATGCGGCGTAAGATTTTGGTGTTCAAACATCATCTTCGCCAAGGCTGAAAGCGCCACACCCGCCATGACTGACGATAGCCTGCTGCCGTTCTCGT
>NZ_LWQU01000016.1 GCF_001650635.1 Magnetospirillum moscoviense | reverse complement strand
GCTGATGCTCACCCTCCGTGACGCCATCCCCAAGACTCATGCCCTGGCCAACGCGGAGTTCACCACCATCCGGCTCCGGCTGCTGAAATTGGGCGCCCGCGTCATCGAGACCGCCTCGCGCATCCGTCTCGCCTTCGCCGCAGCCTGCCCCGAGGCTGCCCTGATCCGCCACCTCGCCTCGGCGCTGATGCCCGCCGGACCGTGACCGACGGGGCCGTCATTGCCCCGATCAATCCCGCCCGACAACTCCAGACCCCGTCCGCCTGCCCATCACATCACCCAGACGACCGAAAGGCCGTCGTGGTCAGACGCCCCAAACGTCAGGCGACTACGGGGGCATACAATTCTGAGCGCCATGGTGAATAGGACGGGCTAAACGTTGATGATGTCGCGGGCCTGTTCGAACAGCACGCTGTGGCGGCGGCCCCAGGTGGCGATTTCCTCGAATTTTTCCGCGGTCAGGCCAAATGCGTGGGCGTAGCGGCGCAGGATTTCCAACTCGTCATCGTGGATTTGGCGGTCGGCGAAGGCGACGGCGAACAATTGCAGCATCACCGCCACCCGCGATCGATCAGTGTCGAAAACCGCCAGATCGGGGGCAATGGCAAGGTCCTCGCGTGAGATTCTTCCGCGCAGACCCATCAGTAGTTCGATGTCGTCCAGGATTTCATGCTCGGTTTCGCGGACCCGGTGGTCGGCGACGATCATGCGGTAGCACATCTTGCAGGCGGCGATGCGCTGCTCGAGCGAGAATTCCTTGGTGAACATACTTTTCCCTCTCCCCGGTCGATTGCGAAACCATGTCGAAAGGCCTAAACTTTCCGCAATCGCCAATAACCCCGCAAGCGGAGACGCCATTATGCGCCAAGAACTCCAGGAGATCAAAGTTCACATCTACGAAGATGGCAGCATCAGCGAGTCTGAATTGCGCTTGTTGCGGGGTTTGTTTGCCGGCGGGTTCGGCGAGGAGGAGGCGGCATTGCTGCTGGACCTCAACAATGTGCTGTCGGGCGAGGGTTTACCCGAGGCCTTCGCCGACTTGTTCGTCGAGATGCTGGCCGGCTACGTGGTGGTGGACGGTGCCATCGACGCCGCTCGGTGGGAATGGATGCGCTCGACCATGTTGAACGACAATGTCATCGACGCCATCGAGCTTCGCCTGCTGGGCGAGATCGCCGCGCGGGCCAAGTTCGTGCCGGACTCGCTGGCGCGATATCTGAAATAGGTCAGATCGCGTCGATGACGCGCTTGGCGCTGTCCAGGCTGACAACTTCGCCGCCCTCGTTGGCCAGGGTGGCGGCTTCGATGACCAGGTCGGTGTGTTGGCGGCCCCAGCGGTCCATGCGCTCCAGCGTCGCATCGTCGAAGCCGAGCAGGCGGCCGTAATCCATGAGCTTGACCCGCTCGGATTCGTGGAAGTCGGCGTCGGAATGGGCGATGGCGTAAAGCTTCAGCATGGTGCCGACGCGGGCCTCGCGGGTGTCCAAAAGCGACAAATCGGGCTGGACCCGCATCTCTTCGTCGGACAGCAGATCCTCGACACCCAGTTCGTTCTCCAGCGCGTTCAGCAGCTCGCTTTCCTCGGGCCTGATCTTGTAGTCGGCCACCATGATCCGATAGGCGAGGATGATCAGCAGCTTTTTCTGAGGAAAATTCAGCGACTTGGCGAACATTGGGGACGCACTTCCTGGGTTAGTGAAGCGGAACCGCCTCGAACAGCGGCGGACGGGAATCGGCGGGACGGTGGGCCCAATCGTTCAAAGCGCTCATGGTGATGGACGGCAGCAAGAACGCCTTGATCAGCCGCTTGAGCAGCGCGTGTTCGTCGGGGTGCTCGTATCCGTCGGCCAGGGCGACCTGGTAAAGCTCGGCCAACAGGGCGACGCGCGAGCGGCTGTCGGGAAACAGGGCAATGTCCGGTTCGGCAAAATATTCGGCTGGGGCGATCTTGCCCTCGACCCCGAGTTGCTTTTCCAGCCAATCGACGCGGCGGACCTCGGCCTGCACCGCCTTATGGTCGGCGACCATCATGTGGAACGCGAAGATGGCGATGGCCTTGCACTGGTCGAAGGTCAGGTCGGTTGGTGTCATGCTTTCGCCTCCAGTCCCAGTGCGGTGCCTCTCTTGGACCTCGGCATGCCGGAAGTCAGGAGCAGGATAATAGGGAATTTCTCGTACTGTGCCCTGGACGAACGGTCAGGCAAAGCGGATTTATTCGCCCCGAACACGTGAATACCAAAGTCATACCAACGGGAAATCCTTCAAAAGCGCCAGTTTCTGCTTTTGCTCGTCTGTCGCGGGCTGGTCGGCCTTGGCGGCGTTGCAGGCGCGGCAGGCCGCGACCTCGTTGCTCCAATCGGCGGCGCCGCCGGCCGAGCGCGGCACCACATGCTCGATGGTGGCGGATTCCGGGCGTTTGCGGTGGCGGATGCGTTGGGTCAGGGGCTCGGGCATCGGCCGGCCGCAGAAGAAGCAGTTTCCGTGCTGTTCCTCCCACAAGCGCTGGCATCGGCCGCGCCGCCAGTCGGGCAGGTCGGTCATGGAAGGCCATCCGGTCGGCGGCTGGGCTTGCCCAGGACGAACCAGGCGCCATAGGCCACCGTCACCCCCATCAAGGCGGCGGCGTACCACGGCGCTGCCGAGAAGAAGGTCACCCAGATCATGCCGCCGCTCATGCCGGCCACCGCCAGCAGCTTGGCGCGGATCGGGATGACCCGGTGACGTTCCCAATCCTGCAACAGCGGGCCGAACCATTGATGGCTCAGCAGCCAATGGTGAAAGCGCGGCGACGAGCGGGCGAAGGCCCACAAGGCCAGCAGCAGGAAGGGCGTGGTCGGCAGCACCGGCAGGAAGATGCCCGCCACGCCCAGCCCCACGCACAGCCAGCCGGCGGCGATCAGCAAGGGGCGAAGCAGGGCGGGGGCGTTTGGCATCGCTGAACTCTAAGCGATCGGTGGCGATTGACAAGACCGGTCAGGCTTTGCAACTGTCAACGCCGGTTGTCGATGGGGGGCACATGGACCTTTTTCAACTGATGGCGAAGGATGACGATCTCAAGGCCAAGGCCTTCGAGCGGCTGAAGGGGATCGTCGCCCTGTACGATGCCGATGACGATGCCCAGCAGGACGAGGCGATGACGCGCGCCATCAATTTCTGCGGCATGGAATGGGACGGCTATCGTCCGGGGATCGAGGCGCTGATCGCCCATCTCGAGCCCAGCCTGTCCGAGGCGGCGCTGGTCGCCCGCCTGCGCGAGGAAGCCGCCCAGCCCGGCGCGATGATCCGGGCCGCGCGTGAGGCCCGTTCGGCGGCCAAGCGCCTGCCGCCGGAATGCGAATCCGTCGTCGCCCGCTATGGCAGTCTGGAAGCCGCGTTGGGGCCGACCCCGTGGGAACAGGTGTTCATCGATTCGGCCAAACCGCTGGTCAAGGATTCTGGCCCCCATGCGCCGATCCTGGGCTGGAACGACCTGCAAAGCCCGGTCTGCGCGGCGATCCAGAAGGCGCTGTCGAGCGAATGCCCGCTGCCGGAAACCATCGCCGATGCCCGCGCCGAGGTACTGACCTGGGAAGACCGGGCGCGCGAGCTGGCCATCCTGGCGACCATATCCGAGGGCGCGGCCTTGCCGACCGCCTGCCTGGCCCGGATGGGGATCGCCCTGGCCTTCTGGCGATCCGAGCTGCCGGTGTGCAACCAGGCCGATTTCGAGGCCCGGCTGGATTACTGGACCAACCGCGGCGGCGACATTTCGGGCTATGGGGTGCTGGCCCGCGATTTCCACCGCCTGGCCGAGCAAGGCGGTATCAAGCCGGCCGGAGCCGAAACCACCAAGGATCGTTGCCGCCGTCTGAAGGCGGCCAATCCCGGCTGGTCGCTGGCCCGCATCGCCCAGGAAGTGGGAATCTCCCGCCAGGCCGTGCATAAGCATCTTAAGGCGTTGTGAGCCGGCTAGATTGGGCTATTCTTCCCCGAATATGTCAATTCGGGGACATCGTACCATGCGCTTGACCGCTTTTCTCGCCGCCGTCGGGATCATCATCACCGCGCTGCCGGCGCACGCCCAGCTGCTGGACGTGCTGACCGCGCCCAAGACCTTGATCGATCGCGCCATCGAGGCCCGCTCGGCCGGCGACATCGCCAAGGACAACCAGATCGTCCTCAAGGTCAACGGCATCATGGGCAAGATGGGCACCGTCAAGGCCTCGACCGAGATTTATGAACAGCGCCTGCTGATCACCGGCATCTTCGACGACAAGGCGCTGTACGACCGCTTCCAGAAGGACGTGAAGGCGGTCGAGGGCGTCAAGAAGCTGTACTGGCACGTCACCTATCTGGCCGCCAACGACCCCAAGCGCAAGCAGTTGCTGGACTGGGCCGACACCACCGTCCTGGCCGCCAAGGCGCAAGGCCGGCTGGTCGGCACCGCCGGCGTCGCCGACGTCAATTTCCGCACCACCGCCGATCCCTATGGCACCGTCTATCTGCTGGGCCGCGCCCGCTCGGGCGAAGAGGGCAAGAAGGCCCTGGCCCGCGCCCAGGACGGTACCGGCGTCAAGAAGGTGATGAATTACGTCGAGGTTCGTCCCTGATCATTTGATCGCTTGCGGCGGGGCATTCGCGGCTCCATAATTCGGCATCGTTTTGCCGATTTAGGATGGTCCGATGTCTCGCCCCCCAGGTCACGGCGCCACCCCGAGCCACGGGGCGTTCGTCGCCGCGATGCCGGCCTTGTTCGTGCTGTTGTGGAGCACCGGCTTCATCGGCGCCAAGTTCGGCCTGCCTTACGCCGAGCCCTTGACCTTCCTGTCCATTCGCTTCGTCCTGGTCATCGCCCTGTTGGGCGCCGTGGCGCTGGTCACGCGGGCGCCGTGGCCGTCCGACGCCCGGCTGGCCGGCCATATCGCGGTGTCCGGCATCCTGGTCCATGCGGCGTATCTGGGCGGCGTGTTCCTGTCGATCCATCGCGGCCTGCCGTCGGGGATTTCCGCCTTGATCGTCGGCTTGCAGCCGTTGCTGACCGCCTCGGTGGCCGGGCGCATGCTGGGCGAGCGGGTGAGTATCCGCCAATGGGGCGGTTTGGTCCTGGGCCTGGCCGGCGTCGCTTTGGTGCTGTCGACCCGGGTCTCGGGCGCGGCCCTGGACGGGTTCGGCTGGGACGCCATCGCCGCCGCCCTGGTCGCCCTGTTGGGCATTACCGCCGGCACCTTGTACCAGAAGCGGTTCTGCACCGGCATGGATCTGCGCAGTGGCGCGGTGATCCAGTATTGCGGCGCGCTGGCGGTGATCGGCCTGGGCGCCATCGCCACCGAGACCATGCAGGTCCAATGGACGCAAAGCTTCGTCCTGGCCCTGGGCTGGCTGGTGTTGGTGCTGTCGGTCGGCGCGATCTCGCTGTTGATGGCGCTGATCCGCATGGGCGAGGCGGCCCGCGTCGCCAGCCTGTTCTATCTGGTGCCGCCGGTGACCGCCGTGCTGGCCTGGACCCTGTTCGACGAACAATTGGGACTGGTCGGCTTGCTCGGCATGGGCGTGGCGGTGGCCGGAGTCGCCCTGGTCATCCGGCGTTGACTGGGTAGCCAATCGCGCCTTCGCCGCTTATAGTGCAGGCCATGCGCACGTCCCTACCTCATGTGGTGTCGAAAGGATTGTCGGCCCTGTTGGTGCCGCTGGTGCTGGCCGCCTGCGACCCCACCTGGCAGGGGCGCGCCCCGGTCAACCGGCCGGTCGCCGGCCACAGCGGCTGCGGCGCCGCCATCACCGTGCAGCCGGGCGAGACGGTCTATTCCATCTCGCGCCGTTGCAACGTCTCGGTGCGCGAATTGATCGAGGCGAACCATTTGCAGGCGCCCTATGGCCTGGCGGCCGGCATGGTTCTAAGGATGCCGGGCGGCAGCGGCGAATATGTGGTGCAGCGCGGCGATACCTTGTTGGTGGTGGCGCGCCGCCTCAAGGTCGATTTCCAGACCCTGGCCCGCATCAACAACAAGAGTGCGCCGCACACCATCTATGTCGGCGAGAAGCTGAAGGTGCCCGGCGCCTATGGCGAACAGGTGGCGGTGGCCGCGCCCACCCAAGGCCGCGGCGGACACGAGACCCTGGTGGTCACCTCGCCCAACGCGGCCGGCGGGCAGGGTAGGGCGTCGAAGAGTTCGACCCAGATCGCCTCGACCCTGCCGGCCCCGGCCCCGGCCCCGGCCGAAGCGCCCGCTCCGGCCAGTCCGCAGCGCCATCCGGCCTTCCAGCCGCAGCAGCCGCTGCCCCAGACGCCGCCGCCCATGGCGGGACGCGGTTTCATCTGGCCGGTTCGCGGCGAGGTCCTCAGCGAGTTCGGCCCCATCGCCAAGGGCCAGAACAATGACGGCATCAACATCGCGGCGCCGCGCGGCACGCCGATCAAGGCGGTGGAAAACGGCGTGGTCGCCTATGTCGGCAATGAATTGAAGGGCTTCGGCAATCTGGTGCTGGTCAAGCATGCCGACGGCTGGATCAGCGCCTATGCCCATGCCGACCAGCTGATGGTCAGGAAGGGCGATCAGGTGCGGCGCGGCCAGACGATCGCCTCGGTCGGCTCCAGCGGTTCGGTGTCGTCGCCGCAATTGCATTTCGAGCTTAGGCGCGGCACCGAGGCGGTCAACCCCGCCGACCATTTGCGCGGCGATGCTTGACCAACGGCAAGGGCAGGCGCGCTAACGCTTGCTTTCATGGCGCCAAATCACCGAAAGGGCCGCCATGTTCCGTTTCATCGACGTCGCTCCCCGGGTCGATCCCTCCAATGCCTTGCTGATCGGCATCGCCGTGGTGATCGGCGGTGCTTTGCTGTTCGGGCTGATGATCTGGCTGGCGAAGCGCCTCGCTCAAGCGGGGCGTGATAAGGGTTAGTCACGCCCTGCTTGAGCGGCCAAGCGGCCGGACGGCCGCGCCCGGCGAGGGACTGAATGAATAATCTAGGCTCTATTCGCAATTCGTATTGATATCGTGTAGAATGGCGGAAACGCGGGAGGTTTTGCGCGATGGATCGGAAG
>NZ_LWQU01000015.1 GCF_001650635.1 Magnetospirillum moscoviense | reverse complement strand
CGCCGCCGTCATCTTTTCCGATATCTTGAGCCTACCGAACATGGTTCCCCCTGTATCTGGTGGAACCCCAGTGATTCATGGTTGCCGCTGGTTGGCAAGCCCCGCCGAGTCAGATCGAGCGTTCGCCGGTATTACACCGTCCCGGCCCGGGTTTCCCAGTCGCGCTCGCGGTAACCGTTGCGCTGGACAAGGCGTTGGGCGGGGTTGCGCTCGCCGTGGCCAGCGCCGGTCAGGCTTTCGACCTCCAGCGCCATCAGTGCAGCCCGATTGCAGCGTCGAGATCGACACCAACGCCTATTCGGTGCCGTGGCGGCTGATCGGCGAAAGCGTGACGATGACGCTGTCCGACGGCCGAATCCGCATCCACCACGCCGGTCGGCTGGTCGCCGAGCACGGCGAAAGTGCTGGGCGCAAGGGGCGCATCGTCGAGGCCGCCCACTTCCAGGGCGCCGGCGGCCATGCCGGCGCGGTGCGGCGGCCGGTGCGGTCGATGGAGGGTCCCTCAGCGGAGATGGGGCCGCCGGTGCCCGAGCTGCTGCGGCCCCTGGCCGAATACGAGCAGATCGCCGGGGGAGGCTGGTGATGGACATCGACCATGACGTCCTGCTTGGCATGCTGTCCCGGCTCAAGCTCACCGCCATCCGCGACCAGCTCGACAGCCTGCTGGACGAGGCGGCGCGGCGCGAGATGACGCTGCGCGAGGCGCTGGCCTTCCTGTGCGAGCGCGAAGTGGCACGCAAGGACGAACGGCGCATCAAGATGGGCTGAAGATCGCCCATTTCCCCTGCGTGCGCAACCTCGATGGCTTCGACTTCGCCGCCCAGCCCTCGGTCGATCCCCGTCAGATCCGCGAGCTGGCCACTTGCCGCTGGGTCGCCAACGGTGAGTCGCTGCTGCTGCTGGGACCGCCCGGCGTCGGCAAGTCGCATCTCGCCATCGGCCTGGGCCGCGAGGCGATCCGCCAGGACCATTCGGTGCTGTTCGTCGCCGCCCACCTGTTCTTCCAGCTGGTGTCGCGCCGCTACGAGCGCGGCGCCATGCTGGTGACAGCGACCGCTCGGTCGGCGAATGGGGCACGGTGTTCGGCGATCCCGTGGTGGCCACCGCCATCCTCGATCGCCTGCTCCACCACAGCCACGTCATAACCATCCGTGGCGACAGCTATCGGCTCAGCGAAAAGCGTCGGACCGGCCTTCTGCAGAAGGCCGGTCCGACGCTTGAGGCCATGTCATGACCATCGTACGCAGGAGTTCTTTCCCCATGTGGTGGTTGATCGCTTGATGGCGGGACAAAGCCCGGTTCATATCTATCGGGAATATCTGGCATGACCCACGAGGCCCTGGCCCCAAAAGCGGGAGTCAGCATTGAAACCCTGACGACGCCGACGCCCTGGAGATTGATGTCAGAAAGCTGATGTAATCATACTTCGCAGTCCCCACTCCCTCAGAGTCGAGGCGATTGCTTCCGAATCGGCGGAGCCGCCGGAGAGGCGGCGATACGGGCCGTGGTGCCGGAACGCGGAGCAAAGGACGGTTTTCTTACTGCTTTCGGCCCCCAAAGAATCAAGGCGATCCCATCCCTCACCCGGATCAGAATTCGGACGGTTCCGCGCTCGGCCCCCGCCATGCGCTTGAAGACATGATAGGCGCGCCGCCGCCCGCTTCCCGGTCCGACTTGGCTATAGGTCTTGAAGCGCACGTTTCGAACCACCCGCTGACCGAAGCGGGTTCTCAGGAATGCCAGCAGCAGACCGTTCTTGGCCAGCCAAGCGACGAGAATGACCATGGCGTGCGCGAACACGCCCTTGATGAGAACCCCGAACAGAAACAGCAAGATACCGGCAATGATCGCAGTTAGCATGGCCGCTTTCCGAACAGGTGAACCGCCCTCGATTCCCGGATGAAATCGGTGTGGCTCGGACTATAATGGAGAGACCGCAAAACTTCACCCCCCCCTATGGCTCCAAGCCTCGGGGGTCGCGGAAAATCCGCTCCTCATCGATTCGGCGCATCGCCTCCTCGATCTGGCGGGCGACGTCCCCGCGAGAGGCAAGCTGCAGAATCGACTTGCCTCGAAAATGCGGCTGCGGCTCTGTCAGCCAAAACTGGGCCTTGGCCTCGTCGCCGAACACCTGTTGGGCCAAAACGGTCAGCCGCTGAATTCGGGCGGATAAGAGGTCATCGACGACTGACTCTGGCTCGCTGGCCGAGGAATTCTCACCCGTCAGCAAGATGCGGATTTTATCAATGATCTCCGCCAGACTTGCGTCTTGCTCGCGTGCCATTTCAGCAGACCGCCCCCCTTCAACCACCATCCCGAAATCAGATGACCAGCCCGCCTGCGGCCCGATCATGGGCCAGAGTATGTTGAAGTCGAGGCAGCGCCGCAAGTGGCCATACGCCATCAATCCGCCACCGCTGGCATAATCGGAAACGATTGGGCAATTTCCGTCGGGTTAAGCGCGGGGCCGTACAGACGAGGATGCTTCATCGAACTGGCGCAGCCTCATGGTCCCGGCCTCCTTCTGCGCTACTTGGCTTACTATATGATAAGCTTTGGCGACCTCGTCTCTCAAGCTGCTATCCAGGTTTTCAAGCCCCCCCCCAACATTGATCAGAAAGTCGACGTGGCTCATCCGAGCCTGCATGGCGACGCCAGTATTGAAAGATAATCCGACATGACCCGACAGCACGGCTTCGCCGGATATAATCAGCCGGGACAGCTGTGTCCGCAAAAGTGACACAGCACTTGCATCGACCGATTTACGGATGACGCGTAATCGTTCGATATCCGAAGGAGAGCATCCATACTGCTCGACGCGCATCTGCACCAGCGCCATGAGGTTGATCAAACGCTCCTCGGTATCGGCCACCACCAGATGCATCGCAGCAACCTCCTTACCTCCACCGGACGCCGCAATCCGCGCCCGAAGCTGCTCGATCTGGCGCGCGGTCACGAACGCCTTGTCGATTACCACACGGGTCTGCCGGTCTCCGCCCACCTCCTCAACGTCATTGTCGACCGGACTGACCGAGGCTCGCGCCCCCCCTGAAGATGGAGGTGGGGCCGGGGACGCCAGAGGCAGAGCCCCCCCCTGCTGCTCTTGGCGTACCGCCCTTCGCTCGGATTTCTCGACGGCTGAATTCAGCTGCTCGGCAATTCGGTCCTCCGCCCGGCGAAATGGCCCCTGATAGCCCTTCCCGGACCGCCGCCGTCGGCAACGACCGCGATACATGGCCGTGGACAGGAAGGGACGCTTGCCGTCCATGGCGGAAACAAGCTTGTCCTGCACCGCCATGAGAGAGGTTGGCATGGCGATGATTTCGCAGATCCCCGCGTCCCGCACCTCCGCCAGCATCTCATGGGTCCAGCCCCTACCGATGCTGATGATCGGTAGATTATTGAACTGAGCGGACATATCCCAGCGGACGCAACGAGCGACAGCCGAACTCCCCCCCCCAGGCAAATCATTTTGGATTATGATCAGGTCGAAAGCCTGATGACTTGCCCGGATGGCATGGACGACTCCCCCCACATCCGCCAGGAATTCGAGCTCGAGCATCTTGACGCCAAGCAGCAGCTCCCGCAGCACCAGCCGCAGACCGCCATCGGCAATTCCAATCAGTCCCCGACAAGCAGAAAATGGCTTCATTCAATATGCTCGCTTCGGGCATCAAAATCACTTGGAACTCTACCAATGACCGAAAGGAACTCCGGCCTCAGGTCATTAGCGCTTCGCATTGAGGTCCACCGACAAGCAATGAGACGAGCCCCATAAACTATACAGCATAGACTCCTCTCCCAACAATGAATAGGATTGGGTGAACAACCATTGGCTCGCACAGCAGGATGTCAAGACCCCGAAATTGGCGACTTTCAACTTTTCCGCGCCACCTCGGCAAAAATTAATCCAACTGGTACACAGGCCGCATGCTGACGCTTCCCTCATTCAAGAGTATCGCGTGCCTTCTGATAGCATCGGAAAAGAAAAAACGTCGCCTGCTGGCCGATATCCTGAGTCAGATTGGCATCGGTACGGTTCACGAGACCGACACGGTAGAGCACGCCAGTCTGCAGTTGCGCTATACCATGATCGACATCGTTATCTGGGCCGAGGACGGCCTTGGCTACCTGGAACTTCTGAAATATATCCGGCACGAATTGCCCGGCAGGGGTCGCGCGGTTCCGTTCCTATGCGTTACCGAAGGCTGGAATAACGAGCAGCTGACCCAGGCCCGGAATGCGGGCGCATCCGGGTTCACCACCTTTCCTCTCACCTTACGGGGGATGCTGAAGGCGGTCTCCGGCCTTCTCGGCGATACTCGGGAATTCATAAAATCGGAAGCCTATATCGGCCCCGATCGCCGCCGCCATGACCTTCCGAACTACAGCGGGCCGCGCCGACGCTCGACAGATATAGCAGGCGGCAGCAGGGCCGCCACCAAGGCCGACAAAGCCCCCAGTCAGCCGCCACCCCGCGCGCAGCCTGAAACGCCACCGCCGGGAGACATGTCCGGAGAAGCGCCCTCTCGTGCCAATGGCACCCCAGCCCCCCCCAAAGAAGGCAGTGCCGACAAGGGCCTGCCGCCATCCAGCCGCCGCATCCAGGTGGTTCAGGAAGCTCTGCGCATCTCCCAGGAGCTTCAGGCTCTTCTCCGCGCTCCGTCGGCAGGAGACGCCAAGGCAAAGATAGGCGAACACTTCAACCGCCTGATGAACCTCATGGGGCTGATTCACGGCTATTGCCAGGATACCGGAGAGACGTCCGCCTACTTCAAAAGCAAGTATAGCGAGATCATGGGAACGGTCAGCCAGATGTCGTTCGGCATTCTGGTCGGCGGCCTGGAGCGGACGGTCAGTGAATCATCGAGAATCGTTGACGGAACCGTCTCGGCAGCATTGGGAGTGTCATCGAAGACCTTCTATAAGATGTCGGAGTTCGACAACCTCATCATCATGCTCGGCGGATATTCCGCATTATCCGTCGATCTGCTCGAGCTGCTCAAAACTGGATGGCAGAATGTGCTGTCCTTGGCGGCCATGGATCACACGCTGGATGAGCTGTCCGGGGCAGCGAGATCGCCCATGACGACTGTGGCGACCAATAGGCTGGAGGTCACCAGTGAAGCCCTGGAGGAGCGCCGCTCGGCCGACTCTCAGGACGCGGCATTCAAGCGACTCTCCCAACCATCGACCTCATAGGCACTAGCCCAACTCGGCGGGCGCCAAGATCCGTCCCGACTTGACGGCTGGAAAGCTTCGCGCTGGCAAGATTGATGCCCTTGGTCAGAAAGTCTCCTAAGGAATGCAGCGAATGCGCCTGAAGCGCCATGCTGCCGCTCATTACCCCCAGAATCGTCTTGCATACCGCCAAGGCCAGGGCGACGAACATGTCCATGCCGCCGTCGATGTGTGAGGTCTCGCACCGCAAGGTGGCGGCGGTCCCGCTGTCATCCGTGTTGTTGGCTTTGTATTCCTCGACCACCCGCGCGAACATCTGGTCGATCTTCTTGGAACTGACCTTGTGGGTCTTGCCGCCGTTCTGCATTTCGATCACTTGGCAGAACGCCACGGCGCGACGCATGGGGGAATGGTCGTCCACCAGGGCTTCGCGGGTGTCCTGCTTGCTCAGCGCCTTCCAACAGCCAACGATCTTGGCGGCGTCCTCGACCTTGATCTGCTTATCGTCGTCTTTCAGCAGGTTTTGCAGGGTTCGGCTGACATGGGCTTCGTCCATGGCCAGGACGACCACCTTGTAATCCACCAGCAGCTTCGCCTGGACGGCTTCGCTGAAGGTGATGACGTGCAGTTCCTTGCCGTACAGGCTCTCGTCGTCCATGGAACAAAGGGCGACGTTGCCCTTTTCGGCGGTCGCTTTGCCCATTCCAGGGCGCTGCAATCGCGTCTGCGAACACAACAAAGCCCGCTCGATAATCGGGCGGGCTTTTGGGCTTTCCAAATTGGGTAACAGTATGGGGTACAGGCATGGGTAACACGAGCGGATGCTCGTGAGTTAAGTGCCTGCTTTTTAATTGAAAAATCAGCGCTGGCGTGCCGTAGGGGACAAAACTGGGAACCGGTGGGAGGTGCGGATCGGCCGTAATGAATACCAGCAAATCAATATCCGAAAATCGCCCCCACCCGCTCCAATCGAGGTTTGACTTCTGACGGCCATAACGAGAAACCGTTCTGGAGACACTCCCCTGATGCATACGGTGTCAATGAAGAACTGATCAGATCAGGCTGATCAACGAACGGATCTGGCGGTCACGGATATCGTTGGCGATCTCGGTCTGCCCGACATTGCGGCCGCCGCCGTAATTGGCGATCACGACCCGGTCGGTGGAATGGAACGAGCCATAGCCGCTTTCTTCCCATTCCTCGACGCGGGGGCTGCCGTCGAAGGTCACCACCCGACGGGGTTTCGAGGCATTGCGGCGTACCGCGAAGGTCGCCTCGGTGATCACCACATAGACGCTGTCGGTGGTGAAATAGCCGATCAGGGTTCCCAACGTCGCGCCGACCGCCAGGCCCGCCCCCGTTCCGAAAGCGGCATCGCCCTTCATTCCGCCGACCACGGCACCGGTCACCGCGCCGGCTGTCGCCCCCAGAAAGCCGTATTGGTTCATCAGATCGTTGTCGAATTGCTGGCTGCGCACCACGTTCAGATCGACCTTCAGGCCGAAATCATTGCCATCCGAGCGTTCATAGGTCAGGTCCGAGGCGCGACCCCGTGACCATGCGCCGCGTTTCCGGCCCGGAATGGGACGACCTGTTCTTCGCCATCCGGGACGGTTCCGGGGAGGAAGCCAAGGTCTCCCGCGTGGAGGGCACCAATCCGCCCACCAACCTGCACAGCGGCCATCGGGGCAACGAGTGGCGACAGCACGGCACCGGGGGCAACTGGCTGTTCCCGCATGGGAACTGGAACGAGTGAGGCCGGGCCGATGACCAGCATCACCACGACCACCCAGGCCGGGGCCTTGCCTGATACCGGCGAACCTACGAAATGACCTGCTGGACCCAGGGCTGATAGCAGAGGCTTTTGACCCTGTCGCTGTCGGCGA
>NZ_LWQU01000014.1 GCF_001650635.1 Magnetospirillum moscoviense | reverse complement strand
CGCCGCCGTCATCTTTTCCGATATCTTGAGCCTACCGAACATGGTTCCCCCTGTATCTGGTGGAACCCCAGTGATTCATGGTTGCCGCTGGTTGGCAAGCCCCGCCGAGTCAGATCGAGCGTTCGCCGGTATGAAAGGGCGCCATGTCCAAGGCCACCCCCGCCACCCTTCAGATGAAGAAATCCGGCCGGCCGTTCGAGCTGCTGGAATATACCTACGATCCCGAGGCCCCCAGCATCGGCCTGCAGGCCGCCGAGGCGCTGGGCCTGCCGGCTGCCCAGGTATTCAAGACCCTGATGGTGATGGCCGCAGACGAGGCCGTGATCGCCATCATCCCGTCCGACAAGGAACTGAGCCTGAAGGCCCTGGCCCATGTGGCCGGAAAAAAAGCGGCGGCGATGATGAAGGCCCCCGACGCCGAACGGATCACCGGCTACAAGGTCGGCGGCATCTCGCCCCTGGGCCAAAAAAAGCGGCTTCGGGTGTTCATGGATGCCAGCGCGCAGGCTTTCGCCTTCATGGTGGTCAATGGCGGCCGGCGCGGCCTGCAGATCAAGGCGGCCCCGGCCGACCTGGTCGCCGTCACCGGGGCCACCGTCATCGATCTGGCCGTCTGATCAGGAACAGCCCTTGGGGCGCGGCAGGCCGGCGATCTTGTTGCCCTGCTTCAGCGGCCCATGCGGGAACAGCTGGTAAAGATATTGCTGGCTGGCCCGTTCGGGGCCGTACTTTTCCTTCAACAGCTTCATGAACACCCGCTGCTCGGCGACGATGCCGTATTCGTCGAAATAGGCCCGCGCCTCGCGGATGACATCCCAGTGCTCGTCGGTCAGCTCGACCCCTTCGGCGACGGCGATGGCGCGCGCGATGTCATCGTTCCACACCTGACAATTTTCCAGCCAGCCGGCCTCGCTGACCTCGACGGGTTGTCCATTGACCATGAGTTCGGGCATCAAAACCCCCTGTTCCATTAGAGACTTCTGATAGAGTGGGGATACCGCGGCCGTTCGTCAATGGGGACGGCAGGAAGATTGATAGGGAATGGTGAAACGGAAGGTCGCACCGGGCGACAGCTGGGCGTCCAGCCCGATCCGGCCGCCCAGACGCTCGACGATCGAGCGGCAGATGGCCAGGCCCAGGCCGGTGCCTTGCGGCTTGTTGGTCAGCGTGTCGCCGACCTGCTGGAACTTCTCGAACACGGTTTCGCGGGCCCAGTCGGGGATGCCGGGGCCGTTATCGCCGACCGCGATCTCGATGGAATCGGCCGTGCCGGTCAGGGTGACCTCGACCCGGCCGCTGCCGGTCTCGACGAACTTCACCGCGTTCGAGATCAGGTTGATCACCACCTGGATCAGCTTGTCCCGGTCGGTGGTCAAGGGGGCCAGACCGTCTTCCAGCCGGGCCTCCAGGGTGACGCCCTTGTCCTCGAACAAGCCCTTGGTGGCGGCCAGCGCGTCCTCGACCAGGGCCTTGGGCTCGACCTCCTCCATGGTCCACACCATGGTCCCGGACTCGATCTTGGCCATGTCCAGCACCTGGTTGATCAGGCGGGTCAGGCGCTCGCTTTCCTTGATGATGATATTCAGGAATTCCTGGCGTTGGGCCTCGTCCAGGCTGGGATTGTCGAACAGGATTTCCGAGAACGAGCGGATCGAGGTCAAAGGCGTGCGCAATTCATGGGTCACCGTCGCGATGAAGTCGTCCTTCATGCGGTCCAGTTCCTTCAAGCGCTCGTTGGCGGCCTTCAGTTCGGCGGTGGCCGCTTCCAGCTTCTGGGAATAGGCGATGATCTGGCTGGCCTCGTCCAGGATCTCCATCACCTCGTCCAGGCCGACCACCTCGCCCTTCGAGACGCTGGCGACCATCACCCGGGCCGAGGCGGTGCCGATGGCGCCGGCCAGCAGGCGTTCCACCGCGCCAACCATGTCGGCGTCGGCTTCGCGCATCTGGCCAAGGTCCTGGCCGCGTTCGGCCGCCCATTGGGCGAAGGCCCGTTCGGCCCGCTCGCGGCCGACGAAGCGCACCGACAGGGCCATCAAATCATCGATCCCGGCGGTGCCGCGCCAAAAGCGCGACCGGCCGCGCTCGCCGCTGGCCGGGCGGAACACATCGACGAACATCGCCGCCTGGATGCGCTCGATGGCGCTGTGGGTGGTCAGCAGCGACACGCCCACATAGGCGCCCAGATTGGCCATCATGCTCCAGATCAGCGAATGGGTGACCGGTTCCAGTCCGCTCAGGCCGAACAGGGCATAGGGCTTCAACAATTCCATCCCGAACATGCCGCTCTCGACGAAGGCCGCCGGCAGCCAGCCCGAGCGGGCGAAACTGGGCAGCAGCAGGGTGTAGGCCCACACCAGGAAGCCCATCACCAACCCGGCCAGGGCGCCCTTTTCGGTCGCGCCCTTCCACAGCACGCCGCCGATCAGCGCCGGGGCGAACTGGGCGGCGGCGCAGAAGCTGACCAGCCCGATGGTCACCAGGGCGTAGGAATCGCCGATCAGGCGGACATAGGCGTATCCCAGCAGCACCACCGCCGCGATGGTCCAGCGCCGGATCGACAGCAACAGCCCCGACAAATCGGCGCGCCCCGAAAGATTGAGCCAGCGGATGCGCAGCAGCACCGGCATCACCAGATCGTTGCAGACCATGGTGGCCAGCGCGATGGTCTCGACGATGACCATGCTGGCCGCCGCCGACAAGCCGCCCAGGAAGGCCAGCACCGCCAGTCCCTCGGCCCCCTTCGACAGCGGCACCGCCAGCATGTAAAGGTCGGGGTTGACGCCCTGGCCCTGGAACAGCATCCGCCCGGCGAAGGCCACCGGCAGGACGAACAGGTTGATGGCGAACAGATAGGCGGGAAACAGCCAGACGGCAGTGCGTACATGGCGTTCGTCGGTGTTTTCCACCACCATCACCTGGAACTGGCGCGGCAGGCAGACCACCACCAGCATCGACAGCACGGTCAGCGCCACCCAGTCGCCATAGGCGCCGGCATGGGGCAGGGTGAACAGCTCGCGCAGCTTGGGGTCGGTGGCGGCGCGGGTGAAGATGTCGCCGAAACCGTCGAACAGGCCGAAGGTGACGAAGGCGCCGACCGCCAGGAAGGCCACCAGCTTGACCATGGATTCGAAGGCGATGGCCAGCACCATGCCCTCGTGATGTTCCGACGCGTCGATATGGCGGGTGCCGAACAAGATGGCGAAGGCCGCCAGGGCCAAGGCGACGAAGAAGGTGGTGTCACCCAGCACCGGCACGGCGATGTGCGCCTGGGACGGATCGTGCCACGACACCAGGGCGGTGAAGGTGGTCGACACCGCCTTCAGCTGCAGCGAGATGTAGGGCATGATGCCGACCACGGCGATCACCGTGACCAGCCCGCCCAGCGCCGAGCTTTTGCCATAGCGGGCCGAGATGAAGTCGGCGATCGAGGTGATGCGGTGGGTCCGGCCGATCCGGACCATCTTGGCCACCACCACCGCCGACAGCGCGGCCATCAGGGTCGGCCCCAGATAGATCGGCAGGAAGGCGACGCCGCCCGAGGCGGCGCGGCCGACGCTGCCATAGAAGGTCCAACTGGTGCAATAGACCGCGATGGACAGGGCATAGGTGACCGGGTTGGCGATCAGCGAGCGCCCCTGCTCGGCCCGACGGTCGCCGATCCAGGCGATGGCGAACAGCAGCAGCAGATAGGCCAGCGAGATCCCGACGATCACCGGCCCGGTCAGCATGGCATCAACACCCGCGCCAGACCGGCGGACGCTTGCCCATGAAAGCGTCGATGCCTTCCCTGGCGTCCTCGGCCATCATGTTGGTGGTCATCACCTCGGCGGTGTAGGCATAGGCCTGGTCCAGATCCATCTCGAGCTGGCGATAAAAGGCTTCCTTGCCGACCTTGACGGTATAGCCGGACTTGGCGGCGATCAGGCGGGCCATGTCGGACACCGCCGCGTCCAGCTCGGCGGCGGCAACGGCATGGTTGATCAGGCCCCAGCCTTGCGCGGTGGCGGCATCGACGGGATGGCCGGACAGCAGCATCTCCATCGCCGGCTTGCGGCCGACGACGCGCGACAGCGCCACCATCGGGGTCGAGCAGAACAGGCCGATATTGACCCCCGGCGTGGCGAACTTGGCGCCATCGGCGGCATAGGCCAGGTCGCAACTGGCGACGATCTGGCAGCCGGCGGCGGTGGCCATGGCGTGAACCTTGGCGATCACCGGCTGCGGCAGCCGCACGATCGCCGTCATCATGCGGGCGCATTGGGCGAACACGCTCGCCACCTGCTCGCGGCTTTGCAGGGTGCGCATTTCCTTCAGATCATGGCCGGCGCAGAAGGCAGGGCCGTTGGCGGCCAGCACCACCACCTTGATGGCCGGATCGGCGGCGATCTTCGCCAAGGCGCCCTCGATCGCGGTCATCAGCGCGAAGGACAGGGCATTCCTGGCCTCGGGCCGGTTCAGGGTGATGGTGGCGATTTGATCCGCCACCTCCAACAGCAGAATGGACGAATCCAAATGTCGCCTCCCTTGTCAGCGACCGGCGGTTACCGGCACACTCGAGAGTAACCGCATCTTAGCCGTCAGGAAACACCCGATGCCCGCCATGACCCCAGAGATCCTGAACCGGGACTACCTGCCCAAGGTGCCGATGCTCGCCGCCACCGGAGCCCAGGTCATCAGCATCGGCAAGGGCGAGGCACGGCTGCTGATGCCGTACTCGCCCGCCATCGCCCGGCCCGGCGACACCGTATCGGGGCCGGCGCTGATGGCCCTGGCCGACGTCGCGGTGTGGGCCGCCGTGCTGACCGTCATCGGCCACAAGGAAATGGCGGTGACCACCAGCCTGACCATGAATTTCCTGCGCCGCGCCGGCCCGTCCGCGATCATCGCCGAGGCGCGCCTGCTGAAGATGGGCCGCCGTCTGGGCGTCGGCGCGGTCGAGCTGATCGCCGCCGACAGCGACGAATTGGTGGCCCATGCCACCGCCACCTATTCGATTCCGGCCGATTGACGAAATCTATTCCAGTTCGGGCGAGTGCACGACCAGCAACTCCGGGGTGTCGGCGGTCAGCTGCAGCGCCACGGTTCCATGGGCGGTCCGCACCAGCAACTCGCAGCACCAGGTTCCGTCATCGGCCTGGATGGGCACGGTGACCTCGGCGCGGCGGACATCCTCGATGTCCATGCTCAGGCTGTGATTATCCCGAAAAGAAATCGCGGCAACAGTTTTCATCCCAACGCTCCCGGCTCCACCCCGCAGACAGGCTGGACCATTCCAAAGTCTGCGTCAACGACCGCTACCGACACTTTTTTTATCGGCCGATATGTGCGTAAATGCCGCCGGGACAGAGGAAACATGAAAATTCGATGACAGGGTGGAGCTTCTCGAGGGTGAGCATCACGAAGGTGGTGTTCCTGCTGTCGCTTGCGGCCACGGCGGCGGCGCTGGTGGTGGTGGTGCTGGTGTCGGCCCATGTCCGCGAACGGTCGATTCAGGACCTGGCGCGCGACGAGGCGCGCCAGACCTCGACCCTGGTGTTCGAGGCGCTTTATTCCGCCATGCGCAAGGGCTGGAGCAAGGAAGAGATCGGCGAGGTGGTCACCCGCCTGCAGACCGCCCTGCCAGACCTGACCATCCGCGTGGTGCGCGGCCGGCCGGTGATCGAACAGTTCGGCGAGATGGAAAACGACGTCGCCGTCACCCAGGCCGACCCGCTGCTGCAAAAGGTGCTGGAAACCGGCACCGACCTGTTCGACACCCACCCCTCCAGCATCCGCTACCTGTATCCGCTGGTGGTGCGCGAGGAATGCCTGGCCTGCCACACCATGGCCAAGGTCGGCGACGTCAACGGCGTGATCGACATCATCTATCCGGTCCACGCCCTGAAGGTGTCGTTGGATTACGTCCTCAACACCGTTTTGATCTATTTCCTGGTGATCTTGCTGTCGCTGTCGGCGGTCCTGTACTTCAAGGTGAAGTACTTCGTCGCCCGGCCGATCTCGAACATGGTCGCGCTGATGCAGGACATCATCCTGCACACCGACCTGCGCCAACGGGTGAAAAGTTCGGGCTTCATCTCGGAAGTCGCCGACCTGACCGACTATTTCAACAAGCTGCTGCGCACCGTCGAGGATTATCACGCCCGGCTCGAGGACATGAGCGTCCACGATCCGATGACCCGGCTGTACAATCGCCGCAAGTTCGACGAGTTCCTGGGCCACGAGATCGACCGCGCGCGGCGCAACGGCCATGAATTCTGCCTTATCCAGATCGATCTGGACGATTTCAAGACGGTCAACGACGCTTTCGGCCATCCGATCGGCGATCTTCTGTTGAAGGAACTGGCCAGCGTGCTGCTGCGCGAGATGCGCCGGACCGACGTGGTCGCCCGTCTGGGCGGCGACGAATTCGCCATCCTGCTGCCCGAGACCCCACGCGAAGAGGCGATCCAGGTGGCGGAAAAGCTGCGGGCCGCCCTGGCCGGCACCACCATCGACCTGCCGGTGGGATCGCTTCGGATCACCGGCTCGATCGGTCTGGTCAGCTTTCCCGAGAACGGTGCCGACGCCGCCAAGTTGGCGATTTCCGCCGACGTGGCGATGTACAAGGCCAAGCGCGGCGGCAAGAACCAGTGCGCCGTTCTGGGCAACGAGGATGACGGCGCCGTCTCGACCTTCAGCAAGGGCGAACTGGTGCGCAGCGCCCTGGCCGAGGGCCGGCTGATCCCGTTCTTCCAGCCGATCTTCAACACCGACAACGAGACGGTGTTCGCCTACGAGGTGCTGGCCCGCGTCGTCGCCCCCGACGGCGCCATCGTCGGCGCCGGCGAGTTCATCGAGCAGGCCGAGGAACTGGGCCTGGCCGCCGAGATCGACAACGCCATCTTCGAGCAGGCCTTGAAGGTGATGGCCGCCGGCCGGCTGGGCCAGGCCAAGCTGTTCGTCAACATGAGCGCCCGGTCGTTCGCCGACCACGAACGCATGCTGACCATCCCCGACCAGTTGGCCAGGCTGGGCATCGACCCCGGCCGGATCGTGCTGGAAGTGACCGAGCGCGAGGCCCTGCCCCATTTCGGCGAGGTGGTGCGGCTGATCAACGAATTGCGCGCCCAAGGCCTGGCCTTCGCGCTGGACGATTTCGGCGCCGGCTTCTCGTCGTTCCTGTACCTGAACCCGGATTTCCCAGATGGTGCTGCGATTTCGTGACAGCGACTGCCAAATCTGATATAGAAATCAAGGCGGTACGGAC
>NZ_LWQU01000013.1 GCF_001650635.1 Magnetospirillum moscoviense | reverse complement strand
CAAGTCATGAAAAACGCTATTCTGATGCCGCACGGTGTTGCTCCAATTCGTGTCCAGGAGACGCGCCAAACGTCTGAACACGAGTAGAATCAACGCCGTGCACTCAGTCCACTAAATTAAACCGGACAGCAGTGGATCAAGTCCGGGCATGACGGTTATCGGGCGGGACGGATTTCCAGCCGGCTAAAGCAGGCTGCCCTGCCGTCCGTCCTCGCGCCCCTTGGGTTTGGGCTTGGCGGCCGGCGGCGGGGCGGCGCCCTCGCCCACGGTGACGGACGTGTCGCCATCCTTGAACTCGACCCGCCAGTGGGCGCCGGGGGCGGCATCGGCCGCCGCCACCACATGGCCGTCCACGTCGCGCACCACCGCATAGCCGCGTTCCAGCACCTTGCGATAGGAATAGCTTTCCAAGAGCTTGCCCTGGCTTTCCAGGCGCTGGCCCTGGCGCTCGATGGCGCGGGAAAGCGCCTCGGGCAATCGCATCGCCGCTTGCGTCAGGCGCAGGCCATCGCGTTCAAGGCGCGCTGCCTCGCCCGCCTTGGCCTTGTCCAGCGCGTGGGTCAGCCGGGCCGACACCTTATCCAACTCGCCCTGGTGCCGCATCATCAGGTTGGGCAGCGCCAGCCGCAGCCGCTCGGCGCGGTCGTCCAGCTTCAGCCAGGCCTCTTCGATCACCCGGCGCGGATGGGGCAGTGCGCGGGCGATGGCCTCGACCCGCAGGCGGCGCTCCTCGATCCCCCTTGTCAGGGCGTTCAGCAGGCGCGATCCGCAATCGGTGACCTGATTGATCAGCTCGGCCCGAACCGGCACCGCCATCTCGGCGGCGGCGGTCGGCGTGGGGGCCCGCAGGTCCGAGGCGAAATCGATCAAGGTGGTGTCGGTCTCGTGGCCGACGGCGCTGATCAACGGAATGGCCGACGCTGCCGCCGCACGCACCACCACCTCTTCATTGAAGGCCCACAGATCCTCGACCGAGCCGCCGCCGCGCGCCACGATCAGCAGGTCGGGACGGGCGACCTGCCCGCCTTCGGGCAGCGCGTTGAAGCCTTCGATGGCGGCAGCGACCTGACCAGCGGCGCCGTCGCCTTGCACCGCCACCGGCCACAGCAACACATGCGACGGGAAGCGGTCGGCCAGGCGGTGCAAGATATCGCGGATCACCGCCCCGGTCGGCGAGGTCACCACGCCGATGACCCGGGGCAGGAACGGGATGGGCCGCTTGCGGCCCTGATCGAACAGGCCTTCGGCGGCCAGCTTGCGGCGACGGTCTTCCAGCAGCTTCAGCAGGGCGCCCTGGCCGGCCAGCTCCATCCGCTCGACCACCATTTGGTATTTGGACCGACCGGGATAGGTGGTCAGGCGGCCGGTGGCGATCACCTCCATGCCGTCTTCCGGGGCCATGCCCAGCCTTGCCGCCTGGCCCCGCCAGCACACCGCGTCCATCACCGCGTCGGCATCCTTCAGCGCGAAGTACAGATGGCCCGAGGAATGGCGCTTGAAGCCCGAGATCTCGCCCCGGACGCGGACCAGCGAGAAGGTCTCCTCGACGGTGCGTTTCAGGGCTCCGGAAATCTCGGAGACGGTGAATTCGGGGACGTTGGAAGGCGGGCGGGCGTCGGTGTCGGTCATGGCCGGATGATGGCGTCTGGCAGGCGCTCTGCCAAGTCTGCTATTGTGTCGCCATGCACGTCGATAAGGTCCTGCCTGACGAATTGTTGAAGCCGCTGGTATCCGCTTTGGCTCCCAAGCGGGTGATCCTGTTCGGATCGCGGGCACGCGGCGACGCCCATCCCGACAGCGACTGGGATTTACTGGTGATCCTGGACGACGACGCCCCGCCGGAACGACTGGGTTGGCGCGCCCGGCACGAGGCGCGCAAGGGGTTCCATCGCGCCGTGGACATCGTTGCCTGCCGGGAATCGGCCTTTCGCGCCAGGCGCGACATTGCCGGCACCTTGCCGTTCGCCGCCGACAGCGAGGGAATCGTCGTTTATGAGCGGGAATGACCCCCGTGCCGAAGAGGCTGCGCGGTGGTTCGCCTTGGCCCGTGACGATCAGGCCGCGTCGATCGCCTGCCTGGCCGCGCGACTTCCAGGAATCGCCGCCTACCACGCCCAGCAATCAGCCGAGAAAGCCATCAAGGGATTGCTGGTCTTGGCCGGCGCCGCCTTCCGCCGGATTCACGACCTGGATGAACTGGCGGAAACCGCCGTTCCGGCCTATCCGGACCTGAGCGATTGTCTTGATCGCCTGCGGCCTTTGACCTCGTGGGGGGTCGATTACCGTTACCCCGGGGCCGATGACATCCCCACACCCGAGGACGGCGAAATTCGGGCGGTCCTGGTCGATATCGACCAGCTTCTGTCTCGGGGCTCCCCTGGGGAAGATTGAAAACCCCGCCGACCGTGCTACAACCCGGTCGGAATGGATCGACGCCTGGAGACGGTCATGAAGGTTCTGGTGGTGGGCGGCGGCGGCCGCGAACATGCGCTGTGCTGGAAGATCAAGCAATCGCCCCTGCTTTCCCGCCTGTGGTGCGCGCCCGGCAATGCCGGCATCGAAAGCGTCGCCGAATGCGTCGCCATCGGGGCCGAGGATGTCGCTGGTCTGGTGGCCTTCGCCAAGACCAACGCGGTCGATCTGGTGATCGCCGGCCCCGAGGCGCCGCTGGTGCTGGGCCTGGCCGACCGCCTGAAGGAAGAAGGCATCCGGGTGTTCGGCCCGACCCAAGCCGCCGCCCTGTTGGAAGGCTCGAAGGGCTTCATGAAGGACGTGGTGTGGCAGGCCAAGATCCCCACCGCCTGGTACGGCCGCTTCACCGACATCGAGGCGGCCAAGGCCTTCGTCCGCGAGAAGGGTGCCCCCATCGTCGTCAAGACCGACGGGCTGGCCGCCGGCAAGGGCGTGGTGGTGGCCATGAGCCTGGACGAGGCCTTGAAGGCCGTCGACGACATGATGGGCGACAAGGTGTTCGGCGCCGCCGGCGACGAACTGGTGATCGAGGAATTCCTGGACGGCGAGGAAGCCAGCTTCTTCGCCCTGTGTGACGGCGCCACCGCCATCCCCCTGATCGCCGCCCAGGACCATAAAAGGGTCGGCGACGGCGATACCGGCCCCAATACCGGCGGCATGGGGGCCTATTCCCCCGCCCCGGTCTTCACCGATGCGCTCTGCGATCAGGTGATGGAAACCTGCATCCTGCCGGCGGTCCGCCAGATGGCCCAGATGGGCAAGCCCTATACCGGCGTGCTGTTCGCCGGCCTGATGATCAAGGACGGCCAGGCCAAGTTGCTGGAATTCAACGTCCGCTTCGGCGACCCGGAATGCCAGGTGCTGATGGCCCGGCTGAAATCCGACCTGCTGCCGGTGCTGGCCGCCGCCGCCGATGGCAAACTGGACGGCATCCGCCTGGAATGGTCGGACGAGTGCGCCCTGGTGGTGGTGATGGCCGCCCAGGGCTATCCGGGGTCCTACCAGAAGAATACCGTGATCGGCGGGCTGGACGCGGCAGGCCAGGTCGAGGGCGTGACAATCTTTCATGCCGGCACCGCCCGCGACGGGTCGGGCCAGGTGGTCGCCACCGGCGGGCGCGTGCTGGGTGTCACCGCCATCGGCACCGATGTCGCCACCGCGCGCGAACGCGCCTATCTGGCCGTCGATGCGCTGGACTGGCCGCAAGGCTTCTGCCGCCGCGACATCGCCTGGCGGGCGCTGGCGCGGTGAGCCTGGCCATCCCCTCGCTCGACCGGCTGACCGGCGGCTTCAAGCCCTATGCGCTGCTCAGCCTGTTCTGCCTGATGCTGTTCGCCCCCGGCTTGGCCGAGCTGCCGCCGATGGACCGCGACGAATCGCGCTTCATGCAGGCGACCCGGCAAATGCTGGAAACCGGCGACTATATCCGCATCCAGTTCCAGGGCGAGATGCGGGCCAAGAAGCCGGCCGGGGCCTATTGGCTGCAGGCGGGAAGCGTTGGCTTGCTGTCGCACCCGGCCTCGACCCAGACCTGGCCCTACCGGCTGCCCTCGGCGCTGGCCGCCTGGGCCGCCGTTTTGATGACCTTCGCCTTCGGCCGCGCCCTGATCGGCGAACGCCCGGCCCTGATCGGGGCCATGCTGCTGGCCGCCTGCACCATGCTGGTATCCGAAGCCCATCTAGCCAAGACCGACGCCATCCTGCTGGCCCTGGTGGTCGCCGCCCAGGGGCTGCTGGCCCGCTTCTACGTCGCCGCCCGGGCCAAGGATGCCGCCGCGCCGTCGGGTGGCGGCTGCGGCACCTCGTCCGCCAGCCCCATCAAGATGCCCGGCACCTGGGAAGCCTTGGCCTTCTGGCTGGTCCAGGGCGCGGCCATCCTGGTCAAGGGGCCGGTGGTGCCGGTGATCAGCCTGTTGACCATCGCCGCCCTGGGCATCGCCGACCGTCAGGTGCGCTGGCTGGTGCCGATGCGCCCCGTGTTGGGCACCATCGTCGCCGCCGCCATCGCCGCGCCGTGGTTCGCCGCCGTGTCGCAAGCCACCGGCGGCGCCTTCGTCGGCGAGGCGGTCAAGGGCGACCTGCTGCCCAAGCTGTTGGGCGCCCATGAAAGCCATGGCGGTTATCCCGGCCAGTATCTGGCCTTGTCGGTGGTGCTGCTGTGGCCGGGCTCGCTGCTGCTGTTGCCGGCCGCGACCAAGATGTGGGGGCAGCGACACCGCCTGGCCTTCCGCGTGCTGCTGGCCTGGGCGGTGCCGACTTGGATCATGTTCGAGCTGATCCCGACCAAGCTGCCCCATTACGTGCTGCCGGCCTTCCCGGCCCTGGCGCTGATGGGCGCCGCCCTGGTGATCGAGGGGCTGGAAGCCTTTCATACCAAATGGGCGCGGGCGTGGTACGGCTTGTGGTGCCTGGTCGGCCTGACCCTGGCTGGGCTGGTGGTGGCTTTGCCCATCGTCCTGGGCGGGGGCTTCGTCTGGCTGTCGGTGCCGGCGGCGTTGGGCATCGTACTGGCCACGCTTCTACCGGCCACCCTGGCCTGGCGGGGCCGCCTGCCCGAGGCCGCCCTGGCCCTGGGCCTGACCGCGCTGGCGACCTATCCGGTGCTGTTCCAAGGGGTGCTGCCGTCGCTGGACCGCATGTTCCTGTCGCGCGGCGCGGCGCAAATGGTCAAACTGGTGGGATCGGACGGCCCGGTGGTCAGCGCCGGCTTCTCGGAACCCAGCCTGGTGTTCTGGCTGGGCACCGAGACCAAGCTGGCCGACGGCTCGGCGGCCGCCGCCCATCTGGCCGCCAACCGCCGCGCCCTGGCGGTGGTCGAGGACAAGCAGCAAGCTGGCTTCCTTGGCCGTGCCGCCGAGCTTGGGCTGGTTCTCGAGGAATTCGGCCGGATCGACGGGTTCAACTATTCGCGCGGCAAGCGCGCCGCCTTGACGGTCTATGGGGTGAAGTCGCCATGATCAAGCCGGACATCAGCCTGATGGAACGCCTGGCCGTCGCCTGGGAAGGGCTGCGCCTGGCAGCGTCTGATGTCCGCCGTTTCGCCAAGCCGCACCTGATCGCCCAGGCCGCCCGGACCAAGCGCTTTCCCCTGGCCTGGTCGCTGGTCTATGTCGTGCTGTTTTGCGGCCTGGCGATGCTGATCATCGACCGGCCGCTGGCCCGCCTGCTGAAGGCCCATGTCGGCGGCGATATCGAAGGCTTCTTCAAGGTCGTCACCCATCTGGGCGAAGCCCAGTTGTATCTGATCCCGTCGGGCATCGCCTTTGTCGGCATGCTGGCGGCGTCGCTGCGCGCCGTCACCCCCGAAGCCGCCGATCTCTGGCGCCGGCTGTCGGTGGCGCCGGGCTTCATGTTCCTGACCGTGGCGGTGTCCGGCCTGATCAGCAACGCCATCAAATTCAGCGTCGGGCGCCTGCGGCCGCGCTATCTGTTCGAGCAGGGCCTTTACGGCTTCGAGCCGTTCAACACCGCCTGGGGCATGAACTCGTTCCCGTCGGGCCACAGTCAGGCCGGCTTTGCCGCCATGACCGCGTTGATGGTGATCTTTCCGCGTTACGACCTGTTGTGGCTGCTGATCGCCACCCTGGTCGCCTTAAGCCGGGTGGTGACCACCGTCCATTACCTGTCCGACGCGGTCGCCGGCAGCTTCCTGGCCATCATGGTCACCGTCTTGCTGGCCCGCCTGTTCAAGGCGCGCGGCCTGGACCCGCAATGGCGGCTGCCCAGGGATTGGCGATAAGGCCTAGCGGGGCGTGATTAGGGTTAATTGCGCCCCGTTCAGCGGCCATTGCGGCCGCGGCCAAGCAAACCGGAGGTTTGCGCTAAGGCAGAGGGGCAATATCTAGCGCACCGGACGCAGCGGCATGCCCTGGCTGTAATCGTGGCTGCCGCCAGGTGGCACCGCAGGCACCGCCGATTCCCGCACGCACGATCCCGGATAGGGCGAGACCGGCCCCTGATAGCCGGGCGGCGGAGAATTCTCGACACAGCGAACCTTGACGCTGCCATCGTGGTTGATGGCCTTGTCGGGGCTGGCGACCGGCGGGGCGGAACCGACGCAGGCGGCCAGCGGCATAATAAGGATCAGGGCGCGTAGTCTGGTCATCGGCTGGCCGGGATGTCGAGATAGGGTGGCAACTGGCCGTCATAGACCAGTTCCTCGATGGTCCGGCGCAAGATGTCGAGGCTGAGCCGGTTGTTTCCGGCCGCCAGCACCATCGCCAGATAGGGCTCCAGCAAGGGCACGATGCCGACCCGTTCCATCTGCTCGCCGGGCAGGCGCTTCCGGGGTGGGGCGACCCGGTTGACATGTTCCAGCGCCAATTCCTGAACCGCCGCCTTGAACAGGCTTTCGGTGGTGTTCTTCTCGAGAAGCTGCTGGTATTCGCGGGAATCGCGCTCGGCGCGGATATGTTCGGCCTTGGCTTCGGGCAAGGGTGCGATGCCGGCCATGGCGTCCAGTTGCGCCATCACCTTGGCCGTCATGCGCGCCGCCACCAGTTCCTCTTCCGGCGTTGCGCCGTTGGCGACCGAGCGCGCCATCAGCGAACGCAGCCGGTGCAGCAACCGATCCCGCATCCCAACATCGCGACTGGACGGAGCATTCATGCCAAAGCGCACCAAATCCTGGGCCAGAGAATGGAATCACTGTACGCCAGCCATCGTTCTCTCGCCAGCGGTGTAAAAAATGCCTGCTGGGGGGTGACTTCCGCGCAATCTGCCCCTAAAGTTAGACACAGGTCATCGCTCGTGTCCTGCCCCCGAAATTCACATGGCGAATTCCGGGGATAAGCAGGCCACTCATTTGTTGAATTGTGTGGTGATTTTGTAATTCGCAGCGCCATGCGAATTACAAAAGGCTCTATTCGCAATTCGTATTGATATCGTGTAGAATGGCGGAAACGCGGGAGGTTTTGCGCGATGGATCGGAAGG
>NZ_LWQU01000012.1 GCF_001650635.1 Magnetospirillum moscoviense | reverse complement strand
GGGCATGATGGATGAGTCATTCCATCTTGAATCACGCTCACGCCCGCCTGTCCAGGCTATGTTAACGCCTATGGGGCAACTCTCCCCTGACGTCCCCACTATCGAAGGACGTCTGAAGGAAATTTTTCGGAAGGCGATCATCCTTCACGGCCTCGAAAAGTCGTCCGTTCCGCCAACGGCCTCTCGTCTCAAGCCCCTACAAAATGAACTTCGCCAGATCGGTCTTCTTGGCCAGTTCGCCGACGCGGGTTTTGACCATGTCGGCGTCGATCTCGACCTTGGTGCCGGGCGGCTGGTCGGGGGCGGTGAAGCTGATCTCTTCCAGCAGGCGCTCCATCACCGTCTGCAGCCGCCGGGCGCCGATATTCTCGACGGTGCGGTTGATGTCGGCGGCCAACTCGGCGATGGCATCGACGGCGCCGTCGGTGAACGAAAGCACCACCTCTTCCGTCGCCAAAAGCGCGACATATTGCTTCAGCAGCGAGGCTTCCGGCTCGGTCAGGATGCGCTTCAGATCCTCGACCGACAAAGCCTTCAACTCGACCCGGATCGGCAGGCGGCCCTGCAGTTCGGGCAACAGGTCACTGGGCTTGGCCAGGTGGAAGGCCCCCGAGGCGATGAACAGCACGTGGTCGGTACGCACGTTGCCGTGCTTGGTGGTGACCGTGGTGCCCTCGATCAGCGGCAGCAGGTCGCGCTGAACACCTTCCCGCGACACGTCGCCGCCGACATGGGTTTCCGACGAGCGCGCGCAGATCTTGTCGATCTCGTCCAAAAAAACGATGCCGTGATTCTCGACCGCGGCGATGGCGTCCTTCACCACCGCTTCCTGATCCAACAGCTTGTCGGATTCTTCCGACAGCAACACCGCCAGGGCGTCCTTGACCCGCATCTTGCGCGGCTTGGTGCGGTTGCCGAACGCCTTGCCCAGCATGTCCGACAGATTCAGCATGCCCATGGACGCCCCGGGCACGCCGGGGATGTCGAAGGTCGGCATGCCGGCGGCATTGTCGGCCACCTGGATTTCCACCTCGCGGTCGTCCAGCGTGCCTTCGCGCAGCATCTTGCGGAATTTCTGGCGGGTATCGGGGCTGGCGGTCTCGCCGACCAGCACGTCCAGCAGGCGGTCCTCGGCGGCCAGGTCGGCCTTGGCGGTCACCTGCTTCTTCAGGCGGTCGCGGGTCATGTGGATCGAGATTTCCACCAGATCGCGCACGATCTGTTCGACGTCGCGGCCGACATAGCCCACTTCGGTGAACTTGGTGGCCTCGACCTTCAGGAACGGCGCCTGGGCCAGGCGGGCCAGGCGGCGGGCGATCTCGGTCTTGCCGACCCCGGTCGGGCCGATCATCAAGATGTTCTTGGGCAGCACCTCTTCGCGCAGCGCGTCGGACAATTGCTGGCGGCGCCAGCGGTTGCGAAGGGCGATGGCGACGGCGCGCTTGGCCTCGTTCTGGCCGACGATGTGGCGGTCGAGCTCCGAGACGATCTCACGCGGGGAAAAGGCGGACGCGCTCATGGCTTACAGGCTTTCGACGATAAGATTGCTGTTGGTATAGACGCAGATGTCGGCGGCGATCCTCATCGATTTCCGGACGACGGCCTCGGCATCCAGCTCGGTGTCGATCAGGGCGCGCGCCGCCGACAGGGCGTAATTGCCGCCCGAGCCGATGGCGATGATGCCGTCTTCCGGCTCCAGCACGTCGCCCTGGCCGGTCAGCACCAGCGACACCTCGGCATCGGCCACCGCCATCATCGCTTCCAACCGGCGCAGATAGCGGTCGGTGCGCCAATCCTTGGCCAGCTCGACACAGGCCCGGGTCAGTTGGCCGGGATGCTTTTCCAGCTTGCCTTCCAGCCGTTCCAGCAAGGTGAAGGCGTCGGCGGTGGCGCCGGCGAAGCCGACCAGGATCGATCCGTCGCCGATCTTGCGGACCTTGCGGGCGTTGCCCTTGATCACCGTCTGACCCAGGCTGACCTGGCCATCGCCGCCGATCACCACCCGGCCGTCCTTTCGGACGCACAAGATGGTGGTGCCGTGCCACGAGGGAAGGGTTTGGGATTCGCTCATGGCTTCTGTCTTTCCTTGATGCCGCGCTTGACGATCTCGTCGGCGATGGCCCGGCCGATGATGTCGTTGAAGGCCGGGCTGTAATGGACCATGTCGACATAGGCGTTGGCGGAGGCCGGTTCCAGCTCGGCCAGCCACAGAAGGTTGCGGGTCCACAAGCTGCCCATGTCGCGCATCGCCGCCATCATCGGATAGCCGCGCCTGGCGTTGGCGTGATAGCCCAGCATCTCGTCGGTGACCGGCACCACCCGCTTGGCATTGTCGTAATGATAGGTCGGCACCGGCTGCTGCACGAAGATCAGCTCGAACCCCAGCCGTTCGGCCATGCCGTCCAGGATGCGGCGGTTGGTATCGAGCCGCTGGACCACGCCGGCGACGTCGGCGTCGGACTGGCAGAAGCTGCCCCATTCGCGAACCATCACCGACTTGTCGCCGCCCAGATGGCGGGCCAGTTGCACGACGTTCGAGCGGTTGGCGATCTCCAGCATCAAGGGCTGGCGCGACCGCGCCGAGGTCAGCTGGACCAGCCGCTCGTTCCACGAGCTTTGGTCGGGGATGGTGCAGTAATAGAAATCGTTGAGACCGTCGATGAACACCGCGACGTCGGGCTTGATGCCGGCGGTCAGCAGGCGCTCGAGGGCGATGCGTTCCTGGGTCGAGAAATAGGACACCACGCCGAAATTGAACACCTGCACGTCGGTCAGGCCGGCCGCCTGCAAGGCCCGCTCGACCGCCGCCGGGATGGTTTCCGAATTGGCCACCCCCGAGCCCATGGTGGTCGAGCCGCCGAACACGAACACCTTGCGCCCCGGCCGCGCCAGATCCTGCGGCGCCAGGTCGTTGGGGCGGAAACCCTGTTCGGTGATGGTGAAGTGCCGCCCCTGATAGGGGGTCATGCGATATTCGACGAACGGGCTGTAGATGGTGTCGCCCATGCGCCAGCCCTCGGCGCTGATCTCGCGGTACTTGGCCGCGTCGTCGGTGTCGTAAAGCTTGGAATATTCGGCGTCGGTGTAGGTCGGCATATAGGCCGGCCTGGCGTCGCGAGCCATCTTCAGTACCGCCTTGGCCCCCCACTCGGCGGCGGCGATCATCACCACCACGTTCAGCAGCAGCACGGCGGCAGCATTGAAGACCCGCTTGAACAGCCCGATCATCTTTCTTCGTCTCCCGGTCCTGGTCTCTCTGCCTACCTTCTTGATGGCGGAAAGTCCACCCTGGCGCTTTCATCGCCCTCTGGTTCCTGCTAAACCGTCATCATCAGCAAGGAGGGCCATATGCGCAGGGCCACCATCGAGCGCAAGACCAACGAAACCAGCATCGGCGTCACCATCGACCTGGATGGCACCGGTTCCTATTCCGTCGATACCGGCATCGGGTTCCTGGACCATATGCTGGAGCAATTGTCGCGTCATTCGCTGATCGACCTGACGGTCAACGCCGACGGCGACCTGCATATCGACGCCCACCACACCACCGAGGATGCCGGCATCGCCATCGGCCAGGCCGTCGCTCAGGCGCTGGGCGATCGCAAGGGCATCACCCGCTATGGCCAGGCCTTGATCCCGATGGACGAGACCCTGACCCGCGTCGCCATCGACCTGTCCAACCGCCCCTATCTGGTGTGGCGGGTGGATTTCGGCCGCGACAAGCTGGGCGACATGGATACCGAACTGTTCAAGGAATGGTTCCAGGCCTTCGCCCAAGCCGCCGGCGCCACGCTTCACGTCGAATGCCTGTACGGCGAGAACAACCACCACATCGTCGAAAGCTGCTTCAAGGCCTTGGCCCGGGCGTTGCGCCAGGCCATCGAGATCGACCCCCGCAAGGCCGACGCGGTGCCGTCGACCAAGGGCGTTCTGGGGGGGTCGTTGTAAGGTGATGAAGGTCGCCATCGTCGATTACGGCTCGGGCAATCTGCGCTCGGCCGCCAAGGCCTTCGAGCGGATGATCGCCGAGGAAGGCCTGCGCGCCACCGTCACCGTCACCGCCGATGCCGACATGGTGGCGGCGGCCGACCGCGTGGTGCTGCCGGGCGTCGGCGCCTTCGCCGATTGCAAGGCCGGCCTGGAAGCCCTACCCGGCATGGTCGAGGCCATGCACCAGCACGCCATCGTCAAGGCCCGGCCGTTCTTCGGCATTTGCGTCGGCATGCAATTGCTGGCCACCATCGGCCGCGAGCACGGCACCCACCAGGGCCTGGACTGGATCAAGGGCGAGGTGCTGCCGATCACGCCGTCCGACCCGGCCCTGAAGGTGCCGCATATGGGCTGGAACGAGCTGGCCTTCGTGCCCGGCAGCCATCCGCTGCTGGACGGCCTGCCGGACAATCCCCACGCCTATTTCGTCCACTCCTATCGCTTCGCCTGCGCCAACCCGGCAGAACAATTGGCCCGCGTCGATTACGGCGGGCCGGTCACCGCCATGGTCGGCGCCGGCTCGGTGGTCGGCACCCAGTTCCACCCGGAAAAAAGCCAGGCCACCGGCCTGAAGGTGATCGCCAATTTCCTGCGGTGGATGCCGTGACCGGCCCGGTCATCACCGAGGAATACCGCAAGCTTCAGCAGAAGCTGCACGAGGACAATCCCGATTACGGCATGGCCTCGGTGGCGATGGCCCCGCTGGTGGTCGAGATGATCGGCCGCCTGGACGCCACCCACCTGCTGGATTACGGCGCGGGCAAGGGGCGGCTGGGCCAGGAATTGCTGAAGCTGATGAAGACGCCGCCGATCGTCACCCCCTATGAGCCGTCCCGGCCGGAATGGGCGACGCCGCCGGCCCCGCACGATTTCGTCACCTGCATCGACGTGCTGGAACATATCGAGCCGGAGCTTTTGGACAATGTGCTGGACGATCTGGCCCGCGTCACCCGCCGCTTCGGGCTGTTCACCGTCCATACCGGCCAGGCCCGGCGCGTGCTGCCCGACGGCCGCAACGCCCATCTGATCCAAGAAGGCCCGGCCTGGTGGCTGCCCCGCCTGCTGGCCCGGTTCGAATTGATTCAGTTCACCCGCATCCCCCAGGGTTTCTGGGTGCTGGTCGAACGCCAAGGAGAGCAAGCATCATGATCCTGTTTCCCGCCATCGACTTGAAGGACGGCGCCTGCGTGCGCCTGAAGCTGGGCCTGATGGAAGAGGCGACGGTGTTCAACACCGATCCCGGCGCCCAGGCCAAGTCCTTCGCCGCCGCCGGCGCCCAGTGGATCCATGTGGTCGATCTGAACGGCGCGTTCGCCGGCAAGCCGGTCAATGCCGGCGCGGTCGAGCAGATCCTGAAATCGGTGGAGGTTCCGGTGCAATTGGGCGGCGGCATCCGCACCATGGCCACCATCGAGGACTGGCTGAGCCGCGGCCTGTCGCGGGTGATTCTGGGGACCGTCGCTCTGCGCGATCCCGAATTGGTCAAAGAGGCCTGCAAGCGCTTCCCCGGCAAGATCGCCGTCGGCATCGACGCCAAGGGCGGCCGCGTCGCGGTGGAAGGCTGGGCCGAGACCAGCGACATCACCGTCACCGAACTGGCCCTGAAGTTCGAAGACGCCGGCGCGGCGGCCATCATCTATACCGATATCGACCGCGACGGCGTGCTGACCGGCCCCAATGTCGAGGCCACCGCCGCCCTGGCCCGCGCCATCTCGACCCCGGTGATCGCCTCGGGCGGGGTGTCCAGCCTGGATGACCTGCGCGCCTTGAAGGCGGTCGCCTCGTCGGGCATCGCCGGGGTGATTTCCGGCCGCGCCATCTATGACGGCCGCATCGACGTCGCCGAAGCCATCGCCCTGCTGGCGGAGTAAAAACCGATGCTCAAGATGCGCATCATCCCCTGCCTGGACGTCAAGGACGGCCGCGTCGTCAAGGGCGTCAACTTCGTCGACCTGATCGACGCCGGCGATCCGGTCGAGCAGGCCAAGATCTATGACCGCGCCGGTGCCGACGAACTGACCTTCCTGGACATCACCGCCAGTTCCGACAATCGCGACACCATCTATGACGTGGTCCGCCGCACCGCCGAGCAATGCTTCATGCCGCTGACCGTCGGCGGCGGTGTGCGCCAGACCGAGGACATCCGCAAGCTTCTGCTGGCCGGGGCCGACAAGGTGTCGATCAACACGGCCGCGGTGCACCGCCCCGAATTCGTGCGCGAGGCGGCGGAAAAGTTCGGCAGCCAATGCATCGTGGTGGCCATCGACGCCAAGCAGACCTGCCCCAACAAGTTCGAGATCTTCACCCATGGCGGCCGCAACCCCACCGGCATCGACGCGGTGGAATGGGCCCGGCGCATGGCCTCCTATGGTGCCGGCGAGATCTTGCTGACCTCGATGGACCGCGACGGCACCAAGCAGGGCTTCAACATCCCGCTGACCCGCGCGGTGGCCGACGCCGTGACCATTCCGGTGATCGCCTCGGGCGGGGTCGGCACGCTCGACCATCTGGTCGAAGGCATCATCGACGGCCACGCCACCGCCGTGCTGGCCGCCTCGATCTTCCATTTCGGCACCTTCACCATCGCCCAGGCCAAGGCCCATATGGCCGCCGCCGGCATCCCCATCCGTCCGGTGGAAGGAGAGCCGTCGTGACCCTCGACGCCCGCATCCTCGAGCAATTGTTCGCCACCATCCAAGGCCGCCAAGGCGCCGACCCGGACAGTTCCTACACCGCCAAGCTGTTCGCCAAGGGCCGCAAGAAGATCGCCCAGAAGGTCGGCGAGGAAGGGCTGGAAACCGCCATCGCCGCCGTGTCGGAAGGACCCGAGGGGATTTGCGCCGAAAGTGCCGATTTGCTGTACCACCTGCTGGTCCTGTGGGCCGATGCCGGCCTGACGCCCGAGCAGGTGTGGGCCGAGCTGGCCCGGCGCCAAGGCATTTCCGGCATCGACGAGAAGAACAGCCGCAAAGGATAGGAGGCCGCCATGACCTATGATCCGAACAACGTCTTCGCCCGCATCCTGCGTGGGGAAATTCCCTGCAAAAAAGTCTATGAGGACGAGTTCGTCCTGGCCTTCCACGACATCAACCCGCTGGCGCCGACCCATATCCTGGTGATCCCCAAGGGCGCCTATGTGTCGATGAACGACTTCACCGCCAAGGCCTCGGATGCCGAGATCGCCGCCCTGTTCCGCACCGTTGGCCGACTGGCCGCCGAGGCCGGATTGGCCGAGGATGGCTGGCGCATGCTGGCCAATATCGGCGCCAACGGCCACCAGGAAGTGCCGCACCTGCACGTCCACATCTTCGGCGGCCGCAAGCTGGGCCACATGCTGCCGGAGAGATCGGCTTAGACCCTATGTTCGCCCCCTGAAACGGCTGGCGGTCCGTCCCACGGCATGTCCCAATCGAGGGTTGCGCCGGGCT
>NZ_LWQU01000011.1 GCF_001650635.1 Magnetospirillum moscoviense | reverse complement strand
TACAAAACCGGGCGCGCCGGGCGATCTCCCCAGCATCCACCCGGCCAGACGGTCACGCCCCAGTCCCAGGCGATCCAGCGGAACTACCGCCCCACGTACTCCGCCGAAAGCTCGAGTCCGACAGGCTGCTAGTAGCGCGACACTTCCACCAGATTGCCGTCAGGATCGCGGAAGTAAAGCGAGGTGATGGGGCCGGTGGCCCCGGTTCTGGCCACCGGCCCTTCCTCGATGGCGATGCCTTCGCGGTGCAGGCGCGCCGCCACCTCGTCCAACGGGCGTTCGGTGATCAGGCAGAAATCGGCCGCCCCCGGCGTTGGGCAATGCGCCTTGGGCTCGAACTCGCGGCCGTTCTGGTGCAGGTTGATCTTGTGGCGGCCGAAGGCCAGGGCTTTGCGGCCCTGGCCGAAGGTCACCACCTGGAACCCCAATGCCCTGGCGTAGAAGTCGCACGTCGCCTCGATGTCGGCGACGGTCAGGACGAAATGGTCGATCCGGTCGATCATGTTCTCATTGCCTTGCCCCTCGCCGGGCGCAAGCTCCGCTTGCTTGGCCGCCGCCTCAATGGCGGCTGAGCATGATTCGATTTCATCGGCTCATGCTTTACGCCCGGCCGAACACCCGGCGGAAGATGGTGTCGACATGCTTGGTGTGATAGCCCAGGTCGAACAATTCCTCGATCTGAGTGACGCTTAAGGCGCGGGTGACGTCCGCGTCGCCCTTCAGGTTGGCCAGGAACTGGCCGGTGGTGTCCTGGCCTTCGCCGGCGGCGTCCCACACCTTCATGGCATTGCGCTGGACCAGGCGATAGGCGTCCTCGCGGCTGGTGCCGGCCTGGGTCAGGGCCAACAGAACCCGCTGCGAGAACACCAGTCCGCCCAGTTGGTTCAGATTGCGTTCGACGGCATCGGGGTAGATCACCAGCTTATCGATCACGTTGGTCAGTCGCGCCAGGGCGAAGTCCAGGGTGATGGTGGCGTCGGGGCCGATATAGCGCTCGACCGAGGAATGCGAGATGTCGCGCTCGTGCCACAGGGCGACGTTCTCCATCGCCGGCATGGCATAGGCGCGGACCATGCGGGCCAGGCCGGTCAGGTTCTCGGTCAGGACCGGGTTGCGCTTGTGCGGCATCGCCGAGCTGCCCTTCTGGCCGGGCGAGAAATATTCCTCGGCCTCGCGGACTTCGGTGCGCTGCATGTGGCGGATTTCCACGGCGACGCGCTCGATCGAGCTGGCGATCACCCCCAGGGTGGCGAAGAACTGGGCATGGCGGTCGCGGGGGATGACCTGGGTCGACAGCGGCTCGGGGGCCAGGCCCAGCTTGGCGGCGACATGTTCCTCGACCCGGGGATCGATGTTGGCGAAGGTGCCGACCGCGCCCGAGATGGCGCAGGTGGCGATGTCGGCCCGGGCGGCGATCAGGCGGGTCTTGGCGCGCTGGAACTCGGCGTGGAAGCCGGCGAACTTCAGGCCGATGGTCACCGGCTCGGCGTGGATGCCGTGGCTGCGGCCCATGCACACCAAATCCTTGAACTCGAACGAGCGGCGCTCGAGGGCGGCCAGCAGCTTGTCCAGGTCTTCCAGCAAGATGTCGGCGGCCTGGGTCAGCTGCACGTTCAGGCAGGTGTCCAGAACGTCCGACGAGGTCATGCCCTGGTGCACGAAGCGCGATTCGGCGCCGATATGCTCGGCCAGTTCGGTCAGGAAGGCGATGACGTCGTGCTTGGTCTCGGCCTCGATGGCATCGATGCGGGCGATGCGCTCGGGCGTGTAGGGCAGGTCGCCCTTGGCCCACACCACCGCCGCCGATTCCTTGGGGATGATGCCGATCTCGGCCAGGGCGTCGCAGGCATGCGCCTCGATCTGATACCAGATGCGGAACTTGTTGGCGGCGTCCCAAATGGCGGACATCTGCGGACGGGAATAGCGGGTGATGGACATGGGAAACCCCTGCGGCGAAAGCGGCGCGAACGGTGAAGTGGGGTTATGGCAAAAAAGCCCGCGCTTGCAAAGGGGTGCTTACACCCGGATGCGGCCGTAATGGATGAAGTCGGACCAAGTCCGCTCCAGGCGCAGCATGGTCGAGACGGTGTCGTCCAGCGACTTCTTGGTGTCGTCGTCGGTGCCCATGGCGTTGGCCAGGTCGTTTTGCAGGGTGCGCACGGTGGCGCACAGTTCCAGGCCCTTGTCGGTCAGCTTCAGGCGGACCGAGCGGCGGTCGTGCGCGGAACGTTCCTGGGTCAGGTAGCCGTACTCGGTCAGGCCCTTGATGTTGTACGACACGTTCGAGCCCTGGTAGTAGCCGCGGTCCTTGAGGTCGCGGATGACCACGTCGTTCTCGCCGATATTGTAAAGCAACAGGGCCTGGACGGCGTTGATGTCCTCGATCCCCTTGCGGCGCAGCTCGGTCCGCAGCACGTCCAGGAAGTGACGGTGCAGTCTTTCGATCAGACGGATGATTTCGAAGTACGGCTGGCCCATGGGCGGTGAGTATAGATTTAAGAATTGTGTCCGCCAACAGGGAAAATCGCACCAAGCTTGAGATTGTCGCCCGCTGGTTCAACGGATATTCTGCCTGCCATCTGTTGCGAACCGGGGTTTTGCGCATGACCGACGGGCAAGTCGCCGCCAAGCCGATCGTCATTACCGTCTTCAACCAGAAGGGCGGCGTCGGCAAGACCACCACCAGCGTCAATCTGGCGGTGTGCCTGGCCGCCTTGGGCCGCCGCGTGGTCCTGGTCGACCTCGACAGCCAAAGCAACGCCACCACCTCGATGAGCCTGACGGCGCCGGTGCCGACCGGGGCCTACCACCTGATCACCGGCCGGGCCAGCTGCTCGGAATGCCTGAAGCCGACGCCTTACGACAATTTGCGCCTGATCGCCGGGTCGGACGAGCTGGCCTGGGCCGACATCGAGCTGGCCCTGCAGGATGATTGCCAGTTGGCGATCCAGCGCGCCTTCGAGCGGCTGCCAAGTGATGTCGAGATCGTGGTGATCGATTGCCCGCCGGCCCCGGGCATCGTCTCGGTCAACGCCCTGGTCGCCGCCGACGCGGTGGTGATGCCGGTGATGCCCAGCCCGCACGCGCTGGATGGCTTGCACAAGGCGTGGTGGAACGTCAATCGGGTGCGCGGGCACTTCAACCACGACCTGCACACCGTCTACATCCTGCTGACCATGACCGAGGACGGCGAGATGACCGGCCGTCTGACCGAGGACATCATCGCCGAGTTCGGCGCCCGGGTGGTGCCGGTGCTGATCCCGCGCGATCCGGTGGTGATCGAGGCGGCGGCGCGCGATCTGCCGGTGGTGACGATGGCGCCGCAATCGCCGCCGGCCCGGGCCTATCTGCGGCTGGCCGAATTGCTGCTGAATCGGGTGTCGCGCATGGCGGCGCTGGCCGAGGGTGACGAGGGCGCGGGTTCCGCCGACCGCGACTTCGGCGCCGACCGGCTGGCCGAATGGGCCGGAGCGGTCGCCCAGAGCGGCCAGGGCCGCCGGGCGGTGCCCGAGCCGGGCGATCCGCCGGCTCCGGGCTGGACCGAGGACATTCCCGCCGGATTGCCGCTGACCATGGCCCCGGGATGGGGCTGGAAGCTGGCGGTGGCGGCGGCGTTGGTGCTTTTGGGCGTGGTGATGGGGCTGGCCGCCGGGCTGACCATCCACAATTGGTCCTTGGTCCCGATCCCGGTCTAACCCGGCATTTTCCTAGGTTGACCGGTTAGTGCGGTACGGTACCTTGTCCACATTGGGGGGAGCCGTTCAGCATGCCATGGGATCCAAAACTCTATTCCGCCTTCGCCGCGCCGCGCCTGCGGCCGGCGCGGGATCTCTTGGGACGTGTCGATCTGGTGCGCCCGGCCCGCATCGCCGATCTGGGCTGCGGCACCGGCAACGTCACGCAGCTGCTGGCCGAACGCTGGCCCGAGGCCCGGGTGTGGGGCGTCGATTCCTCGCCCGAGATGTTGCGGGCCGCCGCCGCCGAACCGTCGTCGGTGACCTGGGTGGCATCCGACGCGGCAAGTTGGCAGCCCGAGGCGCCGCTGGACCTGTTGTTCTCGAACGCCGCCCTGCAATGGTTGGACGATCACGAAAGACTGTTTCCCCGATTGATGGATCTGGTCGCCCCCGGTGGCGTGCTGGCGGTGCAGATGCCGCACAACCATTATGCCGCGTCGCACGCGGTGATGACCGAAACCGTCGAGGCCGGCCCGTGGGCGCCGCTACTGCGCCCGCTGGCCCGGCGTTTTCCCGTCGGCGATGGCGATTTCTATTATGACCTTCTGGCGCCGCACGCGGCCCATCTGGACATCTGGGAAACCGAATACCTGCATGTGCTGGACGGCGACGACCCGGTGGTCAAGTGGACCATGGGCACCGCCTTGAAGCCGCTTCTGGACGCGTTGGAGGGCGAGGCCCGGGCCGAGTTCCTGGCCGAATACACCCGGCGTATCGGCTTGGCCTATCCACGCGGCGCCGATGGTCGTACGCTGTTTCCGTTCCGCCGCCTGTTCATGGTGGCATCGCGCCAGGGCTGACAAGGCGGCGCTTCACAAGAGAGGGGGGCGCCATGCTGACTTTGGAAGACCTGGACGAGGTCGAACGCATCGTCGCCATCGACGCCGAGACCACCGGCTTTCGCATTCCCGCCGCAGCCGAGATCAAGCGGATGCCCAAGGGGATGCGGCTGCCCGGCATCGTCATCGAGATCGGCTGCCTGGAACTGACCCGCGACGGCGACGGCTGGCGGCCAGGGCGGGAATGGCAGCGCCGCATCCAGCCGAATGGTCCGATCGCCAAGGCCTCGGTGGCAGTGCACGGCATCAATATCGCCGATCTCAAGGGCGCACCCACCTTCGGCGACATCCTGGACGAGTTCGAGGATTTCATCGGCCAGGACGTGCTGTTGGCCCACAGCGCCACCAACGAGATGGACTTCCTGAATTTCGAATATGCCCGGGTCGGGCGCTGCGGCTTCGATCAGGTGATCTTCGGCGAGGACGATTTCATCTGCACCCAGCACCTTTCCCGCTCGTTCTTTCCTGGCGTGCCGGGGTCGCTGGACGTGCTGTGCGATCGGCTGTGGATCGACCGATCCGATCGCTTCCAGCATCACGGCGCCCTGTTGGACGCCGTCCTGACCGCCGAGGCCTTCTTGAAGATGCAAGGCGGCTTCGTCGTCGATGAAACCCGCAAGGTCAGCTTCGGCGACGAATAGCCCCGCTCACACCGCCCGGGAATGGCGCTGTTCGCCCTTCTTCAGATAGCGGTCGAACACGGCCGCCGCGGCGCGCACCAGGGTGCGGCCCTCGTCGGTGACGGTGATGCGCCGGCCCTCGACCACCACCAGCCCGTCTTGCGACAAAGGCGCCAGGTTGGCCAACTCGCCCTGGAACTGGGCGGCGTCGGCGCCGTGGCGGGCGCAGACCGCGTCCAGGTCGATTTCCAGGTCGCACATCAAGGTCATGATGATGTCGCGGCGAAGCTGGTCGTCGGCATCGATGGCGACGCCGCGTGCGGTGGCCAGGCGGCCCTGCTTGATGGCATCCAGGTAGAAATGGGTCTCGCCGACATTGGCGACATAGCCTTGCGGCAGCATGCCGATGCCAGAGGCGCCGAAACCGATCAGCACGCTGGCCTCGTCGGTGGTGTAGCCCTGGAAATTGCGATGCAGGCGCTTTTCCTTCAAGGCGATGGCCAACGGGTCGTCGGGGGCGGCGAAATGGTCCAGCCCGATCTTGACGTAGCCCAGTTCCTCCAGCCGGGCGGTTCCCTGCTCGTACTGGGCCCAGCGGGTCTCGGCGTCGGGCAGGGCGGCTTCCGGGATCAGGCGCTGGTGCTTCTTCATCCACGGCACATGGGCATAGCCGAACAGGGCGATGCGGCGCGGCCTGAACCCATGCGCCTTGTCGATGGTATCGAGCAGGCCGTCTGTGGTCTGGTAGGGCAGGCCGTAGACCAGATCCATGTTGATTTCGGGCACGCCGTGGGTACGCAGCCAGCCGATGACGTTGGCGGTGACGTCATAGGGTTGGATGCGGTTGATCGCTTCTTGCACCTTGGGGTCGAAATCCTGCACGCCGATCGAGGCGCGGGTGACGCCGGCCTGGGCCATCGCCTTGACATAGGTCTCGTCGGCGGTGCGCGGGTCCAGTTCGACCGCGATCTCGGCGTCGGGCTTGATGACGAAGCGGCTGCGCAAGGTGTCGATGGTGCGGACGAAATCCTCTGGCGTCAGGATGGTCGGGCTGCCGCCGCCGAAATGGACGTGGCGCGCGGTCATGCGGGTGGCCAGGCAGTCGGCGACCAGCCCGATCTCGCCCAGCAATCCGTCCATATAGGCGGCGACGGGGGCATATTTGCGGGTGATCTTGGTGTGGCAGCCGCAGAACCAGCACATTTCGGCGCAATAGGCGATGTGCACGTACAGCGACAATTCGGTCGCCGGATCCAGCCCTTCCAGCCACTGGCCGTATTGCTCGGGACCGATGCCAGGATGGAAATGCGGCGCGGTGGGATACGACGTGTAACGGGGCACTCGCAAATCGTACTTGGCCGACAAATCGCGTCGCATCATGGGGTCCTTCGCAAAAACTCAAGGCCAGACCCTAACCCCGACGGCCGACCATTTCAACAATGGGGCCGGTAGGGCTATTTCAGCGGCGGCCGCCGACGCCTCGCAAGATGTCGATGATTACTCCGGTGGCCGCCTCGACCAGGACGACGTCGTCGCCGACCTGGCTGCGCTTGTAGCCCCGGGGCAGGCGTGACAGCTTGCGTTCCAGCTCGCCCGGCAGGTTACGGCCCTGCAAGCCGGGCGGCAGGGTGTCGCGCTTGGCCAGGCCGGGCGGCAACTCGTCGCGCTTGGCGAGTCCGGGCGGGGTCTTCTTGTGTTTGTGGCCCTTGCGGTCGTCCTCGCCGGTCAGGACCCGCTTGCCCAGGCGGAACCATTCCTCGATCTCGCGGCGGTCCTGGGCGGTGAAGCCCTCTTCGGCGCGGTTCAGGACGGCGCGGCTCAGGTCGGCGGCACTTTCCGCCCGGGCGGACAGTGGGGAAAGCGCCGCCAGGATCAGGGCCGCCACCGGAACAATGCGCATCATCATCACCATCCTCCCCTTCCGGGACTGACGAATCCTAGGCCATCCATGTGGCGAAGTCACGGCGCCTTCAGCAGCATCGAGGCCGGGAACCACAAGGTGACGGTGGTCCCGCCGCCTAATCGACTGTCGACGCTGAGCCGGCCGCCATGCAGTTCGATCAGCTTGGCCGACAGCGGCAATCCCAGGCCCGCGCCTTCGAACCGCCTGACCAGGCTGGAATCGGCCTGGCCGAACGGAGCCAGGATTTTGGACAGGTCCTCAGGCGCTATGCCGATGCCGTTATCGGCCACCCGCACCGCCAGACCGTCCTCGACCAGTTCGGCTATCAGGCGGACCTGGCCACCGGTGGGCGTGAACTTGATGGCGTTGCCCAGGATATTGACCGCCGCCTGCTTGATCCGGCGGGCATCGCCGGTCATGTCCGGCAGGTCGTGGGGAATGCTGGTCGATAGCGCCACGCCGGCCACGCTGGCCCGTTCGCGGACCAGGCCGATGCAATTGTTCAGGGTTTCGCAGGTGGCGACGCGGTCGCGCCGCAGCACGATATGACCGATATCGATGCGGGCGATGTCCAGCATGTCGTTGATGATCTGCAGCAGATGGCGGCCGGAAACGTTGATGTCGTGGGCGTATTCGCCATATTGCGGCGTGCCGATCGGTCCCAGCAGCTCGTTCTCGATGATCTCGGAAAAGCCGATGATGGCGTTCAGAGGGGTGCGCAGTTCGTGGCTCATGGTCGCCAGGAACTCGCTTTTCGAGCGATTGGCCAGTGCGGCGGCGTCGCGCGCTTCCAGGGTCGCGTGCTCGGCCTGCAGGCGTTGGGTGACGTCGTGGAACGCCGCCAGCATCGCCGCCGATCCGTCGGGGCTGTGCAGGGGGATGGTCGTCACCTCGTAGGTCAGCGGGCTGTCGGCCGGTTGCCACTCGCCGCCGGCCGGCAGCGCCTGGCCGAAATAGTCCAGCGCCTTGCGTCCGGCGATCGGTCCGAACGAGGCTTCCAGCGCCGGGTTGCCGTAGAGCATGGTGTCGTCGCCGTCGATCAGGGCGATGCCGTCGCGGATCGACGCCAGGATATGGCGCAGATGGGCGTGTTCGTGTTCCAGCGCCTGGCGGAGTTGATGGACCTCGGTGACGTCTTCCTTCAGGGCGATATAGCTGTCGATGTCGCCGGCACCGTTCTTGACCGGGGCGACGGTCATCTTTTCGCGGTAAAGGGTACCGTCCTTGCGCCGGTTGACCACCTCGCCGCGCCATTCCTGGCCGGCGCGGATGGTCTGCCACAAATCCTCGTAGGTTCCCGGCACCACCTGGTCGGATTTCAGCACGCGCGGATTCTGGCCGATCATTTCGGCCCGCTCGAAGCCGGTCATGCGGGTGAAGGCGGGGTTGGTGTATTCGATGTCGCCCTTGGTGTCGGTGATCATCACCGCCACCGGGCTTTGCTCGACGGCGCGAAACAGCTTGCGGGCCTCTTCCTGCCACAGGACGGCCCGACGTTCGCTGCGCCTAAGGGTTTCGAGCGAAAAGGCCACCAGCAGGACCGTGCCCACCAGCACCATATAGAAGGTGGTACGCGTTTCGGACAGGGCTCGGCCGATCTCCGCCTCGGCATCGGCTTCCAGCCGGGTCTCGGTCCGCTCGACCAGATCGCGCATGGCAAAATGGGCACGGTGCCAGTTTTCGGTTTCGGCGGCGCGCATCTTGCCGGCCAGGGCCAGGCGGTGCAGCCGCTCGATCTCTTCGGGGACCGGGCCGCGCACCACTTCGGTGAAAATGGCGGCCTGATCGGATGCTGCGTGCTGGCGGAAGGATTCGATGAAGGCATGGCGCTCGGCGCGCGCCTCGGCGAGCAGGCCGACCATCTCGCGGTCGGCCGCGCCTTGCGCGATCATCGCGGCCCCCAGGCTCCGCGAGCGTTCGATGCGATCCTTGACGCTGCCCAGGTCCATATAGGCGGCGATCAGGTTGGTCAGTTCCAGCGGTACGGAATTCTCGGCCGCCCGGGTTGCCGCGGCGACGAGTACCGAATAATTCTCGATGACGGTGCGCAAATCGCCATGGCCATCGACGGCGGCGCGCGCCCGGTCGATCAACTCGGTCGGCAGCCTTGTCTCCGAGGCGGCGCCAGCTCCCGTCGCCGAGTGCTGCGTCAGCCCCTGATACTCGGCCAGGCGCTCGTTGACGCGCTGGCGCTGCTCGATCAGTGCGGGAACCGACGCGGTGGACAGGCCGCTCATGGCCTGGGTGGACAGGCTGCGCTCGGCTTCCAGTTCGCGGGTCAGCGCCCGCGACGAACGGGCCAGTTGGGCCACCTTCAGCAGGTCCGAATTGCGGCGATAATCCTGCAGGCGGTCGTTGACCATCATCACCGAGAAGACCACCAGGGCCACCATCGGTGCCAGGATGGCCAATACCAGCCGCGAATGGCCAAGCCAGCCTTTGGCCTTGGCAAGTCCCAGCGACAGACGCGACGGCTTCATATTTGCGGCTCCGCCGGATTGGGCGAACCGGCCGCGCTGAGAAGGGCCAGGGCCTGGCGCAATTGCGCCATGTCCACCGGTTTGGTCAAGAACCCGTCCATACCGCTGGCGATGCAGCGTTCTGCCTCGCCGCCCAGGGCGTTGGCCGTCAGTGCCAGGATGGGGATGCGACCGCCGTGCTTGAGCTCTTCGGCGCGGATCTCGGCGGTCAGTTGCAGGCCGTCCATCACCGGCATGTGGCAGTCAGTGATGATCAGGTCGAACTTGCGACTGCGCCACATTTCAAGGGCGGCGGCGCCGTCTGCGACCATCTCCGGATGATGGCCCAGAATGCGCAGCTGGCGAAGGATGACCTGCTGGTTGACCGGGTGGTCCTCGGCCACCAGAATCGACAGTCCGGTGTCGGGCGGCGGGGCGAAGGCCGCGGGTTCGGGCGGCGCCGTGGCGGCGCCGATCGGGTGGCAGTCGGTGACCGTGGCGATCGCCGCCGTCACCGCGTGCGGATCGATCGGCCGGCCCAGGAAGCCCCGGCAGCGGGGAAGACGCTCCAGCACCGAATCGTCGGGGGAATCGAAGCTGTCGCGGATCAGCAGCAGCGGGGTATTCGCCAGGCTGGCCAGTTCGCCCAGATCGCTGCCTTCCAGGGTCATCACCGCCACCCCGAACGGCGCCCGGGTGTTGGCCGCCTTGGCCGAGGCGGCCAGGGCGCCGGCCATTTCCGACACCCGCACCACGGCGGCGCCGGCTTCCTCGGCGGCGCGGGCGATCATGGTCCGTTCGGCGGCGTCACGGGCCACCACCAACACCCTGACCCCCATCAGGTCGATCGGGGGCGGCGGAGCCTGGTCGTCGGTGACGACCACCGGGAAATCGAGATCGATGACGAAGGTCGATCCCTGGCCCTGATTGCTGAACAAGGCGATCCGCCCGCCCATCAGGTCGACCAACCGACGGGTGATCGACAGGCCCAGGCCGGTGCCGCCGAATCGCCGGGTGCTCGAACATTCCCCTTGGGTGAAGGGCCGGAACAGAGACGGTTGAACGTCGTCGGGAATGCCGATGCCGGTATCGACGACACGGATGCACAGGCCGACGCGGCCCTGGGCGTGGTCGGTGCGGACCGCGAAGACCCGGACCAGGCCCTGCTCGGTGAACTTGATGGCGTTGCCGACCAGATTGAACAGGATCTGCGACAGCCTGGCCGGGTCGGCCAGCATCTGCGCCGGAAGGGCCGGGTCGGCGAAGGCTTCCAGCACCAAACCCTTCTTGGCGGCGGCTCCGTTCAGGGTCTGGATGACGCCGTCGATCACCTGGGCCGGCGACACCGCGCGGGTCTCCAGTTCCAGCCGCCCGGCCTCGATCTTCGAGTAATCCAGCACGTCGTCGATGATCGACAGCAAAGCCAGGGCCGACTGGCGCACGGTCGCCACCAATTCGGCCTGGTCGGGCGACAGCGGCGAATGGGTCAGCACTTCCAGCATGCCGACGACGCCATTCATCGGCGTGCGGATCTCGTGGCTCATCGCCGCCAGGAACGCCGACTTGGCCTGGTTGGCGGCCTCGGCCGCTTCCTTGGCAAGGGTCAGTTCACGGATGGCACTGTCGCGATCGCGGGTGGCGTGGTGGAATTTCGACAGCACGCGGTTGAAGACCGCGGCGATCTCGGCGGTCTCGCCGCTGACGGCGGCCGGGACCAGCGGCCGGGCGAAGGGGGCGCCGTGCTCGTGGACCTCGATCTGGACCAGAAGATCTTGCAGGGTGCGGCGCTTGGCCTCGGCCTCGCGGGCAAGGTCACGTGCTTGTTCGGTCTCCAGGCGGGCCTTGGCCAGGGCGTCGCGCCGAAAGACCTCGACGGTGCGGGCCATCGCCGCCAATTCGTCGGGCAGGTCGGCGCCTTCGATCTCGCCGCTCCAGTCGCCGCGCGCTCCGGCCTCCATGCGTTGGCGCAGACGCTGCAAGGGCTGACGGATGGATTGGCCGATACTCCAACTGGCGATCGAGCCCACCACCAGCAAAATCAGGCCCAAGATCGCACCCGCCAGGCCAACGCGGACCAGCAGCCCTTTCGACTGGCTTTGCAGCATGACCTCTCGGTCGTGTCCCTGGGCGACGACGCGGTCGACCACCAGTGCCATCGTCGCCTGGTTGGAATCGACCTCGTTGGCCAGGGTAGCCGCGCGCAGGCCATAGGTGTCGGCGATGGCCTGGGTGGCGGCGTCGATGGTGGCGAGACGCCGGCCGATCACCTGCAGCGAATCGCGCTGCAGGTCGGTGGCGGCCAGCTCGACCAGGATCGGCACCGTTTCGGCCACCCGGCCCAGCGCGGCCCTGGCCGGGCGGCCTTGGGCGGGATCGCCGGTGAAGTAGAAGGTGTTGACGGCGATCAGGGCTTCGACGAAATGCTCGTGCGACTTGACCAGGGCCGGTTCCAGCAGGCTGCCGGGCCGCGACCGCACCGAGGCGTTCAGGATCGAATAAAGCCCCGACAGCTCCTTGGCCGACTGCACGATGTCGGATTCGTAGATGCGAGCGATTTCCGCGTTGATCGCTTTCAGGCGCTGAAAGCCGGCGACGAACCGCCGAGCCGCGTCGGTGATTTGCGTCAGCTCGGATGGACCGACGGATTGGGCCAGGGTGGGATCGGCCAGGGCGGCGAACAAATCTTCCGAACGGCGGATGATGTCCTTCAGCGCTTCGTCCGAAGGCGTGTTGAGGTATTGGCGGATCTGGCTTTGCAGTCGGCCGGACTGGGCGTCTATCGCGGTCAGCTGGTGGATGCGGCCCTGGACCAGACGCAGCTCATCAATGTCGGCGCCCACCAGTGCCGCACCTTGCCACGCCAGCAGGGCGATGGCGATCACCACCACGGCATTGAGCCCCACCACCAGCGGGATGCGCCAGCTGATCGGCAAGAACCTGATCCAGTGGCTGATGGCGAGGGGTTTTCCCATGGCGCCGCCTATCTGGTCGCCTGGATGCGGCGCACCAGGTCCTTCAAGGCGGGCGTTGCCGCAAAGCGGTCATAGACCGGCCGCATGGCGGCCTGGAAAGGCGCCTTGTCCACCGCGACCGGGACGATGCCGGCATCGGCCAAGGCCCGGGCCGCGATCTTTTCGCGCTCGGCCCACAACCGGCGCATCTCGGGGACCGAATCGGCGGCGGCCTGGCGAATCAGGGCGCGGTCGGCGGCCGGCAACTGGTCCCAGACCCGCTTGGACATCATCAAGACCTCGGGCGCCATCACATGTTCGGTCAGGGCGTAATGCCCCGCCGCCAGATAGTGGCCGGCGTCATGGTAGGATGGCAGATTGTTCTCGGCGCCGTCGATCAGCCGGGTCTTCAAGGCCACCGCCACCTGGCCATAGGCCAACGGCGTCGGCCTGGCCCCCAAGGCCGCCACCATCGCCTCGGCCAGCGGCGATTGCTGGACGCGGATGCGCAAGCCCTTGAGGTCGGCCGGGCGCTGGATCGGCTTGTCGTGGGTATAAAAGGACCTGGCCCCGGAATCGTAATAAGCCAGCAGGACGAAGCCATGCGCCTCGAAGGCGCGGCCGATCTCGGCTCCCACGGGGCCATCGACCACCCGATGCATATGCGCGGCCGAGGTGAACAGGAACGGCAGCGAGGCGACGATGGTTTCCGGAATGGTGGCGTTCAAGGGCGTCAGGTTGACCCGGGTCATCTCCAGCGCGCCGGCCAAGGTTTGCTGGATGGTTTCGACCTCTTCCCCCAAAACGCGCGAGTGAAAGATTTTCAGGGTCAGGCGCCCGTTCGAGCGCTCGGCCAAAAGCCGCCCCATATGCTCCAGCGCCTGCACCGTGGGATAGGCCTGGGGATGGGTGTCGGCGACGCGCAGCTCGCGCGCGGGGGCGCTGGCCGCCGACAAAAAGCCCATCAACGCGACACACGCGGACCAGAGATACGGCACGACTTTGGACACCACCGTCCCCCAGCACTGGCAACTTCTTCTGTTGTATCCCTGCACGCACCACAAAGAAAGGTTCTATGGATGCTGGAATCGTTCTACCGCATGGGTGGCATGCCGATCTTGGCATTGACCGCACACCTCAACTAATAGAAGATCGCGCGGCTGTGAACGCGGGGGAAAGCGAATGGCGGGATTATGCGTCTGACATTGCATACCGACTATGCCTTGCGGGTTCTGGTTCACGTGGGCCTTCGGCCCGGGGCACTGACCACCATCAACGACATCGCCGCCGAACATGCGATCTCGAAGAACCATCTGACCAAGGTGGTTCATCAGTTGGGCCGCGCCGGCTATCTCGAGACGGTGCGCGGCAAATATGGCGGTGTGCGTCTTCGGGTCGATGCGGCCTCGATTCGGATCGGCCAACTGGTCCGTCAGGTCGAGGACGATTTCGCCTTGGCCCGTTGCATGCGCGACGCGCCGGACGAGGCTTGCCTTCTCGATTCCTCGTGTGTCGCCCGTCACGCTTTTTCCGAAGGGCTCGATGCGTTCTTCACCTCGCTCGACCGCTATACCCTGGCCGACATGATCCAGGCCGAAAGGGGTAAGCCCAATTGCAAGGCCGCGTGCGGCTGAGCCGAGCGGGCGTGGCCCGCGTTTTCCGGACTGCGGCATGGTGAATTCTGGGGCAGGACACCCGGGCCTTGGCCGTGTTATAGAAGATCCCTGGGATTCGTTCGAGTTCGGGGGAGTGAATGTCCGCTTTTGATGCCGTCGATAACGAAAATGAACGCCGCGTCATCGCTGAGTTCCTTGAGGAACTGCGCGATACTGCCAGCGCCTTGCAGGTTCTCTTGGGGAACTTGCGCTCGAAAAGCGTGACCGCCGAAGAAGGCCTGGCCACCTTGAAGCGCGACGCCAGCAGCCTGCGCAGCAATGCCCAAGCCCTGAACGTGCCGCTGATCAAGCTGGTGACCCACCGCCTTGACGAATATCTGGCCGATCTGAAGGTTCTGGGCGACGGCGACCTTGACGCCATTCAGGTCTATATCGACCGCATCGACAAGCTGGCCGACGGCGACGATTCCGGTGCCGACATGCCGGCGGTGGCTCGCGCCTTGCCGGCCAAGCGCGCCGTCGACATCGATTTCGGCCCGATCGTCCAAAAGAATATCGAGGTCATGCTGGTGGTGCCCGAAAAGGCCATGAGCCGGATCGTCGAACGCGAGCTGGCCGCCTGCGGCTATCGCACCTCGGTGGTGCGCAATCCGTTCGAAGCGCTGGAAATGGTGGTGCACACCAAGCCCGACATGGTGGTCGCCTCGATGGAGCTGGGCAGCCTTTCCGGCGTCGATCTGGGCTGCGCCCTGTCGGCGATGCCGGTGACCCAGGGAATTCCGTTCGCCGTGTTCACCAGCTACGCCTGGGGACATCCCAAGCTGGCCGGTTTGCCGCCGCGCGCGGCGCTGATCCGCAAGGGGCCGCAATTCGGCGACGATCTCGCCGAATGCCTGTCGCGTTTCGGGATCACCTGACCGGCGTATCTTCCGAGATCATGCTGCGATCCTATCGCAGCATGATCTATGCCGCCTTGGCTTGGCGCAGGAACAGCGCCAGGTCGTGGTCGTCCTTGGCGAAATGTTCCCGGGTCCACGCCGCGAGATATTCGAAGGTCCGGTTGACGGCCCCGTCCTTGCCGGCTTCCATGTCGGCCTTCAGGGCGCCGGCCTGTTCCAGGAAACGGCGATGCGAATCGCGGTGGTGGTCGATGGCAGGATAGCCCTGGCGGCTCATCAGCGCCTCTTCCTCGCGGAAATGTTCGCCCATCTCGACCACGATGTCGGCGATGGCGGCACCGGTCACCCCAGAGGAATCACCGCCCATCATCGCCGCGAAGGTCTTGTTGACGTGGTCGAAGAAGGCGTGGTGCTGGGCATCGACGGCCTGGTCGCCGGTATCGTAATCGGCATTCCATTCCATCAAGGTGATTTCGTCCTGGTCCGAGCGGACCTGGTCGAGGAAGCGCCGGACCTCGGCGCGCAGATACTCGGCCTGTTGGGACAGGTCGGACGCCGAGGTGTGAATCTGCTCGGCGGCACCGCCGGTGTCGCGGGCGGCCTGTTCGACGGTGCCGATGTTCGACGACACCTCGTGCGTGCCTTCGGCGGTTTGTTCGATGTTACGGGCGATCTCGCCGGTGGCGGCGCTTTGTTCCTGCACGGCGGCGGCGACCGAACTGCCGATCTCGTTCATCTCGCCGATGACCGAGGCGATGCTGTCGACGGCGTGCACCGCGGACGCGGTGCCTTCCTGCACGGCCTTGATGTGGTTGGCGATCTCGCCGGTGGCGCGCGCCGTCTGGCTGGCCAGTCCCTTGACCTCGTTGGCGACCACCGCGAAGCCCTTGCCGGCATCGCCGGCGCGCGCGGCCTCGATGGTGGCGTTCAGGGCCAACAGGTTGGTCTGGTGGGCGATGGCGTTGATCAGGTTGACGATCTCGTTGATCTGGCCGACGGCGTCGGACAAATGGCGGATCTGGCCGGTGGCTTGTTCCGCCTCGGTCTCGGCGCGGGTGGCGACCGCCTGCGAACGCTCGACCTGCTGGGCGATTTCGGCGATCGAGGCCGACAGCTGCTCGGTGGCGGCGGCCACCGTCTGGGCGTTGCTGGAGGCCTGCTGCGCCGCCGAGGCGACGGTGGTGGCCTGGGCACTGGTTTCGTTGGCCGAGGCGGCCAGTTGCTGCGAGGCCGCCTGCAATTCGGTGGCGGCCGAGGTGACGGTCTGCACCACCTTGCCGACGCTGGATTCGAAGGCGTCGGCCATCTGCTTCATGGCGGCATGACGGGCGGCCTGGGCCTGGCGCTTCTGCTCGGCCTGCTCGGCCTGCAGTTTACGCACCTCGATGGCGTTGTTGCGGAACACCTCGACCGCCTGGGCCATGTTGCCGACTTCGTCGGTCCGTTGAAGGTCGGCGATCGGGCGTTCCAGGTCGCCGCCGGCCAGGGCTTTCATCGAGGCGGTGATGCGGGTCAAGGGCGACAGGATCGAGTTACGGGTGAACAGGCCGACCACCGCCAGGATCAGTGCGGTGAATCCTGCCGTTGCCAGGCCCAGGGCGAAGGCCCGGTTGGCCGCGGCGTCGGCGCCATCATGGATGTCCTTGGCGTGGGCCTCGATCTTGTCGGAAATGGCTTCCATCGCGGTGGCAAGGTCGTCGAACGACTTTTGCAACTCGCCGACCGAGGCCAGCGCCGCCTTGCGGTCGGTAAAGGCCAGATCGACGGTGCGGCGGACCTGTTGGGCATAGGCGGCCAGCGGTTTGTCGGCGCTGCTCAGCGCGGCCTTGATGTCGTCGGGCAGGTGCATCGACTTGTTGGCTTCGATGCTTTTGGTGAATTGCTCGATATGCGTGGCAAGGTCTTCGCGCAGATGTTTCTGGTCGGCGGCGTCGCCGATTTCGGCCATGGACAGTGCGGCGAAGGCATCGGCCCGCAGGGCGTCGTGCATCATGTCGGCGGTCATCTGGGTGCGCAGTGCCGATGCTGCGTCTGACAATTCCTCGACGCCGACCTCCATCTTCTCGGCGGTCCACAGGCTGTTTGCCGTCATCAGCGTGGCCACGCCCAGAACGGCAAGGCCAATGGCGGTGAACTTGCCGCGAATGGTGCGAATCAACATGGAAGGTCTGCCCCGAACGTCGTGTCGTCGGGTAATGTCCTTACACCAAATATGTTTATTTAACCCTAAAAATCCACCCGTATGGTTGGGGGCCTCCCCCCGGCCCGGCCGTGGTTCCCCTACCGACTCCCTGATGGTAGGCTCAAGGCACTCGTCGCCGCTCCTCAGGCGGCGCCGTGGTTCCCCTACCGACTCCCTGATGGTAGGCTCGGCAGTGCCTGCAGTCTGCGGCCGAAGCAGCCGTGGTTCCCCTACCGACTCCCTGATGGTAGGCTGTGGGCGGACATCGCACCGCTCTGCGATGAGCCGTGGTTCCCCTACCGACTCCCTGATGGTAGGCTGCGGGGTTTTCGCTTGTCATAGGCAAGGCAGCCGTGGTTCCCCTACCGACTCCCTGATGGTAGGCTCCGGGGACGAGCGGGCCGATCATCTGCAGGGCCGTGGTTCCCCTACCGACTCCCTGATGGTAGGCTCGAATCCGGCACCGTCACTATCACCATCAAGCCGTGGTTCCCCTACCGACTCCCTGATGGTAGGCTTTTTCTCCTTTTCGGCTCGTATGGCGGCTGGCCGTGGTTCCCCTACCGACTCCCTGATGGTAGGCTACCTTCACGGCAAGGCTCTGAAAATCCTCTGATTTCCGCCCCCTTTGTGGGGCCGAAATCAGAGGAGAACCAGCTGGCGTTGGGCGACGGTTTCATTTTTCGGGGCGTCTCCCAGCATGAGATACATGCGGCCATATTGGCGGTCGGTGACTTGAAGGGCGCGGATGCTACCGGTTCGCGGCAAATTCTTGCGGACCCGGGCCAAATGTTTGTCGATGGCTTCCTCGCCGCGGCAAATCCGAGCATACACCGAAAATTGCAGCATCAGATAGCCGTCATCCTTGAGGAAATTGCGAAAGCGGGTGGCGGCGCGGCGCTGATCCTTGGTCCCCACCGGCAGGTCGAAGAAGACGAACAGCCACATCAGGCGAACCTCCTCGGTTTTCATGGCGGTGCCTGCGGCAGGGCCAAGGCGTCGGGCGATTTGGTGTCGATGGCGCGGACCAGGCTGGCTGCCACGCGTTCGCAGGCCACCAAGGCGGTGACGGCGTCGCCGTCGATACAGGTGCTTTCCAGCAGTACGCCGGCCAGGGCGCGGCGGTCGTCGATGGTCAGCGGGCGGTCCCAGGGTGGGGTGGCCAAACCCACGACCAGTCTATCGACCAGCGGGCGGAACGGCTCGATCAGGTCGTCGGCCAGATTGAAGGGATTGGTGGCCGAGGCGTGGTGCAGACCGAAGGCCGGCAGCAAGCCGCTGGCCACCAGGGAGCGCGCCAGGGCCGAGCGCAGGATGGCATAGCCGTAATTCAGCATGGCATTGCGGCGGTCGGCGGCGGCCTCGCGGCGAAAATCGGGGAACAGGTGCTGCCAATAGAAGCGGGCGACGCGGGCCTCGACATTGCCGGGATCGCCCGATCCGACATGGCGGGCCATTTCTGCCAGCGTGTCTGACCCGTCAGGGTCGCGACCGGCCAACACCGCCGCCTGATGGGCGATCTTGGCCTGGATGATCGCCTGCCAGCAGCGCTTCTTGAACGGGGCCGACACCGCGATCTGCCGCCACGCCATCTGCGCCTGGCGGTGATGGGCGTGGAACGACAGGGCCATGCCGTTGGGCATGTGGGTGGCGTCGGTGGTGATCAGCGCGACGCCCGCCTCCATGCAGGCCGACAGTAGGGCGGCGGTCAGGCTGGCCTGGGGGGTGTCGAGCACCACCCAGGCCAAGTCCTCGAGCGCCAGGCGGACGATGCCGTCTTCCTGTTCGATGGCGATCTGGCCGTCGGCCAGGGACAGCCGGGCCGGCCGGCTTATGTGCAGGCCACGCCATGCCATGTCCGCACCTCGCGTTCGATTTCGCTCAAATTGCCCATGCGGTCCATGGCGAACTTGCGGAAGGATGCCAGGGTCTTGGCGCCGATGCCCGTTGATGCAAGGGATTTGCTGTGGTGTGGGGAAATCGATATGGCCCCGGTCGAACGGTGCATTCCCCGGAAGTACCCCTCGATCCGCGTCCCGTCGGCTTTCTCGACGGCGATCCATGAGAACGGGTACAGGCTCCACAGGAATTCGTGGTCTGGTCCCATGACCGTCCATTCCTTCTCGGGTTTGTAGGCGACCACCGCCCGGTTGGGCGGCTGCGGCCAGTCGGTGGGGTCGAACACCTGATGGGGATAGACCGGTACCAGGAAAAAGCGCCAACGGCCCTTGGGATCGGCCTGACGGAACACATCGACGCGGGCCATGTCGCCGCGGTCGGCGGTGCCGCCGCGGACCAGGATCCGCACATCGTCGGTGGTCACCAGTTTGACCTTGGTCATCGGATCGCCCTTGGGCGATCTGGGGGCCTTGTCGGGGTCCTTGGGTTTGCCGGCGGCAATCCATTGCCGCAGGTTCTCGATCAGGACCTTGTTGCGCTCGGGGTCCTTGACGCGGTCCAGGTCCTTTTCGGTCAATGCCGCGACCGGCTTGCGCTCGTACACCACCGGACCGGCATCGCCTTCGCCGATGGCGCGGATGGTGTCCTTGTGGCCGGCGCCACGGGCTCGACGGCGTTCGGCGCGCGACACCACGACGCCTTCCAGCTTGGCCTCGAGATCGGCGCGAAATCCCGGCCATGGCGGTTCCAGGCCGACGAAGTCGCGGCGGCCCCCCTCGCGCTCGGCCTTCTGGAACAAGGTGGTCAATCGCTGCAGCATCGATTGGCTGGTGGCGGCGACCACCGCCGCGTCCAGGGCGTGATGGCGATCGTCGTCCTTGCGGGTGCCGTCTTCGTGCTTTTTCAGGGATTGCAGTCCCCAGGCGCGACGCAGACGGTCGGTCAGCGGGCCGGGGCGGGCGGCTACGACGATATCGGGATAGGTGTGCTTCAGAATGCCCAGCAGCAGCCGGCAGGCATAGCGGGTGTCGTTCAGGTTGCGCGAGCGGAATTCCTTTTCCAGCCGGCTGGAATCGCGCAGCAGCAGGTTGCGCTTCTTGCGCCCCTTCATGGTCTTGCAGCCTTCGACGGTGCGGGCGAACTTTTCCCAGCGTTCAGGGTCGTCGTGCAGCCACTCCCACGGGGTCATCCCCTTCTTGTGCTGGTTGGCCTCGGTGAAGCACAGGGTCTTGTTGATGTAGGAATCGTCGCCCGAACGGCTCCACGGCAGGATGTGATCGACCTGGATGCGGTTATCGGAAGAGACCAGCGCGTCGATCGGGATTTCCCGGCCGGTGTAAAGGCACCAGCCGTTCTGTTCCTTCCACAGTTCGAACCGCAGCAGGTCCTCGGCGCCTGCGGCGGGGGTGCCGACCATTTCGTGGAACTGTTGGCGGGCGCGGTCCTTCTCGCTGTTGCGCTTGTCGATGCCCTTCTTGATCTCGTCGCGTTCATCGGCGGACTTGCCGATGTCGCGGGCCATTTCCACATGGATGGCGGTCGGGCGGCCATGGGTGTGGATGATGATCTTGATCTGCTTCAAGGCCTCGCCCAGGGCCTTGCGGGCCACCGGGTTGCGGATGTCGTCCAGATTGGTCTCGGTCTGGCGGGAATGGTCGTAGCCGGCATCGGCGCAGGCATCGGAATAGACCCGGCCCCGGGCCAGATGGGGCAGTAGTGCCCGGCAGGCCTTGGCCGAAATGTGGCCGGGGCCCTTGAATTTACCGAAGCTTCCGTTGCGAACGCCATCCATCAGGGCGTCCAGGATCGGCTCCTCGATTCCCAGCCCGGCCAATCCCTCGGCGATGCGGTCGGCATCGTCGCGGAAGGTCAGGATGGCGGCGATGGCGTCCAGCAAGGCCGGCCTGGTGCCCAGCATGTTGTCCCACACCGTGTCCCCCAGGCAGTGGCGCAGGGCGGCGCTGCCCGGCGTCGCCTCGCCCGAGCGGGCCACCACGTCGCGCTTGCCTTCCTCGTCCGGCGCTATGCCGGCGAAGCGGATGGACGGATCAAGCTTCAAGTGCTGGCGCAGGCGTTTGAAGGAAAATCCCTGAAGGCGGCCGAAATCGGCGCAGGCGGCGGCGAATTCGGCATCGGACAGCGGGCGTTCTCCGGCCCCGGACGATAACCGCAGCGCTGCCAGCCGGGACAGTAAGCGGAATCGTTCGAACGACGGCGAGTGGCGGGCGGCCCGCTTTTCGGACGGCTCGAACGGGCAGGGGCCGACCTTGTCGTCGGAATCGGCCAGGGGGCGCTGGAAGAAGGCGACGTCGATGAAGGATTGCTCGAGGTCGAAGGTGGCGAGCGGATTTCCCAATCGACGCTGGGCGGCCAGCAATCGGTGCACCTCGGTCTCGAGGTCCAAGCGCTGAACCGTGCGGGAATAGTCGCCGTCGCGATTGCGGCGCCGGGTCTGGTAGAACTCGTCTTTCCAGAACATCTCGCCGACGGTCCGCCAGTGTTGAAGCCGCTCGCCGGTCTGGGCGATGGCGCCCAGCATGGCACTCGATTCCTTGGGTGCGTTGGCGCCCCGGTCGCGTTTCGAGTTCGAGCGAAAGCCGCGGTGCTTGGCGATATGCCCCAAGGCGACCGCCAACTCGCCTGCCGACAACAACCGGTCCAGCCCCTCGGCGCGCGCCTGCCACGGGTCCAATCGGACGGTGGCCAGGCCAAGCTTGCCGCCATCGGCCAGAAGGCCATGGTCGGCCAGCAGGCGGCGAACAGCGTTCATGCGCTGCCGTCTGCGGTCGATCACCCGGCGCATGCCCCGGGCCTGGCGACGGATCTGATTGGTGGGGATGCGTTCCTTGTCGGTTTCGGGCACGTCGAAGGTGCGCGTGCCCAGCGCGATCAGGCTGTCCTCGGCCAGCAAGGCCCAGCCGCAGGTTCCAATTCCCAGGTCGATGCCGAGCTGGCGTGCAGATACATCCACGAACACCTCCATAAGTCGAGTGCGTGAATGCATCTTGACTTATGAGGGGTGCAATGAAAAGCTGTGCTTGGGAGTCGGTAGGAGAACCACGGTAAGTTGGATTACCATTGGTTATCCAATCGAAGGATTACCCCCGGCCCGCAAGGACCGGGGGGATTCCTTTTTGGGCCTCAGCCGGTGACGGCCTTGATTGCGGCGGCGTAATTGGGTTCGTCGGCGATTTCGCCCACCAGTTCGGTGTGCTTGACGATGCCGTCGGCGCCGATCACAACCACCGCGCGGGCCAGCAGGCCGGCCAGCGGGCCATCGACGATCTTGATTCCAAAGCGCTCGCCGAACGCCTTGTCACGCATGTCGGACGCCGACACCACGCGCTCAAGACCCTCGGCGCCGCAGAAGCGCTTATGGGCGAACGGCAGATCGGCCGAGGCGCAGATGACCACGGCGTTGCCCAGCTTGTCGATTTCGGCGTTGAACTTGCGCACGCTGGTCGCGCAGGTCGGCGTATCGACGCTGGGGAAGATCGACAAAACGACGGTCTTGCCGGCGAAATCGGCCAGCGAGCAATCGCCCAGGTCGGTCTTGGTCAGCTTGAAATCAGGCGCCTTGGACCCGATGGCCGGCAGGGAGCCATTGGTGTTGACGGGGTTGCCCTTCAGCGTGATGGTGGCCATCGCGACGGTCCTCCTTTGTTGGTTGGCCTAGCAGTGTGGTGAAAAAAGCCGGCCGCGGCAAGACCGGGACATTACCCCCGGTCTTACGATCCGCTCTGGGCGTTACCGCCCCGGTCCCGCGAACAGCGATTCATTCCTGATCGGCTTGCCGGCCTTGTCCTTCTCGGTCAGGACGAAGGTGATGGTGGCGCTTTTGCCGGTCAGTGCCGATTCCGGCACCGTGGCGAACAGGCGGAAGGTCCCGACGGTGTCCTTGTCGACCGCCAGCTCCAGTTCCTGGCCCTTGCCGGTGCCGCCGACCCGTTCCAGGGTCAGGCCGGGCAGACCCTCGGCCCGCAGGGTGTAGACGCGGTCCTCGCGGATCATGTTCAGCACCTTGTAGACATAGGCGTTGCGCACCGACCCGTCGGACATCTGGATGAACAAAGGCGTGCGCTCATGCAAGATGTTGACGGTGGTGGTCTCGCGGGTCAGCAGGCTGGTCAGCATGACAGCGGCGACGATGGCCAGCAGGCCGCCATAGATCAGGGTGCGCGGCCGGATCACCTTGAAGCCGGGGGCTTCGGTCTTGTGCTCGCGGGCATGCAGGCGGGCGCTGGAATCATAGCTGATCAGGCCCTTGGGCAGTCCGAACTTTTCCATCACCTGGTCGCAGGCGTCGATGCACATGCCGCAGCCGATGCAGGCCAGTTGGTTGCCCCAGCGGATATCGACGCCGGTCGGGCAGGTCTGGACACACATCTTGCAATCGACGCAATGGCCGCGGCCGGTGAAATTGAGGTCGGCCGGGGCCGGGGCGCGCGGTTCGCCGCGCCAGGTCTCGTAGGACACCACCAGCGAATGCTCGTCCAGCATCGCCGACTGGAAACGCGAATAGGGGCACATATAGACGCACACCCGCTCGCGGGCGAACCCGGCCAGCAGGAAGCAGAAGCCGCCGATGATGGCGGTGAACAGATAGACCGCCGGATCGGCATCCAGGGTGAAGAAGTCGCGAATCTGCTGGAAGGCGTCGCCGAACCACAAGGTCGCGGCCAGGCCGGTGAACAGCGAAATGACGAACCACGACCCCACCACGATGGCGGTCTTGGCCGCCTTTTCGGCGCTCATCGGGGCGCGGGCCAGGCTGATACGGGCGGTACGGTCGCCCATCACCCACTTTTCGATATTCTGGAACAGGTCGGTATAGACGGTCTGCCAGCACAGGAAACCGCACCACACGCGGCCGGCCAGCGCGCTCATCAGGAACAGGCTGACGGCGGCGATCAGCAACAGGCCGGTGACGTAATAGACTTCCTGCGGCCAGATTTCGATGTCGAAGAAATAGGCCCGCCGTCCGGCCATATCCAGCAAGATGGCCTGGCCGGGGGCGTCGGGACCGCGGTCCCAGCGCAGGAACGGACCCAGATACCACCAAGCCAGCAAGACGATGCCGGCCCACCATTTCAAGCTTCGGAACACCCCCTTGACGGCGCGCGGGACCGCCTGGCCCTTCTCGCGGTAAAAGGGAACCTCGCCCTGGGTGCGCGGACGCACGGGCACGTTGCTGGGGTCGATGTGCGCGTTCATGGTGATGTCCTGGTCCTCCTGTCCCGACATCAGGTTTAACGCATATTTGCTTGCGCTTCAGTGACATTTGTCACCGAGCCGCCATGCGTCTATGGTGTGGGGACCATGCGAATTCTCATCGACGGCGATGCCTGCCCGGTCAAGGACGAGGTGCTGCGGGTGGCCGATCGCCACCGGCTGCCGGTGTTGATCGTGTCCAACCGCTGGCACCGGATCGACCATTGGCTGGTCGAGCAGGTGGTGGTGCCCGAAGGGGCCGACGCCGCCGACGACGTCATCGCCGACCGGGCCGAACAGGGCGACGTGGTGGTGACCGCCGACATTCCGCTGGCGGCCCGCGCGCTGGCCAAGGCGGCCAAGGCCATCGATCCGCGCGGGCGGGTGTTCGACGACAATTCCATCGGCATGCAGGTGGCGATGCGGGACCTGATGAAGGATTTGCGTGAGACCGGCGCGGTGACCGGCGGCCCGGCTGGCTTCACCCGGCAGGATCGCTCGCGCTTTCTGGATGGAATCGAGCGGCTGATACAACAGATCAAGCGGGAGAGCCGGGAATGAAGCGCGGGCAGATCGATGCCGCCTGGCTGGGCAAGGCCGAGTGCAAGACCTGCGGCATTCGCGACCTGGTGCTGTTCGCCGACCTGCAAGAGGCCGATTTCCAACTGATCCACGTTCCCATCGAGGAGGTGCTGATCGAAGCCGGCGGCTTTCTGTATCAGGCCGGCGACGACGGCGTCGCCGCCTATACCATCCGCTCGGGGCTGATCAAGCTGATGCAATACATGCCGGACGGCGGCCAGCGCATCGTGCGCCTGCTGGGATCGGGGTCGGTGGCCGGGCTGGAGGTTCTGGCCGGCGGCGCCTATGAGCATTCGGCCCAGGTGCTGCAGCCGGCCCTGGTCTGCCGCCTGCCGCGCGAGGTGGTCGAGCGGCTGAACCGCGAGACGCCGCGCCTGCACCGTCAATTGATGGCCAAATGGTCGCAATCCTTGAAGCTGGCCGACGAATGGCTGACCGACCTGAACACCGGCACCGCCCGCCAGCGGCTGGCCCGTCTGTTCCTGCATCTGGCCAACCTGACCGGCGAAGAGCCGATCCGCCTGCTTGGGCGCGAGGATGTTGGCGCCATCTTGTCGCTGACCACCGAAACCGCCAGCCGGGCGGTGGCCGACTTCAAGCGCCAGGGTGTGGTGACGGAAGTGTCCACCAATTGCTTCCGGCTGGATCGCGACCGGCTGGACCGCCTGGCTGCCGGCGAATAGGGGAACTAAATCCGGCGATAGGCGGCCAAGGCCCGCTCGCGCGCGGCGGCCAGATCGACGATCGGGGCCGGGCGACCGGCCAGCCACGGCCGATGGATCAGCTTGGCCGGCAAATCGGCCAGCTCTGGCACCCAGTTCCGCACATAATCGCCGGCCGGGTCGAATTTCTCGCCCTGCAGGATCGGGTTGAAGATGCGGAAATAGGGGGCGGCATCGGCGCCGCTACCGGCCACCCACTGCCACGAGGCGGCGTTGTTGGCCAGGTCGGCATCGACCAGCGTGTCCCAGAACCAGGCCTGGCCCTGCTGCCACGGGATCATCAGGCTTTTGACCAGGACCGAGGCCACGATCATCCGGACCCGATTGTGCATCCAGCCGGTGGCCCACAATTGGCGCATGCCGGCATCGACGATGGGGATGAAGGTGCGGCCCATGCTCCAGGCGGCGAAATCGGAGGCCGATTCGCGCCACGGAAAGCGGGCGAAACGGAGGTCGAGCGGCCGGTCGGGCAGGTCGGGATGGCGGGCCAGCAGATGACGGCTGAACTCGCGCCACACCAGTTGTTTCAGCAAAGTCTCGGCCCCCGGGCTGGCGGCGCGGGCCTGGATGGCGTGCCATACCTGCCGGGGCGAGATCTCGCCGAAGGCCAGATGGGGCGACAGGCCCGAGGTCCCGTCGCGATCGGGCCGGTCGCGCAGGCTTGCATAGCCATCCAGCCGGTTCGACAGGAAATCATTCAGGCGGGCCTGGGCCTGGACTTCCCCCGGCAGCCAGGTGCGGGCCAGGCCGTCCCACCAGCGCGGACTGGGCAGCGGCGGCAAATCGTCGCCGGGCGGCAGGCTGGACGGATGACGCAAGGCGGGCGTCGGCCGCGGCGCCGGCGGCGCCGGCAATCGAAGGGCGGACCGCCAGAAGGCGGTGAAAACCTTCAGCGGCTGCCCCTGGGTGCCGGTGACCGCGCCCAGCGCAAACAGCATGTCGCCGGGGCAGGCGACCGGTTCGGTGCCGCTGCCGTCCAGGGCGGCGGCCAGGGCCGCCTCGGCCGCCTGTTCGTGCGGTTCCGGGTGGCGGGTCCAGCACACCGCCTTGGCCTGGCATTCGGCGGCCAGCCGGGCCAGTTGCAAGACGGTGTCGCCGCGGCGCACCACCAGGGCGCCGCCCAGGTTGCGGCGCAGTTCGTCCAAGGCGTGATGGCGCCACCATCGGCTGGCGCCCCCCGGCGCCCAGGGGGCGGACGGATCGTCGATGGCGACGGCGATGACCGGGCCTCGGGCGGCGGCGGCCTGGAAGGCGGGGTGATCGGCCAGGCGCAGATCGCGGCGCAGCCAGACCAGGACCGGACGTTCACTCATGGCTCGGAATCTCCGAACAGCGACAATCGCCTGCCGCCGCCGCCGCTCGTCGCCGGTTTGGCGCCGTCCAGGCGCGATCGCGGCCGGGTCAGGATTCGCCCGCCCGCCAGCATCAGCACCTGGAACGGGCGGCGGAACAACGACTGGATCGGCGGGCTCATCACGTCGCACCCGCCATCCGGGCGCGGGCCGAAGGCCGGCAGAATCAGGCGGCGGCCGTCCAGCACATAGCAAGAATATGTGGCGCCATCGCACGAGGCTTGCGGCGACAGGCCGGCATTGACCTCGCCGGGCAAGCGGCCGCTGGTCGGGCTGGCCAGGAACGTCAGTCCGCCCGCTTTCAGTTCCGCTCCGCACTGGCCGGGCAGGTCGGGCGGCACTGCCTGATCCGATATCCACCACCACTCGGTTCCGTCGATCAAACGGATCAGGTCGTCCTTGTGGGTGCCGGTGGCCTCGACCAGGGTCGGCAGGGCGTGGCCCATCCACACCACCCGGGCCGGGCGCCGCTGGCGCAGCAATGCCGCCACCCGCTTGATGGTGTCGCCGATCGTCTTGGCCTTGTCGCCGTCCCGGCACGGATCGGCGAACGCCACCAGCCGTTCCTTGGGGCAGATCAGGGCTCCGGACGGGTCGGGCAGCAGGTGGACAAGGTTGAGCAGCATGGGGCCATGATGACCGAGCCGGGGTGGGGGACGCAACCATCCGACATAGCCCCAATAAGGGCGTTTACCCGATTGCGCCCGAGCCCCCGGCTGGGCCTATAATCGAATAGTTGAGGGTGTGCCGGAGGTCGCCTTGCATCGCCTACCTTGGATGGACGGTCTGAATGTCGGGGTTGCCGCCCTTGATGAGGCACATCGCGACATGTTCTACCTGATGGGGGACCTGTCCGAAGCGGTGCATGCCAAGTCGGTGCGGGCCGCCCTGGCGATGGCGCGCGATTTCGTCGCCAAGGTCGAAGGCCATTTCGACGTCGAGGGTGAGATGATGACCCGGTTGGGCTTTCCCGGTGCGGCCGTCCACCAGGCCAAGCATGCCGCCACCCGTGACAAGGTCATCGACCTGGAACGGGCCTTGTCCGACGAAAATCTGGGATTGGCCAGCAGCATCCTGGGCGAGTTGGAAAGCGTCTATTTCCGCGAATTGCTGAACGAGGACATGATCCTGGCCAATTACAGTTCGGCGCAGGCGTCCTGACCCGCCTTCTCGGCGATGATGACCGAGGCCAGTTGCAAGGTCTCGTCGGTGCGGCCGAACAGGTCGGGGGCGACGCTGACCAGTTCCAGCCCGGCAGCGGCGCCTTCTTCACGCAAGGCCTCGAAGAAATCGGTGTTCATGCCTTGGGCTTCCATCTGCCCCCGTTGCTGGGCGGCGAACGGCGCGTGCGGGTTGACCTGGAACCCGAACGGTTCAATGAACACGCAGGTCACCGGACCGGGATGGGCGGCGATGGCCCGGAACAGGGAACGGTCCAGGGGCGCTGCATACATCGACGCCCACGACGAAAACAGCAGGACCCGCTGATCGGGGGCGACGGCCGGCAAGGTGGCGCTGCGGAAGTCGAACGGGTGGCATTCCAGCTTCAGGCGTGGTTCCAGGGCGGCCAGGCGCTGTGTCAGCCGCCGGCCGATGGCCGAGGGTTCAGCCGCCACGTACCGGGCCTGGGCATTGGCCCCGGCCAGCCACATGGCGAACACTTGGCGGCCATAGCCGCTGCCCAGCTCGATCACGCAATCGGCGGTCTGGGACAGGTCGGCCAGCAAGCGGTCGCGGCGGAACTCGAAATAGTCCGATGCCGCCAGCATCTGGCCGTGGAACGCCTGCGGCGTGGTGGGGTTCATCGCGCCGATCGGATCGGGGGCCTGTGGCTTGGCGAAATAGCGGACCTCGCCGTCCTTGGTCAGCAATCGATGGGCGCGCTCGAAATCGTCGAAGCGGGCCAGGACCCGGGCCAGGCTGTCTTCTTGTTCCAGCAAGGCGGCAAAGACCGCCTCGCGGGCAGCCCATGATTGGTCGTAGGTTTCGGCCCAGTCGGTCATCGGTTCCTCGGATTTGGCGTGCCGCCGGCAGCGATGCCCCGAGGGTGTTGCATGATCAATTAAGATTGCTCTAAAACTATCCTGGGTGTGCACAGGGTGGATTCTCGATGAGCTGGAAAGAAGCACTAAGCGTCGACGTGGTCTCGATCGACCGCCAGCATCATGCCCTGATCAACTCCGCCGAAGCCTTGTTCGCCGCCATCAATGCCGGCCTGACCAAGGATGCGCTGCTGGACGGGTTGGACCAGTTGATCGAGCAGGTTTCCGACCATTTCGCCCACGAAGAACGGGTGATGCGCAACATCCACATTCCGGCGGTGCATGTCCACGAGCGCCTGCATCAAAGTCTTTTGGACGAAGTGCGCGAGTTCCGCGAGGAACTGGCCCTGGGCCAGAACGAGCGCAGCCCGGTCGATATCGAGCGGTTCTTGAACGTCTGGCTTTATCGGCACATCGTCGAGGAAGACAAGAAGATCCTCGACCACCTGCATCGGGTCTAAGCGCTCTCGTCCATATCCAGCGAATAGCCGGCGGCGCGCACCGTGCGGATCAGATCGGGCTCGGCCCCGGTTTCGCCGTTCAGCGCCTTGCGCAGGCGGCGGATATGGACGTCCACCGTGCGCGGCTCGACATAGATGTCGGGGCCCCACACCGAGTTCAGCAATTCCTCGCGGCTGAACACCGTGCCGGGATGGCCCATGAAGAATTGCAGCAGGCGGAACTCGGTCGGGCCCAGATGGATGGCCCGGTCGCCCCGGGTGACGCGGTGGGCCGCCAAATCCATGCGGATGTCGGCGAAGGCCAGGCTGCCCTTTTCCGCCACCGGCTGGGCACGGCGCAACAGGGCGCGGACCCGGGCCATCAGTTCGGGGATCGAGAACGGCTTGGTCATGTAATCGTCGGCCCCGGTATTGAGACCGCGGATCTTGTCGCCTTCCTCGCCGCGCGCGGTCAGCATGATGATCGGCATGTCGCGCGTCGCCGCCTTGCGGCGGAACTGGCGGCACACCTCGATGCCCGACAGGCTGGGCAGCATCCAGTCCAGCAGTGCCAGGTCGGGTTTCCTTTCCGACGCCACCGCCAGCGCTTCCTCGCCGTCGCCGGCCTCGCAGACGCGATAGCCGTCCTTTTCCAGGTTGTAGCGCAGCATGGTGGCCAGGGCGGCCTCGTCCTCGACGATCAGAATCAGCGGCTTGGTCATCATTGGGCCTCGACGGACGGACCTTTGGGGCGGGCACCCTTCAGCGGCGTGCCGACCACCAGGAAATGCAGGGTTTCGGCGATGTTGGTGGCGTGATCGCCGATGCGCTCGATATTCTTGGCCATGAACATCAGGTGGGTGCAAGCGGTGATGGTGCGCGGGTCTTCCATCATGTAGGTGATCAGCTCGCGGAACAGGCCGGTATAGAGGTCATCGACCTCCTCGTCGCGGTTCCACACCCCGATCGCCTTGGCCACGTCCTGCTCGACATAGGCGTCCATGATGTCCTTCAAGATGGTCTGAACCAGCCGGCCCAGATTGATCACCGCGCCGACCGGCTTGACCGCCGGCTGCTGGTTCAAGACCAGCGAGCGCTTGGCCACGTTGGCGGCATAGTCGGCGATGCGTTCCAACTCGGACGCGATCTTCAAGGCGGCGACGATGTGGCGCAAATCGGCCGCCACCGGCTGGCGCAGGGCCAGCAGGCGGACGGTGAAATGCTGGACGTCTTGTTCCAGCACATCGACCTGGGCGTCCGAGGCGGCGATGCGCACCGCCAGGTCGCTGTCGCGGTTGGCCAGTGCCTGCAGGGCGCCGGCCAGTTGCGCTTCCGCCAGCCCGCCCATGCGCGAGATGGTGTTGGAAAGGTGGGTCAACTCGTCGTCGAAGGATTTGACGGTATGTTCGGTCATGATGCGCGTGTCCTTACCCGAAGCGGCCGGTGATGTAGCCCTGGGTCAGCGGATGCTGGGGATTGGTGAAAATCTGCTCGGTGTCGGCCACCTCGACCAGTTCGCCCAGATGGAAGAAGGCGGTGCGCTGCGACACGCGGGCGGCCTGCTGCATCGAGTGGGTGACGATGACGATGGTGTAATTCTCACGCAATTCGTCGATCAGTTCCTCGACCTTGGCGGTGGCGATCGGGTCCAGGGCCGAGCAGGGCTCGTCCATCAAGATCAGTTCCGGGCTGACGGCGATGGCGCGCGCGATGCACAGACGCTGCTGCTGGCCGCCCGACAGGCCGGTGCCGGGCTCGTCCAGGCGGTCGCGGACCTCGGTCAGCAGGCCGGCCTTTTCCAGGCTGGTCATGACGATCTCGTCCAACTCGGCCTGATCGCGGGCCAGGCCGTGGATGCGCGGGCCATAGGCGACGTTGTCGAAGATCGATTTGGGGAAGGGGTTGGGCTTTTGGAACACCATGCCGACGCGGGCGCGCAACTGCACCACGTCGATGCCCTTGTCGTAGATGTCCTGGCCGTCCAGGGTCAGCGCGCCCGAGACGTGGGCGTTCTCGATCTGGTCGTTCATGCGGTTGATGCAGCGCAGGAAGGTCGACTTGCCGCAGCCCGAAGGCCCGATCAAGGCGGTGACCTCGTTGGCGCGGATGTCGAGATCGACATGCTTCAATGCGTGTTTCTCGCCGTAATGGACATTGACGTCACGGGCGGAAACCTTGGCAAGGCGGGACGGGAGATGGGTCATCGTTTGGGTCCTACCAGCGGCGTTCGAATTTCTTGCGGAGCATGATGGCCGCCAGGTTCATGGCGCCCAGGAACACCAAGAGCACCAGGATCGCCGCCGAGGTTCGCTCGACGAAGGCGCGTTCCGGGCTGTCGGCCCACAGATAGACCTGGACCGGCAGCACCGCCGACGGGTCCAGCGGCGTGGCCGGGATATCGACGATGAAGGCGACCATGCCGATCATCAGAAGCGGTGCGGTCTCGCCCAGGGCATGGGCCATGCCCAGGATGGTGCCGGTCATGATGCCGGGCATGGCCAGCGGCAGCACATGGTCGGTCACCACCTGCTGCTTCGACGCGCCCAGGCCCAAGGCGGCCTCGCGGATCGAGGGCGGCACCGCCTTCAGGGCGGCGCGGCCGGCGATGATGATGGTGGGCAGGCAGATCAGTGCCAGCACCAGGCCGCCGACCAGCGGCGCCGAGCGCGGCATGCCCAGGAAATTCAGGAAGATCGCCAGGCCCAGCAGGCCGAACACCACGCTGGGCACGGCGGCCAGATTGTTGATGTTGACCTCGATCAGCGCCGTCCAGCGGTTCTTAGGGGCGAATTCTTCCAGATAAACCGCGGTGGCGACGCCCAGCGGGAACGACACCAGAAGCGTGATGGCCAGCGAGAACACCGAGCCGACTACCGCGCCCCAGAGGCCGGCCAGTTCCGGCTCGCGCGAGTCGCCCGACGAGAGCAAGATGGTGTTGAAGCGTTTCTTGACCGCGCCTGCGGCCTCGAGTTCGGCCAGCCAGGCGATCTGGCGGTCGGTCAGGCGGTTGCCGGCCAGGCCGGGCTGGCGCGAGACATAGCCCTTCATCGCCATGTCGACATCGTCGGACGCCACCATCCACAAGGGCTGGGTGGTGCCCTTGACCGACGGGTCGGCGGCCAGGGCGCGGCGGATATCCAGGTCGGCACCGCTGGACAGCAGGCCGGCCAGCTCGCGCTTTTCCGAGCGGCTTTCCACCGCCGGGAAGCGCTGCTGGATCGAGCTCTTGACCAGACCGGGTAGGTCGTCGCCGTCGATCGCGGCGGCGTCGAAAGTCACGTCGACCCGGATATAGGTCTGCATGAAGGCCGAGGCGCCATTCGAGATGATGGTCCACAGCAGCAGGACCAGGAAGCCCATCGCCAGCAAGATGGCGCCCAAGCCCACCGCCTTGAAGCGGCGTTCGGCGCGATAGCGGCGCTTGAGATGGGCGGCGGCGGTGTCGATCGACTGGCGCGTCGCGGCCGGAACGGCGGTGCTGGTGTCAGTCATACTTTTCCCGATACCGGTTGACGATGGAAAGGGCGACCACGTTCAGGGCCAGGGTGACGGTGAACAGCACCAGGCCCAGGGCGAAGGCGGCCAGGGTCTTGGGGCTGTCGAATTCCTGGTCGCCCACCAGAAGCGTGACGATCTGGGTGGTGACGGTGGTGACCGCTTCCAGGGGGTTGGCGGTCAGGTTGGCGGCCAGACCGGCGGCCATCACCACGATCATGGTCTCGCCGATGGCGCGGCTGGCGGCCAGCAAGACGCCCCCGACGATGCCGGGCAGTGCCGCCGGCAGGACCACCTGGGTAATGGTTTCCGACTTGGTGGCGCCCAGGCCATACGATCCTTCGCGCAAGCTTTGCGGCACGGCGGTGATGACGTCGTCAGCCAGGGACGACACGAACGGGATGATCATGATGCCCATCACCAGGCCGGCGGCCAGCGCGCTTTCCGAGGCGACCGACAGGCCTATCGCGCTGCCGGCGTCGCGCAGGAAGGGGGCGACGGTCAGGGCGGCGAAGAAGCCGTAGACCACGGTGGGGATGCCGGCCAGGACTTCCAGCAGCGGCTTGGCGATGGCGCGGAACTTCGGAGCGGCATATTCCGACATATAGACCGCCGACAGCAGGCCCAGCGGCACTGCGACGATCATGGCGATGCCGGCGATCAGCAGCGTGCCGGCGAACAGGGGCACGGCGCCAAAGGCGCCCGAACTGCCGACCTGATCCGAGCGGATCGCCATCTGCGGGCTCCACGAGGTGCCGAACAGGAATTCCCAGATCGACACCGCCTGGAAGAAGCGGATCGATTCGAACAACAACGACAGTACGATGCCGACGGTGGTCAGGATCGCCACCAGCGAGGCGGCGATCAGGAACACCCGGATGATCGTTTCGACCCGGTTGCGGGTGCGCAACGACACGGTGATGCGGGCCCGCGCATGGGCCAGGCCGGCCACCGCCAAGGCCAACGCACCGGTGGCGACCGAGATGAACAGGATCTGGCGCAGGCTGGCATAGTGGCGGGCGGCCTCGGCGACGGCGGCCGAGCTTGCCGGGTGGCCGTGGCGGGCGACGTTGCGCACCTCGTTATAGACCAGGGCCAGGCGCTCGTCCGACAAGGCCTGCAACTCGGCGGGCAGGGCCGCCAGGACCAGGGCGTGCAGCAGGGCCGGCTCGAAGGCCAGCCAGGCCGAGATCACCGCCAAGGCCGGCAGGCCGCACCACAGGGCGACCCAATAACCGTGATAGCTTGGTAATGAGTGCAATTGGCGGGGATGACCCTCGACCACCGCCAGGGCGCGGCCGCGCCCCAGGCGATAGCCCAGCACGGTCAGGGCCAGAAGAACCACGGTCAGGATGAACAGCGTCATGACGGCTTTCCACGCGGAAAGAAAAAGGGGCGGCCGCCCATCGGGGAAAGGGCGGCCGCCTGGGTACTCTTACATCTTCAGGGCTTCAAGACCATTGATCTTGGCGGCCCATTCCTTGCGCTCGGCATCGGGCATCGGGATCAGGCCCTTGTCGGCCAGATAGCCGGTCTTGCCCCAGGCCTTTTCCGCAGTGTACTCGGCCAGGTATTCCTTGATGCCGGGGATCTGGCCGACATGGGCCTTCTTGGCATAGACGAACAGCGGGCGCGACACCGGGTACTTGCCGGCGGCGATGGCCTCGAAGGCCGGCGCGACGCCGTCGACCATCGAACCCTGCAGCTTGTCGCCGTTCTGGTCCAGGAACGAATAGCCGAAGATGCCGAAGGCGTTCGGGTTGGCGTCCAGCTTCTGAACGATCAGGTTGTCGTTCTCGCCGGCTTCGACATAGCCGCCGTCCTCACGGATCGAGGCATAGGCCTTCTTGAAGGCCTTCTCGTCGGTCTTCTTCAGGTCCTTCAGCTCGGGGAAGGTCTCGGCGGCGACTTCCATCACCAGCTCGATGAAGGCGTCGCGGGTGCCCGAGGTCGGCGGCGGACCCAGCACTTCGATCTTCTGGGCCGGCAGCTTGGGGTCGATCTGGTTCCACATGGTATAGGGGTTCGGCACCAGCTTGCCGCCCTGCGGGATGTCCTTGGCCAGGGCCAGGAAGATCTGGGCGCGGGTGACGTCCATGTGCTTGGCCTTCTTCGAGGCGGCCAGCACGATGCCGTCATAACCCACCTTCATCTCGACGATGTCGGCGACGCCGTTCTTGGCGCAGGTCTCGACTTCGCTCTTCTTGATGGCGCGGGACGCGTTGGTCAGGTCCGGGTGATCCGGGCCGATACCGGCGCAGAACAGCTTGAAGCCGCCGCCGGTGCCGGTGCTTTCCACCACCGGGGTCTTGAACTTGCCGGCCTTGCCGAACTGCTCGGCCACCGCGGTGGTGAACGGATAGACCGTCGACGAGCCGACGATGCGAATCTGGTCGCGGGCCTGGGCGGCGCCGGCGAAGGCGACAGTGGCGAGCGCGATGGCCGCGACGGCCAGTTTCTTGCTCATTGAATTTCCTCCGTTCGAGCGAATGAATCGTTGCCACAAGCCGGGCAGGCTTTGGCGACGTCACTCTAGTCACCCTGTGTTACAGAACGGCGATGGAATGATGAAGGTTTTGTGACACTCGTCATCGTCATAAGGAATCCGTATAGCCGGCGCGGCTTTCAGCGTCGAGCCTTGATGGCGTAAAGCGGGCTGGTGCCGATATCGCCATAGACGATGCCGGTGGCGCCCAGGCACAAAGCGGCCAGGCGCTTGGTGTCGAAGGACGAGGATGCGACAGACATGGAGAGCCTTGAAACGAAAGAACCGGCGGCCAGATTGGCGCCGGTTCCCGTAAAGGCTCCATATGGATTTGGCGGGGGCGGGAACCTACCCCTTGGAATTCCGGATGGCGGCGATGTTGGCCGCGTAATCCTTGGTCTTGAACACCGCCGAGCCGGCCACCAGGCAGGTGGCCCCGGCCGCCATCACCTTCCAGGCATTGTCGGCGGTCACACCGCCGTCAACCTGGATGTCGATGGGCCGCGAGCCGATCATCCGCTTGATGCGGGCGATCTTCTCCAACTGGCTCTCGATGAAGCTTTGGCCGCCGAAACCGGGGTTGACGCTCATCACCAGCACCATGTCCAGGCGGTCCAGGACATATTCGATGATCCCTTCCGGCGTGTGCGGGTTCAAGGACACGCCGGCCTTCTTGCCCAGGGACTTGATGAATTGCAGCGAGCGGTCGAGATGCTTGTCGGCCTCGGCATGGACGGTGATCAGGTCGGCGCCGGCCTTGGCGTAATCTTCCAGATAGGGCTGGGCCGGGTCGATCATCAGATGGACGTCGAACGTCTTCTTTGTCCACGGCCGGATCGCCTTGATCACCGGCGGGCCGAAGGTCAGGTTGGGGACGAAATGGCCGTCCATCACGTCGATATGAATCCAGTCGCAGCCGGCCTCGTCGATGGCCTTCACTTCGGCTCCCAATTGGGCGAAGTCGGCGGACAGGATGGATGGGGCGATCAGAACGGACATGGGTGTCTCCAGCGTTTGGCAACAACCACCCGTCATGCCCGCCAAGGCGGGCATCCAGGAGCGACCGGCAACCGCCGGATGGCCCCCCTGGACCCCCGCTTGCGCGGGGGTGACGGGATGGGGAGCGGGTGGCTTTAGTTGATCTTCTGCTCGAGCGCGCCCTTGCCATAGGCGTTGCTCATCTCTTCCAGGCTCTTGACCTTGATCTTCGCAGCCTGGCCGGCGGCGCCGAACGCCTCGTAACGGGCCTTGCAGATGCCGACCATGGCATCCTGGGCGACCTTGTAATACTTGCGCGGGTCGAATTCCTTGCGGTGTTCGGCCAGGAACTTGCGGATCGAGCCGGTCGAGGCCATGCGCAGGTCGGTGTCGATATTGACCTTGCGGACACCGTGCTTGATGCCCTCGACGATCTCTTCCACCGGCACGCCATAGGTCGAGCCCATGTCGCCGCCGTAATTGTTGATGATCTCCAGCCAATCCTGCGGCACCGAGGAAGAACCGTGCATCACCAGATGGGTGGTGGGGATGCGGGCGTGGATTTCCTTGATGCGGTCGATGCGCAGCACCGCGCCGGTCGGCTTCTTGGTGAACTTGTAGGCGCCGTGGCTGGTGCCGATGGCGATGGCCAGCGCGTCCACCTGGGTCTGCTTGACGAAGGCGGCGGCTTCGTCGGGGTCGGTCAGCAGCTGGGAATGATCCAGGGTGCCTTCGGCGCCGACGCCGTCTTCCTCGCCGGCCTGGCCGGTTTCCAGCGATCCCAGGCAGCCCAGCTCGCCTTCCACCGAAACGCCGCAGGAATGGGCGATCTTGACCACCGCCAGGGTGGTGTTGACGTTGTAATCCCAATCCGACGGGGTCTTGCCGTCATCCTTCAAGCTGCCGTCCATCATCACCGACGAGAAGCCGGACTGGATGGCGCGCGCGCACACCGCCGGGCTGGTGCCGTGATCCTGGTGCATGCACACCGGGATGTCGGGATAGGCTTCCAGGGCGGCCAGGATCAGGTGGCGCAGGAAGGCCTCGCCGGCATACTTACGCGCGCCGGCCGAGCCTTGCAGGATGACCGGGCTGTTGGTCGCCTGGGCGGCCTCCATGATCGCCTTGACCTGCTCCATGTTGTTGACGTTGAACGCCGGCAGGCCATAGCCGTTCTCGGCCGCGTGGTCGAGCAGCTGGCGCAAGGAAACGAGAGCCATAATTTCTTCTCCCTAATCGAAACTCTTAAAGACGGGCCAGGGCCGCATCGGCGACCGCTTGGGCGGTGATGCCGAAGTGCTGGTACAGCTTGTCGGCCGGGGCAGACGCGCCGAAACCGGTCATGCCGATCACCGCGCCGTCGAGACCGACATAGCGTTCCCAGCCGAAGGTGGTGAGCGCCTCGACGGCCACCCGGACCGTGCCTTCACCCAGGACCTTGGAACGATACTCCTTCGATTGGCGATCGAACAGCTCCCAACACGGCATCGACACCACGGCCGCCGCCACACCCTTTTCGGCCAGCAGCGCGCGGGCCTCCAGCGCCATCGACACTTCCGAGCCGGTGGCCAGCAGCGTCACCTGCCGCTTGCCTTCAGCCTCGGCCAGCACATAGGCGCCCTTGGCGGTCAGGTTCTCGTCGGTGTGGGTGGTGCGCACCGTCGGCAGGTTCTGGCGCGACAGGGCGAAACAGCTGGGGCCGGTCTCGTTCAGCAGCGCAACTTCATAGGCTTCCGCCGTCTCGACGGCGTCGGCCGGGCGGAAGACCAGGGTGTTGGGGGTGGCGCGCAGCGCCGCCACCGTCTCGATCGGCTGGTGGGTCGGGCCGTCCTCGCCCAGACCGATGGAATCGTGGGTCAGCACGAACAGCACCCGCTGCTCCATCAGGGCGGTCATGCGCAGCGCCGGCCACAGATAGTTGGCGAAGATCAGGAAGGTGCCGCCATAGGGCACGAAGCCGCCATGCAGGGCGATGCCGTTCATCACGGCGGCCATGCCGAACTCGCGGATGCCGTAATGGATGTAGCGGCCGGCGAACTCGCCGGATTTGATCGACGGCTTGCAGGCCTTGGTGTCGGTCAGGTTGGAATGGGTCAGGTCGGCCGAACCGCCGATCATTTCCGGAATGGCGGCGGTGACCACTTCCAGCACGTCCTGGCTGGCCTTGCGGGTGGCGACCTTCGGGGTCTCGGCGGAAATCTTCTTCTTGAAGTCGGAAATCACGCTTTGCCAGCCTTCGGGCAGGCGGCCTTCGTTGGTGCGGGTGAACAGATCCCTGGCCGCCGCATCCATCTTGGCGACCCGGCCGTCCCAATCGGCCCGGGCAGAGGCACCGCGCGCGCCCGCGGCCCGCCAGGCGGCCAGCACATGCTCGGGGATCACGAAGGGCTCATAGGGCCAGTTGGCGGCGTCGCGGGCGGCCTTGATCTCGTCGGCACCCAGGGGGGCACCGTGGACCTTTTCGGTGCCGCACTTGTTGGGGGCGCCCTTGCCGATGGTGGTGCGGCAGGCGATCAGGGTCGGCTTGTCGGACTTGCGGGCGGCCTCGATGGCCTTTTCAATGGCGGCGAAATCGTGGCCGTCGCAGGCCAGCGTGTTCCAGCCGGCGGCGGCGAAGCGCTTGGCCTGGTCGTCCGAGGTCGATAGCGAGGTGTCGCCGTCGATGCAGATGTGGTTGTCGTCCCACAGCACGATCAGCTTGGAAAGCTTCCAGTGGCCGGCCATGGTGATGGCTTCCTGGCTGATGCCTTCCATCAGGCAGCCGTCACCGGCGATGGCATAGGTGTAGTGATCGACGATGCCGCTGCCGAAGCGGGCCGCCTGCATCGCCTCGGCCAGCGCCATGCCGACCGCGTTGGTGATGCCCTGGCCCAACGGGCCGGTGGTGGTGTCGGCGATGGCGACATGGCCGAATTCCGGGTGGCCGGCGGTGCGATAGCCCAACTGGCGGAAATTCTTCAGCTGGTCGATGTCCAGGTCTTCATAGCCGGTCAGGTAGCCCAGGGCGTAAAGCAGCATCGAGCCGTGGCCGGCCGACAGCACGAAGCGGTCGCGGTCGGCCCAGCGCGGGGTCTTGGCGTCGAACTTCATGAACTTGGTGTAAAGGACGGTGGCGACGTCGGCCATGCCCATCGGCATGCCGGGATGGCCCGACTTCGCCTTTTCGACGGCGTCCATGGACAGGAAGCGGATGGCGTTGGCCATTTCGGCGAGAGTGGCGGTGGAAGGCGCGGAAGCGTTCATCGTCGGGGGGTCCTTTACCGGTTAACGGGCGAAATGGCCAAGGGCGGCCTTGACCAGGTGGTAGGTGAGCAGCAATTGCGACAGGGCCAGCGAGTGACTTTGCGCCGGCTGGCCGGCATGGTCGATGAACTGGCCCAGGGGGGCGCGCAGATGGTGGGCCTCGGGGATCAGGCTCCACAGCAGGTCTTCCACCGCCTTGGCGCGTCGCGATTCGATGTCGCCCGCGATGTCCAGCACATCGACCGGCTTACCGTCGGTGTCGCGGGCCAGGGCCAGACGGAAGCCCGACTTGCCGCCGGCATCCAGCACCGGGCCCAGATCGGGGTGGGGCAGGGTCGGGCGCAGCAGGTGGCGGGCATTCAAGCGCGCACCGCATTCATCGGGCTGGGTCTCGGGCGGGGCGAAGCGGACCACGATGTCGGCGAAGGTCCGTTGCGGATGGATATGGGCCTGGCTGTCCTCGGCGCGGCGCTCCAGCGACAGCTTGACCTCGTCCTCGCTATAGCCGCGCTCGGCGCAGTCGCGGGCCATCTTCCACTTGACCCGCAGCGCCTCGTCGGGATCGACGAACACCTTGACGTCGAAGCAGTCGCGCAGTGCCCGGGTGTGGTAGCCCAGCAAGCCCTCGACGATGATGAACGGCTTGGGTTCCAGCAGAACGGGGCGTTCCAGCGTACCGCGCATGTGGTCGTAGACCGGCTTCAGAATGGGCTTGCCCTGGCGCAGCAAGCAGACATGCTGTTCCAGGATGTCCAGATAGTTGGCGGCCGGGTCCGGGGCGCTGACGCCGAAGCGGCGCCGTTCCGAGCGGGAATAACGGTGGTAATCGTCCGATTGCAGCAAGGCCACCCGGTCCGGCCCCAGGATCGACACGATCCCTTTGGCCAGCGTGCTTTTACCGGCGGCGGAATCGCCGACAAGACCCAGAATGATCGGGCGATCGACGACGCGATTGTTGGGCATGATCGGGTCCCTCACTTTGCGCGCCGATGCCAGCTGGTCAGCAACTGGCGCTCGTCGGCGCCGCCGCCCACCAGCAGGGTCTGGGTCCGTTCGTGGGTGGCGGTGCGCTCGATGCCTTCCAGCAGCAGGCCGGTGGTGATGCCGGTGGCGCAGAACACCACGTCGTCCGAGCGGACCAACTCGTCCACCTTCCACCAGCGCTGCTGGTCGATGCCGGCGGCTTCGACGGCACGGCGTTCGGTCGCCAACTGCGGGTCGATGCGGGCCATGAACTCGCCGCCCATCACCTTGATGGCTGCCGCCGACAGCATGCCCTCGGGGCAGCCGCCGGTGCCCATCAGGGCGTCGATGCCCGAGCCAGGAATGGCCGCCATCAGCGCGCCGGCGACATCGCCGGCCGGATATAGCGCGACGCGCGCGCCAAGGGCGTGGATGCGCTCGACCAGATCGCGGTGGCGCGGCTTTTCCAGCACATAGATGGTCAGGTCCTCGACCGGCTTGGCCAGGATGTCGGACAGCGCCTTCAGCTTGTCCTCGACCGGAGCGTCGGGGTCGATGCGACCCTTGGCGGCCGGGGGGGCTGCGAACTTTTCCATATAGAAAGCCGGGCCGGGGGCGAACAACGTGCCGGTCGGCGCGATGGCCAGGCAGGCCAGGGCGTTGGTCATGCCCTTGGCCAGGAAGCTGGTGCCTTCGACCGGATCGACGGCGATGTCCCAGCGAACCAGTCGGCCGGGATCGCCGAAACGCTGGCCGTGGTAAAGCTGGCTGGTTTCCTCGCGCGGGCCTTCGCCGATCAGGATGCGGGCGTCCAGGCCCAGATTGGCCAATTCGGATTCAAGGGCGGAAATGGCCGCCGAATCACCCTGGCTTTTGTCGCCACGCCCAATCCAGGCATAGGCAGCCCGGGCGGCGGCCTCGGTGGCGCGGCGCAGATCGTAGGCAGAGATCATGCGGCTGGTCCGCACGTCCTTCAGCTCCGTCATCCCCAGGCTTCCTCCCACAGGAATTCTGTTTTTCCTTACTGTCGTCGGGAGGGGCCACGGAGGGAACACCCACCCGGAGGTGACGCCAATCTCTTGTGGAGGGGCGTCAACCTGCCCGAGCGGGGAGGGGGAGTCAATATTTCTGTCACACCGTGAACGACTGGGTGGTCAGTCCCTACCCGGAAGCATGCGGGTCAGCACCGTGTCGCGCAGGATATAATGGTGGCGCAGCGCCGCGCCGACATGCCCGAGCAGCAGGATGGCCAGGCCCCAGGCCATGACCTCGTGCGCGCCCTCGAACAATTCGTGCAGGCCCTCGTTCTTGCCGATCAGGGTGGGAAGCTGCCAGCCGGCCAGCATCACCGCCCGGCCGCCGCTTTGCGACAGCAAGATGCCGTCGATGGGCAGCAGGATCATCAGCAGGTACAGCAGGATATGGCCGGCATGGGCGGCGGCTCGTTCGCGCCCTTGCATGGTGTCGGGCAGGGCCGGCACTCCGGCGCCCAGACGCCAGGTCAGGCGAGCCGACACCAGGATCAGGATCACCACGCCCAGTTCCTTGTGCCAGCCGAACACCTGGCCGCGGAAGTCGCCCTTCGGCAGTTCGCCCATCACCTGGCCCAGCACCCACAGGCCGATGATCAGCAAGGCCATCAGCCAATGCAGGGTCTTGATGGTGGGATTGTAGGTGACGGGTTTCATCAGCGTGTCTCCGCGAGAATGGGAATGTCCCATTCTCGCCAAGACGACATGAACGCTGCCTGAACCGCGCTTTACCTGTTATCGCGGCCCTTGAGGTAGAAGGCCACCGCCTGGGCGCGGTTGCCGACGCCCAGCTTGTCGTACAGGTTCTTCAGGTGGAACTTGACGGTGTTGAGCGAAATGTCCAGCTGGCTGGCCATCTGCTGGTTGGTCAGGCCGCCGGCCAAGGCGGCCAGCAACTCGCGTTCTCTGGGCGTCAGGCCGGCCAGCGGGTCGGACGCCAGGCTGGAGACGTCGATGAACGGGAACACCATGCGCCCGGCGGCCACCGCCTGGATGGTGTCGATCAATTGTTCCGGCGGCTCGCGCTTCGAGCAGAAGCCGGCGGCGCCCAGGGTCATGGCCTGGCGCGGCACGTCGGGGTTGGGGCTGCCGGTATAGACGATCAGGCGCGGGCTGTCGGCCTTGCCGCGCATCGCCTGAAGCACGGCGCGGCCGTCCATATAGGGCATTTCCCAGCCGATGATGCCGACGTCGAACGGCAGACGCTCGACCGCTTCCATGAAGCGTTCGCCGTCGTCGGTGACGGCGACCAGGCAAAATCGTTCGTCCCCTGCGAACAGTTTGACGAGGCTGCTTTGCAAAAGCGGATTTTTCTCGGCGATGACGATGTCGATCGGTCGGTTGGCTTGCGCGCCCATTGTGTTTGTTTCCTCCCGGGCGCACGGACTCCCAATGGCCCTGCCCAGTGGGAGGGTATATTAGCGTTATTATCCGGAAACGCAAATGAAAAGAGTAGGTTTTGTCCTACCCTTGCACTGCAGCATAACAAAAAACCCCCCGAAAGGGGGGTACATTGGAGTGAATCTAGGGTGAATCGGGTGGCTGCCCGTTGCCCAAGGTCATCAGCACCCGCTCCAACTCGGCCGCTGGCAGCGGCGGGGCCAGAACATAGCCCTGGATTTCGTCGCAGCCCATGTCGCGCAGCGCGTCGAGTTGGTCCTTGGTCTCGACACCTTCGGCGATAATGCGCCGCCTTAGCGAATGGCCCATGGAAATGATGGTCCGGGTGATGGCCGCACTGTCAGGGTCGGTGCCCAGGTCGGCGATGAAGGCGCGGTCGATCTTGATGGAATCGACCGGGAAAATGCGGATCACCGACAAGGACGAGGTGCCGGTGCCGAAATCATCCATCGACAGGCGGATGCCCATGTCCGACAGGCGGTTCAACAGGGCGACGGCGTTCTTGGTGTCCTTGGCGACCATGCCTTCGGTGATCTCGAATTCCAGCGCCTCGGGGCCGATGCCGCAGCGGTGCAGGATGCGTTCGACCATTTCGACGAAACCGGGGGCGCGCAACTGGCGCACCGACAGGTTGATGGCGATGCGCGGCGCCATCATCGAGCGATCGGTCCATGACCGATATTGCCGACAGGCGGCGTCGATAGCCCATTCGCCGATCCGGCCCATCAGGCCGGATTCCTCCATCACCGGAATGAACTTGGCCGGCGACACCACGCCCAGATCGGCCGCGTTCCAGCGCAGCAGCGCCTCGACGCCGGTGATGGCCCCGGTGTTCAAATCCTGCTTGGGCTGGAAATGCAGCGCCAGTTCATCCAGCTCGATGGCGCGCAACAGGCCGTTCTTGATGGCCAGACGCTCTTCGACGGCGGCGTTCATGTCGGCGGTGTAGAACTGGAAGTTGGCCTTGCCCAGTTCCTTGGCACGGTACATGGCGGCGTCGGCGTTCTTCAGCATGGTGGCGGCATCGCCGGCATCGTCCGGGAACACGGTGATGCCGATCGAGCCCGACACGAAGGCTTCCTTGCCGGCCAGGTCGAACGGTTTCTTCAGGGATTCCAGCACGCGGCCGGCTACCAGCGGGGCATTCTGATAGGTGCCCAGATTGGGCATCAAGATGGTGAACTCGTCGCCGCCCAGGCGGGCCACGGTGTCGCCGGAACGGATGCAGCCCGACAGCCGGCGGCCGGCTTCCTGCAACAGCAGGTCGCCCATGTCGTGGCCCAGCGTGTCGTTCACCAGCTTGAAGCCGTCGAGGTCGATGAACATCAGACCGACCATCTGGCCGTTGCGTTCGCCCTGGCTGACCGCCATGGCCAGACGGTCCAGGAACAAGGCGCGGTTGGGCAGGGTGGTCAGGGCGTCGTAATTCGCCTGCTTGCGGATGCGTTCCTCGTCGAGCTTGCGCTGGGTGATGTCCGAGAACACCACCACGTACTGACGCAGCTCGCCTTCCTCGTCATGGATGGTCGAGATGCCGACGCGTTCGGCATAACGCTCGCCGTCGCGGCGCACGTTCCATTGCTCGCCCTGCCAGCGGCCCGAGGTGCGCGCGGTGTCATACATCAGCAGGCCGGCCTGGTGGTCCATGCCGTCCTGGGTCAATTGCGGCGGCTTGCGGCCGATCACTTCCGACGGCAGCCACCCGGTGATCTGGGTGAAGGCGGGATTGACGGTGGTGATGCGCAGGTCGGAATCCAGCACCATGATGCCTTCCGAGGCGGTCTGGAACACCTGGGCCGACAAGTCGTTGCGGCGGGCGATGCGGCTGAGCTCGCGGGTGCGCTCCTCCAGCCGATGGACCGAGCGGACCAGCGAATCCACCGCCGGAATCGAGCCGCTCAGCGCGCAGGCGGCGATGGCGAAGGCCCCGTCGCCCAGATCGCGTCCCGACAGCCGCATGGTATGCCAGGCCCCGTCGGCGGCCCGCAGCATCAGAGGCGCGCCGCACGACGGATCGGCCAGCGGGTCAAGCCCCTTGCGCAGACGGGTGCGGTGATCTTCGTGAAGCAGGTCGGTGAAGGGGCGGCCGATCAGGTCAGCGGCAGCGTGGCCCAACAGGTCGGCGCCGGCACGGTTGATCCAGGCGATGCGGCTGCCCCGACACAGACACAGCAGGTCACCGCAAAGATCGACCAGTTGGTCAAGCTCGTGCGGGGTGGGAACAGACATGTCGTGGGCAAGTTTCATCCTGTCGCGAAACCCCAAGGAAGAACCGTTGCGGCCCTACCATATCCGATGGGGTGCGGCGACAAAAGGCGGATTAGTTAAAGGGCAGGGCGTCGGCGGCGGCGCGGCGGAACATCGCCTTGGCGACGCGGACCATGCCGGTGTCGGTGGTGGCGGCCGGGGCGGCGGCGACCTCGATCTCGGCCGGCTGGGTGATGGCAGCCGGAACGGCGACCGTGTGGGCGACGGCCACCGGCTCGGCCTTGGTGGCCTGCGGCTCGGGGAACATTTCGACCGCGCGGGTCAGGGCTGCCTGCTGGATGGCCGGCTTCTTGGAATTGCCAAGGTTGCCGGGCTGCCAGACGAAACCGTCGGTGCGATAGGTCCGGTTGCCGTAATCGCCGACGGCGGCGTACCACACGCGCACCTGGCTCCAGTCGTTCTTCGGCGACATGTCGATGACGGAGACGTTGGTGGTGACTTCACCGCGGCCGGTGCTGCGGATCGGCGCCCAATTGGCGTGATCGACCAGGATGACGCGGTTGCTGACCACGCGGGTCACCACCGAGACGTGGCCATGGCGCATCTTGCCCTGACGGGCGAACACCAGTACGCCACCTTCGCGCGGGGTGCGGCCCCGCTCGTAGATTCCGGCGGCGGCATTCCACCACTGCCAGGCGTCACCCTTCAGCTGAAGGCCGGAAACTTCGCGGGCGTAGGGTACGCATTGGATGGCGAAAGCAGGAAGCGACAGCACCGACAAAATCAGCGTCAGCGCGATGCGCAGCATTGCCTTCCTCATCCATCCCTCCCGTTCGTTGCCTTATCAGTTGCGCCGATTGTGTCGATGAAGAAAGCCGATGGCAACCACTTTTGACTCAAATTTTAGGGAATTTTTCATTATGTCGGATACGCACAGGGGGGCTTGTGGATAAATACGCACAGGCCAGGCGGGCTGGGGGTTTGCCGGGAACGGGTCTGGGCGTATGATGCCGCCGTTTCAATCCCCGGATGGGAGGATGATCCGTTGACGTGTCTGAAGGCGGCCATGGTCGCAACGATGGTGATGGTGGTGGCCATGCCGGTCGCGGGTGAAGCCAGCGAACCGCGGCCGATGACGGCGCAGGTTCCGGGGGCGGCCGCTCCGGCCGATCAGCGGCCGCTGGTGATCGCCTCGGGCGAGGTGACCGGCTACTACTTCCCGGCGGCCGGCGCGGTGTGCCGCATCCTCAACAAGGAGCGGCCGCAGGGGCGCGGCTGCGCGGTGATGCCGTCGTCGGGATCGGCGGCCAACATCGCCTCGCTGCGGTCCGGCGAGGCCGACCTCGCCATCTTGCAGGCCAGGGCGGCACAAATGGCCGTGCAGGGCCGCGAAGGGTTCAAGGAAGCGGGGCCGTTCCCCGATCTGCGCGCCATCATGAGCCTGCACGGCGAGACGGTTCTGGTGCTGGCCCGCCAGGGGGCGGCAATCAAGGCCCTGGCCGACCTCAAGGGCAAGCGGGTCAATCTGGGGCGGCCGGGTTCGTTCCAGCGCGGCATGGCCGAGGCCGTGATCGAATCCGCCGGCCTGACCGAGGGCGACCTGTCGCCGGCGGTGGAATTGGACCTGTCGGACCAGGCGGTGGAACTGTGCGAGGGCAATATCGACGCCGCCTTCTTCACCGGAATCCACCCGATGACCGAGGCCCAGGCGGCGATCGACGAATGCGACGCGGTGGCCATCCCGGTGTCCATCAAGGGGGCCGAGGCCTTCCTGAAAAGGTCGCCGTGGTTCGCCCATGCCATGATCCGCAAGGGCACCTATGAAAGTCTGAAGGAAGACCTGGCCTCGCTGCAGGTCAAGGCCGTGCTGGTCGGCACCACCCGGCTGTCGGCCGACGATGTCAGTGGTGTCTTGAAGGCGGTGCACGCGAATTTCGGTTCGTTCACCCGCCTGCATCCGGTCTTGAAAGGCCTGACCAAAAACACCACAGCCAAGGAAGGCCTGACCATCAAGCCGCATGACGGCGCCGACCGCTTCTACACGGAGACCAATCTGAGGTGACCGCCCTGCTCGAGTCGCTGCCTCCCGCCGAACTGACCAGCTTGATCCTGGCTGGCGAGGAGGTGGCGCGCTTGGAGCAAGCGCTGCGGGCGGCGGGCGACGATCCGGCCGGCCTGTTGACCGGCGGTGGCCGCGTCGCGCCGTTTCGCCATTATCCCGAGGGCGACGTCTATGATTTCGCCACCCACTCCCAGTTCTACTATCACATCCATCGCGGCAACGAGTACGGCCACATCCATCTGTTCCTGCGGCCCAAGGGCATGCCGCCCGAAATCCGTCCGCTGATCGGAATCGAGGGCGAGCCGGACGCGCCCTGCCATCTGATCGCCGTCGGTTTCGGACCCGATGGCAGCGCGGCGGAATTGTTCACCACCAACCGCTGGGTGACCGGCGAGGCCTGGTATTCGGCCGAATCCGTCGCCCGCATGCTGCCGTATTTCTCGGTGACGGGGGGGCGGCACGCTCGGGTGGGGGCGTGGCTGACGGCCTTGGTGGCGCTGTTCCGCCCGATCATCGTCGCGTTGGCCTGCGAGCGCGATGCCGAGATCGAGCGCTGGCGCCAAGCCCATCCCGGTGCCGATGCCCTGGATGACGCGGCGCTCGAGGTGACGTCGCGCCGCCAGATCTCGGTGTCGGCGTGGCGGGCCGATCTGCAAAACGCGCTCGAGCGATAAATCAGGCTCTCGTGAATAAAGTCCACTGAGCGAAGCGAAGGACTTTTACGCGGACAACAAAAAAGGCCGCCGGCCCAGTGGGCGCGCGGCGGCCTTTCTTCGGATATCCGGTCCGGGCGTCCAAGGGAACGCCCGGACCGGACGAAGACTACTTCAGGGTCTTCAGGTAGGCGACGACGGCGGCGACGTCTTCCGGTTTCTTCAGGCCGGCGAAGGCCATCTTGTTGCCGGGGATGGTGCCCTTGGGGTCGGCCAGGTACTTGCCCAGGGTGGCATCGTCCCAGGTCAGGCCCGAGGCCTTGTGGGCCTCGGAATACTTGAAGCCTTCGGCGTGGCCGGCCTTCTTGCCGGCGACGCCGGCCAGCGACGGGCCGACGCCATGCTTGCCGGCTTCGACCTTGTGGCAAGCCTTGCACTGGTTGAAGGCGGCCGGAGCCTCCTGGGCGTTGGCGACCACGGGGGCCAGCAGCAGGGCGGCGACAGCCAGACCGATCTTCTTCATCATCATCTCCCAAAACTCGATTGTGGGTTGGTCAAAGGAACTTAAAGCTTGTCTCGACATCGGGGCGGGCAACGGGATTTCCGCTGATCCGCTTCGCAGGATAGGGTCACTTCGTGGCGGAAGTTGGGCTTGATCGCGGCGGCAGGGCGGCGGGCCTGAAAAAGGCCAGGGCCGGCGCGATGGAATGCGTTCTCTCCCTTGGGTCTTCTGTCGAGGTTCTTGGCGCGGGCGGCATTATGTTTCAGGACGCGCTGAACTTCAACCTCATCTAGCTGGCAAAAGCCCCCAAAAGGCGGGTCATTTCGGAATCGGCGTAGGGCTTGGCCGGAACGGCGCCCCACACCGGATTGGGCCAAGCCGGGTCGGTGGTGAAGCGGGCGATGACGTGGACATGCAGTTGCTGCACCACGTTGCCCAGCGCGGCGACGTTGATCTTGTAGGCCTGGGTCAGGTTCTGCAGCCGTTGCGATGCCGCCGCGATCTCCTCGATCAGGGTCTGGCGGTCGCTTTGGTCCAGTTCGTGGATTTCGGTCACGCCGTGGCGGCGCGGCACCAGGACCAACCACGGATAATTGGCGTCGCGCATCAGCATGACCCGACACAGCGGCCAGTCGGTTACCGGGATGGTGTCGGCCGTCAATCTGGGGTGCAACTCGAACATTGATTCCAGCTCCTCGTTGCCAGTCGTTGCTATTCGCGGTATCACCAGCGGCAACGCCCCCACCGCCAAGGGACCTTGATGCGCCGTCGCCGCCTCCGCACCCGAGCCGAGTTCAACCCGCTCGCCGCCCTGGCCCGGATGATCCCCCGGCTTTGCCTGCTGCTGCTGGTCTTGCTGCCGGTGGCCGAGTTGGTGGCTGGGATCGTCTTGCTCAGAATACCCGAGCCGCGTCCGAACGCCAGTTCCACCTTGAGCGATCAGCAGATATCCCAGCTCTACGGGGTCGAGGATGCCGGCCCGGTGCGCGAGATGTTGGGCGAAATGCGCGACCTGGGCGATGCCGGTTATTGGCCGTTGGTCGAATATCGCATGAAGCCCTTCGCGGGAAAGCACGTCACCGTCGGGCCCGATGGCTGGCGGATGGTGCCCCGTGTCGAGGGCGAAGGCGCCAAGGTGTTCGTTTTCGGCGGTTCCGCCGTGTTCGGGACCGGCAATGCCGATGGCCAGACCATCCCGGCCTATCTTGATACCTTGCTGCTCGAGGCCGGCAAATCGGCGCGGGTGTTCAATTTCGGTGTGCCCGGCTGGATTTCGACCCAGGAACGAATCGCGCTGGAGCAGATGGTGGTGGCCGGCAACAAGCCGGACCTGGCGATCTTCATCGATGGGTTCGAGGACTTGCGGCGCTGCGATGGTTCCGACCGCACCGCCTTCAGCGAGCAATTGGCGGCCACCGAGGCCAAGCCCAGCCTGGCGACCATGGTGGCCCACTCGGCCCTGGCCAAGCTGGCAGGACGGCTGCGGTCGCCGCCGGCCAAGGGCCTGCTGCCGTTGGTCTGCACCCACGATTCCGAGGTCGAACGGGCGCTGGCCCGTCTTGAGGTCAATCGCCGCATGATCTTGGCGATGGCCGACCGTTTGGGCTTCAAGGTGTTGTTCGTCCAGCAGCCGGTGCCGACCTTCGCTTACGACAATGCCAAACGGCTGGTGCCGGTTTCCCCGACCGAGATGGCCCCGCTGGTCGGTGTCGCCAAGGGATATTCCCGCCTGGCCGAGGCCCGCGCCGCCGGTCGGCCGACCGAGCCCGAGACTTTGTGGCTGGCGGAACTGGAACCGGCGACCGGCAATGCCTATGTCGATATCGTCGATTACAGCCCGTCCTTCAACCGCGCCATCGCCGAAACGGTGGTGCGCCACGTGCTCGACAAGTCCCTGCTTCCTTGATTGGGCTCGCCTTGACCCGTCGCACGCGCTGGCTGTTCCTGTTGGTCCTGCCGGCCCTGTTCTGGGCCGGCAACGCCGTGATGGCCCGGGCCAGCGTCGGCGATATCCCGCCGGTCGCCTTGAATTTCTGGCGCTGGGTGTTGGCCCTGGCCCTGCTGGCGCCGTTCACCCTGCGCGACCTGTGGCGCCATGCCGACATCGTGCGCGCCCATTGGCATCACCTGCTGGCACAAGGCCTGGTCAGCGTCGCCGCCTATAACGCCCTGCTGTACCTGTCGCTGCAGACCACCACCGCCATCAACGCCACCCTGGTCGGCAGTTCGTTGCCGCTGATGGTACTGCTGCTGGCCAGGTTGTGGCTGGGCGAGCCGATCCGTGGTCGCGCCCTGCTTGGTATTGTCGTGTCGGTGGCCGGGGTGGCTCTGGTGGTGACCAAGGGCCAGCCGTGGCGGGTGGCCGAGGTCGGGCTGACGCCGGGCGACGCCATCATGCTGGCCGCCACCTTGTCGTGGGCGCTTTACTCGGTGATGCTGAAGCGCTTCCCGGTTCCGCTGGCGCCGTTCACCTTGCTGACCGCGCTGATGATCGTCGGCGTGGTGGCGGCGGCTCCGTTCTATCTGTGGGAGGCGGCGATGGGGGCCTCGCTCGAGCTTTCCGCGCGCAATCTGGCGGTGATCGCCTATACGTCGGTGTTCGCCTCGCTGGCGGCCTATTATTTCTGGAACAATGGCGTGGTGATCGTCGGCGCCGCCACCGCCGGCCAGTTCACCTATCTGATCCCCCTGTTCGCGGCGATCCTGGGAATCCTCCTGCTGGGCGAGGAGTTCCGCACCTTCCACGCCGCCGGCGCCGCCCTGATCTTCGGCGGCTTGTTCCTGGCCGGACGCAAGAAAGCCTAGTCCCCCAGGTTCCGCAGCATGTCGGGGGTGATCAAGGTGACGCCCTTGTCGCTGCGCAAGAAACGCTGGGCATCCAGCACCGGGTCCTCGCCGACCACCAGCCCCGGTGGGATGGTGCAGCCCTGATCGACGATGCATTTCTTGAGCCGGGCATGGCGGCCGATGTCGCAGTTGGGCAGGACCACGGTGTCCTCGACCAGGGCATAGGAATTGACCCGGACGTTCGAGTAAAGCAGCGAGCGGCGCACGGTGGCGCCCGAGATGATGCAGCCGCCCGACACCATGCTGTCCACCGCCATGCCGCGGCGCTCGTCATTGTCGAACACGAACTTGGCCGGCGGCAATTGCGCCTGATAGGTCCAGATCGGCCACGAATCGTCGTAGATGTTCAAGGACGGCGTGATGGTGGTCAGGTCGATATTGGCTTCCCAATAGGCGTCCAGCGTGCCGACGTCGCGCCAGTAATGTTCGGTGGCGCCGTCATGCATGACGCAGGAATCCTGGAAGCGGTGCGCCACCAGCCGATGCTTGCCGACCAGGCGGGGGATGATGTTCTTGCCGAAATCGTGTTCGGTTCCGGCGGTCTCGGAATCCTCGAGCAATTGCTCGTACAGGAAATTGGCGTTGAAGATATAGATGCCCATGCTGGCCAGCGCCTTGGTCGGGTCGGTGGGCGTGGGCCGCGGATTCTCGGGCTTTTCGTCGAAACGGATGATGGAATCGTCATCGTCCACGGCGATGACGCCGAAGCCCTTGGCTTCCTCCAGCGGCACCTCAAGACAGGCGACGGTGGTGTCGGCGCCGCTGGCCATGTGGTGGGCCAGCATCTTGGCGTAATCCATCTTGTAGACATGGTCGCCGGCCAGGACCAAGACGAATTCCGGCTTGTGGCTGCGGATGATGTCGAGGTTCTGGTAGACGGCATCGGCGGTGCCCTTGTACCAGGCCTCGCCGTCGGTGCGCTGCTGGGCCGGCAGCAATTCGATGAACTCGCCGAACTCGCCGCGCAGGAAGCCCCAGCCGCGCTGAATGTGCTGGATCAGCGAATGCGCCTTGTACTGGGTCAGCACGCCGACGCGGCGGATGCCCGAATTGATGCAGTTGGACAAGGTGAAGTCGATGATGCGGAACTTGCCGGCGAACGGAATGCCCGGCTTGGCGTGCCAGTCGGTCAGCGCGCCCAGGCGCGAGCCGCGCCCGCCGGCCAGCACCAGCGCCAGCGTGCGCCGCAGCCGAAGGTTGGCTTCCCATTCATGGCCGGTCCGTTCGTCATGCTTCGCCATTCCCGCTCCCTCTCTTGTCCGTGCCCCCGGGGCATTGGTGCCACAATCGCCGGGCGGATACAACCGCCCCCGCCGGGTGGGTGGTTCCGCTTTCGCCGCCGGTCGGGTTGGGCTAGGCTTAGGCATTGCAATTTCGTGGCACAGGGGATTGGGTCATGCGCGTGCTGTTCGCTTCGTCCGAGGTGTTTCCCCTGGCCAAGACCGGCGGGCTGGGCGACGTGTCGGGGGCGCTGCCGGCGGCGCTGACCGAGGCCGGCACCGACATTCGCGTGCTGATGCCGGCCTATCCGGAAGCCCTGGACCTGGCCGAAGGCAAGCGCCAGGTCGGCGATCTGGGCGACCCCTTCGGGATCGGCGACACTGTGTCACTGGTCTCGGCCAAGCTGCCGGGATCGGGGGTGCCCTTGTGGCTGCTGGACTGCCCGGCCATGTATCGGCGGGCCGGCGGGCTTTATCAGGACCGGGCCGGCAACGATTATCCCGACAATCTTTTGCGCTTCGGCCTGCTGTCGTGGGCGGCGGCCCGGCTGTCGACCGAGGACAGCCCGGTCAAGTGGCGGCCGCAAGTGCTGCACGGCAATGACTGGCAGACCGGCCTGGCCCCGGCCTATCTGCATGCCTGGGTTCCGGCCGAGCGGCCGGCGACCGTGTTCACCATCCACAACATCGCCTATCAGGGCGTGTTCCCCAAGGATTCGGTGCCGCGCCTGGGCCTGCCGTGGGAGCTGTTCCAGATGGAGGGGCTGGAATTCTATGACCAGCTGTCGTTCCTGAAGGCCGGCCTGTTCTATAGTGACCGCCTGACCACCGTCAGCCCGCGTTACGCCCGCGAAATCCAGGCGGCGCCGCACGGTTCGGGGATGGAAGGGCTGTTGGCGCACCGCGCCGCCGACCTTGACGGCATCTTGAACGGTGCCGATTACCGGGTCTGGACCCCCGATTCAGATCCGTTCCTGCCGCACACTTACGTGCCGTCCGACTTCACCGCCGGCAAGGCCGCCAACAAGGCCGCCCTGCAGGCCGAGTTGGGCTTGGCCATCGATCCGGCCGCGCCGCTTCTGGTGGTGGTCAGCCGCATCAACGACCTGAAGGGCCTGGACATGGTGCTGGCGGCGATGCCTGCCTTGCTGCGGATGGGGGCGCAGGTGGCGGTGGTCGGGACCGGCGACCATTCGCTCGAGGAAGGCTTCCGCGCTGCCGCCGCCACCAGCCCGCGTCAGGTCGCGGTGACCATCGGCTATTCCGAGAAGCTGGCCCACCAGTTGCTGGCGGCCGGCGACATGCTGTTGATGCCGTCGCGTTTCGAACCCTGCGGCCTGACCCAGTTCTACGCCTTCCGCTACGGCACCGTGCCGGTGGTGCACGCCACCGGCGGCTTGGCCGATACCGTGGTCGATGCCACCTATGATGGGCTGATGACCGGCACCGCCACCGGCTTCACCTTCGAGCACGCCAATGCCGGCGCCTTCCAATGGTGCGTCGAACGGGCCGTCGGGCTGTTTCGCCAGCCCGAAACCTGGACCAAGATCCAGAAGACCTGCGTCGCCCAGGATTTCAGCTGGAAGCGCTCGGCTGCGCGCTATCAGTCGCTGTACCAGGGGCTGGTGCCGCAGGCCGGCGGCAAGCGTCGCAAGGGGGGCGTCTGATGGCCGGGCTGCCGGCGCTGATCGCCGACATCGGGGGAACCCACGCCCGCTTCGCCCTGGTCGATGAAAGCGGTGCCATCGGCGAGATGATGGTCTATCGCTGCCGCGAGCATGCCGGCCCGGCCGAAGCCGCCCAACTGTTTCTCGATCATATGAAGCCGGCGAAAGCGCCGGTGGCCGGTGCCTTCGCCGTCGCCTCGGCGCTGTCGGGCGATCGGGTCGAGATGACCAATGCCGCCTGGTCCTTTTCCATCGCCGAACTGCAGGCCAGGTTGGGCTTCGAGCGGCTGCAGGTGGTCAACGACTTCACTGCGGTCGCGCTGTCGGTGCGCCATATCCACGGTGCCGACCTGATGACGATGGGCGGCGGGGCGCCTCTTGCCGGCGCTCCCATCGCGGTGCTGGGGCCGGGGACCGGCCTGGGGGTGTCGGGCCTGGTGCCGACACCATCGGGCGAGTGGGTGGCCCTGGCCACCGAGGGTGGCCACGTCACCATGGCCGCCACCGACCCGCGTGAAGCCCAAGTGTTGGATATCCTGCGCGCCCGCTACGGCCACGTTTCGGCCGAACGGGTGTTGTCGGGGCCGGGACTGGTCAACCTGTACCAGACGCTGTGCACGCTGAAGGGCGTCACGCCTGCGGCCGAGGTGACGCCGCCCTGGGTGCTGGAACAGGCCGGGGCCGGGGGCTGCCCGGTGTGCGCCGATACCTTGCGGATGTTCTTCGCCATGATGGGCACGGTTGCCGGCAATTTGGCGCTCAGCCTGGGCGCCAAGGGCGGCGTGTTCATCGCTGGCGGCATCCTGCCGCGCGTCAAGGATGCCTTTCGAACTTCGGACTTCCGCCGTCGCTTCGAAGACAAGGGCCGTTTTGGCCCCTACCTGTCCGAGATCCCGGTCTGGTTGATCCTGCATCCAGAACCGGCATTTGCCGGCCTGGCGGCCATGTGTCGCCGGGATGAACCCATTGGCGAGTAACCGTGTGTATGGGGTGTTGAGTTAGGGTGGGCCGCCCATAGTAACAGTGGAACCGCGCCAGTGGGGTGTCCATGCTTGCCGTACTAGGCCTGTCGATTTCGCTGCAAATTGCAGCAGCCCTTGTGGCCCTGGGCATCGCCCGTCGCGATGGCTGGAGTCTGGGCTGGCTGGTGTTGAGCGCCGGCATGATCCTGATGGTGTGGCGCCGGGTCCATGCGTTGCTCGATTGGCTGGCCGGCCGCCCGATAGACGAGATGTCGGAACTCATCTTGCTGGCCATCTCGGCGCTGGTGGCCATGGGGGTGGGATTGCTGGCCCGGTCCTTCACCACCAAGATAATCCTGGCCGAGGAACTGGCCGAGGCCAAGCGCGAGGTCGAACGGTCCAGCCAGGCCAAGACCGAGTTCCTGGCCAATATCAGTCACGAATTACGGACGCCGTTGAATGCGGTGATTGGCTTCTCGCAGGTCATGCGCAACGAGATGCTGGGGCCGCTGGGCAGCGCGCGCTATCGCGAATATGCCGCCGGCATCGAGGAATCCGGGCAGCATCTTCTGCAATTGATCGACGACATCATGGATGTGTCGCAAATCGAATCGGGCCGCGTCGATCTGCGCGAGGAACAAGTCCATCCGTCGGAATTGGTGGAATCCGTGGCCCGTCTGATCCGTCCCAAGGCCGACAGCAATCGGGTGCTGCTGTTCGTCGAACCGATCGCCGATCTGCCCGAGTTGCGGGTCGATGCCCGCCGCATCAAGCAGGTCTTGCTGAACGTGCTGTCCAACGCGGTCAAGTACACCCCGGCCGGCGGCCGGGTGGAACTCAGGTGTCGTGTCGCCGAATCGGGTGATTTCGTCTTCGAGGTCTCGGACACCGGCATCGGAATCCGCCCGGGTGACATCGACCGCGTGTTGCGGCCGCTGGATCGCGGTGAATCCAGCTATACCCGCAGCTATGACGGCCCCGGCCTTGGTCTGCCGATCGCCCGCGGGCTGGTGGAATTGCATGGCGGATCGCTGAAGCTGGACAGCTTCCCCAATAACGGCACCCAGGTCGTGGTTCGCCTGCCGGCCGCCCGGGTCGTCAAGGCCGATGCCGCCGCGGCCCAGGCGTGATCAGCGACCTTATCCTGAAAAGTCCGGGTTAGCGCAGCGCGGCGCTTTGGCTGGCGACAGCCAGCGGACCGTGCTGATTGGGCGCAAAGCCCATGCTAGGCGAGAACGCCACCGCGAAAAAGACCGCGCCGGCATAAAACGACGTCAGCAGCAGGACCCGAAGGGCGTTGTCGGCCGAGAGGCCGTTGGGCGAGACGGGCGGCGAGACATCCTGGGGCATGGCTTACTCTTAGGGTGTAGGTTTGCTGAGTGAAAGCTTACCCTTTAGGAGTAGTGCCTGTCAATATCCTCATATTGAAAACGCGAAGCCGTCGGTCAGTCGCGCCGACGTTCGATCTCGATGCCGACCGAGGCGGCCTCGGCGTAGACGTCCAGCTTTTCCACCCGCACCCGCACCGAATTGACGCGGTCGTCGGTCAGGCACAGGGCGGCGATCTTGTCGGCCAGGGTCTCGACCAGATTGATGTGGCCGTTGGCCAGCATGGTCTTGATGCCTTCGATGATGTCCTCGTAGGACACGACGTTGGCGATGTCGTCCGATTGCGGGCCGGCCAGTTCGAACACCGCCATATCGACGTTGACGCGGACCCGTTGGGGGGCCAGCAATTCATGGGCGTGGATGCCGATCGAGCACTTCAAGACCAGGTCGCGGACCAGGATACGGTAAAGCTGGGTGTTTTCGCCCTTTGCGAACATCTGTTCCTCGTCTTGCGGTCAGGCGACCAACTCGCGCATCGCCATCTCGTCGGCCAAGCGGACGCCGTCGTCGGCGGGCAGGGCGTCAAGCAGCGTGCGGATGGTTTGGCGGTGGATGGGGTGGACGATCGACGCCGCGATGTCGGCCAGCGGGATCAGGGCGAAATGACGTTCGGTCAGGCGGGGATGCGGGATGACAAGGTCGGGGCTGTCGTGCGCGATGTCGTCATACAGCAAGATGTCGAGGTCGATCAGCCGCGGGCCATAGCGCACCGAGGCGACCCGGCCGATGGCGGCTTCCAGGCGCTTCAGTTCGGCCAGCAAGGCCGGTGGCGTCAACGTGGTCGACAGGCGCACCGCCATGTTCAGGAAGGCCGGCTGCTCGGTGACGTAAAGGGGTTGGGTTTCGTAGACCTTCGAGCGGGCCTCGACCCGGCCCACCGCCTCAAGGGCGTCGATGGCCGCCCTCAGGTTGGCGAAGCGGTCGCCCAGATTGGTGCCCAGACCCAGATAGACGATTGCCATGCCTTCTCACCGTCGGAATGAAGGGCGCATTAATCGGTCAGATCGAAACCAAAGGCAAGCGCCGTGGATGAAGGCCGTTCAGACCTGCATCGGCTGGGGCTGGGCCGGCGCCCATCCCGACGACATCGCGATGCGGACCGCCTGGGCGCGATTGGCGGCGCCGATCTTGCGGTAGACGTTGCGCAGATGCACCTTGATGGTGATTTCCTGCAGGTCCAGGGCGATGGCGATTTCCTTGTTGGTCCGACCTTCGACCAGCAGCAGCAGGATTTCCGCCTCGCGCTTGGACAGCTTGTCGAAGGGGGCGGGCACGCCGTTCGGTCGGCAAAAATTGGGCGAGGGCGGCATCCCGTTCAGGCCGCCCGGCGTCTCGAAGAAGGTGCTGGACGGCAGGTATTTCTCGCCCGACAGGACCAGGCGCAGGGCGTTGACCATGGCAGCGCCGCTGACCGTCTTGGGGATGAAGCCCGAGGCGCCGGCCTGGACGGCGGCGACGACGTGATCGCGGGTGGAAAAGCCCGACACCACCACCACCGGCACCGACGGATACTTGGTCTTGACGCGTTCGATCCCCTTCAAGCCGTCCATGCCGGGCATCATCAGGTCCAGCAGGATCAGGCCCAGATGCTCGGCCGTGGCGGCGGCGGTCAGGGCTTCGTCCAAGGTCGCGGCGTCCAGAATCTCGGCGGTGGGATCAAGCTCGTGCAAAAAAGGCTTCAAGCCGTCGCGCACCAGCTTGTGGTCGTCGGCGACAAGAATTTGCATGGAACGCACCTCCGCTTTCCGTCGCACCCGGCAACGGCGTAGCGGTACTATACTGAGGCGTTTAGGGGATGCCAACCAAAAGGAATGGCGTTTGGCGGCGGGCTGGCCCTACTCGCCGGGCGGCTGAAGGAAGTCGATGACGATGTCGCCCAGGCGGGCCAGGGCCACCGGTTTCTTCAGCACGGTGCAGCGATCGTCTTGCAGGTTTTCGGCCAGTCGCTCGGTGGCGCCCAGATGGCCGGTGACGATGATGATCGGCAACAGCGGGTCGAAATCGCGCAGCCGTTCGACCAATTGCTCGCCGCCGCCGGCCGGCATGCGCAGATCGGTGATCACCACGTCGGCCGGGTCGCGCATGAAGGTCTCATAGGCCTGGCTGCCGCTGGTGCACAAGGTGACGCGGTGGCCCAGTTCCTCGAGATAGCGCCCGACGGTGGCGGCGGCGGTCTTCTCATCATCGACCACCATGATATGGCCGGTGGCCGTCAACTGATTCTGTGGGGGCGGCACCACTTCGGGGTCGTGGCCGATGCCGGTCAGGTCATCGACGGGAAGCGTGATGGTGAAGCAGGCGCCGATGGCGCGGTCCTGGATTTCCAGTCGCCCGCCCATCGAGTTGATGATGCCGAAGCTGACCGACAGGCCCAGGCCGGTGCCGCGTCCGGCCTCCTTGGTGGTGAAGAAGGGTTCGAAGATACGGGGACGCACCGCGGGCGGAATGCCCGGGCCGGTATCCTCGACGGTGATGACCAGCCCGTCGCCGCGGCGCCTGGCCGACACCGCCACGGTAGCGACCCAGCCGCCGGTCTGGTCGGCCTGCTTTTCCTTGAGCGCATGGTGGGCGTTGGACAGCAGGTTCATGATCACCTGCTCGAGCTGGACCCGGCGCCCGCGTACCGGCACCATCGCCTCGGGCAGATCGGTCTCGACCTCGATTTCGTCGGGCCGCATCTGGCCTTCCAGCACCGCCAAGGCCGACCGCACCGCGCCGATGGCGTCGAACACCTGGATCGGCGACGAATCGCGGCGCGAGAAGATGCGGATATCGTCGATGATCTCGGCGGTGCGCTGCGACTGCTCGGCGATCAGCTCGAATTGCTGGGCCTGCCATTCGGGCGTGGCCTTGCCGCGCTCCATGAACAGCAGCGCCCCTTCGGCGGTCAGGCGGATGATGTTCAGGGGCTGCGACAATTCGTGCACCAGGCCGGCGGCCATTTCGCCCAGGGTGGCCAGCTTCGAGGTCTGCACCAATTGTTCCTGCACCTGACGGCGTTCGGTGACGTCGCGGATGACCAGGAACCGGGCCGGGTGGCCGTGATAGGCCACCGAGCTGCCGACCACTTCGGCGTCGAAGGGGGTGCCGTCGATGCGGCACATCGGATGCTCGGCCAGCACCCGGCCGGTTGGCGGGTTGGCGACGCGGCGCGCGATGGTGTCGCGCATTTCGGCCGGGACCAGATCGACGATGTTCAAGCCGGTCATCGGGCGGCCCTCGGCCCCGAACACCCGCCCGGCCGCCGGGTTGGCGTACAAGATGACGCCTTTGGAATGGACCAGGATGGCGTCGGGGGTCATCTCGACCAGCGAGCGGTAGCGTTCTTCGCTTTCGGCCAGGTCGCGCACCGCCTTGTCGTGCTCGGCCTTGATGCGAAGCGCGCGGACGCCATAGGTCAGGTTGCGGGCGACGTCTTCCAGCAGGCGTACGGTGTCGTCGTCGAAGGCGGCGGGTTCCCCGGCATAGATGTTCAGGGCGCCGACGATGTCGCCCACCTCGCCCAGCGGCAGCGACACGACCGCGCGAAAGCCGTGGCGGCTGGCGGCCTCGCGCCAGGGGGCGAAGTCGGCATGGGTCTCGATGGACCGGACCACCTGGGTCCGGCCGGTGCGAATGGCGGTGCCGACCGGCCCGCGCCCCAGCGGCCCGTCATCCCACGCCACACTGATTTCCTGAAGATAGCTGCGGCCCTGGCCGGCGGCGGCAACCGCCGACACCTCCCTGTCCGGGGTGTGCTCGGGCATGCCGACCCAGGCCAGGCGGTAGCCGGCGACATCGACGGCGATGCGGCAGATGTCTTCCAGCAGCGACACCTCGTCGGCGGCCTTCAGCAACGCCTCGGTGGCGCGCGTCAGCGTCGCGACCGCACGGTCGATCATATGCAGTTGGTCGGCGACGCCGTGGGCGAGCATGAGCGGGGGGATGCCTTTCCGGCTGAAGCAGTTCGTCGAACATGGTACTCGTACCTGTGCTCGATGCGAAAGGGTTCCTAGGGGTTAATACCCGAGACGTTCGGAAGGATTTGCGATGCGATGGCTGCTGGTGCTGGTGAGTGTGCTGATGTCGTTGGGGGCGGTGCCGGCCGTCGCCGCCGAGCGGGCGCTGGACCTGCTGGATCCCGCCGTGTCCTACACGGCCGATTTCACTGTTTCCAGCGACAAGGGCACCTATAGCGGATTGCTGTGGCACCAGCATGGCCGCGAGCGCCGGTCCTACATGACCAAGGGCGGCAGCCAGACCATCCTGATCCGGCGCGACCTCGATTCCGCCTGGATGATGAAGCCGTCGGGGAAGTGGTATGTCGGCCTTAGCCTAAGGGCCCTGGGGGTCATCGCCGGTGGAATCGACAATCTGACCGTCAGCCGTACCCCCTTGGGCGACGAGGATGTCAACGGCCATCGGACCACCCGCTACCGGGTGGTCGGGCAGGGGCCGCGCGGCGGTCGCTTCGACGGTGACGCCTGGTTCACCCGCGAGGGCATCATGATCAAGGCCGCCGGCACCCTGACCGGTCCCGACGGCCGCCACATCCCGGTCCAGACCGAACTGAGCCGCCTGATGATCGGCCGGGTCGATCCAAAGAATTTCGAGCTGCCGTCGGGCTGGATGGGAATGGACCTGCGCTCGGTTCCGGCGGAATCGCTGGCCCAGGCGCTGGAGAGCTTGAAGCCGCTGCTGGAAGGCCGGTAAGGTTCTGCCTTTGGCGCCCCGTCCCGGGGCCGTTCAGACGCCACGCGGGCTTGGCGCAATCCGGTAGCCGGATTGCTTACCAGGTCCGAACGCGGCCGGTGTCGATGTGAACGAATTGCGAGGCCGGATAGGTGCCGACACCGCCGGCCTTCAGCATCTTGGCGGCGCGGCCGACGATGCGGGTGCTTTTTCCGGGCATGCGGATATCCACCGCCTTGCCGGCCATGTGCAGGCTGCCATGGGCGACGCCGTCGGTGGCCGAGGCCAGAATGGCGTTGGTCTGCGGCGACCGGTAGCCGGAAATAATGTGGATGGCGCCCTTGTTGCCCAGCTTCTTGTGCACGGCGACCATCAGGTCCAAGAGGCGCGGGTCCATGGGATGGGTCTCACCCGAACGATGGTCGCGCAGCATGCGGTTCACCTGCGTCAGCGCCTTGGGCAGATAGCGCCCTTCCGCCCAATAGACGGTCTTCAGCCATTCGCCGGTATGGATGTTGTAAAGATGCAGCCCGCGTTCGGGCATGGCGCGGACGGCGGCTTCCACCGGGGAAACCAAACAGGCCCCGGCGATCGCGGCCAAGCCGCCCGCCAGAAACGAACGACGCGATAGCGTCCCTTCGTCCTTGCTCTGACCTTCGAAACCCATGACACCCCCCTGAGGTGAGGCGAAATTCATACCATCGAGTGTGGGGGCTGAGTCAACCTCTCAGGTGTGGACCTTAGAGATGTTGCGCACAATCTAGTTGGCGGGGCCCACCCGGGCCGGGCGCTTCAGGGCGGCCTTCAGGCGGGCATCATGGCCGTAAAGGTCGTCGCGAAAATGGACGGTGCCATCCTCTTCGGCCCAGGCGGTGAAATACATCAGATAGACCGTCAGCGCCTTGTCCAGCTTGATGGTCTTGGTGTCGGCGGCGCTGATCAGCTCGGGCACCTTGTCGGCCATCTCGCCGCCGATCAGCGACTTGGCCAGGTCCAGCGGACGTTCCAGGCGCACGCAACCATGCGACAGAGCCCGGAAGATGCGGCCGAAATACTGGCGCTTGGGGGTGTCGTGCAGATAGATGTCGTCGGAATTGGACAGGTTGAACTTGATCTGGCCCAGGGCGTTGTCGGGGCCGGGACGCTGGCGCAGTCGGCCGGGAAAGCGCGATTGCCGCGACCAGTCGATGCCGATGCCCTGCTGCTTGGCCGAATCGCCGTCGAAGGCGTCCAGGATGACCATGTTGTTGGCCACCAGATAGTTGGGTTCCTTGCGCAGCTTGGGCAGGATCTCCTTGGTGGCGATGCCGGGCGGCACCGTCCAGGTCGGGTTCAGCACCACCGAACTGAGCGTGGTGGCCATGGTCGGTGTCGGGCTTTTGACGTCGCCGACGACGACGCGCATGGCCAGGTCGATGCGGCCCTCGCGCACCAGTTCCAGGTGCGCGGCCGGCAGATTGACGGCGATGTGCGACGAATCCAGCCGGTGCGGCATCCAGCGCCAGCGTTCCAGGTTGGCCTGGACCTGGCGCATCCGCTCTTCCGCCGGCACGTTCAAGGCGGTCAGGGTCTGCTTGCCGACGAAACCGTCGGGCTCGATACCGTGGCGGTTCTGGAAGGTCTTCAACGCGTCGGCAAGCGGCTTGTCCAGGCGCTTGCCCTTGTCGTGCGCGGCGGCCAGTTCGCCGGTCATGATCAGGCGGCGGCGCACCAGCAACAGGCGCTCGTCCTCGGCTTCGGCCTTGATCGAGGTGCCATCCGGGATGACAGGCCAGCCGCCGGCGGCGACCAGCTTGCGATAATGCTCCAGCGCGAGCTTCAGGCGCTGATAGCCGGCATAGGGCGGCGGCAGCACTTCCAGCAGGGCGGCGACATCCTTGCCGGACGACAGGTCGATCAGGAAGCGGGTGGCGTCGAAGCTTGGCCGCGTGTCCGGCCCCATGCCGCCGACCGAGCGGGTCGGCGCGATGCGCCCGGTCGCCAGGTCGTGGCCGAAGCGGGCCAGGGCGTCGCTGATCAACAGGTCGCGGTCGATCGCCGAATTGGTGGCGGGAATGGCGTAATTGTCGGCCGACAGCCCCTCGCCGGCGGCGACGGCCAGGATATCGCCGACCACCCGCTCGCCCTTGCCCTCGGTCCAGGCCAGGCGGTGCCCGCGCTGGCGATAGAAGCCGGTCAGCGGGGCAGGGTCCAAGGTGCGGTCGCCGATTTTCGGCGCCGCCTCGGATTCCAGCCGCTTTTGCAGGTCCCCGGGCGTTTCGGCGGCGCACGCCGGCCAGGCAAGCGACGCCAGGGCCAACGACAAGCCGATCAGGAAAGGACGAGCCAGGGACACGGGAAAACCACTCGGCATGAATAAGGATGGCGGCGCGGTTCATGGATATCCGCCCCCTGCCGCCCGAAGTCAATCCTTGTGACAATTTTGCCCATTTACGCCGGTCGGGTGCGGCACAAGTGCCACATCCAACCTAGTGTCCTGCCCCAGAAATTCGCAAGTGAATTTCTGGGATGAGCAGGCCACTAATCTGTTGAATTGTGAGGTGATTCCGATGTCCGCATTTTGATGCGAACTTCGGAATCACCACACTAGGTGGAAACCCTTATCCTTGAATCCAGGGCAGCCCCGCCGACTTCCAGCCCTGGGTGGCGCCGCGGTGACGGGCCGGGTCCAGCGGGCCTTCGAATCCGTCGGTGATGTTCCAGCATTGCTGGTGGCCCAACTGGGTCATCAACTCGGCGGCGGCCTTCGAACGCACCCCCGACCGACACAGGAACAGCAGCACGTCGGCGTCGGCGATGCCCTGGCCGCCCAACTGCTCGGCGAAGGATTCGTTGCGGGCCATGGTCGGGAATACCTGCCACGACACCAGGATCGGCTGCTTTTCCAGGGCGCTCAGGTCGGGCAGGCCGACATAGACCCATTCCGCCTGGGTGCGCACGTCGATCAGCTTGGTATTGGGTTCGGCCTGCAGGCGCGCCCAGGCGTCGGCGGGGGTGATTTCTCCGGCATAGGTCATGATGTTCTCCAGATTGTACGTTTAGTCTAGTGTGTTTATGGATTATATAACACAGAAACCTGTTGACTTTATAGACTGTGCAGCGCGATAACGTGAATACGAAATCAACATACACCTTGCGTGTGTGAAATAGAAGAGGACATCTCGATGCTCGACGCCGCCACCTCCGACCTGCCGATTTCCGAGCCGCTGGTTCGCCTGTCGGACCTGGACGAATACCGCGCCGGCCTGGCCCGGCACCTGTCCGGCGAATGGGATGGCGAGCGCTTCACGGCCCATCGCGTCCGTTTCGGCGTCTACGGCCAGAAGCAGCCGGGCGTGCAGATGGTCCGCATCAAGATCCCCGGCGGCCGCCTGCCGGTCGGCTGGCTGCGCACTCTGGCCGCGGTCAATCGCAATTTCGCCGAAGGCGCCTCGCACGTCACCACCCGCCAGGACGTGCAGATCTACGCGGTGGCGCTGGAAAAGACCCCCGACCTGCTCGAGGCGCTTTATTCCAACGGCATCACCACCCGCGAGGCCTGCGGCAACACCATCCGCAACCTGACGGCCTGCGCCCTGGCCGGCGCCTGCCCGCGGGAACTGGTCGATGCTGGTTTGGTCGCCGACCAACTGTCCCGGGCCTGGCTGCGCCATCCGCTGGTTCAGCACATGCCGCGCAAGATCAAGATCACCGTGTCGGGCTGCGCCACCGATTGCGGCCACACCGCCATCCACGATCTGGGCTTCATCGCCATCACCAAGGACGGCCGCCCGGGGTTCCGGGTGACGGCCGGCGGCGGCCTGGGCTCGCAGCCGCGCGCGGCGGTCGAAATCGCTGATTTCGTCACCGAAGATGAGCTGCCGGCGGTGCTGGAAGCCCTGGCCCGGCTGCACCAGCGTTATTCCGATCGTCGCAACCGCAACGCGGCGCGCCTGAAGTTCGTGGCCAAGCGTTTCGGCGACGACAAGTTCCGCGCCCTGTTCGCCGAGGAATTCGAGCGGGTTCGCGGCCTGCCGCAGCGCCACTGGGCCGGCCTGGACTGGAACCGCCCGGCCGAGGCCGCCATCTCGCGGGCTCCGGTCGGGCTGATCGACGCCCATGACGGCTCGGTCGCGGTGTCGGTGTCGGTGCCGCTGGGCATCGTCTCGTCCGAACAATGGGGAGCCCTGGCCGATATCGCCGACCGGGTCGGCGTGACCGAGCTGCGCGCCACCCGCGACCAGAATCTGCTGTTCCTGGGTGTCGCCCGCGAGCAGAGCCAACTGGTGGTCGATGGCGTCCGGGCCATCGGCTTCGACGTGCCGCGCTCGGCCGCCGACATCGCCACGGTGATTTCCTGCCCCGGCACCACCACCTGCCGCATCGGCATCACCAACTCGCAGGGCTTCGCCCGTGAAGCGCTGAATGCCGCCCTGTCCGATCCGCAGGCCAAGGGGACCAGCGTCCACGTCTCGGGCTGCCAGAATTCCTGCGGCCTGCACCATGTCGCCGATTTCGGCCTGCACGGCATGGCCAAGAAGATCGACGGCCAGCCGGCCCCTTACTATCAGCTGCATTTCGGCGGTGACGCCGCCAGCTCGACCATCGGCCTGACCGGCCCGATGATTGCCGCCCGCCACGCGGTCGCCGGCCTGGGGCTGCTGCGCCAGGCCTGGGCTTCGGGCCGTCAGGACGGCGAAGGGGTCAGGGCCTGGGCCGAGCGCCAGGGCAAGGACGGTATCGATGCCATTCTGAACAGCCTGGGTGAAGGCGGCGCCGACGACCTGTTCGTCGATTGGGGCGACAGCCACGATTTCGCAGGTGCGCCGCAGGCCAAGGGCGAGTGCGCGGCGCCCTTCGCCGCCGCCGACCTGTATGAGGATTTGGCCGACGATTCCCTGATCACCCTGGACCGCGCCCTGGCGGTCGGCAACCAGGCCATCGCCGCCGAAGCGGCCGACACCGGCATCGAATATGCCGCCCGCCGGCTGCTGCACCTGAAGGGCGTGCCCAGCGAGGACGGCCAGAACCTGGCCGCCCACATCGCCGCGATCGGCGCCCATTGGGCCGATCAGGCCGATGTGGTCGATGCCGCCCGGACGGCTTTGGCCGCCCGGGGTGGCGAGGCCGAAGCCCTGCGCGAAGCGGTGGCGCTTCTGATCGACACCGCCCGCGACCTGGCCGAGAACCCGGTCTCGGTCGCGGCGGCGGTCGGCGACATCAACGCCCTGCTGGGAGCCGCCGAATGACCGTGATCGACCCGCGTGCGGCCTATGGCGCCCTGGAAGGCCGCGAGTTGATCGAGGTGATGGCCAGGGATGTCTTTCCCGGCCGCATCGCCGTGACCTCGTCGTTCGGTGCCGAATCGGCGGTGCTGCTGGATCTGGTGGCCCAGGTCGATCCGGACCTGCCGGTGATCTTCCTCGATACCGGCGAGCTGTTCGACGAGACCTTGGCCTACCGCTATCAGCTCGAGCGCAAGCTGGGCCTGACCAATGTGGTGGTGGTTCGCCCGACCGACGAGGATCTGAAGGCGGCCCAGGATTTGTGGCGCACCGATGCCGACCGCTGCTGCGAGCTGCGCAAGGTGTGGCCGCTGGCCCGCGCCGTCGCCCCTTACGGTGCGCTGATCGACGGCAGGAAGCGCGGCCACAGCCTGGAACGTCAGACCATCTCGACGGTCGAGCAGGCCGGCCTGGTCACCAAGATCAGCCCGCTGGCCAACTGGAGCGAAGACGCGATCGAGACCGCCTTCAAACTGCGCGGCCTGCCGCGTCATCCGCTGGTCGAGCAGGGCTATCGCTCGATCGGCTGCTGGCCCTGTACCCGGCCGACCAAGCCCGGCGAGCCGGCCCGCGCCGGTCGCTGGGTCGGGTCGGCCAAGTCCGAATGCGGAATCCACACCCTGAATTTCGGCACCGACGGTGCCGGTATCTGACGAGAAAGCGATGACCATGAACCATCTGGACCAATTGGAAGCCCAGTCGATCTACATCCTGCGCGAGGCCTTCAACCGCCTGGACAAGATCGCCATGCTGTGGTCGATCGGCAAGGATTCCAACGTCATGCTGTGGCTGGCCCGCAAGGCGTTCTTCGGCCATGTGCCGTTTCCGGTGCTGCATGTCGACACCCACCACAAGATTCCGGAAATGATCGAGTTCCGCGACCGCGTCGCCAAGGAATGGAACCTGCCGCTGATCGTCGGCGAGAACCGCGCCGCGCTGGATGCCGGCATGGGGCCGCACCAGGGCCGGGTCAATTGCTGCACCGCCTTGAAGACCGAGGGCCTGAAGGCTCTGCTGGCCCAGCACGGCTATACCGGCGTGATCGCCGGCATCCGCCGCGACGAGGAAGGCACCCGGGCCAAGGAGCGGGTGTTCAGCCCGCGCAACGCACAGGCCGAATGGGACGTGCGTGATCAGCCGCCCGAATTCTGGGACCAGTTCAAGACCGACTTCGCCCCGGGCACGTCCTTGCGTATCCACCCCCTGCTGGCCTGGACCGAGCTGGATGTGTGGCGCTACATCGCCCGCGAGAACATCCCGGTGGTCGATCTTTACTTCGCCAAGGACGGCAAGCGTTACCGCTCGCTCGGCTGCGCGCCGTGCACCGGCTCGGTCGCCTCGACCGCCTCGAATGTCGAGGAAATCATCGAGGAACTGGAAACCACCCGGATTTCCGAACGTTCGGGCCGCGCCCAGGACAAGGAATCCGAAGACGCCTTCGAACGGCTGCGTGCCGGCGGCTACATGTAAGCGAACGACGAGGATTATGGATATGAGCAACACTCCGCTGAAGATCGTCGTCGTCGGCCATGTCGACCACGGCAAGTCGACCCTGGTGGGTCGCGTCCTGCACGAAACCGGCGCCCTGCCCGAAGGAAAGGTCGAGGCCCTGCGCGAGGTCTGCGACAAGCGCGGCATGCCGTTCGAGTGGGCCTTCGTCATGGACGCCCTGCAGGCCGAGCGCGACCAGGGCATCACCATCGACACCTCGCAGCTTTATTTCCATACCGGCGAGCGGCCGGTGCTGATCATCGACGCGCCCGGTCACAAGGAATTCCTGAAGAACATGATCACCGGCGCCGCCTCGGCCGAAGCCGCCGTGCTGGTGATCGACGCCCATGAAGGCGTGCAGGAACAATCGCGCCGTCACGGCTATCTGCTGCACCTTCTGGGGCTGACCCAGATCGCGGTGGCGGTCAACAAGATGGACCTGGTCAACTGGGATGAAGCCCGCTTCAAGGAAGTCGAGGCGGAAATCCGCGCCTATCTGGCCGGAATCGGCGTGATTCCGACCCATGTCATCCCGGTGTCGGCCCGCAGCGGCGAGTTCGTCCGCGAGAAGGGCCAGGCCGGCTGGTACAAGGGCCCGACGGTGATCGAGGCGCTGAATGGCTTCAATGGCGCCGCCCAGGCCACCGACCAGGCGCTGCGCCTGCCGGTGCAGGACGTCTACAAGTTCGACCAGCGCCGCATCATCGCCGGCCGCATCGAATCCGGCCGCCTCAAGGTCGGCGACCGCCTGGTCTTCTCGCCGTCGGGCAAGTCGGCCCGGGTCGCCACCATCGAGGACTGGGCCGGCGAGCATGTTACCACACTCGCTTCGGCGGCCGGCCGCTCGGTCGGCTTCACCCTGGACGAGCCGATCTTCGTCGAGCGCGGCCAAGTGGCTCACCTGGCCGACAACAGCCCGGTCCTGGCCCATGAAATCCGTGCCCGGGTGTTCTGGCTGGGCCGCGAGCCGCTGGTCAAGGGCGACCGCCTGAAGCTGAAGCTGGCCACCGCCGAATACAGTGTCGAAGTCGCCGCGATCGAACGCGTCGTCGATGTCGCCGATCTGGCCAGCCACGAAGCCGAGGTGGTGCAGAAGAACGCGGTGGCAGAGGTGGTGCTGCGCTCGCGCGCAGCCATCGCCTTCGACGCCTTCGGCGCCAACGCCCGCCTGGGCCGCTTCGTGCTGGTGCACGGCTTCGACATCGTCGGCGGCGGCATCATCGCCGAGGCGGCTGCGGCCAGCCGCAACATCTATGCCGTCGATCACAAGGTCACCGTCGATACCCGCGCCGTCGCCAACGGTCACAAGGGCGGCGTGGTGTGGCTGACCGGCCTGTCGGGCGCCGGCAAGTCGACCATCGCCATGGAACTGGAACGCCGGCTGTTCCAGAAGGGCTGGCAGGCCAGCGTGCTGGACGGCGACAATGTCCGCCACGGTCTGTGCTCGGACCTGGGCTTCTCGCCCGATGACCGCGCCGAGAACATCCGCCGCGTCGGCGAGGTCGCCCATCTGATGGCCAAGGCCGGCCTGCTGGTGGTGACCGCCTTCATCAGCCCCTATCGCACCGACCGCGACCGGGTGCGCGCCATCGACCCCGACGCCTTCCACGAGGTCTATGTCGCCACCGACTTGAACGAGTGCGAACGCCGCGACCCCAAGGGCCTGTACAAGAAGGCCCGCAAGGGCGAAATCCCGGAATTCACCGGCATCTCGGCCCCCTACGAGCCGCCGGCCGAGCCCGAGCTGCATCTCGATACCACCGGCAAGTCCATCGACGAATCGGTGGCCGAGTTGGTGGCCTATATCGAGGCGCGATTCGGTAATCTTGCGCTGGTGCAGGCCAGCGCCTGAGTTCGCCTATTAACCGAAAGAGGGGGCGGAGGTATTCCTCCGCCCCGCTTTTAATTCGGGTCTCGCGACCTTACCTTGGCGTATGGATGGGTGAGCGAGGTGACGGCGGATGAGTCAATGCGGGCCCCGCCACGGCAAACCGCCACGGACGACCGGGGCGCCATCCCGGGCGATCACCCGGCTGCGCGACCGGGTCAGCCAACTGGAACAAGCCAGGGCTGAGCTGCAGGCGGCCAAGACGGCCTTGCAGGAAAGCGAGGAACGCTACGCCCTGGCCATGCGCGGCCCCAACGAGGGCCTGTGGGACTGGAACCCGGTCACCAAGGAGCTTTACCTGTCGGCCCGCCTGCTGACCATCCTGGGCTTCGGCTCGGACAACGTTCGCACCACCTCGAACGAATGGCTGGAAATCGTCCATCCCGAGGACCGCGGTCGCTATCAGTCCGATCTGGTTCGCCACCTCAAAGGCCTGGACGAACATTTCGAATGCGAATATCGCGTCCGCGACCAGGCCGGCACCTATCGCTGGATGCAGGCTCGCGGGCTGGCGGTCAGGGGGGCGAATGGCGTCGCCACCCGCATGGTCGGCTCGATCGGCGACATCACCGAAAGAAAGCAGCGCGAATCGATCCTCAGGGCCAGCGAGGCCCGGTTCCGCTCGCTGGTCGAGGCCGCCGCCAGCGTCATCGTGGTGATCGACGGCGCCGGCCTGCTGCGCGAATTCAACCGCGAGGCCGAACGGGTGTTCAATGTTCGCCGCGACGTGGTCGTCGATCAGCCGTGGAATAATGTGCTGACCATGACCGGGGGCAATTTCGGCGCGCTGTTGGCCACCGTGCGGTGCGGACATAGCGTGCGCGAGCAGGAATTGACCACGGCCGAAGGCACAGTGTTGTCGTGGAACCTGGCCTTGTTGGACGACGGGGCCGGAATCATTGGCGTGGCCCAGGACGTGACCCGGCGCCATTGGGCGGAAAAGTCGCTCGGTTATGTCAACGAAAGCCTGGAACGCCGCGTCGCCGAGCGCACCCGCGAATTGGACCGGGCCCGGGAAGAGGCCGAGCAGGCCAGCAAGGCCAAAAGCGATTTCGTCGCCAATATGAGCCATGAATTGCGCACGCCCTTGAACGCCATCATCGGCTTTTCCGACGTCATGCGCCTGGGGGTGATGGGGCCGTTGGACAACAGCCATTACACCGATTACGTCGAGGCGATCTGGGATTCCGGCACTCACCTTTTGTCGTTGATCAACGACATCTTGGACATGGCCAAGATCGAGGCCGGCGAGTTCGCGCTGCGCCGCGAGCCGGTCAACCCGGTCACCATTCTGCATTCGGCCTGCCGGTTGGTCCGCGACAAGGCCCGGGCGCACGAAGTGACCATGAAGCTGGCGGTTCACGACGATATCGGAACGGTCGAGTTGGATCCCTTGCGGTTTCGCCAGATCATCTTGAACCTGACCTCGAACGCCTTGAAGTTCACCCCCGCCGGTGGCGAGGTCGAGGTGGTGCTGCGCCGCGACGAGGACTTCCTGCACTTGAGCATCGCCGATTCCGGCATCGGCATGACGCCGGACGAAATCGCCCGGGCCATGCGCCCCTTCGTCCAGGTCGATTCCTCGTTGGCGCGGCGCTTCCAGGGGACCGGCCTGGGGCTGCCCTTGACCCAGAAGTTCGTCGACATGCATGGCGGCACCTTGTCGATCGAAAGCTGCCCCGGGACGGGAACGAAGGTGACGGTGATGTTGCCTGCCGCGGATTCGTCTATAGTCGCCCGATGATCGACTATGATTTTCCGCTGTGGCGGCCACCATCCGAGGGCGACAACCTGATCATCCAGGCGACGCTGGGGTGTCGCTACAATCATTGCGCCTTCTGCTCGATGTACAAGGGCAAGACCTATCGCGCCCGGCCGCTGCCCGAATTGTTCGCCGACATCGATGCGGCCGCCGCCGACTGGCCCGAGGCGCACCGGGTGTTCCTGGCCGATGGCGACGCCTACAACCTGCCGACCGAGATTTTGGCGGCCATCTGCGACCATCTGGCGGCCAGGCTGCCCAATCTGCAGCGGGTCACCGCCTATGCCACGCCCTTCAACCTGCTGGCCAAGTCGGTCGAAGACATGCGGGCCTTGAAGGAGAAGCGGCTGACCCAGGTCTATCTGGGCATCGAGACCGGCAACGACCGGCTGCTGAAGGTGATCGCCAAGGGCTCGCGCAAGCAGATGGCGGCGGCGCTGGCGCGGGCGCGGGAAGCCGGCCTCAAGGTGTCGGCGACGGTGATCACCGGGCTGGGCGGCCAGGCCCATTGGCAGGATCACATCGACGACACCGCCAGTCTGGTCAACCTGGCTCCGCCGACCTTCCTGTCGGTCCTGCAACTGGGGCTGGAGGAATCGGTGGCCAAGAACTTCTTCGCCCGTCAGGGCGAAGCCTTCGCCTGGCAGGACGACCGCGCCGTGCTGGTCGAACTGCGCCGTTTGATCGAACGCCTCGATCCGCCGGCTCCGGTGATCTTTCGCTCGAACCATGCCAGCAACGCCCTGGCCCTGGCCGGTACCCTGCCCAAGGACAAGGATCGCCTGTTGGCGCAAGTGGACATGGCCCTGGCCGGCCAGGGCCGGTTGCGGCCTCGCTGGATCAGGGGGCTTTAGGGGAGGGACTTAGCCCAGTTCGGGCAGCCAGCTGGCCGGCTTCTGGCCGCTTTGCGGCTTGGTCGGGGCGGCGGGCTTGGCCGCTGTCGGCGGGGCGCCGGGTGCCGGCGCGGCCGATGGGGCGGGCGATCCCGCTTCGCCTTCTTTGGCGTCCTTGGCGTCGCGGGCGGCCTGAACGGCGGCTGCCGCTTCGCCGCCGCCACCACCACGGCGTAGGCGGGCTTCCAGGGCGGCGATGGTGGCGCGGTCGGCTTCCACCGCCTTTTGCCATTCGGCCCGCTCGGCTTTCAAACCCTGTTCCAGCGCCTCGATCCGGCCCAGCAGGGGCGCGGTGATGTCGTTCAGCTTGCTGGAGTTCTCGGTGAACAGGTTGGTCTTGACCCGGTCGATATCTTCCAGCAGGTCGCGCTTGATCCACTTGGACTTCTTGTCCAGGTCCTCGCCCATCTTTGACAGGCGTTCCTCGACCTCGGAATTGATCTGGACCTTGATCTCATAGGCCGACCTGACCAGGTTGGCCATGTACATCATCAGGCCGCCGCCGACCACAAGGATGACGCCGGCAGCCAGGCTGATGATAAGGACCGTCGAAAAACCCATGTTCGCCTGTCAGATAGCAGGGCAGGGAGATATTTCCCCTGTGTTTATCTAATTTCGTCCATGCGGCCTGGCAATGCAACAGGCGATGGGAAAAGTCGTGCGATTGGTTCGCCCGATGCGAAGAAAATAGGCGCGCCCCCCTTTTCGTCGTCGGCGCGAGCGACGATACTGGTGGCCAAGACAATCAATGACCGAGGGCTTCATGAACGTGTTCGCCGACTGGATCAAGGCCAACGGGGTCTCCGAGGTGGAGTGTCTGGTCCCCGACATGTCCGGCATCGCCCGAGGCAAGATCGTCCCGGCGCAGAAGTTCGTTCACGCGGCGCAGTCCAGGGGCCTGCGCATGCCGGAAAGCATTTTCGTGCAGACGGTGACCGGCGAATATCCGGAAGAGGACGTCACCGGCATCGCCAACGGCGACATCTACCTGATGCCCGATGCCTCGACGCTTCGCCGGGTGCCGTGGGTCGAGGAACGCACCGCCTGCGTCATCAACGATTGCTCCTATGCCGACGGCCGTCCCGTCGAGATCAGCCCGCGCCACGTGCTGAAGCGGGTGCTGGCCCTTTATGAAAACGCGGGCTGGCGTCCGGTGGTGGCGCCCGAGCTGGAATTCTTCCTGGTCAGCCAGAATACCGACAGCGACTATCCCTTGGTGCCGCCGACCGGCCGGTCGGGCCGGCCCGAGACCGGGCGGCCGGCTTACGGCGTCGATGCCATCAACGAGTTCGAGGGGCTGTTCGACCAGCTCTACGATTTCTCGGAGACCCTGGGCCTTGACGTCGATACCTTGTCGCACGAGGCCGGCAACGGCCAGATGGAGGTCAATTTCGACCACGGCAACGCGCTGGACCTGGCCGATCAGGTGTTCCTGTTCAAGCGCACGGTGCGCCAGGTGGCGCTGCGCATGGGGCTGTACGCCACCTTCATGGCCAAGCCGATGCAGAACGAGCCGGGCAGCGCCATGCACATCCACCAGAATTTGGTGGATGCCGTGTCGGGCCGCAACCTGTTCGCCGATGAAAACGGCGCCGACACCGAATTGTTCCGCTGGTATATCGGCGGGCTGCGCAAGTACTTGCCGCAAACGATGTTGTTGTTCGCCCCCAACGTCAATTCCTATCGCCGGCTGGTGCCCGATTACGACGCCCCCATCAACGTCCATTGGGGCCGCGACAACCGCACGGTCGGCCTGCGCGTGCCGGAATCCGGCCAATCCTCGCGCCGGGTCGAGAACCGCCTGGCCGGTGCCGACGCCAACCCCTATCTGGCCATCGCCGGCTCGCTGGTGTGCGGCTGGCTGGGCATTCAGAACAAGGTCGATCCCGGCGAGCCGATCAATGGTTCGGGCTACACAAGGGCGCATTCGCTGCCACGCCACCTGCCCGACGCCCTGGAGAAGCTGAAGGCCGCCCGCCAAGTGCGCGAGGCCCTGGGCGAGGATTTCTGCGAGGCCTTCATGTCGGTCAAGGAAGCCGAGTGGGACGCCTATCAGCGGGTGGTGTCTAGTTGGGAGCGCGAGTATCTCCTATTGAATGTATAGTCCCCACCCAGCCCGCGATGGTGTCGGCGTTTAATTATCGTTTAAATACGCACTTCTTGCGCACACATTAAACTTCCGTTAATGTATCAGCGGGATGGGATGGCGCATGTTTGCGCCATGGAGGGGTGTGCATGGGTGACGAGGCCGGAATGGTCGAGAAGCTGAAGGCGCAGCGTGATCGCTTCATCGCGTTCGCCTTTGCCGGTGCCGACCTGCTGTTGGAAGTCACGGAGCAAAATCAGGTCGCCTATTCGGCCGGTGCCGGCGAAGCGCTGTACGGACTGACCGACAACGACCTGATGGGCAAACCGCTGGGCGACCTTGTCCACCCCAAGGACCGCAAGCGTTTCGATGAATCGATGCAGCGGCTGAAGAATACCGGCCGCCTTGATCACACGCCCTTGATGCTGGTCGGCTCGGCCGGCACGGTCACCCGCATGCGCATGGCCGGCATCCGCCTGCCGCAATTTCCCAAGACCTATCACGTCGTGCTGTCGCGCGTGCCGCCGATCGCGGTCGCCGAGGCCGACCGGGTGGTCGGTGACGTCGATCACAAGGCCCAGTTCATCGAGATGGTGCGGACCCGTCTGAACGAGGCCAACCGCATCGGCACCGACTACACCTTGACCCTGTTCGACCTGTCGGCGACCAATTTCAACGCCATCGAGCCGGCCATCGCCCAGACCTTCCTGGCCACCGTTCAGCACACCTTGGACGAATGCTCGGTCAGGGGTGCCTCGGCCGGGGCGCTGTCGACCTCGTCGTTCGGCCTGGTCCACGACGACAAGACCAGTGCCGCCGAGGTGCACAAGCGCGTGTCGGCGGTGGCCGACAAGTTCGCCGGCAAGACCAACGGCGCCGCCTCGGTCAAGATGCGCACCGCCTCCTTGGAAATGGAAGATTCGGCGCTGTCGGACGAAGACATCTCCAAGGCGCTGACCTATATCGTCAACGGCTTCGTCAAGGACAGCGCCCGCTTCGCCCTGAAATCGCTGGCTGAAGGCGCCCGCGTCGCGGTCGAGGACACGCTGATCCGCGTGCGCAATTTCCGCAAGATGATCAAGGGCGACGACAAGCTGATCTTTTTGTTCCAACCGATCGTCAACGTCCGCACCGGCGCGGTGCTGCAATACGAGGCCTTCAGCCGCATCCAGCACAATGGCGCCTTCTTCACCCCCAACCAGATCATCCCGTTCGCCACCGATGTCGGTGTGATCGGCGAGTTCGACCTGATCGCGGTGACCAAGGCGCTGAAGATCTTGAAGGAACCGGGCGAGGTGTCGAGCCTGGCCAACATCGCCGTCAACATCTCGGGCCAGTCGCTGGGCAATCCCGGTTTCTATCATTCGCTGCTGAAGCTGATGGACCAGTACAAGTCGGTGCTGGGCCGTCTGGTGCTGGAAGTCACCGATGCCACCGACATCTACAATCTGGACGAGGCCAAGCGCCTGCTGATGCGCATTCGCAAGATGGGCACGCGCATTTCGCTGGACGATTTCGGCTCGGGCGGATCGGCCTTCGACCTGCTGCGCATCCTGCCGGTCGATTTCGCCAAGTTCGATCACGATTATGTGCGCGACGCCCACGACCCCAAGGGCCGGTCGGTGCTGAAGGCGATGACCAGCCTGTGCCACGATCTGGGGATCGTCACCATCGGCGAATGCGTCGAGGACGCGGCGATGCTGCGGAATTTGGCCGATATCGGCGTCGATTACGCCCAGGGCTATTATTTCGGTCAGCCGGCCGCCGACGTCGCCAAGCGCATCAAGTATTTCACCGACCACGTCAAGCAGGCCGGCACCGCCCAGCCCGGTCTGGCGATGGGCGGCTGACCCCTGGTCAGGGCCGGCGGCTGACGGTATAAAACGCGCATGCGCGCGCCCATCCCCGTTTCTGCCCTCACTCCCTTCGAGGCCCGTATCGAGGCCGCCACCTTGCGTGAGCAGGTGGGGCGCTGGGATATCGCCTATCACCAGAACGATGCCCCCGAGGTGGACGACGCCACCTACGATGCGGCGCGGCGTCGCCTGGGCGAGATCGAGGAACGCTTCCCCGAACTGGTCAGCGGCGCCAGCCCGACCGCCAAGGTCGGCGCCGCGCCCCTTGAAGGGTTCGGCAAGGTCCGCCATGCGGTGCCGATGCTGTCGCTGGACAATGCCTTCACCGACGACGACGTGCGGGAATTCGAAGGGCGCATCCGCCGCTTCCTGGCCTTGGCCCCCGATCAAGCGATCAATTTCGTCGCCGAGCCGAAGATCGACGGATTGTCCATCAGCTTGCGCTACGAGGATGGCCGTTTCGTCCAGGCCGCCACCCGCGGCGACGGTGCCGAGGGCGAAGACGTCACCCTTAATATCCGCACCCTGATCGCCCGGGGCAAGTTGCCGGAAACCATCGCGGGCGCCCCGCGCATCCTTGAGGTCCGGGGCGAGGTCTATATGGCCAAGGCCGACTTCCTGGCCCTCAACCAGCGCCAGGAAGAAGCCGGCGACAAGCTGTTCGCCAATCCCCGGAACGCCGCCGCCGGATCGTTGCGCCAGTTGGACCCGACTATTACCGCCAGCCGGCCGCTGTCGCTGTTCGTCTATGCGCTGGGCGATTGTTCGGATCAGGTGGCCGACAGCCATGCCAGCTTCCTGGACCGCCTGCGCGGTTGGGGTTTCCCGGTCAATGACCGGATCGAAAGGGTGGCGGGTGCCGACGGGCTGTTGGCGGTCTACGGCCGACTGGGGATCGACCGCGCCGGGCTGGATTACGATATCGACGGCATCGTCTACAAGGTCGATCGGTTCGATTGGCAGGCCCGGCTGGGCTTTGTCAGCCGCAGCCCGCGCTGGGCCATCGCGCACAAGTTTCCGGCCGAGCAGGCGACCACCCGGCTGGAAAAGATCGAGATCCAGGTCGGCCGGACCGGGGTGCTGACCCCGGTGGCCCATCTGCAGCCGGTCAATGTCGGCGGCGTGGTGGTGTCGCGCGCCACCCTTCACAACGAGGACGAGATCGCCCGCAAGGATGTCCGGGTCGGTGACGTCGTGGTGATCCAGCGGGCCGGCGACGTCATCCCCCAGGTGGTATCGGTGGTGCTTGACCGGCGCCCGGCCGACAGTTCCGCCTTCGTCTTCCCCGACACCTGCCCGGTCTGCGGTGCGCATGCCGTCAGGGCCGAGGGCGAGGTGGCCAAGCGCTGCACCGGCGGCCTGTCGTGCAAGGCCCAGGTCAAGGAGCGGCTTCGCCATTTCGTGTCGCGCAACGCCTTCGACATCGAAGGGCTGGGCGACGAGAACATTGCCCTGCTGGTCGATAAGGATTGGATCACGGGGCCGGCCGACATCTTCCGTCTGGAAGAAAAGAACACGGGGATCGTGCGGCTGCAAAGCTATCCCGGCTGGGGCGAGAAGAAGGTGACGAAATTGTTCGCCGCCATCAACGCCCGGCGCACCATCGGGCTGGAACGCTTCATCTTCGCGCTGGGCATCCCCCAGGTGGGCGAGGCCACGGCCAAGCGGCTGGCCCGCCATTACGGCAGCTTCGCCCGCTGGCGGGAATCCATGCTGGCGGCGATCGCCCGCGAGAACGAGGCCTATCACGAACTGACCTCGATCGAGGATATCGGCCCCAGCGTTGCCGGCGACCTGCTGGCCTTCTTCGCGGAAGAGCATAACCTGCGGGTGCTGGACGAATTGTGTGGCCCTGCCGTGGATTGCCGGGCTCGACCCACTTCTGTCCGGTTAGAGGAGGGCGTATCCACCCAAGAGCCGTCATCCCCGCGCAGGCGGGGATCCATGGCGCCGGCCGCTCGGCTGTATCCCATTGAAGAAACGGCATTCCAGCGTCATGCATGGATTCCCGCCTGCGCGGGAATGACGGCTGAGCGGGGGAGACGGTTTCAACTGTTCCGGAAACGCCTATCTCCCCGCAAATCCGCACGATGCAATGTGTTCATCGATGGAGGGAGAATTCTAACCGGACAGAAGTGGGTCAAGCCCGGCAATGACGACACGTCAGATACCGTCATGCCCGGACTTGATCCGGGCATCCAGACACAGCCATTGTTGACCGTCACCGACGCCGAGATCATCGTCGCCGGCAATTCCCCGGTCGCCGGCAAGGCGGTGGTATTCACCGGCGAACTGGTGACCATGACCCGGGCCGAGGCCAAGGCCCGCGCCGAAAGCCTGGGCGCCAAGGTGGTGGGATCGGTGTCGAAGAAGACCGATTACGTGGTGGCCGGGGCCAATGCCGGCTCGAAGCTGACCGACGCCCAGAAGCTGGGGGTGACGGTGCTGACCGAGGACGAGTGGCAGGCGCTGGTCGGGACGACATAAAACAGGCGCCCGCTCGGTTTCCCGGGCGGGCGCCTGTGGGACTGGCCGGTCTTAAGCGGCCATGACCTCGATATGATGGTCGGTGAAGAACCGGGCCATGTCGTGGTCTTCATGGGCGAAGTGCTCGCGGGTCCATCCGGCCAGGAAGTCGAACAAGGCGGTGGTCGAATCCGGCTTGCCTTCCTCGATGGCCCGTTTCAGCGCGACGAACCTTTCGACGAACAGGCGATGGTTGGCCTGATGGTCGGCCAGGGCCGGATAGGCGGCCCGGGTCATGGCCCGCTCCTCATTGGCGAAGTGGGTCTTCATGTCGTCGAGCAGGGTCGGCAGCACGCGCACGATTCCCTTGCCGCCGTCGCCGGTCATCATGTCGGCGAACAGTTTGTTGATCTGTTTGAGGTAGGCGCGGTGCTCGGAATCGATCGCCGGGATACCGGTTTCATACTCGTCCTTCCAGGTCATCAGCTCCATCTGATCCTTGTCGGAACGAACCTGATCCAGGAAGCGTTTGACCTCGCCTTGCAGATATTCCGCCTGCTGCGACAATTCGGTCGCGGACATGCGGATCTGCTCGGCGGCACCGCCGGTATCGTTGGCGGCCTGCTGGACCACCACGATATTGGCCGAGACCTCCTGGGTACCGATCGAGGCCTGTTCGACGTTGCGGGCGATCTCGCCGGTCGCCGCGGATTGCTCCTGCACCGCCGCCGACACGGTAGCGCTGATCTCGTTCACCTCGCGGATGACCTTCGAGATGCTGTCGATGGCGGTCACCGCCTCGCGGGTGCCGTCCTGCACCGCATGGATGTGGGCGGTGATCTCTTCGGTGGCCTTGGCGGTCTGGCTGGCCAGATTCTTGACCTCGCCGGCCACCACCGCGAAGCCCTTGCCGGCGTCGCCGGCACGCGCGGCCTCGATGGTGGCGTTCAGGGCCAGCAGATTGGTCTGGCCGGCGATGGCATTGATCAGCTGCACGATCTGACCGATCTGGCCGACCGCGGTCGCCAGGTTCTCGATCATTTCGGTGGTATGGCGCGCTTCGCTGTCGGCCTTGGCGGCCACCTGCAGCGAGCGCTCGACCTGATGCGAAATCTCGTTGATGGACGCCGCCAGTTCCTCGGTCGCCAACGCCACCGTCTCGACATTGGTCGAGGCCTGCTGCGACGACGCCGCCACGGCGGTGGCCTGGTGGCTGGTCTCGGTGGCGGCCATCTGGCTGGCAGATGCCTGCAGTTCGGTCACCGCGCTGGTCACCGTACCGACCACCTTGCCGACGCTGGATTCGAACGCGTCGGCCATGTGATGCATGGCGGCGCGGCGATCGGCCTCGGCCTGGCGTTTCTGTTCCTCTTGCTCGGCTTCCAACTGACGGACGCGGATCATTTGCGCTTTGAAGTGATCGACCGACTTGGCCATGGCGCCGATTTCGTCGGCACGGTCGGTGAAGCGGACATCGACGGCCAGGTTATCGGCGGCAAGTTGGCCCATCACCCCGGTCATGGCGTTGACCGGATTGACGATCGAGCGGGCGATCAGGAAGGCGCCGGCAAGGCCCAAAGCCAAGGCGGCAATCACGACGGCGAACGTCGTGGTCTGCTGGGTGGATAGCAGGGCTCCGATCTCGGCCTTCAGGCTATCCAGATAGCTTTGCTGCGATTCCCGGGTTGCCGTGCCGAGCTTGCCGAATTCCTCGGCCAATTTAGGCATGCTGACGGTTACGAGTTCGTTGCGTTGCATGATCGACGCAGAGACCTCACGGAACGCGGCCTCATAGGCCGTAAGCGCCTCGATCACCTTACCGATCATTTCGCGCTCGCCCGGGCTCCTGGCTGCGGCAATGGCTTTGCGGCTTGAGGAAGTGGCGGTATCCTTTAACGTGGTTGCCTCGGTGACCAGCGCCGGATCGGGTTCCGCCAGGAACTTGACTGCATTCAATCGCATCAGCAGCAGGGCTTCCTGAACTTCCCCGATATGGGCGGCGAGTTCGAACTCACGCCTGGACATGGATTCATCCATGACGGAGCTCAGGATCTTGCGTGCTTCGGCCCCTTTGGGATTGAGCGTCCCTTCGACCAGCGCGTCACGCTTCTCGCGCAGCACGGTCACTTTCTCGAATTCCGCGGAATATTCGTCGACAAGCTTCGCCATGCGTTCGAGATTGGCCTTGCGGGTCGGGTCCAATGTCGCCGCGACCGCGAGCGGAAGCTCATTCCTGAGAACCGTCACCATCGCACGGACTTCAGGGATGTAGCTGTCCTTGCCCGTGTAGGTGTAGCCGACGACGTTGCGGCGCATGGTTCCGACATTGCGCTCAATGGTTGCGATCCTGGTGGCGTTATCCACGACGGAATCAAAAGGTATGGACATTCTTGGTCACGGCGATTCCGCCATAGATGGAAAACCCGGCGACGATCATGAGCAAGGCGATGAGAGCCAGAAAGCCCCCCCAATTCTGGTTTTGACTGTCAACAAAGATTGTCGGGTTGCCATGAAAGCCTCCCTTGGCCTGCGTCGGGCCGGATCAGTGGATTCTGGGTGATTGCTGAATTCCCGAACCCCGACGCCTAATACCGGCGAACCTACGAAATGACCTGCTGGACCCAGGGCTGATAGCAGAGGCTTTTGACCCTGTCGCTGTCGGCGA
>NZ_LWQU01000010.1 GCF_001650635.1 Magnetospirillum moscoviense | reverse complement strand
CCACCAATAGCGCCCGCCCATGGTTTCGGCGTGGCGCAGGCGGTTGCAGAACTCGGCGGCCAGCCGGGCGATCAGCGCCTGGTCGAAGAAGGGCGGGAAGTTCAGCTCGGCCGGGCGGAACACATAGGTCAGCACCACGCCGTCCTCGACGTTGCAATGCAGGCGGTTCTCGGCGATGCGGTAGTCCAGGCCGAAGCCCCTGGCCCCCAGGCCGGCCGACAGCGCCCGCAAGAAATCGGCGGGAAGCTGGTAGGCGCAGCTGTAATCGGCGACCGGGGCGGCGGCCAGCAGAGGAAGCGTGGCTTGGCCGGTGGCGAAATTCCACGGATGCGACGACAGCATGGCGTCGCGCAGAGCCGGATACAGGTTGGCGCACACCTCGGACTCGGCGGTGCCTTCGTCGAACGAGGCGATGCTCGCCGCCCCCAGTTTCAAAAGGGCGCGCGAACACAGCGCGATGGCGGACAGGGCCATGGCGGGTCTCCTGGGTTGGGGATGAAAAGACCCGGCGGGGTGGTCCCGCCGGGTCCGGTCACGGTCAATCGGCGTCGGTGGCGCCGATCTGGGTCATGTCGTTGACATCGACCACGCCCGAGGCCGCCTGCGACACGAAGAACAGGCCGCCCTTGGTGGTGCCGGAGGTCTCGACGTTGGCGACGATGATGTCGCCGGCGCGCAGCATGTCGACGGCCGGGTTGAAATAACCGGCGGTATCGACCGAAGCGGCGGTGTCGGCGGTGGTGTAGTGCCACAGCGTGAAGCCGTTGGCATAGGCCAGCACCGACAGGTCCTTGGATTGGTAAGCCATGCGCGTTGCTCCTTAGGATTCGAGGCAGCGCAGCGAAACGACGCCGGCCGGATCGACCAGAACCGCGCCCTGGCTCATCATGTTGTTGCAGAACCACGCGGCGCGGTCGCCGTGGTAGGTGATCTCGCTCTTGACCTCGGAGCCGACGGCGTGGGCCACCGCGCTCTTGTGGTACCAGTAGCAATGGCGCACGCCGCCCGACTTGGTCAGGCCGGAATGGGGCATCCACAGGGTGCCCAGCCAATGCTTGGCCTGGGTGCCCTTCCACGGCAGGTCGTCGTCGCCGACATAATCGGCGTCGGCGAATTCCGGGATCTGCAGCAGGTCGGACCATTGCTTCCAGCCGATGATCGCGGTGCGTTCGCCGTCGTCGGGGACGTCGGCCTCGCCCAGCATCTCGAAGGCGGCCAGGACCTTGGCCTTGGTCAGGGCGGTGGTGCCGTCCAGCGCGTAGTTGGTCGACTTGTCCAGTTCGGTGATGATCAGTTCGTCGGTCTTGCGGCCCAGCGCATAGGCGCCGGCATTGACCAGCACGGCGCGCTCGTCGTGCTCGACCTTCAGTTCGTCCAGCTTGTCCAGCCAGTCGCCAGCGTAATAATCGTACAGCTGGCACTCGACCGAATCGTGCTCGACATTCATCACCGGCACCTTGCCGTGGCGGGCCTTGGTGCTGGCGGTACCCTTGCCAACCTTCGAGAACACCGCGATGGCGCCCTTGACGCTGTTGCGGGCGCGGACGGTATTGCGAAGCTTGGTGCCCTGGCGCTGATAGGCGGCATGGACCTGGGCGCCATATTCCTTGGAGTAATTGTTGATGACGGTCGTCGACATGGGTTCACATCCTTCATTGGTGGAATGGATCGTAAAGGGTGGCGCCCCCCGGCCGGTTCTGGCCCAGGCCCCCGGGATGGCCGGGCCGCCGTCGGGAGGCGCGCGAGAAGCCACCCGCCGGGCCGTTCCGTGATGCGGCAAGGCATCCGGCCCGGTTCTCCGGCGGGTGGAAATGGTGACCAGCAAGGGACCCGCCCCGCGCGGCCCATGGACAGGCGCGCGGGGCGGGGAGAGCGGCGCTCGGCGACCGGGAAGTGCGGTCGGAGCGGCCTGCCCTCGCGGACAGGGGGAGGGGCAGAAAATTCCCCCTGTCGCCAGCGGTGAAAACGGATATGATCGGTGGCTAGTGTCCTGCCCCCGAAATTCGTGCCACGAATTCTGGGGGTAAGCAGGCCACTCATTTATTGAATTGTGTGGTGATTCTGAAATTCGCAGAATGTTGCGCAGTTCAGAATCACCACACTAGGCGGGGCGCCCGCCGGTCAACGTGGGGAACAGCGGATCGTCATGAATCAAGTCGAACCAACGGCGCGCAGCATTTCCGGCACCCAGCGCACCGAGCGCATTGAGGCGCGGGCCAACGCCCTGCTCAGTGACTGCCGGCGGGCTTTCCATGCCTTCGGCGAACTCGACGAGTTGGCGGAGAACCTTCGCATCTTGTCGCTCAATGCCGAGCTGGCCGCCGGCCGGGCCGGCGACAAGGGCCGCGCGGTTCGGGCGCTCACCCAATACACCCGCGAACTGGTCAATCGCCTGGCCCAGATCCGGGGCGAGATGAACCAGCTGCGCCTGCGCACCGACACCTTGTCGGAAAAGATCGAGGACGAGCTGAAGCAACTGCGCGCCCTGGAGGAATCCGGCCAGGGCGGCGCCGAAAGCGTCGCTTTCGCCGAGATGATGCGCTCGCTGGTCGATAAGCTCGACGACCTCTCGACCAATGTCGAGGAGCTGTCGCGCCGCGCCCATGGCGTCGAGGAAGTGGTCAGCCAGTCGGACTCGATCGCGACCAACATCGCCATCGAAGCCGCCGCCGCCGGCGTCCACGAAAAGGAATTCCGCACGGTGTCCGACACCATGCGCCGCTACGTTGATAATCTGCGGACCATGATCGACGACGCTTCGGACGCCGTTCGCCGGGCCCTGGAAAAGGTCGACAGCCTGCGTCGCCTGGGCATCGAGAATCTGCAAAGCCTGCGCGGCTAACCCCGCCTAGCATGACAAAGGGCCCGGGGCTGGATCAGCTTCGGGCCCTTTGTCATGTCGGCGTTTGGAGCGTTTTCACGCCAAGCGTGAACACGCGGGCGAGCCAGAGCGGCGCCTGAGCGGCCCGGGACGGGCCAAACATAAGACTCTGGACCGGTTTCAGCTCGGGCTGAAAACGGTCTAGACGCAAGTGTGGCGGTGACAGGAACGTATATAGAACAAACGGACCGGGCCGGTCAAGGGCTTTTTTCGCCCCCCTTGCCGGGCCGGCACTTTTCCCGCAAGCTGCCGCCATGCCTGAATTGCCCGAAGTCGAGACGGTGGCACGGGGACTGGCCGCCGTGTGGGAAGGACGCTCCCTGATCAGGGTCGAGTGCCGCCGGCCCGACCTCAGAAAGCCGTTGCCGCCCGATTTCGCCCCCCGCCTGACCGGGCGGCGGATCGACCGGGTGGGACGGCGCGCCAAATATCTGCAGGTCTTCCTGGATGACGGACTGGTGATGCTGGGCCATCTGGGCATGTCGGGGCGTATGGTTATCTCGCAAGGGCGCAACGAGCCGCCGGGCAAGCACGACCATGTGCTGTTCGTCACCGACCAGGGGGTGACGGTAACCTTTTGCGATCCGCGCCGCTTCGGGCTTCTGGATTTGTGCACGATCGATCAATTGGCCACCCATCCGTTGATGGCCGCCCTGGGACCCGAGCCGCTGGACCAGGGTTTCACCCCGGCCGTGTTGGGCGCGGCCCTGAACAGCAAGGCGACGCCGATCAAGGTGGCGCTGCTGGATCAGTCGGTGGTGGCCGGCCTGGGCAACATCTATGTCTCGGAAAGCTGTTTTCGTGCCGGCATCTTGCCGACGCGCGCCGCCGGGTCGCTGAAGAAGGCGGAAATCGCCCGGCTGGTCCCGGCCATCAAGGCGGTTCTGACCGAAGCGATCGCCGCCGGCGGCTCGTCGTTGAAGGATCATGTGCGGCCCGACGGCGAACTGGGCTATTTTCAGCATTCGTTTGCGGTTTATGATCGCGCGGGCGAAGCTTGCCCGGGCTGCACCTGCGATGCAGGGCGGACCGGCGGCATCACCCGCATCGTCCAGGCCGGACGATCGACCTTCTTTTGTGCCAACAAGCAATCGTGACGGACATGCGCATCCTTCCTGCCATCGTGGTCGCCCTGGGATTGGCCGTCGCCGCAACGGGGGCCGGCGCTCAAGGGGCCGCCTTCCTGTCGGCCTACGAAGATCTGCCGTTGGCGCCGGGCCTGACCGAGGTGGCCGGCGCCGGTCTGTCGTTCGACACCCCCCAGGGCCGCATCGTCGAGGCCATGGCCCGCTCGGGCGCCAAGGCGGCCGACATCTTGTCCTTCTATGCCGAGACCTTGCCGCAATTGGGCTGGTCCAAGGCCGGCGAGGCCCGCTATCGCCGCGACGCCGAATTGCTGACCATCGAGGCCCGGCCCGATGGGCGCCAGACCCTTGTCCATTTCACCATTTCCCCGGAATAAAACCGCCCACAAAGGGAGCATCAAGACCCATGCCCTACGAAAACATCCTGGTCGAGACCCGCGGCCCCGTCGGCCTGATCACCCTGAACCGGCCGAAGGCGCTGAACGCGCTGTGCGCCGCCCTGATCCGCGAGTTGGGCCTGGCGCTGGACGCCTTCGAGGCCGACAACGAGATCGGCGCCATCGTGCTGACCGGCTCGGAAAAGGCCTTCGCCGCCGGTGCCGACATCAAGGAGATGGCCACCAAGTCCTACATGGACGTCTATCTGGCCGACTTCATCACCCATGGCTGGGAACAGGTGACCAAGTGTCGCAAGCCGGTGGTGGCGGCGGTGGCCGGCTATGCCCTGGGCGGCGGCTGCGAGATGGCGATGATGTGCGACTTCATCCTGGCCGCCGATACCGCCAAGTTCGGTCAGCCGGAAATCACCATCGGCACCATTCCGGGTGCCGGCGGCACCCAGCGCCTGACCCGCGCCGTCGGCAAGGCCAAGGCGATGGAAATGTGCCTGACCGGCCGCATGATGGACGCCGCCGAGGCCGAGCGCGCCGGCCTGGTCAGCCGCATCATCCCCGCCGCCGATCTGGTGGACGAGGCCATCAAGGTCGCCGAGCGCATCGCCGAGATGAGCCGTCCGGTGGTCATGCTGTGCAAGGAATCGGTCAACGCCGCCTTCGAGACCACCTTGACCCAGGGCGTCAAGTTCGAGCGCCGGCTGTTCCACTCGACCTTCGCCACCGAGGACCAGAAGGAAGGCATGGCCGCCTTTGCCGAAAAGCGCACGCCGTCTTTCAAGAACCGCTAGACCAAGATGAAGTCATCGTGGTCTAGCTTTTTCTTGTCCCTCGCCGGGCGCAAACCTCCGGTTTGCTTGGCCGCGGCCGCAATGGCCGCTGGAGCAGGATGATTTCCACCTGAAATCACCCGGCTCGAAGACAGGAGCGCGAGAAGGGGCGCCCCACGGGGCGCCCTTTTTCACAGGCGCTGCACGCTCCAGCCCATCAGGCGGATGATGCCGTGTTCCATGCGCGGGCGGACCAGTCCGGTGGCGATCTCGACATAGGAACAATAACGCTGCGACTTGGCGTCGTCCTTGACCTTCAGCATCAGGCCGGTGCGGTTGGCGAAGGCGTCGCCGATCTCGGGCGGCGTGCGTTCGGGGCCGTCGGTAAAGGCCAGCGCTACCCCGTCAACCGGAATCAGCGGCAGTTCCGGGTCGATATAGCGCAACGCCATGTGGCCGGGCTCGGGCCGGGGCTCCAGCACCACCAGGAAATGGTTGGTGTGTTCCTTGCCGATGCGCTCGGCCTTCAGGCACAAGGCGCGGCTGCCATCCAGCTCCAGGGTCACGAAGCTGCCGGCGGCGATTTCGTAAGCGGGCTTGGGCGCGGTCACTTGGCCTTCATCTCCATTTTTTGAATGTTCAGGCGGGCGGTTTCGGCCGCCTCGGTGTGCGGGGCCACCTCGATGGCGCGGCGCCAATCGGCGCGGGCGCCGGCATCGTCGCCGGTCAGGCGCTTCAAGATGCCGCGTTCCAGCAGCGCGTCGGGGAAGTCGGGGTCCAGCTTCAGCGCCTGTTCGACATCGTCGCGAGCGCCGGGCAGATTGTCCTGGTAGCGAAAGGCGCTGGCCCGCAGCACCAATGCCTCGACCCGGTGCGGCTGGCGGCGCAGCAATCCGGTCAGGATATCGACGACCTCGTTGTAATGGTGGACCTGGGCCAGCAGCACCGCATGGTCCAACAGGATCTCGGGGTCGCCCGGGGCCAGGATCAGGGCACCCCGTTGGGCGGCGTCGGCGCGTTGCAGCTTGCCGGCCAGCATCCAGGCCTGGGCCGCCTGGGCCAGCATCTGGGCCCTGACGCCGTCCTCGCGCACGCTTTCGTTGGCCAGGGTTTCCAGCCGGGTCGCCGCCTCGGCATACTTGCCCAGGCCGATCAGGGCGACGGCGCCGCAATGGCGCGCCGCCTCGCCGCCGCCCAGCGACTGCCAGGTCAATGCCTCTTCCCAGCCCTGCTCGGGCTTGTCCTTGGCCATGACCAGGCAGACCCGGTACTCCTCGGGGCCGTCGATGGTCTGGGCCAAGGCGGGAAGGGCCAGGGCGGAAAGGATCAGGGCAAGAAGAGCGCGGCGCATGGAAATCCTGGCGGGGTTGTCGGGCTGGCATTAGTGTGGCTAGCGGGGCCGACAACGCAAGGGCTAAGGATGAGCAGGCGCTTCTTCCTGTTTGGTTTGGGGTTCTCCGGCCGGGTCATCGCCCGGGCGCTGCTGGATGCCGGCTGGCAGGTCGCCGGCACCACCCGCTCGGGTGAAAGAGCGGATATGCCCGGGATCACCGTCCATCCGTTCGACCGCGACCATCCGCTGCCGGCGGGCGCGCTGGACGGGGTCACCCATGTCCTGTCCTCGGTGCCGCCCGACGAAAAGGGCGATCCGGTGGTCGATGTCATGGGCGACCATTTGCGGGCGCTGGCGCCGTCCTGGGTCGGCTATCTGTCGACCACCGGGGTTTACGGCGATCGCGGCGGCGACTGGGTCGACGAGGACAGTCCGTTGATTCCGGGTCTGGATCGTTCGCGCCGCCGCGTCGCCGCGGAAGCCGCCTGGCAGTCGCTGGGACTGGCGGTCCATATCTTTCGGCTGGCCGGCATCTACGGTCCCGGCCGCTCGGCCATCGACAGTGTGCGAAGCGGCCAGGCCCGGCGCATCGTCAAGCCCGGCCAGGTGTTCAGCCGCATCCATGTCGAAGACATCGCGGGCGCGGTGCTGGCCTCGATCGCCAAGCCGCAACCCGGCGGCCGGATCTACAATCTGTGCGACGACGACCCCGCCCCGCCGCAAGAGGTGATCGCCCATGCCTGCGCCCTGTTGGGCGTCGAACCGCCGCCGGAAATCGACTGGGATCAGGCGAAGGCCAGCCTGTCGCCGATGGCGCTCAGTTTCTATGCCGACAATAAAAGGGTCAGAAATAATCGGATGAAAACCGAGTTGGGCGTAGAACTTCGCTATCCGACCTACCACCAAGGTTTGAAATCCATCCTTCTTGGGCACTAGCAGCCAGTCGGACTCGAGCTTTCGGCGGAGTACGTGGGGCGGTAGTTCCGCTGGATCGCCTGGGACTGGGGCGTGACCGTCTGGCCGGGTGGATGCTGGGGAGATCGCCCGGCGCGCCCGGTTTTGTA
>NZ_LWQU01000009.1 GCF_001650635.1 Magnetospirillum moscoviense | reverse complement strand
TCGCCGACAGCGACAGGGTCAAAAGCCTCTGCTATCAGCCCTGGGTCCAGCAGGTCATTTCGTAGGTTCGCCGGTATGAATCGGTCGATCTGGGCGAATTGATCGCCAGCGTCCAGGCCAGCCTGAAAAGCGCCATCGATTCCAGCGGCGCCGAAATCGTGTCGGGGCCGATGCCGACCATCGTCTGCGACAGCGTCCAGATCGGCGCGGTCTTCCTGAACCTGGTCAGCAACGCGTTGCGCTACCGCCACCCGGATCGGGCCTTGCGCATCCGTATCGATGCCCGCAAGGAAGGTGAGTTCTGGCTGTTCTCGGTGGCCGACAACGGCATCGGCATTCCGGCGGAATACCACCAGGCGGTGTTCGAAATATTCCGTCGTTTCAACAAGCCCGGTCAGGAAAGCGGAACCGGAATCGGCCTGGCCTTGTGCCGACGGGTGGTGGAAGGCCACGGCGGACGCATCTGGCTGCAGTCCGACGGTGACGGCGCCACATTCTTCTTCACCTTGCCCGACGTCCAGCCAGCCACCAGCCCGTGACGATGATCACCGCCACGACGGCGACGATCAGCGTGCCCAGCGCGTTGACCTGGGGCGACACCCCCAGACGCACCGCCGAGAACACCTCGATCGGCAGCGTCGATGCCCCCGGCCCGGTGACGAACGAGGCCACCACCACATCATCCAGCGACAAGGTGAAGGCCAACAGCCAGGCCGCCGCCAGCGACGGCGCGATGACCGGCAGGGTGATCACCAAGAACACCTTGACCGGCCGCGCCCCCAGATCCATCGCCGCCTCTTCCAGGCTGCGGTCCATCTGGGCCAGGCGCGAGCGGATCACCACCGTCGCATAGGCCAGCCCCACGGTGGTATGGGCGATGACGATGGTGGAAAAGCCGCGCCCGTCAGGCCAGCCGATCAAATCCTCGAGGGCCACGAACAGCAGCAGCAGGGCCAGGCCCAGGATCACCTCGGGCATCACCAGGGGGGCGGCCAGCAGGCCGGAAAACAGCCCGCGCCCATGAAAACGGCCGAAGCGAACCAAGGCCAGCGCCGCCAGGGTGCCAAGACCCAGGGCGGCGGTGGCGCTGGTGGCGGCCACCTGCAAAGACAGCCAAGCGGCATCCAGGAACTCGGAATTGTCCCAAAGCTCGCCATACCATTTGGTCGAAAAGCCGCCCCAGATGTTGGCGACGCGCGATTCGTTGAACGACCACGTCACCAGCAGCACGATCGGCGCGTACAGGAAGGCATACCCGAAGGCCAGCGCCGACATCAGGAAGGCCGAGCGCTTCATATCCCGCGTCCTTCAAAAAGGACGAGGGATATTCTCATACCTTTGCCCTCGCCGGGCGGGCGCGTCCGCGCCCTTGGCCGCGCCCTCAATGGGCGCCGGATACCGGCCGACTGGTCAAACGGGCCAAATGAAGCGGCGGCCGGTATCATGACCGCCCGTCGCCTTCCAGCCGGCCCTGCAGGTGATGGAACAAGGCCATCGGCAGGGCCAGGGCCGCCAGCATCGCCACAGCCAGGGCCGAGGCCGCCGGCCAATCGCGGGTCTGCGCGAAGACGTCCCACAAGGCCTTGCCCATCATCATGGTGTCGCCGCCGCCCAGCAGATCGGGAATGACGTATTCGCCGACGGCGGGCACGAACACCAGCATCGAACCGGCGACGATGCCGGGCAGCGACAAGGGCAGGGTCACCGCCAGGAAGGCCCGCCACGGCGGCGCCCCCAGATCGGCGGCGGCTTCCAGCAGCGAGGGGTCCAGCTTTTCCAGGCTGGCGTAAAGCGGCAGAACCATGAAGGGCAGATAGGAATAGACGATGCCGATATAGACCGCCCAATCGGTATTCAGGATGATCAAGGGCTCCTGGATCAGGCCCAGGGCCAGCAGCAGACCGTTCAGCAGGCCTTCGTCCTTCAGAATCCCCATCCAGGCATAGACGCGGATCAGGAAGCTGGTCCAGAACGGCAAGATCACCAAAAGCAGCAAGGGGCCGCGCCGATCGGCCCTGGCCCGGGCGATCCCCAGCGCCATGGGATAGCCGATCAGCAGGCAGATCACGGTCGACAGCCCGGCGATGGTCAGCGACTGGAAATAGGCGCCGACATACAGATCGTCCTCGAACAACAGAATGAAATTGGCCAACGAGGCGCGCACCGTGACCAGGGCGCCGTCGGCGAATTCGAACAGGGGTTCATAGGGCGGAATGGCCGAACGCGATTCCGACAGGCTGATCTTGCCGACCATCAGCAAGGGCACCAGGAAGAACAGCGCCAGCCACAGGAACGGCAGGCCGACCACCAGGCGGCGGCCCCAGTCGCGCCGGGGACCCGCCACTCTCATCGCAGCACCACCTGATTGGCCGGATGCCAGGACAGGAACACCCGATCGTCCCAGGTCAGGCCGGGCTCGGCCGAATGACGCAGGTTGGCGGCGGTGGCCAGGACGATTTGGCCCGATTCCAGCCGGACATGATAGATCGAGACGTCGCCCAGATAGGCGATCTCGACCACCGTGCCGGCCACCAGGTTGGCAGCATCGGCGGGGGCCTCGCGGCCCATGGCCAGCTTCTCGGGCCGGATCATCACCGTGGCCGCACCCGCCGCCTCGCCCTGATCGACCACCATCGGCCGGGCAAGTCCCTCGGCCTGGAAGCACCCGGCCCCGGTCACCTGGCCGGCGAAGAAATTGGCGGTGCCGATGAAGTCGGCGACGAAGCGGTTGGCGGGATATTCATAGACCTCGTGCGGGCGGCCGACCTGCAGGATGCGGCCCTTATCCATCACCGCGACCCGAGACGACATGGTCATCGCCTCTTCCTGGTCGTGGGTGACCATGACGAAGGTGATGCCGACCCGCTCTTGGATATTGACCAGTTCGAACTGGGTCTGCTCGCGCAGCTTCTTGTCCAGCGCACTCAAGGGTTCGTCCAGCAGCACCACCTGCGGGCGCTTGACCAGGCACCGGGCCAGGGCGACGCGCTGACGCTGGCCGCCCGACAATTGATGCGGCTTCCTTTTGCTGAAATCGCCCATGCGGACCAGATCCAGCGCCTCGGCGACGCGGATGTCGATCTCGGGCTTCTTGACCCCGTCCTGCTTCAGGCCGAATGCGACGTTGTCAGCCACGCTCATGTGCGGGAACAGGGCGTAGGACTGGAACATCATGTTGACCGGCCGCTCATAGGGGGCGACCTCGGTCATGTCCTGGCCGGCGATCTCGATCCGCCCCGAGGTGGGGGTCTCGAAGCCGGCCAGCATGCGCAACAATGTGGTCTTGCCACAGCCCGACGGCCCGAGCAGGGAGAAGAATTCCCCCTCCTCGATGGTCAGGTCGATACCGTCGACGGCGGCGGTGGCGCCGAAGCGCTTTTCCACCGCCGTCAAACGAATGGCAGCCTTCTTGCCCACCCTTACTTGGCCGAGCGGAACTTCGCCCAGGCCCGGGTGCGGGCGCGGTCGAACTCCTTGGGGGCCGGCGGCGGCGCGGTAAACAGCTTGGCCTGCACGGCGGCCGGCGGGAAGATCACCGGATCCTTGGCGATGTCGGGATCGACCTTGTCCAGCGACGACGGCACCGCATTGGCATAGCCGGTCTCGTTGGTGATGGCGGCGATGATGTCGGGGCGCAGGATGAAGTTGATGAAGGCGTGCGCCGCCTCGGCATGGGGGGCGGCGGCGGGGATGGCCATCATGTCGATGTTGACCTGAGCGCCTTCCTTGGGGATCAGGATGCCGATATTCTGCTTCTTCTTGGCTTCCTTGGCCCGGGTGCGCGACTGCACCAGGTCGCCGACATAGCCGTGCGCGACGCAGATATCGCCATTGGCCAGATCGGCGCGATACTTCTCGGAATGGACATAGCGATAGTTGGGACGCAGCGGCATCAGCCCGTCCATGGCGGCGTTCAGCGCCTCGGTGGTCTGGGCCTGCGGGTCCATGCCCTTATAGGCCAGCATCGCCGGCACGCCCTCGATCGGGGTGTTCAGCACCGAAATGCCGCAGGCCTTCAGCTTGGCGGCGACCGCCGGATCGAACAGCATCGCCCACGAATCGGTGGGGGCGGCCGGCAGCAGCGCCTTGACCTTGTCGATGTTGTAGCCGATGCCGGTGGCGGCCATCATGTAGGGCAGGCCGTAAGCGTTGCCGGGATCGACCTTGGCCAGGTTGGCCAGCACGACCTTGTCGAGGCCGGCGGCGTTGGGGATCTTGGCCATGTCCAGCTTCTGATAGACGCCGGCCTTGACCTGGGCGGCGAAGAACGGCGAGGCCGACGGGAACACCACGTCATAGCCCGACTTGCCGGCCATCAGCTTGGCGTCCAGCTCCTCGTTCTCGCCATAGGTGTCGTACTTGACCTTGATACCGGTCTCGGCGGTGAACTTGGCCAGGGTGTCCTTGGCGATATAGTCCGACCAATTGTAGACGTTGACCACCTTATCCTCGGCGTTGGCGGCGGAGGCGGCGACGGCCATCGTACAGGCGACGGCGATACGGATCATGGAAGTGTTCATTCGACCCCCCAAGTTGGGCGCAAAAATGGGCAGTGGCGGCAGGCGGATATTTGCGGCCTGACGCGGTCGAGTCAACTGCGCTTTGTGCGATGTGCCGTCACATCCCCAGCTCACGCAGCTTGAAGCGCTGGACCTTGCCGGTGGCGGTACGCGGAATCACCTCGAGGAAGCGCACGTTGCGGGGGCATTTGTAGACCGCCAGCTTCGAGCGCAAGGTTTCCACCACGCGGGCTTCCAGGGCCGGCTCGCGCTCGCCGGGGGCGGCGACCGCGTACAGGACCAAACGCACCAGCCCTTCGGCATTGGCCACCCCGACGGCGGCGACATCGGCGATTCCCGGCACGGTCAGCGCCACTTCCTCGATCTCGGCCGGGCTGACCCATTGGCCCGACACCTTGATCATGTCGTCCGAGCGCCCCTGCGGCGACCAGAAGCCGTCGGCATCGACCGAGAAGACGTCGCCGGTGCGCCACCAGCCGTCCACCAGCACGCGGGCGGTGACGTCGGGGCGGTTGTGATAGCCGACGAACAAGGATTCGACCTTGACCCACAAATCGCCGGCCCGGCCGGGCTCGTCGAAGGCGGTGCCGTCGGGATTGGTCAGCATCACCCTGGCCCACGGCAACGGCTGGCCGGTGGTGCCCGGCTTGACCAGCCCGGGCCGGTTGGCGATGAACAGGAACAAGGCCTCGGTGGCGCCGATCCCTTCATAGACCGGCCGACCGGTGACTTCGCTCCACTCGCGGCACAATTCGGCCGGAAAGGCCTCGCCTGCCGAGACATAGCAGCGTGGAGCCCTAAACGCCTCGCCCAGGGCATGGCCTTCGCGCAACATCAGTCGGTAAAGGGCCGGCACCGACAACACCACTTCCGGCCGGTGTCGCGCGATGATCGAGGCCGCCGCCGCCGCGTCGGGCCAGCCCTGGTGCAGCACCAGGGTCGCCTGGGCCATCAGGCCGCCGATCAGGCAATGGCCCAGCGCGTAGGCGAAGAACAGCTTCGAGGTGGCGAACATCTTGTCGCCGGGCTTGACGCCCAGATTCTCGACCACATGGCGCACGCCGACCGGGATGGCGCCGACCCGGTGGACCGCTCCCTTGGGTTGGCCGGTGGTGCCCGAGGTATACATCCACAGGCAGGGATCGTCGGGGGTCAGATCGGCCGACGCCAAGTCCTCGCCGGCATCGCCCAGGAATGAATCGACCAGGTCGGACAGCACGATACGGATGGACGTGCCGGCCTGACGGGCGGCTTCCTCGGCGATGCTGGCCAGCGCCGCTTCACAGATCAGCAGGGCCGAGCCGGAATCGGCGATGGCATAGGCCAGTTCCTTGGCCGACATGCGCAAATTCAGGGCCACCGACACCAGACCCGCCCGCATGGCGCCCAGATAGGCGGCGACCAGCAAAACGTCGTCATCCAGGACGAACAGGACCGGTTGGCCCCGGGTCAGGCCCGAAGCCAGCAACGCGTTGCCGAAGCGGTTGGCGAGGCGGTCCAGTTGAGCATAGGTCACGACACGGTCGCCCGCCAACAAGGCGGGGGTGTCCCCCCGCCCTGCCGCCAGCGCCGGCCCCAGGATCAGGTCGGCGGCGTTCATCACAACTCCTTACTCGACGATGGTGAAGTCGCCCTTGTTGATCTCGACCATGCTGAAGGAAGACAGCGACAGGCCCATATGGTCGGTCGGGCTCATGTTGACCAGACCGGCGGTGCCGATGAAGCCCTGGGTCTTCTCGAGGGCGTCGCGCACCTTGGCCTTATCGGTGCTGCCGGCCCGCTTGACCGCGTCGACATACAGATAAAGGGCGTCGTAGGCATGGCCGGCCAGGGTGTTGACGTCCACCTTCCAGCGCGCTTCGAAATCCTTCTTGAAGCCCTGGACCAGGCCGCGCTGCGGATTTTCCGGGCGCAGATTGTCGGCGATCGCCAGGGCGCCGGCCGGCAGACGGGTGCCGTCGGCGGCAGCACCTACCAGCTTCACGAACTCCTTCGAGGCGACGCCATGCGACTGATAGGTCGGAAGCGTGATGCCCAGCTGCTTGATGTTACGGGTGACCACCGCCGGACCCTGGCCGGTGCCGAACACGAACAGCGCCTGGGCGCCGGCGGCGCCGCGGATCTTGGTCAATTGCGGGGTGACATCGACGTCGCGCGGCGAATAGACCTCGTCGGCAACCACTTCCAGCCCATAGGACGGGGCCAAAGCCAGGGTCTGGTCGCGACCGGACTTGCCGAAGCCGACATTTTCCGACAGCAGCGCGAACTTCTTGATGCCGCGCCGCTTCATGTCCAGGAACACCTTTTCCGCCGCCATGCGGTCGGTCTGGGGGGTCTTGAAGGTCCACTTGCGCACCGGCTCGACGATGCCGACGCCGCCGCCCATCGACAGATAAGGCATCTCGGCCTTTTCCATCAGCGGCAATACCGACATGCTTTGCGGCGTCCCCGACCCCCCCATGATGACATCGACCTTGTCGTTCTCGATCAGGCGCTTGACGCTGGTGACCGACTTTTCCGGGTCCGAGGCGTCATCGTAAAGGATCAGCTTGATCGGCCGGCCCAGCAGTCCGCCGGCGGCGTTGATCTTCTCGACCTCCATTTCCAGCGTCTTCTTTTCGGGGTCGCCCATCAGCGACATCACACCGGTCACCGCCAGAAAGGCGCCAACCCTGATCTCGTCGGCCGCCTTGACCGACAGCGGCGCCAAAGCAAGCGACAGCGCCGTAAGGCCGGCTCCGGCCCAACGCAAAACTTTCATCGTCAACCTCCCATTCGATCGGTTCGTTCGCAGGCAGCGCTCGTATCGGCGCCGTTATGCGCATTCTAGTACCGGATTACCGTTAAACAGAAGAGGTTTTGTCTTGCCGGCCCCACCGGAATGTCACAACGCAGCTGGTTTAATGATACGCTTTTCTTTACCCAACCATTGTTTTCTGAACTGCTTTATTCTGATACCGGCGAACCTACGAAATGACCTGCTGGACCCAGGGCTGATAGCAGAGGCTTTTGACCCTGTCGCTGTCGGCGA
>NZ_LWQU01000008.1 GCF_001650635.1 Magnetospirillum moscoviense | reverse complement strand
AGGGATGAAGAAGCACCCGGACAGCTTGTCCTTGCGCTGGTCGGGAGCAATCTGGTGGTGATCCATCCAGGCGGTGATGCGCCGATGCAGGCTTTTCGGCCCCTCGGCAAGGATGTAGACCACGCGCCCCGGCTTCTTCTGTTTGCCGTGTGTGATCCTGGTTCCCAGCGACATCCATGGGTTTCCCGTGGCGATGGCAAGTGCCATGTCCAGTACCAGGAATGACTTCCCGGCATTCGGCGGGCCGTAGATGCAGATGGTCGATCGTTCTGGAATTAGCTTATCGACCAGCCAAGTGGGGAAATGCACGAGGCCAGGATCGTATTCCTGCCATTCGATTTTGGGTTCAAGCTGCTTGCGATGCTGCGGGGACTTGCTTGCCATCGGAAATTTAAGACGCCTTTCAAACGCGCTTGAAGCTAAATATACGTTAACTCGAAACGCAATTCAAACGCACGAAAAAATTCCGCGAAATTTCCATCACTCTAATAAACTACCTCATGCTAATGACGGAATCGGTAGCATATGCAAAATGCATTTGCTGACTATACCCCTGTCATGGGCATTCGCCAATGACAGGGCAGGAATAGGAGAACAATACATAGGGAGGCAGGTCGGGTTCGAACCTGCCGCCCTATGATAGATGAATAAAATAGGGATGAGGCAGGCCAACCCAAGATTGGAGTTCGGCAATGCCCTCTGATGACAAGCAAATCTATCCCAAGTCCCTGCGTACCGATTCCGTGAAAGCGATCATCGCCCTGCTGGCAAAGCAGGCAGCGCTCGATGCCCTGCGGGCGTCAAACGACAACCGGCCAAGCGGAAACAACCCGCCCAACGGCTCGAATGGCGGGGAGGCGTGACATGCGCAAGCAGCAAATCGCCTTCGAGTTCTCGGCGGTGCCCGCCGGGGTGCCCGGCAAAATCCGTTGGAGTGCCGCCAATGGAAATTCGCCGGCCTTCATCGACCTGTTTGCCGGCGTGGGCGGATTCCATTACGGCTTTGCCGAGGCGGGTGCGACCTGCGTTGCCGCGGCGGAAATCAACGGTCCCGCACGGAAGACTTACCAGCACGTCCACGGAGAGACGAGCCCTGACCTGTTCAGGGATGGTGCCGCTCGGTTCTTCCGCGATGTATCCCAGATGGCGGTTGCCGACAACGACAACGTTCCGCCGTTTGACATCATCGCGGCGGGGTTTCCGTGCCAGGCGTTTAGCGTGGCGGGTAAGAAACAAGGTTTCGGTGACGACAAGGGCCGAGGCATCTTGTTCTTCGAACTGGCCCGCCTGCTGTATCGGCGCCGCCCGATTGCCTTCATGTTCGAGAATGTCCGTGGGCTTCTCGGCCACGATGGCGGGCGGACCTGGGGCGTCATTCTGAAGATTGTCGAGGATCTGGGGTACCGGATGGTCCATCAAGTGGTCCGGGGGACCGACTACGGCATTCCGCAATTGCGTCCCCGCGTCTTCATGGTCGGGGTCCGGCAGGATGCGCTCCCGGCGACGATCAGTGACGATGCCATGAAGGTGGCGCTGTTTCCGCATCTGAGCCGGAAATATCCGCTGTTGTTCACCTTTGACAGCGTGGTCGGCGGAATAACCGGGCGCGTGGCGTCGCGAACCATTCGGTGCAGCGGCATGCAGAAGCGCGTCGGTTCTTATGCCAATTGGTCTGCTTATAAGGTCACAATCGATGGCGTCGAGCAGACAGTCGTTCTGAATGTTGACCAATGCATCCGCCTGATGGGCTTGCCGACCGATTTCTCGTTTCCGGAAGGAACAACCAAGACGCATCGGCGGGCGCAATTGGGCAACGGCGTCATCGTTCCGGTCGTCGCCGAACTGGCCAAAGCGCTGGTTGCTTTCGTCGAACGCAACGTGCTGCCGGGAACTCGCCCCACCCTGCAGAGAGAGCCGTCCGACGATGGCCACATGCTCATCGTCAACAACGTCTTGGTCGAGAATGGCCTGTCGCCATTCGATCCGTCACCAGACCAGAATCAGAAAGAACAAAAGATGAGTGTCGCTCAGAAACCGGTCGGCGGCCGTACACCTTCGAACACGTCCAAGCCGGCGGTCAACGACAATGCCGCCAAGGCCTGCGGCCGCATCGCGGCCTACGGTGAAGGTAAGTCTCCCAAGCCGCGGAAGCGGAAGGCCGCAGGTGCGGCCAAATCCAAGACCGGCATCGCGTGGGCGACCGAAACGGTCAACCCGTTCAAGGGCTGCAGCAAGGTGTCGCCGGAATGCAAGCATTGCTACGCCGTCGGCTGGGCGACCCGGCACCAAGCCCTGGGCAGTCGCGGCTATGCCGGCACCGTCAAGAACAAGACGTTCACCGGAACAATCGGCGTGGTGCCGGAGGTCATCGACGAACTTCGTTCGGCAAAATCGGACCGGGTGTTCGTCAATTCCATGTCGGACACCTTCCACGCCAACGTGTCCGATGCCGATGTAACGGCACTGTTCGACGCCATGACCGCCAATCCGTCGAAATCCCAGTTCCTGGTCTGCACCAAGCGGGCCGACCGCATGGCCGCGTTCAGCCAGGCCTACGCCGTCCCCGACAAGGTCTGGTGCGGGGTGACCGTCGGATGCCGAAACTCGCTGCACCGTCTCGACGATTTACGGCGGGTGAAGGCGAAAATCCGCTGGGTGTCGGTCGAGCCGTTGCTCGAGGAAATCGACATCGAGCCCTGGCTGGCCGACGGCACGGTCAATTGGGTGGTCGTCGGCGGTGAAAGCGGTCCCAACCATCGCCCGATGGACAAGGCTTGGGCCGAGAAGATTGCGCGTGAACACATGGATGAAGGCGTCTTCCGCATCCTGGTCGATGTCGTAAGTCGGATGCAGGGGCAGGGCGGCAAGTTTCGTCCAGGCTTTCCTTAATGGGGCGAGGTTGGCGTCTTCCTCCAGCCGGTAGATGGGGAACATGTCCGGCGTTCGCTCGGGGTCGGCGTCGGCGATGATGAAGCCGAAACGCTGCATGAAGCCGTCCAACATGCTTTCGGCGGTGACGTTGTCCAGGAAGGTCTGCTCCACCGTCGTTCCCAGCACCACCAAAGCCGGGTCGGCGATTTCCACCGCCTCTTTCTTGGTGCGCCGCCCGATGGGCTTGACGCCCATGCGGTCGCGCCCCTCGTCGATGCGGGGCCAATCGACCATCTCCGCCCACTTGCCGGGCTTCACCGCGGGAACCGGCGTCACCCCCTTGTCCTTCATCGCCCGCAGGGCCGGGCCTTCGTGGACCGTGGGCAGCAGGTGCGCCTTGCCCTGGGCGGCGAGCGAGCGGTGGTCGATGGGCTGGGCCAAACCATCCATCACATGGTTGTGGCACTCGGCCCATAGGGCGCGGGAATCCTCCAACGCCCCCTTGCGCGACATCGCCATCACCTTGGGCGGACGGCCCCGGCCCGGCGCGGCGGGCAAGTTCTGGTCAAACGCCAAGATGTGGACGTGGGGATTGCCGGGCTTGTCGGTATGAATGGCAGCGATCCACGGCGCTTGTCCCCGCGTCAGCCGTTCGCAAAAAGTGCTTACAATTGCCCGGTGCTGCTCCGGCGAGCCTTCGCGGGGCAGGGCGGCAATAAAGCATTCCGCCACCCGACCGTTCTTGCCCGCCATGGCTTCGCGGGCCTGGGCGAAGGTCCGCAGCGACGCCCGGTCGAGATCTGCAAGCATATGCCGTTCGCCGATAACGGCCGCCCCCTCGCGGCAGATGTAAGCAAGGCGGGCGAAGGCCTTGCCCTTTTCATCGGCTCCTATTTTGGAATGGCTGAACGAATACAGGGCCATGGCGGACGGCTCCCGTCATCGTTCGTCGCCGCGCGGGAAAATCACCGATTTTCCCTGAAGTGCGCCCTCACGCTTCCGTTTATCTTTTGTTCTTATTGTTATGGCTCGCTCAGGCGTGTCCGGATGCCCTGGCAATGCGCCGGGCGGATTTTTGTAAGCACGCATGACCGCGTTGCATTGTTCGGCAAAATCTTCGGGTGGGATTTGACGAAGGTGAAGCACGTCCCGCAGGGCTTTGTACGCCTCCGGGCGGTTGGCTGGGAAGCCGGCCCGCAGGAATGCGGACAAATCGGCGCATTGCGCGGGGGTAAGCACCTGAAGCCCATGCAGGGCGGTAATCAGGTCGATAAAACGATGGGCGGATGTAAGCATGTCGGGACTCCGTATCCGGGGGGATAGGGAGTACCTGGAGCAGTCGGGCGGAAAAACCAGGAAACATGTAAAAGATCTCCGGATGCAAACGCTATGGGGGCATTGGCTTTTGGGCTAACTGCGGCGTTCTGTCTCGCTGCCTGCGGCGACATGGGCCTCGATAAGCGGCAACATTTGACCCGCCTTTACGCTGGCATGATATAGGATATGGAGGGGATTTGACCGAGGAGGTACGGTGACACGGGTTTTCAACTCCGCCGCTCATGTTTGGCCTGATCATCAAGCTCCCGAGCGTTCCCTCATCTTCCAATCGACAGATTCTGCGGTGGCGGCCTGGATATTGTTGCCTGGTCAGTCCATCGCCTCGCACCGCCATCCGGGCGGCCAGGACACATGGGTTGTTCTCGAAGGCGAGGCAGAATATCTAATGGGGAATGGCGAGAGCTGCATCCTTCGGCGCGGCGACATTGCGGTAGCGACTGCCGGCCAGATTCACGGGGCCCACAACCATGGACAGGTGCCATTCCTGTTCATATCCCTAGTCGCCCCAGCCCAGGCCGGTTTCGAACTCGCCGACGACTGATTGCCGTTACGGCCCGTTTCTTGCTGCGCTTCGATCGGCAACCGAAGGAAAGCCTTCCATGTTGATCGATTCGTTCAAACGCACCGTTGACTATCTCCGCCTGTCCCTGACCGATCGCTGCGACTTGCGATGCGTCTACTGCATGTCGGAATCCACGCGTTTCGTCCCCCGCGACCAGGTTCTTTCTCTGGAAGAGATCGAACGGCTGTGTGCGGTTTTCGTCCGGGGCGGGGGGCGCAAGATCCGCCTGACCGGAGGGGAGCCGCTGATGCGGCCCAATGCCTTGGGCCTGATCCGTGCCCTGGGCTCGTGGGTTGCCGACGGCCGATTGGCCGAGTTGACGATGACGACCAATGGAACTCGCCTGGCCGAGTTTGCAGGCGACTTGGCGGCCGCCGGCATTCGCCGCATCAACGTGTCGTTGGATACTCTGGATGCGACAACCTTCAAAACCTTGACCCGCGGCGGGACGTTGCAGCGGGTGCTGGATGGCCTTGAAGCGGCCAAGGCGGCCGGGCTGCGTGTCCGGATCAATTGCGTCGCCGTCCCCGGAATTGCCGATCGCGACGCAGAGGCCTTGGTAGAGTGGTGCGTCGGTCAGGGCTTCGACCTCTGTTTCATCGAGATGATGCCCTTTGGCGAGGGGGCGGCTTCCCTCGGCTGGTCCCGCCTGCCACTGGCGGAGCTGCGGATTTGTCTTGCCCGACGCTGGTCCTTGTTCGATGTCGCCGATCGCAGCTCCGGGCCGGCGCAGTACGTGCGGGTCGGTGACACCGGACGGCGCATCGGCTTCATCGCCCCCGAACGGCATGGCTTCTGCCAGGAATGCAATCGGGTCCGGCTTTCTTGCACCGGCCAGCTTTATCCATGCCTGGGCAGGGAGATACGGTACGATTTGCGTGCCGCGCTGCGAGCCGGGGCAGGTGATGACGAGCTCGAGCGCCATTTCGCCACGGCCGTCACTCTAAAACCAGTCGGTCATGCCTTTGCCGAGCAGGGCGACCACGCAGCCCCGATGCGCGCGATGAGCGTAACCGGAGGGTGATAACCTCGAATTCAAGATGTGGGGCATGGGGTAGTCAAAATATCGATCAATTCCAATCAGCAATTACTGCTGCGCTGCACATTGAACGATTCATTCACGTCGATGACGAGCTTTAACGAATCAATTAAGAGATCGTCATACTCAATGGAACACTAATAAAGCAACCAAGACCGCACAACGTATAGGGATTTTTGTTTTTTTCCCGTCTTGGCCCAGTTGGCACGCGCTTTGCCCTTCTCTCACACGGAACTGACACGTATCGCCGTGATCACCGGCTTCGGCCGACCGCGTAACGACATCTCGTTTTTTCTCAGCGACCGGGACGGCCGTTACCTCTACCGCCCTTCGATTCTGCAGCAAGGCAGCCGTGACGGTGTTACTGGCGCAAGCATCGGTGACGAGTTCCTGATAGGGGGCCGGTGGCAACACTGGCTTCGCGGCAACGATTCCCAACTGCGCTTCGAGGACGACGCACGAAAGTTGTCGGTGGCCGTGGAAAGGGTGCTGTTGTCGGATCCCCTCATGGGTGACCGTGCCCGGCTGATCACGGTCGGCGGCATGGCCTCATTGGCGGAGATCGAGTCCGAGGTCCGCACCTACCGGACACAGTTGGTGGCGGCGGCTTTGGCCGTCGGGGCCCTGGTGGCGCTGGCTTTGGCGCTGGCGACTGTCCGTCTGACACGGCCGATTCATGATCTGACCCAGGTAGCCGATCGCATCGCCGCAGGCGAGCGCAACCTCAGTTCGGCCTCGGTGGATCGGCATGACGAATTCGGCATGCTGGCGCGGTCGATCATGCGCATGCTCGACGCATTGCGCGATTCCGCCAAGAACGAGGAACAGGCGGCCCTGGGGCGAATGGCCACCATGATCGCCCATGATGTTCGCAACGCCCTGTCGTCAGTGAAGATGAATGTGAAGATCCTGCATACGCACCATTCGCGCGATCAGGGCGACCTGGCAGAAGGATGCGAGATCGCACTCGAGCAGATCGGTTATATGGAAAACATCCTGACGGACATGCTCGATTTCGCGAGGCCGCGCGGTCTGGTGATGGACTGGGTCGATCTTGATGAGGTCATCCGAATCGCGACTTTGTCCATGCTGCCGGAAATCGGTGAAAGGTCTGTTGTCCTGTGTCAATCGCACGAACGTCTGCCCAAGGTCTTCGGCGATCGCACGCGGTTGATACAGGTCTTCCAGAACCTGATGGCCAACGCGATACAATCCATGAGCAACGGCGGGCATTTGACTCTCGATGCGAAGTCGACGCTCCATCAATCACGGCCAGCGGTGGAGGTGCTGATTGCCGATAACGGCTCAGGCATCCCCGAGGAGTTGCTGTCCAAAGCCTTCGATCCGTTCTTTACGACCAGAACCAAGGGAACCGGACTCGGGCTGACCATCGTGCGACGTATTGTCATCGACCATGGTGGCGCCATCCGTCTGGAACAAAATCCCGAGGGAGGCACCATCGCCAGGGTTATGTTGCCGCTGTCACCGCCGGAATGGGAGGGCGGCGACGTTCTCGGGCATGTCCGGGGCAGCCCCAGCGGCCCGTGAATCCGAGATGATTTTAGCGGCGTATCCGGCGCCGATTCGCCAGTTTCCCAGTCGCTAGCCGAACTCCTGATGGCCTGCGAGCGCGATTATTTATTGATGATGCTGGAGCGCCCTGGTGGACACATAACCCAGACGGCCGAGATTCTGGGGATCACCCGCGAGAGTCTTTGGAAAAAAGCGTCGTTTGGGGGGGGCAAAGGTGGTATGGCGGGGAAGGGAGTCTAGGTTGGAGTTTCTTACATTATAATTGTTCGCCAAAATTGGCATCCTGCCCCCGCAACCAACGTTACTTGCACCCCCGAGGTTCCGCCTCGGGGGTGTTCGATTCCAAGCTCCAGCATCTTCCCCAACGCCCCGTACAGAGTATCCCCCCGGTGACGGCCGCCTGTTCGAGCGGCCCTTGCTCTGAGATTCTGCCAGCCTGATTGGCGTTGGTGGTGGCGG
>NZ_LWQU01000007.1 GCF_001650635.1 Magnetospirillum moscoviense | reverse complement strand
GACCACGCTGGGCCTCGACATCCGCGTTGTCGTCACCAGCCTGGCCACCGGCTCGGCCGAATTCATCTACGACACCTTCTATTGCGCGCGCTGATGCTCACCCTCCGTGACGCCATCCCCAAGACTCATGCCCTGGCCAACGCGGAGTTCACCACCATCCGGCTCCGGCTGCTGAAATTGGGCGCCCGCGTCATCGAGACCGCCTCGCGCATCCGTCTCGCCTTCGCCGCAGCCAGCCCCGATCCGCCACCTCGCCTCGGCGCTGATGCCCGCCGGACCGTGACCGACGGGGCCGTCATTGCCCCGATCAATCCCGCCCGACAACTCCAGACCCCGTCCGCCTGCCCATCACATCACCCAGACGACCGAAAGGCCGTCGTGGTCAGACGCCCCAAACGTCAGGCGACTACGGGGGCATACAATTCTGAGCGCCATGGTGAATAGGACGGGTTAACCGCGCGCGCCCGACAGCAGGCCGCGGGCGATGACCTGGGCCTGGATTTCGGCGGCACCCTCGAAGATGTTGAGGATGCGGGCGTCGCACAGGACGCGGCTGATCTGGTATTCCTCGGCATAGCCGTTGCCGCCGTGCACCTGCAGGGCGTTGTCGGCGTTGGCCCAGGCGACGCGGGCCGCCAGCAGCTTGGCCATGCCGGCCTCGATGTCGCAACGATGGCCGCCATCCTTCTCGCGCGCCGAGAAATAGGTCAGCTGGCGGGCGATCATGGTTTCCACCGCCATCCAGGCGATCTTGCAGGCAACGCGCGGGAAATTATAGATGGCCTTGCCGAACTGCACCCGCTCGCCCGCGTATTTCAGGCCGATCTCCATGGCGTTCTGGGCCACGCCGACGGCGCGCGCCGCGGTCTGGATGCGGGCCGATTCGAAGGTTTCCATCAGCTGCTTGAAGCCCTGGCCTTCCACCCCGCCCAGCAAATTGGCGGCCGGCACCTTGAAGCCGTCGAAGCCCAGTTCGTATTCCTTCATGCCGCGATAGCCCAGCACCTTGATCTCGCCGCCGGTCATGCCTTCCGACGGGAAGGGATTTTCCTCGGTGCCCCTGATCTTCGGGGCCAGCATCATCGACAGGCCCTTCCAATCCTTGGTGGTGGGATCGGTGCGGACCAGCAGGGTCATCACGTCGGTGCGCGCCGCGTGGGTGATCCAGGTCTTGTTGCCGGTGATGACGTAATGGTCGCCGTCCTTGACGGCGCGGGTGCGCAAAGATCCCAGGTCCGAGCCGGTATTGGGCTCGGTGAACACGGCGGTCGGCAGAATCTCGCCCGACGCGATCTTGGGCAGCCATTCCTGCTTCTGTTCCTCGGTGCCGCCCAGACGGATCAGCTCGCCGGCGATCTCGGCCCGGGTGCCCAGGGAACCAACGCCGATATAGCCGCGGCTCAATTCCTCGGTGACCACGCACATGGCGGTCTTACCCATGCCCAGCCCACCATATTCCTCGGGCAGGGTCAGGCCGAACACGCCCATCTCCGCGACGGCGTTCAGCACGTCCAGGGGGATCAGCTCGTCCTTCAGGTGCCATTCGTGGCAATAGGGGGCGACATTGTCCTCGACGAAGCGGCGGAACTGTTCCTGGATCAGCACCAGGGTCTCGTCGTCCAGGCCCAACTCGCCGAAATGGTGGCCGTCCTGGATCAGCTGGGCGATGCGCACCCGCACGGCGGCCGCGTTGCCCTTCTTGCGCAGGATGCTGGTGGCGTCCGAGCTGTGCTTGTGGCAGATGCCCGATTCCAGCCCTAGGTCGGACGGACGGATCAGCTCGCCCTGGCTCATCGGGATGCCGCCATAGATCTGGGCGACATATTCGCCGAAGGCCGATTGCAGCATCAGCTGCTCAAGCTCGCCGAACTTGCCGCCCGCCTCGATCCGCTTGGCCCAGTCCAGCATCTGCTCGAGCGCCGAGACGTAGGTGGTCAGCCAGGCATAGCCGTGGGCGGCTTGCTGGTTGGCCTCGAACAGCGCCCCGTCGATCTTGCCCCCGTTCGACACCATGGCGGTGACGGATTCCTTGGCGGCGGCATGCAGGCCCTTGACGGTGTCAAGTGCTGCGGCGCAGGTGGCGATCAGGTCGGGAAGCAGGATGGTGGCGGTCATGGGGGCGGTCCTTGGTTTCTTCATGCGAACCCCCTCCCCGGCCGGGGGCCAGGGAGGGGGCGAGGGGTGGTCGAAGGCCGACGATCAATCGCCTTCGATGCAATCCTCGATGGTGTGGCGGCCGGGCTTCAGGGCCTGGACCAGCACGGCCATGTTGCCGGGCTTGTGCTGGTTCTTCAGCATCTTCATGTGGGCGGCCGGGATGTCGTCCCACGAGAAGCATTCCGACATGCACGGATCGATGCGGCGCTCGATCACCAGCTGGTTGGCCTGGGACGATTGCAGCAGGTTGGCGAAGTGGCTGCCCTGGATGCGCTTCTGACGCATCCACACGAAGCGGGCGTCGAAGGTCAGGTTGAAGCCGGTGGTGCCGGCGCAGAACACCACCATGCCGCCACGCTTGACCACGTTGCACGACACCGGGAAGGTGGCTTCGCCGGGATGTTCGAACACGAAGTCGACGTCGTTGCCCTTGCCGGTGATGTCCCAGATGGCCTTGCCGAACTCGCGGGTCTTCTTCATGTAGTCGGCGAAGGCCTTCTGGTCGCCGTCGACGTCGGGCAGCTGGCCCCAGCAATCGAAGTCCTTGCGGTTGATGACGCCCTTGGCGCCCAGACCCAGCACGAACTCGCGCTTGTCTTCTTCCGAGATGACGCCGATGGCGTTGGCGCCCGACACGGCGATCAGCTGGATGGCCATCGAGCCCAGGCCGCCTGCGGCGCCCCACACCAGCACGTTATGGCCGGGACGCAGGACGTGCGGACGATGGCCGAACAGCATGCGGTAGGCGGTGGCCAGCGTCAGGGTGTAGCAAGCGCTTTCTTCCCAGCTGAGATGCTTGGGACGCGCCATCACCTGCTGGGCCTGGACGCAGGTGAACTGCGCGAACGAGCCGTCCGGGGTCTCGTAGCCCCAGATGCGCTGGCTGGGCGAATTCATCGGGTCGCCGCCGTTGCACTCTTCGTCGTCGCCGTCGGTCTGGTTGCAGTGAACCACCACCTCGTCGCCGACCTTCCAGCGCTTAACCTTCGAGCCGACCTTGTAGACCACGCCCGAGGCGTCGGAGCCGGCGATGTGGTATTCGGCCTTGTGATAGTCGAACGGCGAGATCGGCTTGCCGAGCGCGGCCCACACGCCGTTATAATTGACGCCGGCGGCCATCACCATGATCAGCACTTCGTGCGGATCGACATCCGGCACGTCGACCACTTCGACCTGCATGGCGGTGTCGGGATCACCATGGCGCTCGCGCCGGATGCACCAGGCGTACATCTTGCTGGGGACATGCCCCAGCGGCGGGATCTCGCCGAGTTCGTAGAGGTCCTTGATCACCTGGCCGGGCTTGGTCGCCACTTCGCTCATGCCACTCTCTCCTAAAACAGGCAGGGGTTCAGCCACGCCCGAAGGGGCCGGCGGACAGTCCGATGGTTTTAGCGTTTTGCGGCTTTCTTCGCAATGCACAAAATGATAGTTTGTTTCGCCACGCCCGCGGACGAAGAAATATTAGGTCGCGCGCTTCCTTGAGTACGGACATATAGAGGCCCCCATGACGGACAAGACCCCCGCCCGCGAAAAGCCTTGGCTGTTTCGCACCTATTCCGGCCACAGCTCGGCGGCGGAAAGCAACAAGCTTTACCGTACCAATCTGGCCAAGGGTCAGACCGGTCTGTCCATCGCCTTCGATCTGCCGACCCAGACCGGCTATGATTCCGACCATCCGCTGGCCAAGGGCGAGGTGGGCAAGGTCGGCGTGCCGGTGTGCCATATCGGCGACATGATAACCCTGTTCCAGGACATCCCCCTGGAAAAGATGAACACCTCGATGACCATCAACGCCCCGGCCGCCTGGCTGTTGTCGCTGTATATCGCGACCGCCGAGCGCCAGGGGGCGGCGCGCTCAAGCTTGAACGGGACCACCCAGAACGACGTCATCAAGGAATATCTGTCGCGCGGCACCTATATCTTCGCGCCTCAGCCGTCGTTGAAGCTGACCGGCGACGTGATTTCCTTCACCTACCGCGAGGTTCCCAAGTGGAACCCGATGAACGTCTGCTCGTACCATCTGCAGGAAGCCGGCGCGACGCCGGAACAGGAGCTGGCCTTCGCGCTGGCCACCGCCATCGCCGTGCTGGACACGGTCAAGCCCATCGTGCCGGAAGCCGATTTCGAGCAAGTGGTCAGCCGCATCAGCTTCTTCGTCAATGCCGGCATCCGCTTCGTCACCGAGCTTTGCAAGATGCGCGCCTTCACCCAACTGTGGGATGAAATCTGCCGCGAGCGTTACGGCGTGAAGGACGAAAAGGCGCGGCGGTTCCGCTATGGCGTGCAGGTCAATTCCTTGGGCCTGACCGAGCAGCAGCCGGAAAACAACGTCTATCGCATCGTCATGGAAATGCTGGCCGTCGTGCTGTCGAAGAACGCGCGGGCGCGTGCCGTGCAGCTGCCGGCGTGGAACGAGGCGCTGGGCCTGCCGCGTCCGTGGGACCAGCAATGGTCGCTGCGCCTGCAGCAGATCATGGCCTATGAAAGCGACCTGCTGGAATTCGGCGACATCTTCGACGGCTCGATCGAGATCGAGCGCAAGGTCAATGAACTGATGGCCGGCGCCCGCGAGGAATTGGCGCGCATCGACGAGATGGGCGGCGCGGTCAACGCGGTGGAATCCAGCTACATGAAGCAGAAGCTGGTGGAATCCAACGCCCGGCGCATCGGCGCCATCGAGGCCGGCGAGCAGATCGTCGTCGGCGTCAACAAGTGGACCGAGACCGAGCCCAGCCCGCTGACCACCGGCGACGGCTCGATCCTGACCGTCGATCCCAGGTCGGAAGCCGAACAGATCGAGCGCCTGAAGGCCTTCCGCGCCGGGCGCGACCAAAGCGCGGTCGAGGCGGCGATGGCCGCCTTGCGCTCGGCTGCAGGGGAAGGCCGCAACGTCATGGAGCCGTCGATCGCCTGCGCCCATGCCGGCGTCACCACCGGCGAATGGTCGCAGGCCTTGCGCGAAGTGTTCGGCGAATACCGGGCCCCGACCGGCGTGGCCCGCGCCGCCGCCCAAAGCGGCGGCGACAAGATCGGCGTGGTGCGCACTCGCGTCGATCAAGTCTCGGCCGAGCTGGGCCGGCGCATCAAGATGCTGGTGGGCAAGCCCGGCCTGGACGGCCATTCCAACGGCGCCGAGCAGATCGCGGTGCGCGCCCGCGATGCCGGCATGGAAGTGGTCTATGAGGGCATCCGCCTGACCCCGGCCCAGATCGTCAACGCCGCGCTGGAAGAAGGCGTGCACGTGGTCGGCCTGTCGATCCTGTCGGGCAGCCACATCCCGCTGGTGACCGAGGTGCTGGACCGCATGCGGGCGGCCGGCATTGGCGATATCCCGGTGGTGGCCGGCGGCATCATCCCCCCAGAGGACGAAAAGATCCTGCTGGCGGCGGGCTGTGCCCGCATCTACACGCCGAAGGATTACGACATCACCGCCATCATGGGCGACATCGTCGAACTGGTGGCCGGGCGCGCGAAGGCGGCGTAGCTGTCACCAAAGCCAAGGCGGCCCGCCGGGGAAACCCGGCGGGCCGTTTTCATTTCGCGGCGGTGGATACGCACACCTAACAAGGGCAAAATGCTTGCATCGCTGGTCTTTTTGCTAGACCATCGCCGCCTCTGGATGCGCGATGAGGTGTTGATGTGGAACCTGTTCCCTTTCGGATTTTTCAGGTCGAGCTGACCAGTTACTGCAACATGAAATGCGGCTATTGCCCGCATCCGCGCATGAAGCGGCCCAAGGGCCACATGTCCGAGAAGACCCTGGCCCGCTGTATCGACATCGCCAAGAAGGCCGGCCAATACGGACTGACCCTGCACCATTTCGGCGAACCCTTCCTGCATCCTCGGCTGGAACAGCGCCTGAACCTGATGGCCGAGGCCGGCATGAATATCCATTTCAGCAGCAACGGCCTGCTGCTGGAAAAGAAGCTGGCGATGCTGAAGCGTATTCCGACCCCGATTTCCGTCACCTTGTCGGTCCATCAATGGGCCGACCACGCCCCGACTATTTCCGTGCCCTCGAGGATTGGCGGCAGAAATGCCAAGGCGCCAACATCACCGTGCTCCAGGCCGCCAATGCCGACGAAAACGGCCTGCGCTTCCACAGTTGGGCCGAGGGTAAGCAGCGGGCCATCGACCTCAACAAATGCTACTTCCTCAAGGAGAATGCCGGCGTCGTGTTGTGGGATGGCCGCATCGTCAGTTGCTGCCTGGACTGCCACGGCGAATGCGTGATCGGCAATATCCAGGATGCAGCGCCGGAAACGCTGGAGACCGTGCCGTGGCGCGGTTGCCGGGTCTGCGTTTTCAACTGATCCGCCGGATTACTCCGGCGGATCAGCCGTCTTCTTGGCTCGCCCTTAAGGTGTGCGCGGGCTGACCTTGTCCCACAGGGCGGTGCAGTTGGACGATTGCGCAGGGCCAGGCGCCATGGTGCCGCCACTGCCCTGGAACAGCTGGACCTGGCCGTTGGCGACGTAACGGGTCCAGCCGGCCGGTGGGGTCAGAGTGGCGGCGAAGCTGGTCCAGGCCTGGCCCATGGCTGGCGCCAGTTGGGCGTCGGCTTCCGGCACCGGCTGCACGAACTGGTCCAGGGTGTTGAACACGTAAGGCAGTTCGTTGCCGTGGCAGACCTGGCCGTTGCCGGGCGCGCAGGCCTGGGTCGGCACCGTCGGATAGGAATTGAACAAGGGCGGCTGGGCGAAGCGATAGGCCCAGATCGGGTTGTTCGGCGCCTGCTTCAGGGCGGCGTTGGCGCTTTGCAGGTTGCCGCACTGGAACGATTGGTCGTTGATGACCGAAGCGAAGGTCTGGGCGGTGCCGTTGTAGAAGCTGGTGCCGGTGGCCGCCGATGCCTTATAGGGCTGTGCGCCGGCCGCATTCTTGAACCCGGTGATGCGCGGTTCGTTGATCGGCTTGAACAGGCCGGCGATGGCCTCGCCATACATGGTCGGATTGAGCGGCGAACTGGTCTTGCCGGCGGGGATGCACTGGGCCAACTGGGCCGCGTTGGGGTTGGGGATTCCGTTGGTGGTGGCTTCGCCGGCGCAGGCGATGCCGGCGAAGATGGCGCCTTCGTCGGCATTGGTGCCGAACAGGGTCGGCTTGGACAGCATGCCCTTGGCATAGCCGTCCAGCGGCTGGCCGGTGACGAAGGTCCCGTCGACCACCGGGGTCCAGGGCAGCGCCTCGGGGAAGCCGCTGCGGATGATCCGCCACAAGGACGAGCCCTGGCCGCTATAGGCGGTCTGCGCCGCCATCACCTGATCCAGGCTCGCCGTCTGCAATTGCGCCACCGTCGGCGCGCATTTCTTCCAGCCGGCCTCGGCGCACAGCATCTTGAGATAGGTCGAGCCGTCCTTCGAGCCTTGCGCGGGCGTGCGGTACTGCACCGACATCGGGTTGCTTTCCATGATGGCGGCCCGGAACAACGGCGCACTTTTCGGCACGGCGTAAAGATGCAGGCCGACGCTCATGGCGCCTGCGCTTTCGCCGAAGATGGTGACCTTGGCGGGGTCGCCGCCAAAGGCCTTGATGTTGGCCTGCACCCATGTGTGGACGGCCCCTGCGTTGCAAGGGAAATTCGACGTTCTGCGCGACCAGGCTGGGTGCAGTCATGTGTCCGGCCTGTTTGTGCGGTTCACCTGACCGCTGGCCATGATGTGATCCGCG
>NZ_LWQU01000006.1 GCF_001650635.1 Magnetospirillum moscoviense | reverse complement strand
AGCCTCGCTGTACGCCTCGCCGACACCCCAAGAAAGCGAAAACGCCAAGTGTGTGCGCTATGTTAACGCCTATGGGGTGCGGCCTCCCCCTGACAGTCACGACCTCAGCGGATCGGCATCAAGGCGTCCATCTTGACGCGAACGGTCCCCTCGCGGTGCAGTTGTCCGCCCTCGCGCACGATCAGCAGAGCGCGGCGCGGGTCTTCCGGTCGCAGGGCCGCGTCGGACAAGGCCTCGGCCGTCCGCGTGGCGCTGTCGCTTTCCGGGCGGGCATTCGGCGTAATGGCGCCGAACGTCCTCGATCCCTCCGACGGCGTGCGCACCATCTGCAGCTCGCCACCGACATCCAGAACCAGCGGCTTGTCGGTCCCGGCAAACCGGTCGCCGACCGAATCGTGGACCTGGGTGATGGTCACCCGGTCTACCGCAACATCGACGACCTTGCTACGCTGAATGGTGACGCCGATGTTCTCGACGAACAAGGCGGCGACGGCGCCGGCCTGGCGGGCGCGGGCGATGGTTTCAGGCAGCGGCGGCAGGATGCCGACACCGGTGCTGGCGGCCTTCTGGGCGATGGCCTCGGCGATAGGATCGGTATCGGCCTTGTTGACGCCGATGGCATCCAGCAGCCAGCCGATATCATTCATGGTCTGCCGGAAGGCGCTCTTCAGCGAATCCTGCTTTTCCTTGTCTTCGGAATTGCTGTCGGTCGAGCGGGCGGAGTTTTCCAGGGCGCGCGGATCGTTCAGATCGGGCGGCTCGAGCTTATGGCGCAGCCACGCCTCAGCGATCGTGCTGCCCTCCAGCATCTCCCTCATGTCCTTCATGCGCGCGCTGGCTTGGGCGGAAAGCTGGACGGCATCCACCACCGTCAGAGACTGCTGGGCAGCCTCTTCGATCGGATTGACCAGTTGAACGCCGGGCTGCACAGGAGCCAGCGGCGCATACTGAGTGCGTCTGGTGATATCGAGATCGTCGACCATGGACGTGACCTTTCTCGTCAGTCTGCCGATAAAAAACTACGCTTCTGCGTAGCGTCCCATTTTCACCAAAAAGGCCCCGAAGTGCAAGACTTTCCATCGCGGATACGTCCGCAAACTTCACTACTTTCTAATACAGATATTGCTTTGATAGCGTCGATTCCGCTAGGCTTGGCCATCACCATCGATGGGCTGCCGGCGGGTCCGCGCGGTTCCGACAAGGAGAGAGGGAATGGCGAAGAAAGTTGAGGGCTGGTCGCGGCGCGACGTGCTGGCCGCCGCCGGCATCGGCTGCGTGGCGATGGCTGCGCCGAAGATGGCGCAAGCGACCCCCCAAGAGGCGGATGACCTGGTCAAGAAATTGATCGGCGGCGCCGCCCCCAAAGAGGGCAAGGTTCAGCTGAAGATCAAGGATGTCGCCGAAAGCGGCGCGGCCGAGCCGATCGCCGTGTCGGTCGACAGCCCGATGAGCGCGGCCGACCACGTCAAGGCGATCCATGTCGTCGCCGAGGGCAACCCGGCTCCGGGCGTGTCGTCCTGGTTCCTGACGCCGAAATCCGGCAAGGCCGAGGTGGCCTTCCGCATGCGCCTGGCCAAGACCCAGGTGGTCCGCGCCTATGCCGTGATGAGCGACGGCTCGGTGTGGATGGCCAAGCAGGAAATCAAGGTCACCATCGGCGGCTGCGGCGGCTGAGGAACGGAGTTAAGGACTATGGCTGCACCCACCATCAAGAGCCGCATCCCGGCCAAGGCCAAGAAGGGCGAGATCATCGAGATCAAGGCCCAGATCACCCACGATATGGAAACCGGCCAGCGCAAGGACGCGGCCGGCAAGGTCATCCCCAGGAAGATCATCAACAAGTTCGTGGTCACCTGGAACAACGACATCGTCACCAGCGGCGACTGGCACACCGCCATGAGCGCCAACCCGTTCGTCACCTGCTACGCGCTGGCGACCGAATCGGGCAAGATCAAGCTGGCCTTCCATGACGATTCCGGCGAAGTCTACGAGCAGGTCTCGGAGATCACCGTCGAATAAGGACAAGCCCCCCGGTCCAGGCCGGGGGGCACCCTTTAGCGCGATGCCACCACGTAGTGGCGCAAATTGTCCACTTCCATATCGGCCTGATCCAGCCGGCTTTTCACCACGTCTCCGATGGTGACGATGCCGATCAGGTGATTGTCGGAATCGACCACCGGCAGATGGCGGATGCGCCGGCCAGTCATCGTCATCATCAGGCTGTCGAGCGTATCGTCCTCGTGGCAGGTCAGAACCGTCGCCGTCATCAGGTCTTGCACCCGCGCGGTGGTGCAGACGTTTTCCTGCGCCGCCAGGCCGCGCACGATGTCGCGTTCCGACAAGATGCCGGCGATGGCCCCGTCGGCATGGGTGGCGATCAGCGCGCCGATGCGATGGGTCGCCAGCAATTTGGCCGCTTCCGAGATCGAGGCGTCGGGCGAAATGGTCACGACGCCGGCGCCGCGAGCCTTTCCCATCAGGATATTCTTGACGAACATGGCAGTACCTCCCCGGTTTTCCGAGGGCAATCCGCACGGAGAGCCTCATAGCTGATAAGGGGACGCGCCCCCCTGCCTTCAAGGCCTATACGGAAGGGGGGCGGAAGTGCAACCGAAAGGCCGAGCGGGCCGCCTCGGCATCGGTCAGGTCGTAGCCCCAGGCGGCCAGCACCTGATCGGCCGGCTGGTCGGCCGGATCGGGAAACGGCCAGATGCCGATTCCGGCTGCCGCCAGCCTGGCCCACGGAAACAGGGCGCCGGGATCGGCCTTGCGCCCCGGCGCGACATCGGAATGGCCGACCACGTTGGCCGCCGGGATCGGGTGGCGCGACAAGATCGCCCCGGCCAGGTCGATCAGGGCGCAGATCTGCGCCTCGGCGAACGGAGAATCGCCGGAATTGACCAGCTCGATACCGATCGAGCGGGAATTGACGTCGGGATCGCCGCCCCAACAGGACTTGCCGGCATGCCAGGCCCGCATGTCTTCCGGCACCAGGGTAAATATCCGGCCGTCTTCCTCGATCAGGTAATGGGCCGACACTTCGGCGGCCGGATCGCACAGCCGGGCCAGCGAGGCGGGTCCGTCGATGAAGGTGTAATGCAGCACCAGCATGTCGACCAGGGCGCGACGCCGCGGGCCGAAATTGGGCGACGGATGGTCGATGATCTGGTTCATGGCCCCGGCTCCACCCGCTCGCCCCCGCGCTGCCCGGCCAATTGCACCAAGGCCACACCGGCCACGGTAATGGCGCCGCCCACCACTTTCTGCCAGGTCAACACCTCGCCCAGCGCCAGCACGCCGCCGGCCACGCCGATCACCGGCCCCAGCAGGGTGATCGGCACCAGCCGGCTAAGGTCGTGGCGACTGACCAGACGGTACCACAGGGTATAGGCCACCAGCGACGAGCCGATGGTGGTGTAGGCGACGGCAGCGACCACCGGCCAGGTCATCGCCGCCAGTGCCGCCCCCTGCCCGCTTTCGGTCGCCAGCGAGATGCCGGCCAGCAGCGGCGCCGTCATCAACCCCATCCATCCGTTCAGCGCCAGCGGGTGGATATCGCCCAGCTTCTTGACCTGAATGTTGCTGACCGCCCAGGCGGCCATGGCGATGACCGCCACCACCAGCGGCGCCGTCGCCGGCAATTGCGGCTCGCCGGCCAGCAAAGCGACGCCGGAAAAGGCCGCCACCAGGCCCGCACCTCGGCGCAGGCCCAGCCGGTCGCCGAAGAACGCCCAGGCCAGCAGCACCGAGAACGGCACCCCCAATTGGGTGACGATGGCGGCCGTGGCAGCATCCATCCCGGCCACGCCCCAGAACAGCAGGCCGAAATGCCCGACGCCCAGCACCAATGCCAGGCCGGCGATGCGCGGCAATTGGTAGGCCTGGGGCCGGAAGAAGGCCACGGTCAACAACGCGACCAGAAAGAAGCGCAGACTGCACAGCAGGAACGGCGACAGCACCGTCAACGCCACCTTGACGGCGATGAAGTTCAGCCCCCACAGGGTGACGACCACCAGCGCCGTCAGCCCGTCTTTCAGGTTCATGACCGGGCCGCCATCTCTTCCTTCAGACTTTCCAGTTCCAGCCAGCGTTCCTCGGCCGCCGCCAACTCGTCGCGTGCCGCGTCAAGCCGCTTGACCGCCAGGTCGAAACGGGCGGGATTCTTTTCGTACAAGGCGGGATCGGCCAGTTCGACCTCGAGCTTGGCGATCTCGGTCGCCAGCTTCTCCAGCCGGGTCGGCAACTCGTCCAACTCGCGCTGGTCCTTGTAGCTGAGCTTGGCCTGGACCTTGGGGCGCGCCGCGATGGTCTCGGCCCGCGCCTCGATCCTGGCGGCTTCGGACGGCCGGGTTGGGCGCTGGGCCAGATAGTCGGAATAGCCGCCGGCATATTCGCCGATGGTGCCGTCGCCCTCGACGGCGATGACGCTGGTCACCAACCGATCCAGGAAGTCGCGGTCGTGGCTGACCACCAGAAGCGTGCCCTCGTAATCGGCCAGCATCTCTTCCAACAGGTCCAGTGTGTCCATGTCCAGATCGTTGGTCGGTTCGTCCAGGATCAGCAGGTTGGACGGCTTGGCCAGCAGCTTGGCCAGCAGCAGGCGGTTCCGCTCGCCGCCCGACAGCGCCGAAACCGGCGTGCGCGCCTGATTGTCGGAAAACAGGAAATCCTTCATGTAGCCGACCACGTGGCGGGGCTGGCCACGCACCCAGACATTGTCGCCGCGCCCGTCGGTCAGGGTGTCCCATACCGAACGCTCGGGGTCGAGGCGATCGCGGCGCTGGTCGAAATAGGCGGCCTCCAGATTGGTGCCCAGCCGCACAGTGCCGCCATCGGGTTCCAGGTCGCCGGTCAGCATGCGCAACAAAGTGGTCTTGCCGGCACCGTTGGGACCGATCAGTCCGACGCGGTCGCCGCGCAGGATGCGGGTCGAGAATTCCGGCACCACCAGCTTGTCGCCATAGGATTTGGAGATCCTGGTCGCCTCGATGACCAGCCGGCCCGAGACGTCGCCGGCATCGACCGCCAATTGGGCGCGCCGCTCGGCATCCTGACGGGCGCCGAAGCGCTGGGCGCGTTCCTGGCGCAGCCCGTTCAGGGCGCGCAGGCGGCCCATGTTGCGCTTGCGCCGGGCGGTGACGCCGCGCGCCAGCCAGTGCAGCTCGCGCCTCAGCAGATTGTCCATGCGTTCCAACTCGGCCTCGGCCGCCTGATAGGTCTCCTCCTGCCAGGCCGGGAAGCCGGCGAAGCCGAACTCGGCCCGACGCACCAGTCCTTGCTCCAGCCACAGGGTCTGCTTCGAAATCTGTTCCAGGAAACGGCGGTCGTGGCTGATCACCACCAACGCGCCGCCATAGGATTTCAGCCGTTCCTCCAGCCACAGGATCGCCGGCAGGTCGAGATGGTTGGTCGGCTCGTCCAAAAGCAGGGCGTCGGGCTCGCCGACCAGGGCGCGGGCCAGGGCGGCGCGGCGGGATTCGCCGCCCGACATCCCCACGGTCGAGCGGTCGGGATCGACGCCCAGTTCGGCCAGCAGCGCCTCGGCGCGATAGGTCTGGTCGCGCTCGTCGGCGGGCAGGCCCAGGACCACGTAATCGCGCACAGTGTCGGCGTCGGGCGCCGGATCCTGCGGCAGATAGGCGATTCGGGTGCCGGGCTGGACGAACAATTCGCCCGAATCCGGCAATATCTGGCCGGCCAGCACCTTCAACAGCGTCGATTTGCCCGAGCCGTTGCGGCCGACCAGGCAGGTCTTGTCGCCCCGGCCGACCCAGGTAGTCACACCCTCGAACAAGGGATTGCCGCCGAAGGTCAGGCGAACGTCACGAAGGGAAAGCAGCGGGGGTGAAGCCATGACAAAAGACCAAGCCGGGAAAACCGGCCGGGACTTTATCAGAACCAATGCTTGTCGGCGAACACCGCGATGAACAGGCCCAACAGATAGGGCATCGAGGCGGCGAAGTTCCAGCCGGCCCAATATCGCGACGGCGTCAACACCAGCTTGACGTTCAGGCCCAGCAGCAGCACACCGACCAGCCCGGCCCCGATCAGATAGGGGGTGCCCAGCCAGCCCATGGCCCACGGCACCAGCGACGAGCCGACCAGCAGCACCGAATTGCCCAGGATGCACCAGGCGGTGCGCTCGACGCCCACCACCACCGGCAGCATCGGCACGTTGGCGGCGCGGTAATCCTCGACCAGCAGGATCGACAGCGCCCAGAAATGGCTGGGCGTCCACAGGAACAGCGTCACCGCCAAGAGCGCCGGCAGCGCCCATTGCGAGGGCTGGACCACGGCGGCTCCGGCCAGCAGGGCGAAGCTGCCGGCGGCGCCGCCGAAGACGATGTTCCACCAGGTCCGCCGCTTCAGCCAGACGGTGTAGATCACCGCATAGACGAACACCCCCAGGAACAGATGCACCGCCACCACCCAATTGAGCGCCGACACCGCCAGGACGATGCCGGCCATGGTCAGGCCCCCGGCCAGCATCAGCGCCTCGGTGGGCGCGACCGTGCCGACCACCATCGGCCGGTTGCGGGTCCGCTTCATCAAGGCGTCGATATCGCGGTCGAACACATGGTTGAACACCGCCGACCCGCCCGAGCCCAGCACCATCACCACCACCAACAGGGCCAGGTGGAGCGGTTCGACCGTTTCGGCCACCGCGCCATAGCCGGTGACGGCGGTGAGCGCGATCATCAGGGCGATGCGCAGCTTCAGAAGCTCGACATAGGATTTCATCGGCATGGCACGCCCCTTAGAGATAGAGGTGATAAAGCATCGCATAGACGATCAGGCCGGACAGGCTGACATAGACCCACAACGGCCAGGTCCACCGCGCCAACCGGCGATGGGCATCGACCTTGCCCTGCACCGCGCGCGCCAGGGTCAGCCCCACCATCGGCGCCACCAGCGCGGCCAGCGCCACATGGCTGATCAACAGGGCGTAATAGACCGGCCGGATGGCGCCCTGGCCGCGAAAGACGAAGATCGGGGCGCTGAAATGATAGACGACATAGACCACCAGGAAGGCGGCACTGACCGCCACCGCCGAAACCATCGCCTTTGGGTGCCAATCCTTGCGCCCGGCCCGCACCAGGGCGAAGCCAACCAGCAGCAGCGCCAACGACACCGCGTTCAGCGCGGCGGTCAGATGGGGAAGCAGGGTGGCGGCGGTCATCCGCCGGCCGCCATCATCTGGCCGAAACGGATCAAAGCGGCACCGTAAAGGCCGGCCGCCACCGCCACCGTCGCAATCACCGTCAAGATGATCCTCAAACGCCGCCTGGTTGTCGTGCTGCCCATGGCCCCCTCGCCAAAGTCGAAGTCGCTACAAGGACATCTGGGGTGTCGAAGCCTGCGGAAAAAGGGGGGTGGATTTGCCGTCTTAGCGCTGGGCACCCCCTATCCGTATGGTATAAGTAGCATGCTGAAAACGGATCGATCGCAGGGAAGGGGAACCCGCATGGAAGCTCGCATGGAAAACCTGGCTGCCGGCCGCGTCTGGACCCTGAGCGGGCGGATGACCTTTCACGACAACGACCGCTTCCTGGCAATCCTGGCCGAGTTCGCGGCCGATTCCGGTCGCCGGGTCGTCCTTGATCTGGCCGGGGTGGAATATGTCGATTCCTTCGCCATCGGCCTGCTGCTGCAGGCGGCCGAACAGGCTCGCACCAGCGGCGTCACCTTGGTCATATCGAAGCCATCGGCGACGGTGCGCTCGATCCTGGAGCAGATGGACCTTGCCGGCCAATTGCCGGTCGAGCCGCCGCTGCAACCGGCTTCGGGCCATAGCGCCACGGCCACCGTCGCCGCGACGGGGGGGGTGAAACTTTCGCCGTTGCCGTCCGAGCGTGGTCCGGGCTTGGCGCTGTCGGGTCGTTTCACCTTTGCCGCCCAAGGCACCTTTCTAAGCGTCCTGCAGCAGATGGGGCGCCTGAACGGCGGCCATTACCGCCTGGACCTGGCCGATGTGTCGTTCATGGATCCCGGATTTCCCAGATGGTGCTGCGATTTCGTGACAGCGACTGCCAAATCTGATATAGAAATCAAGGCGGTACGGAC
>NZ_LWQU01000005.1 GCF_001650635.1 Magnetospirillum moscoviense | reverse complement strand
CCGCCAGGCCAACCCAGCCGATGCTCCTGCTGCAGACCGCGCAACCGCTCTTCCTCATCCTTACCTACTCCAAAGCCCCGGCCCAGCTCCGACGGAGCATGGAATGTCAGCGCTTAATGACGATGTTTTTCCCAGGCAGTTTCTGCTTGCGCCGTTTCATAACATTCGCAAGCACCGACACAATCCCAATGGCGAAACCAAGAAAAAACGTAATGCCAAGAACCACGAAATGTGGCGCAAGCATCATCAGTGGCCCAAATCGGGTTTCCACCATATGGGCGTTGGACGATGCCAGCAGCACGATCAAGCCGCCGAACACCAACGATCCGATCACTCTTACCATGCCAATGTCCTAGACAGTCGTGCATCTTCGCCAACTAAGATGACATCCCCCATCACGGACCGGAAACGTCACCAAGCTGACGCCAATACTGGGGCGGAAGTTCTTCTGCCAGCCGCAGAGCGCCCCGGCAACCATCAAAAGTCGGGTCCTTGACGCAAGTCACATCCGCATTGCCAAACGGGCGCAGTTTATCTTTCACGTAGGCTGCCAAACCGCGAATCCGCGAGCCGCCGCCGGCAAATACGATATTTTGCAGCACTGTGGCCTGATATTCCGGCTGGAAGGACCGCAACAAAATCTCGATGCTCTCGATGATATCTGGCATCAGCGCTTCGCAGGCGATTTTTACCGATTCGGTCACATCGCAACGCACGGGCTTGCCGGCGGCGCGGAACTCGAAGGTGGCTGCTTCGCCGGGCGCGCCGACGAATGAAAATTGCTCTTTCACCGCGCAGGCCACATTCGTATTCATCTGCAATTCGGGATGGCGTTCCAGAAGGGCGTTCTGCAGGCGCTCGTCCAGATAATTGCCCGCCTTGGTCAGGGTCACCTGATCCTCGGGTCCGGGCACGGTGCCCTTAAGGGCACAGATATCCGTGGTCCCGGCGCCGATATCGACAATGATGGTATTGTTTAGCTTGTCCAAGCCATAGCCGACCATGAACGGCTCGGATACCACCAGCGCGGTATGAACCACTTCTTGGGCCATCTTAAGCAACAGCGCCTTGTTGGCCCCCGACGCGCGGGCCGGCACACCGATGACCGCGCAAATCTCGTCGTTGGCGCCCGGCTCCGCCGACTTCACCACATGGGTCAGCAGGTGACGCGCCACCTCGATGTCGCGGTCACTGATCTCGCTGAGCACACCGTCCTGGAGCGGATAGCGGAGATCCAGATAGGAGCGCATCTCGAAGGCTTCATCGCCAACCACATAGGGGCGGCCGAGTAGCTTCAAGCCAATGACATCCTTCGGGTATCCAACCACCGACTTTAGCAGGAACTTCTTTCCCCGGCTCGTCATCACCGCGGTATGGGAAGTCCCAAGGTCGATGCCAAGGAACAATCTGTTCTTGGCCTGGCCTTCACCTTCACTCATTTTTGTCACTCCGTTCGCGTGCCAACAGATCAATCCACGGGTCTCTATTTATTCTTATCTTCAGCATCACATTTCGGCGATGAACAACTACCGCAACTTCCCTCGATAGTTTGCGCCAACCGGCGCGTCCCGGCGACCACATTGCTTCCAACGAGGCGGCCTCCCTTGACCACTCCATCGACGAATCCGCCGCCGATAGTGAACACACCCCGCACCGCCGATCTGGCGACGCCGAAAATCCCCCCCAGAAGGTCTTCCACGTGAACTTCCTGAACCGGGGCGCGCTTCTTAACCGATGCGGCAATCTTGTTAGGCTGGCGGGTGGCTTCGACCGCCACAGCAACGGCGGGAGCAGCAACGGCGGGAGCAGCAACGGCGGGAGCCTCATCCAGAAGCTCGGCAAGACGGGAGCTTTCAGCAGGTACGGGATGAGCGATCAAATCCGCTGACGCAACGCTCTCCGCATGCGAATACTCGAACTCGGTCACCAACTCCACTACCTCGTCAATAAGGACAGGTTCCGGTTTAACCTCGATGGCTTCGATCTCGACCACCGGCTCCGCCTCGACCAACGCGGGTTCCGGCTCGACTTCGGCGGCCTCGGCTTCGATCTCGATCACCGGCTCCGCCTCGACCAACGCGGGTTCCGGCTCGACTTCGGCGGCCTCGGCTTCGATCGCGATCACCGGCTCGACCAGCGCGGGTTCTGGCTCGACTTCGGCGCCCTCGACTTCGATCTCGATCACCGGCTCGACCAGCGCGGGCTCCGACTCGATGGAAACTTCAATCTCGGCATTCGTTTCCGGCTGGACATCAATCACCAGATCAGACACGGCAAGCACAGAATCCGACTGCGTCAGCGAAGGAGCTACGACGCCCTCCTCAGAGGATTCTGCATTCTCGGCCAGCGGGGCTGTTCGCCAGATTGGCTGGGACCAACGGTTGACCAGATCGCCAACCGGCACAGGGTCCTGGGAACGAATGGGGGCGGAAGGAGGTTGTGCCGTCTCGACCAGCCCCCCTTGATTAGCTGACCACGGCGAACTTTCAAGCAAGCTAACCCAAATGTCGCCCTGCACCGGCTTAGCCGCCGCAGCAAGGTTCGGCGAGGGATGGACCGTCACCGAAACAATCTCCGGCCCCGACGAGATCTTTTGATCGCCATCGCCAGGAAGGTCAGTGCCGCGATCATGCCGGTTTTTTGCCATTATCCCGCTCCACCCTCAAAGAACAATCCAGAACTCTTGGCCATTGCGATGGACCTTGAGCAAAATCTGCTGCCCGGCGGCCGTCGCCGCCTTGATGGCGGTATCAAGACGAGCGGCGCTTGTCACCGGCCGATTATTGACCTCGATGATAAGATCATTGGCCTGAAGCCCCGCCACTGCGGCGCGTGATCCGGCCAACACCTCAGCCACCTGAGCCCCTTTACCCCCCCCGGCAACAGGAGTAGCGCCCGGCATGCCGACCACCGGCTGCGGAGCCATAAAAGTCTCGATCTCCATCCCCAGCCAGTTGAACTCGGTCGGCACCTTCGGGATAACAGGCTGAACGCCAGGAACCGTGGGAGCGCCCCCCGCCATCACGGCCGGAGCCGCAGGTGCTTGAACCACAGCCGCCGCCAGACCCGATGGGCCAGCAACAAGAGACATGTTGCTCACATCGCCGTCACGCAGGACTCCGATTCGCACCGAACGACCGTTGGACATCTCGGCCATGATGGCGGCCACTTCCTCGGGTTGATGCACGGGACGGCCGTCAACTTTGAGGATAACGTCGCCAGGACGCAGCCCCGCAGATGCGGCAGGAGTATTGGGAGTAACGCCGTTCACGAACACCCCTCGACCAGCAGGCAGGTTAGCCTGCAGCCCCAGACGCTGGGTCAAGGGGGTCAAAGCCGCCCCCAGGAGCGAGGCCCGGCTACCACCACTTCCGGGGACAGCCCCCTGCCCACCGCGCGGCCCCTGGATATTGATGGCCAGGCTTCCTGGCGGCTGGGCAAAGCGATAGGCGCCCCCAGCGCCCGGCGCGGCGATAGGAGCCGCGCCGACGGAGCCGATGATCTGATGGCAGTTGGCGCAGTTCATGTTCTGCCGGCCATCCGTGTGAGGGATGGCAGCATTGGCCCGAATCGCCGGTGCGGGTTGCTGTGGTGCAGCAATGGGCATCATCGGTTGGCCAAAGGCGATCGGACCGGCTGCGGCGCCACCGACGATGTGGTGGCATGTGTTGCAGGTCATGTTTTGCCGACCATCGGTGTGAGGTGATACGGCATTCGCGGGAATCGGCGGCGGCGGCACGGGAGCAGCCACGGGCATCATCGGCGCCTGGAAACCATTACCGGCGGGAACAATGTCGTGACAATTGCTGCAATCCATGTTCTGGCGGCCATCCACATGCGGCGACGGAGTACCCGCAGCAATCACCGGACCTGCCGCACCGACACCGACACCCATGGGCCGTTGCATGGCCACCAGTCCCATGGTCGGCCCCTCGGCGGTAGATGTCGGCAACCAGCCCACTTCATCCAGTGCGAAAAGGCGGGCCTGATTGCTGGGCACGGCAAAGCCGATCCCAGCAAACGCACCATTGGGGGTATAGATCGCCGTATTGATGCCGACGACCGTACCGTTGGCCGCCACCAGTGGACCGCCGGAATTACCCTGATTGATCGCCGCGTCGGTTTGCAGCAGGTTGGAGTGCGTCACCCCTTCGATGACCATGGATTTGCGCTTGGCGGAAATGATGCCGCGGCTGACAGTCATATCCAGGCCGAAGGGAGTCCCGATGGCGATCACCTCGTCGGCGACGAGCACCGCATCGCTGTCGCCCAGAACCGCAGCGGCAAGCTGGGCCTTGGGGGTGATCTTGAGCAAAGCGAGATCCAGCGCCTCATCCATCTTGACGATCTCGCCGGAATAGCGGATCGAGCCCACATCGTCCTTTACGGTGACGTACACCGAATTGGCCCCGCGCACCACATGGTAATTGGTGATGATGAAGCCGTCACTGCGGACGATAACGCCGGTGCCGATATTCTCCACCGACCGAGTGGTGGGACTGGCGAAACGGGGAAGACCGTCGGGATTGGCCAATCCCAAGGGATCGGGCATGGCTTGGCCGCCGGACGAGGAGGCGGTCACGCTAACCACGCTATTGCGCAGAAGGGTTGCGACGGCTGAGAACGGCCCTCCGCTCCCCACCGGGGCCGGTCCAAAATCCACTACCGGAGGCAAGGTCGCGATAGCACCGGCAGCCGAGGGCGGCGCCACGCGCGCTCTAGCCGGAACCGACATCGCCGGATCGACCACCGCCGACGGCGCCCCTTGCTGCGCAGGAACGTTCACGGCGCCGCGTGCGCCTGTCATCTGCTCCATCATGGCGCCCAGGCGAAGACCGCCCGAGGACTGCCGATAGATGAACGCGCCGAACAGGACGACCAGGGCGACAACGCCCATGAGCATCAGGTAGCGCTTCAGGTCTTTGCCGCAAGAGATATTGGAACGGCCTTCGTCTTCCACATCACCATTGAACATGGTCATCAACCATCGATGTTAGGGTCTGAGTTCGACCTCTTACCGGCAGGAGGCACTCGCACCGACTGGACCCCAGCGGCCAGCGCAACCAAGCCAAAGATGATCAGAGCCACCGGCACCGCACCACGCAGAAACTCGGTCACCGACCACCACCACGCTGTCAGCCCCAGCAATCCGATGGCAAGCGCCAGCAGCCCGAAAATCACGCTTGGCATAAACGTTCTCCAGTCTTGATGCAGAACACAAGCGGCGCTAGGCCACTTCGTCATCCCCTGGGGGGTTACCCCCGCCAACCCCACGCGCCTCACTTTTCACTAGACGCAGCGCATATGCGGATATAATCAAATTTCCAACGCCCGTAAAGACAAAAGGCGCAGGGGGGCCAATGTAATCAAACAAAAATCCACCAATCTGAACAAAAAAAATAATTCCTAGACACCCAATAACATTAAATGCGCCGAGAACGGAACCGAGCAAGTCTTTTGGTGCATGATCAACGGTTAGTATTTGTGGGGCAACAAAGCAACCAGCTTGCCCAGCCGAAACCAACAGAATAGGAAACACAATAAATCCGTCAAATGGATTGACCACAAATCCGAGCATTATAAATCCAAGGGCGGATAGCATCATCCCCAATAAAATGGCCTGAATGCGCCCGAAACGCTCGATAAACGAGCGCCAGACCGGGATCGAGAGCATGACCACCGCCCCCATCAATCCGATCAACATGCCCGCCCTTGCCGCCGCCTCCGCCTGCCCGACCTTGATGAGGTCGGCGAAGTAGATGAACCACAGCATGAGGAACAGGCCGACAAACACCATATCGCTTCGAGCGAACAGTGAACTTGCAAAGGCCAGCCGCAGGCGCGGCTCCGTCTTCACCAGATCCCAAACGGCCCGCCAGGGGACAGAGGTCTCGACGGTGCGCGGAGCCACATCCACGAGGAATTTGCGCGCCAGCCAAGCACCGGCCACGGAAATGGCCGCAGTCAGCAACATGGTCACCGCAATACCCGCATGGCCAGGGATCTGCATCAGGACCGCATAGACCAGCGTCACGCCGAACGCCATCATAAAGGCGGTATTGGACAGCAGCCGAGCCCGGCTGCTGTCGTCACTGAAATCACCGGCCAGGGCGGACAATTGCGGCCACACAGCACCGCTGCCCGCAGACATGATGACCCGGGAAACGTAGTAGACCACCAGCGCCCCAATGGAGGCTCCGCCAATCCAGGGACTCAGCGGCGCGATCACAGCGCCGACCGCAGCGACGAGAAAGCCCGCCACGATGATCCGTACCCTGCCAATGCGATCCGACAGGTAACCAAGATAGGCAAAGATGAAAAGATCAAGGACCTCGGTCACCACCTGCACATTGGCATTGACTGCTCCGGCAGTCTCGAAGGAGATATTAAGAACGTTTCGCAAAAACAGCGGCTGAATAGCAACGACGAGAGTCATAAAAACCATGCACAACGCCGACAATAAATAAAGGGCGTTCCGCTGGTGCCCCTCAACTACTGAGCTGGCAGGTTCCATTCGCGTCACAATTCACCTCCGATTCGCGCGGACTATAGCACCGAGGGGGGGGGGATTGACAACCCATAAACACAGGGTTCATACGAAGGAGGCTCCCAATGTGGCGCACTTAGCGGATTTCGCGCATCTGCTGGAATCAAGAAGTCAAATCTTTGCGCCATCGCCTACCGATCAGGATGCCATGCTCTCTTCCTCGGAAGATAAGGATAATCGAACGCAACAAGCCGGCCTCACACGGATGCGGACTTATGCAACGACTTTGCTTGCCTTCGTCACTGCGATCTTTGCATTTGCAGTTTGGGGCTTGGAAACATGGCCATGGCTAGCGCCGGTCAAGGCCTTCGCCGAAGCCGCACTGGTTGGCGGCGTTGCCGACTGGTTCGCGGTAACCTCCCTGTTTCGCCGTCCATTTGGGCTTCCCATCCCCCATACCGCTGTCATTCCCCGAAACCATGGCCGAATTGCCGCCGCCATCGGGCGGTTCGTCGCTGACAACCTGCTGGCGTCACAGGCACTAGTTCAACGTCTGGAGGAATTAGACACCGCCGGCCGTCTGGGACGCTGGCTCGGCCAGCCCGAAACGGGGCCGATGATCGCGGCACGCATCGCCGGGTCGCTTCCCCCCATCGTACACACGATCGGGGAAGAGCGGTGGCGTTACGCCATCGGCGGCGGGCTGCGCAAGGTGGTGGACACCGCCATTACCGGACCGCGCATGGCCCACATCCTCTCCTATATGGTCGGCCGGGGCTATCATCACGCCATCATGGATCATCTGGTGGCCGAGGCCCGGTCTTTCGTGGCCCAGAATCGCTCGTTCATTCGCAAGAAAGTCGCAAAAGAATGCCCGGAATGGCTGCCCCTATGGGTCGAGACCCAGATCGCACAGGGGGTATCCCACGGCATTGACGGATCGCTGGGCGAATTAACCTCCCACGATCATCCCTGGCGGCGGAAATTCGAGATGTTCCTTCACGAAACCATTGACGGCATGGCCCATGCCCCTCTTTTCGCCCAACGGATCGAGGACGTGAAACTGCAGGTTCTCGGCGACCCCGCCGTGGATGACTACCTCCAACAGATCGGAGCCAGTGCCTATGCCCACCTGATGGGCGGAGCCGAGACCGTGGAAACCGTCATTGAAGGCGCGCTGCGCGAAATCGGTCAGAGGCTGGAGCACGACCCCGCCATGCGGGCGACCTTGAATCGCTGGCTGCGTGATGCCACCGAGGCGCTGCTGGTCCCCCGGCGGGAACTGATCGGCTCGTTGATCACCGATCTGGTCATGCGTTGGCGAACCGCCGTGCTGATCGAAAAGCTGGAAAACCACGTGGGCAAGGACCTGCAATACATCCGCATCAATGGCACGGTGGTCGGTGGCCTGGTCGGACTGGTCATTTACGCGGTTACGAGCCTGGTCCGGCATTAGGAATGTGGAGGGCAGCGCGTTGTTTGTTAGCTAACCCGTCCTATTCACCAGGGAGTCGCCTGACGTTTGGCGCGTCTGACCACGACGGCCTTTCGGTCGTCTGGGTGATGTGATGGGCAGGCGGACGGGGTCTGGAGTTGTCGGGCGGGATTGATCGGGGCAATGACGGCCCCGTCGGTCACGGTCCGGCGGGCATCAGCGCCGAGGCGAGGTGGCGGATCAGGGCAGCCTCGGGGCAGGCTGCGGCGAAGGCGAGACGGATGCGCGAGGCGGTCTCGATGACGCGGGCGCCCAATTTCAGCAGCCGGAGCCGGATGGTGGTGAACTCCGCGTTGGCCAGGGCATGAGTCTTGGGGATGGCGTCACGGAGGGTGAGCATCAGC
>NZ_LWQU01000004.1 GCF_001650635.1 Magnetospirillum moscoviense | reverse complement strand
GGCCGGCCCGTCCGCATTGGCGCTGCCTGTCCGCTACCGCGAAAGGCCGGAATCGCGTTCCAGGATGGCCAGTCGGGTGGTGCGGACCCATCGTGGCAGAGATGTCGCCTGGCTCTTGACCTGGCCGTTCTCGATCGACGCGACCAGGCGCATGCGGGCTCGGCTGTTGTCCAGCAACCAGGTGCGGTCGGCCACAACGATGCCGGCGGGAAGGTTGGCCAGGCTGCGCTGGTACCGGCGGTGCACGTCGGCCGCCGGAACGTTGTGTCCACCGTCGGCGACACGAACGGCAATGCGGAAGACCGACACTGCCGACGCCTCGGTGCAGACGAACACCAGGTTGACCTTGTATCCGGCCGCCTTGGCGTCCCGCATCAGATTGAGTTCGCGAATTCCTGAAAAGGTGGTTTCAAGCGCGAAGCTTTGTCGCTGGGCGATCAACTGCCTTTGGCGTGTCAGCGCCTGTCGGCCGGCCTGGATGGCGATGTCGGGCGTGGCCGTCGGCAGGCCGGCCAACTCGCGGGCGATATCGTCGGGATTGACGACAGGAAGACGGCTGGCCAGGTGCTTCCTGGTCAGCGTGGTCTTGCCGGACCCATTGGGGCCGGCGACGATCCAAAGCTGGTACATCAGAGGTCGCGCAAGACGACTTCGCGATCATCCTGCAGGGCCACCAACTGGCGCCGGCCGTCGGGGAATTCCTTGACGATGGCGTCCGGGTAGCGATCGTCCATGTAATAGATCGACCGACCGGCCGCCAAGTGACGCTTGGCCTCGTCGCCCTGGTCATTGGCCAGGGCGCGAGTGAAGGCCGCCGCGAAATGGCGGTCGTCCGCTTCGGTCATCTTTTCGAAATCCACGGCAGCCATGTTCACGCTCCTGATGTTGTGGAAAGGGTATCTGATACGCGATGCACAAGTCAAAGGTGGGGGGGAACTTCAGGATCAGCGAACCTCGTCCCCCTTGGAGGCGAGTAGCATTTTTTCCAAAGTCACGTTCATCTTGACGAGCTCGACATAAGCGCTCGGGTCGTAGACGACATTATGTGGACGGGTATTGATCGCGATCACGATCAAAAGAAACACGACGACTGAGCGGAAAATGATCCTGCTGGTTTCTTCGGTCATGGTCATCACCTCGATAGTTGGTGTGTATCTTCAGAAGCGGGCAAGGAGATGGCCGACGCTCATGCTCATGCCAGCGAGGCCGTACATGGTGATGGCGAGGGCCACGGCGGCAGCGGCTCCGACGCCCCATCGCACCCACAGATTAGGGTGGTTCCCCCATTTCAACCACGCTGCAAGTCGAGACATGGCCGTTTCCTTCATCGCGTCGGCAAATACAGACATAGGCTTCTTTCCCCGGCCCGGACTTCCCAGACACCGGATAATGCCTGATGAAATTCGTCTTGGCCGACGAACTCGTGTGGAACCAGTACTGTGAGGCGCTTAGATTGAACGCCACCGGTCAGGAATAGAGGGACCGAGGCATAAACAACGCCGCGAAGGTCATTTCCCGCGAACTGCCACACGGTTTGATGCAAATAGGAAAAACCTGGGACAGGTCGGACAGCAAGCTTCGCTGGTGCGAGCGCAACATCACCGTAAGCGTCGTAGCTCAAGGCATCGGAAATACCTTCAAACGGGATGATGGCATCTGGTGGCTGTTGCGGATGCAGAAGCGAACAACTCGATTCCGCAACCGTCCCCACGACCGAGAGCACCATATCGTCCCGAATCAAGTCGGCCTGAACAGTACCGATCTGGGTGGCCACCAAGACGGCGGCATGGGCAAGGGTCTTCTTCATGTCGGTTCTCCGTTCTTTTCGGTGATGATGCCCGCCGCGATACCGGCGGCCAGGGCGGCGCTGTTGCGGTGCTGGTAGCCTTCGGCCAGCAGGGACTGCATCTCGGACCAGGCGGTGTCGGCCAGGGCCTCGGCCTGCGACGCACCATAGACATCGGCGGTGGCCAGGGCCTTCTGCAGGCGAAGCATGGCTGCGTTGTAACGATCCAGGGCCGCCAGGGCGGATCGATGGGCTTCCTCGGCATGGTGGTTGTGATAGGCGATCGCCTGAGCGGCACCGGGGCTGACCGTGTGTGTCGGCTGAGCGGCGGTCATGGCTGACGGTTCCGCCACAGGCGAAGGCCTTCGGCCATCCATTCATCTGTTGCCGGCGTGCGTCGTCGGTCTGGGTTCGAGTTGGAACCGGCAAAGCCCAGGAATAGCGCGACAATAATGGGAACCCACCAAAACGTGACGTAGCCGATGGCCGTCAAGATCACAACCCACGCCAACATCGGCAGACATCCGCAATCTTTGTTGTCCATCACTTCGCTCCCTTTTTGCGGGCGCCGGCTTTGGTCCGCTTGTCCTTCAATTCCTCGCGGGCGTTCGAGAATTCCCGGCACAGGTCGGTCAGGCCGCCCTTGGCCTTGCCGACCCGCCAGGCGTGAAGGGCCTTGGCCAAGGCCGGCCCCTTGCCCTTCCAGAAATTGTTGAAGGCCTGCTGGTGGTCGGTGCTGCAAAAGTCCTGATGCTTGTGCTTGCGGTCGAAGTCCCCGTCGCACCACAGACAGGTGCCCTTCGGCTTGTCGGCCGCGATCTGCTTGGATCGTTGACGCTTCGACCGCTCCCAAGCCTGGCGGCACTCGGCACAGCAACAGATTTGGTTGCGGCGCGGGTTGACCATCTGCGTCCCGCACCAGCGGCAATGCGTGGGGGCGGGGAGGCTGTTTTCCGGCTGCTGGGGTGCCGGCGGCTTCCCGCCGGCCTCCTGCGGCCTTGATTTGCGATCCGTGTACACGGGCTGCGAAACAAGGCTCATGGCTTGATCCTTTCACCCTGGACGGTACGGCGGAAGCTGGCTGCGAGTTGCAGGCCTGTAGCGGCGTCGGCTGGGCGCCCATCCAGGCGGGCTTGGCGGGCAGCGCCGATCTGATAGCGGGCATAGGCCAGAAAGGCGGCCTGGTGCATGGCCTGCAACGCGGGCTGGCGCCAATGATCGTAGACCTGGCCGTTGCGCGTGAACCGCCAGGCTTCATTGCTGTCGATCTTGGGAATATTGAACCGTCGGCCCTTGCCCTTTTCGAACCGGCGCTGAGGCTTCTGATGGATGGTCATGGTTTCAGCCCTCCCTGCGCGACATGATGATTTCCGTCAAGCTGGCGGCCCGGTGGGTCTGTCCGTGGTCCAGGGCATATTGGCGGGCCGTTTCCAAAGCCGGTTTCGTGTAAACGCTCGCGAAGATGATGCGGTGGTCGAGGGCGGCCAGTGTCATTCCCCGATAGTCGGCGTCCTTGTCATAGGTCTGCATGTTCGGTCCTCCCGAATGAGTGAGGCGATGCACCTGGTGAACGGCGCACCTTTTCCTCGTCGTGGAATCGGGGGTAGCAAGGGCAAGGATCGGGGGCCGGGCGGGGTAGCTCCCGAAACCCGGAGGGCGCGCAGCGATCCGCCTGCGGATTTTCGGGGCATCCCGGCCCCCGACGACGGGCAAAGCCCGGCGCTTGTCCATTGCCGGCGCGAGGGGCGGAACGCCCCTTAGCTTCTGGGCCGTCATGGTGACCGCCCCAGGCCGCACCAGCCCTGTTTCCGCCCGCCCTCGTAAGGCAGGGCAAGCTCGGCGCCGATCACCTGGCCGGCTAGGTCGCGGCCATCCTCCAGGGTGACAGTCGCCAGCAGGCGGCCGTAGCGGTCCCGGCCGATGTCGGACAGCAGGACCAGGCTACCTCGCGGCAACAAGGTTCGGACGAAGGCGGCGGCCTCGGCCGACCTCACCCGTTCGGCCTCGCATCTGGCGCGATCGCCCTTCTCGGGCGTGTCGAAATGGCGTGCCCGTACCGGCTCGCCGGCGGGGGCGCCGGCATGGCTGACCTGATAGGTGTCGCCATCGATCACCCACAAAATGCGGGCCGGCGTGGCCTGGGGCGAAGCCATTGAAACGACAGTGAAAAGTTTGACAGCCATCCCGACGAAGGCGGCGATGGTGATGATCTGGATCATAAACTTGCCGAGCTTCATGGCCGGTCCCTCCCGCCGGCCGCTGGCCACCGCTTGGTCATGGCCAGCCCTGGCGCCCGCCGGGAAGCGCGGATCGCCTGCAAGGTCGCCTCGGGGGCCGGCGCCTGGCGCCGATTGCGGCCCAGGATGCCAGACAGGTATTGCGCCCCGCTTTCCCGTATCTTGCCGCCCCGCCGCATCACCCCGGTTTTCAGCACAGCCAGGGCAGCGATCAGGCCGAACCGTGCCCGCCAGGTCCGCCACACCTGGGGCCAAAGGGTCGGGGCATAGGTTCGCTGCAGGCGGTCGCTGATCGCCATCAGCTCGTCGGCGGTTTCCGGTGAAGGTTCGTCCGGGGCGATATCGGGCAGGAAGGTTCTGGCCAGGTCGAGGGCCAACGCTTCATCCACACTCGATGGTGACGTGTCGGGTTCGGGCGGCTTCGCCACCTCGGTCCTGCCGAGCGACATACTTACCTCCCCTGATTGGGGGGAGGTCGGCGCCTGCAGGGCGACGGGAGGGCGCCGGCCAGGCGTCCGCTTTATCGACTTTCCGGGGGCCAATGAGGGGGATGTATGGGGTTGTTGATTTTCAACACCCCCGGAGGGTGCGCAATCTTTTGTACCCTCCCCCCTTCTCAACCACAACATGCGGGCCGCCTCGCGCAAAATCCCTTTCAGGCGATAGCTGTTGGCTTCGTTGCGGGCGTAGCCCAGGCGATTTTCGGTGACTTCCAGCAGCCCCAAGGCCCGCAGCTTGGTCTCTGCCGCCCGCTGGGTCGAAGGCCGCACGCCAGCACGGTTCTCCAATTCGGAACGGTAGGCGTCGAAACAGCCGCTGCCGCCACCCAGATACAGCAGCACGTCGATCAGGCAGGCCTCGGCGTCGGTCCAGGCCCATTGCGTCTGCAGCTTCCACGGCCAGCGGGCGCGGGCATGGGCGGCCCTGCGCTGCTGGATCATCCGCCGCGAGGGGCCGCGCCGGCGGGGCGCCTGCACCATCGGCGGCGGTGCCTCGATCTTCTCCTGGTATCGGTCGAGGCTCAGCCCGACCAAGCCCGGCGCAGCCTTGCGCCGACTTTCCGCCACCGCCGCAGCAAGGGCGGCCTTCATCATGTCACGCGCACTCGGCCTCACGGCCGTAGGTGTTGTGTCAAACGTCATCGCTCCTCCTTTCGGAGGGCGTGGGGATCACGACAGGAAAAAGGACAAGCCGGCCCGGCCGGAAAACACACGGTTTTCCGTTGACACTGCCACCTGCCACACGCTAAGAAAGTCGCTGCCAAGCGGATTTTCTTAGACGTGCAGCAGGTCGCTATCCCACTGGGTTAGCGGCCTTTTTGCTTTTACGTCATGGGGTTCCCCTCGCCTTCTCCCTTGCAAGCGTAACCTTGCGGACACCATGCGGTTGTGGTATCACAACCGATGATTCGGCGGGGGAAAGTGTTGGCGTCCCGGAAGGGAATCGAACCCTCGTCGTAAGCTTGGGAAGCTATTGACTTCCGTTCCCGAGCGGTCCCAATCGATCCATACTACGCTGATTTACCATGGTTTTATAGGCGCTGCATTCCCGGTCAATCCCGACAAAACCCGCATTTTCCCGATCATTGACTTACAAGAGCCTTACAAACTATCCTGCCGCCCACGTCGTAAGCTTTTTTGGCTTCCGTCGGAGAAGGCGAGGCAAATCATGAAGTTGAAGCTAAGCGCCGCGAAGCTCAAGACGCTCACCGTTCCCGAAGGCAAGTCGGGGGAATATTATTGGGATACCTCTCTTCCTGGATTCGGCGTGTATGTGGGCAAGACGGCCAAGACCTTCCTTGTTCAGTTCACCACCAGGGCAAGGGAGGAGAAGCGCCACAAGATCGGCCGCTCCGATGTGCTGACCTACGACGCCGCCCGCCAGGAGGCCTTTCGCATCCTTGGCGAGGTCCAGAGGGGCGCCGACCCCACCGCCGCCGTCAAGCAGGCCCGCCGAGAAGGCCCCCTGTCCAAAGAATTGATGACCTGGTTCGATGCTCACGCCCTGAAACCCACTACGCGGAAAACGTGGAGGTCTGTCATCAACAGCCACATCATTCCGACCCTCGGCACCCGCAAGCCTTCCACCATCAACAAGGCCGACATTCTGGCCGCGTATCGGGGCATCCAGGCCAAGAGCGGGCGGCAGGCCAATCAAGCCATCATCATCCTGTCGACCTTCTACAACCGGACCACGGACAGCGCCTTCAATCCGGCCTCCGACTTCCGCAACGACAAGTCCATCAGGAAGCACCGGGACGCGGAACGGGAGGTGGTCTTGACCCAAGATCAAGTGCGGGCGCTGCTGGCCGACTTCGATCAATCCCCCGCGCAGCAGAGCGCCGATGCTGGCCGCCTCCTTCTATATACGGGCGCCCGGATAGGAGAGATCCTTGCCCTCAAGTGGGAGGCTGCGAATCTCGCTCAGGGCACAATCACCATCCCCCACACCATGACCAAAGAGGCCAAGGATAAGGTTCTGCACCTCAGTCCGCGCGCTCAAGCAATCCTTGAGCGACGGCACAAGATCGCCGAGGAAGGGAATGAATACGTTTTCCCCGGCAGGTATGGAAAGGGGCATCAAGTTGTCATCAAGGCTTTTTGGGCGGCATCCTGCAAGCGGTGCGGGATCAAGGGTGTCCATATCCATGACCTCCGCGCCACCTACTCCACCCATCTCATTGCGAGCGGGGAAAGCGCCAAGGCCGTCGGCAAGACCATGGGACACGCGGACGCCAAGACAACAATGCGCTATGAGCGGATTGCCCAGGATCGGGCTAAGGCCATCGCAAGCAAAGTGGATGATCTCTTTTAGCCGTCAAAAAGATTGACAACAGCAGTCTTAGTGCTTAAAAAGATCATCCATTTTCATCAAGTGGCCCCACCGGGCGTTTGGGTTGCACCCAAAGTCCGGATGGCTGTCTCTAAGCGCAAAACACTGCTTTAAGCAACCGTCCTAGCCCCCAGGCAACGCGCAAAAGAGCCGCAGTCAACTGCCACACCACCCTGTCTTCGGCAAGTGGACACGCCAGGACAAACGGGAGACCGTTTGCCATGGTCACGCTGTCTGATGTCCTCTCCGAGTCCGCCGTCGCCAATATCCTCAATATCAGCACCAAGACCCTTCGCAACAAGCGCTCGCTTGGCGAGGGGCCTGCGTTTGTGCGCCCGCCTGGATCGCGCAAAGTCCTTTATCTGGCCGAGGACGTCGCCGCGTATCTGGACGCTGGCCGGGTCCGCCCTTAGGTCATGTTCCCTGTTCGATGAAATCGAACACCTACTCCGCACGGCGGGGAACGACGTTCCCCGTCCGACGCCTTCCGGCCTGCCGCGCCGCAAGTCTGCCTGTCCACCCCTAACACGGTCCCGCCCGGGCGGGAGTGGTGCGGGCTGGGGTGGATCGGATGGGCGCGGTGTGGCTCGCCCGCATCGGCGATGGCAGCTAAGCGGCTTGCAGTTGGCGCCTGTCTCTCCTAGTAGTGGCTGGGGTATTTGAAACGTTGGGGGCGCTTATGTGGGGCTGGCTTTCCGAGAACATGGGGTGGGCCGCTAAGTCCGAGATGAAGCGACTCGCTCACCTGTACTTCGCGCCCGAAGCCACGGAGCTTCCGGATTACGCAGACACCGCCATTGGCAGGGTTGCTGTTCCGTGGTTTCTCCGCGAACGCAAAACCATCCTCACCAATCTGGCTTCAACAATTGGCCACAAATACCCGCACGGCATCCCTCGTGAAATATCCAAGGATCTCCTGCCTGCCATCGTCATATTCATAGATTGTGGCGGAAATTATGAGTCCCTCCTGCTAGAAGCCGGGATTCCAACAACAAGTAATAACATTACACTTAACACGTCGGCGAACACCATTACATACCCGCACCTAACGGAATTCTGGCTTTGGCTTTCAAGCTACGAGATCGCGCGCTTTCTCTATTTCCAAAGGAAAGATTCAGCGAACTTCCGCGAAATCGCCCAGCACCTTGATACCTGCCGTGCGTTCAACAGGTACTGGGGGTATGGCAGCATGTATGCAGACCGCATGCTGAAGTATGCTATATCCACGGGCGTAGTGATGGAGAGCGGAAATAAACGCATTGGCAGCAGTGATGTGCCTATTTATGAGCTTATCTACCCGCTTGGGCTAAGACTCGCACACAGCAAATGGTGCAGAATACTTATTGAAGCACACAAGTTTGCACCATTCATGTCAATTTACCACGACAATCCGCTTCTTGGACTGCCTCACCGATTCGCCTTGTGGCTCGGGACTGTCATGCGGTGGGGCTATTTGCTCGGGAAGGCAACTGTGGGCTTGCTGGTTGTCCAGATTGCTCTAGGCGTGGTGGTGGGCCTTTTCTTTGCAGCCGTCGCGGGCTTCGCTGCCAACGTAGGTGCTTCACACTACTGGAGCGAGATATGCCCCGCGCTGGAGAATTACGGACTACCGCTCGACTGCCAAAACCACGCGGGCAATCGACGCGCACCGTGACAGAAATTCCCAACCCCAGTCACTGGCTGCCGAACAATAGTGCGGGCCGGAGTAATACCGGCGAACCTACGAAATGACCTGCTGGACCCAGGGCTGATAGCAGAGGCTTTTGACCCTGTCGCTGTCGGCGA
>NZ_LWQU01000003.1 GCF_001650635.1 Magnetospirillum moscoviense | reverse complement strand
GGCGTCGCCGTCGGCGAACAGGAAGGTGCATTCCTTTTCTTCGACGTTGCACTTCTCGACGGTGTCGGCGGTGCGCCCGCCGGTCGCCTTCAGGGCGCCTTCCAGCAACAAGGCGGCGTCATAACCGCGCGCCGACCAGGTGGTGGACGGGCGGCCATATTCGACGTCGAATTCCGTCTGCATCCGCTTGTTGGCGGGATTGTCCAGGTCGGGGCTCCAGGTCGCCACCGCCATCACGTCCAAGCCGCCGTCGCCCAGCGCCGGCAAAACCGTGCGTTCCAGCGACCGCCACGGGGCGAAAGCGGGAATATCCTTCTTCAGATTGGTCTCGCCCCAGGCGCGCAGGAAGGCGGTGCCCATGCCGCCCGACAGCAGCGACACCACCGCGTCGGGCTGCAGGCTGGCCGCCCGCTCGATCTGATCGCCATAGCGGGCCTCGCCCGGCTTGACCTTGTGCAGCAAGATCTCGCCCGAGAAGGTTCTTTGCAGTTCCGCCACCATCTCGGCGGTCGGCGGCAGGTTGGCACCGATCACCATGACCCGGCGCATGCGTTCGTGGGTCAGATATTGCCCCAGCACCTCCATCCGGGTCGATGGCGGCGCGCCGATCTCGAACACCCACTGACTGCATTCCGGCCCGGCCAGGGCCGAAGGCGCGTTGTCGACGTTCAAGACGAACAGCTTGGCCTCGATCAGGGGGCGCAGCGCCGCGGCCAGCGAGGCGGACGAGACGGCGGTGACCACCATATCCAGGCGTTCGCGCTCCAGCAGGCGCTTGACCTGCTGGCGGGCGACGTCGGGCGAGCCCTTGTCGTCGGCCACCACCACGCGGACTTCCTGGTTGGCGAAACGGCCGCCGACCTGTTTCAGGGCGACGTTGAAGCCATCGACCACATCCTGGCCGGCGATGGCGCCCGCCCCGGTCAGGGTGGCCAGGATGCCGACGACGATGGACGGGTCGCGCACGCCCGAGCTGGCGGCGGCCTGGCCGGCGGCCACGGTCAGCACGGCGAACATCACGGCAAGGGCGGCACGCCGCATCGGTGATCCTATTTCCGTTTGGCCCGGGCGAAGGCCTCGGCGAAGGCGCCGCCGCCGGCCGGGGCGGGCTGAGGCGCCTTGGCCCGGGGCGCGGCCTGAGTCGGTTCGCGCCGGGCCGGGGCCTGTTCCTTGCCGGGACTGTCGCCCATCCGCATCGAGAGCGCAATGCGCTTGCGCTTCAAATCCACCTCGATGACCTTGACGCGGACCACGTCGCCGGGCTTGACCACCTCGTGCGGGTCCTTGACGAAGCGGTCCGCCAGGGCCGAGACGTGGACCAGCCCGTCCTGGTGCACCCCGATATCGACGAAGGCGCCGAAATTGGTGACGTTGGTCACCGTGCCTTCCAGCACCATGCCCGGCTTCAGGTCGTTCATGTCTTCGACGCCGTCCTGGAAGGTGGCGGTCTTGAACTCGGGCCGGGGATCGCGGCCGGGCTTTTCCAGTTCCTTCAAGATGTCCTTGACGGTGGGCTCGCCGAAGCGGTCGCAGGTGAAATCGGCCGCCTTCAAGCCCCGCACGAAGGCCGCATCACCGACCAGTTGGGCCACCTTGCGGCCGGTGCGGGCGACGATGCGTTCGACCACCGGATAGGCCTCGGGGTGGACCGCCGAGGCATCCAGCGGGTTCGCGCCGCCATGGATGCGCAGGAAGCCGGCCGCCTGTTCGAAGGCCTTCGGCCCCAGGCGGTCGACCTGCTTCAACTGGTCGCGGCTGGCAAAGGCGCCGCGGGCGTCGCGTAAGGCGACGATGTTGGCCGCCACCGAGGCCGACAGGCCGGCGACGCGGGCCAGCAACGGGGCCGAGGCGGTGTTGACCTCGACGCCGACGGCGTTGACGCAATCTTCCACCACCGCATCCAGCGACTTGCCCAGCCGCTGCTGGTTGACATCGTGCTGGTACTGGCCGACGCCGATGGATTTGGGGTCGATCTTGACCAGTTCGGCCAGCGGGTCTTGCAGGCGCCGGGCAATGGACACCGCGCCGCGCAAGGACACATCCATCTGCGGGAATTCCTGGGCCGCCAGTTCCGACGCCGAATAGACCGAGGCGCCGGCCTCGTTGACCACCACCTTGAACAGGGTCAGCTCGGGATGGCGCTTCATCAGTTCGGCGACCAGGCGGTCGGTCTCGCGGCTGGCGGTGCCGTTGCCGATGGCCACCAGCTCGACCTTGTGCTTGCGGCATAAGGACGCCAGCGCCATCAACGAGCCCATCACATCCTGCTTGGGCGGGAACGGATAGACGGTGCTGGTCTCGACCACCTTGCCGGTGCCATCGACCACCGCCACCTTGACCCCGGTGCGGATGCCGGGATCAAGGCCCAGGGTCGGGCGCAGGCCGGCGGGCGCCTGCAGCAGCAGGGCGCGCAGGTTGCGGGCGAACACCTGAATGGCCTCTTCCTCGGCGGCCTCGCGCAGGCGGCCGGTCAACTCCAACTCCAAATGCAGATGAATCTTGACCCGCCAGGCCCAGCGCACCGTCTCGGCCAGCCAGGCATCGGCCGGGCGGCCGTGATCGGCGACGTTGAAGCGCCGGGCGATCTTCAGCTCGGCGGCGCCGATCACGCTGGAAACCACGCCTTCCGCCCGCGCCGCTTCCTCGGCGGTCAAGAGTTTCAGATGCAGAACGTTTTCGTTACGCCCACGGAACAAGGCCAGGGCGCGGTGCGAGGGGATCTGACGAAGCGGCTCGCGGTAATCGAAATAGTCGCTGAACTTGGCGCCCTTCTCGGCCATGCCCTCGGCCATGGACGACACCAGCACGCCGGTCTGCCACAGATGCTCGCGCAGGCTTCCCAGCAGTTCGGCGTCCTCGGCCATGCGCTCCATCAGGATCTGGCGGGCACCATCCAGCGCCGCCTTGATGTCGGGCACCGCCTCGGTCAGGTATTTGGCCGCCTCGGCCTCGGGCGACAGGGCGGGATCGGCCAGCAGCGCGTCGGCCAGGGGTTCCAGCCCGGCCTCGCGGGCGATCTGCGCCTTGGTGCGGCGCTTCTGCTTATAGGGCAGGTACAAATCTTCCAGCCGGGCCTTGCTTTGGGCGGCCTCGACCAGCGCCTTCAATTCAGGCGTCAGCTTGCCCTGCTCGTCGATGGATTTCAGGATGGCGGCGCGGCGGTCTTCCAGCTCGCGCAGATAGGTCAGCCGTTCTTCCAGGTTGCGCAGTTGGGTGTCGTCCAGGCCCTCGGTCGCTTCCTTGCGGTAGCGGGCGATGAACGGCACCGTCGCGCCTTCGTCCAACAGCCGGACCGCCGCCTCGACCTGGGAATCGCGGACGCCAAGCTCGGTGGCGATACGGACGGTCACGGGGGGCAGCACGGACATCATGGCTCCTGACGGCGACGAAGGGGGTGCCAGGATGTAGCGCCAACCGCCCGCCATCACAACGACATACTTTTGGTCCTTAACACTTCGGCGCCAAGGCGCTACTCTTCGCGGCCTCTTTCCCCAAGGCCCGGTTGGTGCGATGATTCGCCAACGGGGCTTGGCCCTGATGACTCTTTCAAGTTGGACTTCCGCCCCATGCGCCTTTCGGGCTTTCTCGTCCTGCTCGCCATCGTTCTCGCCAATCTCGGCTTCTGGGCGGCCATCAACCGGCCGCAGCAGGCCTTGCCCTGGGCCGGGACCATCAATTCGGTGTCATTCAGCCCCAGCCGGGCCGACGACGACCCGACGGTGGTGCGCCAGATGCCCCATCTCGATGAAACCCTGCTGCCGACCCGGGCCGAGATCGAGGAAGATCTGGCTATGCTGGCCGGTAAGGTCGGCCAGGTCCGCACCTACTCGACCCTGGAAGGGCTGGACCAGGTGCCGGAACTGGCGGCCAAGTACGGCATCACGGCGCTGCCCGGCGCCTGGCTGGACGAACGCCTGGCCCGAAACGAGCGCGAGATCGCCAATATCATCCGCATCGTGCGCGACAATCCGGAAGTCGATCGCATCATGATCGGCAACGAAAACCTGACGCTGCACCGCCTGACGCCCGAGCAGATGATCCGCTATATCCGCAGGGTCCGGGCGGCCATCCCGGCGCACGTCAAGATCAGCACCGCCGAAGCCTGGTCGATCTGGCTGGAACACCCCGAGGTCGCCCAGGAAGTCGATTTCATCACCATCCACACCCTGCCGTTCTGGGAGCGCGTCGATATTTCCGAGGCGCTGGCCTTCACCAAGCGCATGGTGCACGAAGTCAAGGCGGCCTATCCCGACAAGCCGTTGTTCATCGGCGAAGTGGGCTGGCCGTCGGCCGGGCGCAGCTTCGGCCGCGCCGAGCCCAGCCTGGTCAATCAGGCCCTGTTCCTGCGCCAGTTCCTCAACTGGGCCAATTCCGAGGGCCTGGATTACAACATCGTCGAAGCCTTCGACCAGCCGTGGAAGATCAACCTGGACGGGACGGCGTCGGAAAAGCACTGGGGCATCTTCACCGTCGAACGCAAGCCGAAATTCGACTGGATCGGCCCGGTGATCGAGTTCAAGGAATGGCCGGTCCAAGCCGTCGCCGCCACCCTGATCGCCGTGTTGCCGGTGATCTGGTTCCTGGGCAAGTGGAAGGAACTGCGCCTGGCCGGGCGTATCTTCTTCGCGATGCTGGTGCAGTTCGCCGCCACCTTGGTCATCTGGACCATGTCGACGCCGATGGTGCGCGACCTGGCGCCATCAACCGGGCTGATGATGGGGGTGCTGTTCCCCGCCTTGGCGCTGTTGCTGTTGGTGGTGCTGATCAATGGCATCGAATTGACCGAGCTGACCTGGGCCGGGCGCCTGAAACGGGGCCACAAACCGCATCCGCCCGGCACCATCAAGCACTTCCCCAAGGTGTCGCTTCACCTGCCCTGCTATAACGAGCCGCCCGAGATGGTCAAGCTGACCATCGACTCATTGATGGCGCTGGATTACCCCAACTTCGAGATCATGGTGTTGGACAACAACACCAAGAAGGAAGAAGTGTGGAAGCCGATCGAGGAATATTGCGCGTCCCTGGGCGAGCGGGTGAAGTTCTTCCACCTGGCGCCCTGGCCGGGCGCCAAGGCCGGCGCCTTGAATTTCGGTCTGACTCAGACCGCCGAGGATGCCGAGATCATCGGCGTGGTCGATTCCGACTATCAGGTGCGCAAGGACTGGCTGTCGTCGCTGATCCCCTATTTCGAGGACGAGAAGGTCGGCCACGTCCAGGCCCCCCAGGACCACCGCGACTGGGAACGCGACCTGTTCAAGGAAATGATCAACTGGGAATATGCCGGTTTCTTCGATATCGGCATGGTCTATCGGAACGAGGCCAACGCCATCATCCAGCACGGCACCATGACCCTGGTGCGCAAGAAGGCGATGGAGGATGCCGGCCGCTGGGCCGAATGGTGCATCGTCGAGGATGCCGAGCTGGGCCTGCGCATGATGAGGCTGGGCTATGAATCGGTCTATATCCAGGAGCGCATGGGCCATGGCCTGGTCCCCGACAGCTTCATGGCCTACAAGAAGCAGCGCTTCCGCTGGGCCTATGGCGCGGTGCAGATCCTGAAGGCGCACTGGCGCTCGCTGGTCCCGTTCAAGGAAACCGGCCTGACCGCCGGCCAGAAATACCATTTCGTGTCGGGCTGGCTGCCGTGGTTCGCCGACGGCTTCTACCTGATGTTCTGCATCACCGCATTGCTGTGGACCATCGGCATGATCCTGGCGCCACGCTATTTCGACACGCCCTTGGCCTTCTTCATCCTGCCGACGGTCGGCGTGTTCTGCGCCAAGCTCGTGCACCATATTTTCCTGTACACCACCCGGGTCAAATGTTCGTGGAAGCGGCGCATCTTGTCGGCGGTGGCCGGCATGGGCCTGACCTACGCCATCGCCTGGGCGATGTGGCAGGGCATCTTCACCAAGCACACCCCCTTCATGCGCACCCCCAAGATGGCCGACAAGGTCGGGCTGAAGGACGCGGTGATGATGACGCTGGAGGAAACCTCGCTGATGGCCGCCCACTGGGTCCTGGCCATCGCCGTGCTGATCCCGCGCCACAATTTCTATGACCCCGAGGTCCGTCTGTGGGCCTTCGTGCTGGTGGTGCAGTCGATGCCGTTCCTGGCCGCGCTGGTAGCCTCGGTCATCTCGACCCTGCCGTCCAAGCCCGGACCCGGAGAAACCGCACCCCACGGCGCCACGCCGCACCCGGCGGAATGATCGCAGGCTTGCATGGCGAAGCTTGGCCCGTCTAAGCTTCGGCCATGAGCGGTTCCTTCAATGTCCTTTGGCTGCAGGCCGGAAGCTGCGGCGGCTGCACCATGTCGGCGCTGGCCGCCGACGATGTCGGCTTGGTGCGTTCGCTGGAACGGTTCGGCATCCGCCTGTTATGGCACCCGTCGCTGTCGGTGGAATCCGGGCCCGAGGCCCTGGCCATCCTGACCGACGCTGCCGAGGGAAGGATCGGGGTCGATGCCCTGTGCGTCGAGGGCTCGGTCCTGACCGGCCCCAACGGCACCGGGCGCTTCCAGATGATGTCGGGCACCAACCGTTCGATGGCCCATTGGATCGCCTCGATCGCCGTCCACGCCCGCCATGTGCTGGCGGTGGGCAGCTGCGCGGCGTTCGGCGGCATTCCCATGGCCGGCGGCAACCCCACCGACGCGGTCGGCCTGCAATTCCAGGGCTTCGACGGCGCCGGCCTGCTGCCGCGCACCTTCACGGGCCAGGGCGGGCTACCGGTGATCAACGTCGCCGGCTGCGCCCCCCATCCCGGCTGGCTGGTCGAAACACTGGTCGAACTGGCCATGAGCGGCGCTTGCGCCCTGGACAGCCTGGGCCGGCCGCGCGCCTTCGCCGACCATCTGGCCCATCACGGCTGCGGCCGCAACGAATTCTATGAATTCAAGGCCTCGGCGGCGCGGGCGTCGGATCGCGGTTGCCTGATGGAAAATCTGGGCTGCAAGGCCACCCAGGCGCCGGGCGACTGCAACCTGCGCCGCTGGAACGGCTATGGCTCGTGCACCGACGCGGGCTATGCCTGCATCAGTTGCACCACGCCCGGCTTCCAGGACCCGGGCGCGCCGTTCCTGGAAACCGCCAAGATCGCCGGCATCCCGGTCGGCCTGCCGGTCGATATGCCCAAGGCGTGGTTCGTCGCCCTGGCGGCCTTGTCGAAATCGGCAACGCCGCAGCGTGTGCGCACCAACGCCCACGCCGACCACGTCATCGTCCCGCCGGCCCGCCGCCCGCCGAAGCTGCCATGACCGAACAGACCCGCCGCTTGATCCTTGGCCCGTTCAACCGCGTCGAGGGCGACCTGGAGGTGACGCTGGACGTCGAGGACGGCGCCGTGCGCCAGGCCCGCGTCACCGCGCCGCTTTATCGTGGCTTCGAGCAGATCCTGGCCGGCCGCGCGCCGGAAGACGCGCTGGTGATCGCGCCGCGCATCTGCGGCATCTGCTCGGTGTCGCAATCGACCGCCGCCGCCCGCGCCCTGGCCGCCATCGCCGGCGTCGAGATGCCGGCCAACGGCCGCCTGGTCGCCGATCTGGTGTTGGCCACCGAAAACGCCGCCGATCACCTGACCCATTTCATGCTGTTCTTCATGCCCGATTTCGCCCGGGCCTGTTATGCCGGGCGTCCGTGGTTCGAGATCGCCCGCAAGCGGTTTGCCGCGCAGGATGGTGGCTGTGCCCGCGCCCTGCTGCCGGCCCGGGCGCGTTTTCTCCACATCATGGGCCTGCTGGCCGGCAAATGGCCGCATTCGCTGGCGCTACAGCCCGGCGGGGTCACCAAGGGGGTCGATTCCGGCGAACGCATCCGCCTGCTGTCGATCCTGACCGAGTTCCGCGAGGCGCTGGAAACCCACCTTTATGCCGACCGACTGGAAAATGTGGCAAGTCTGGGCTCGTCCGACGCCTTGTGGGCGTGGGCCGAGGCGGGCCCGATGGATCACGGCGACTTCCGGCTGTTCCTGACCATCGCCCGCGACCTGGCCCTGGCCAATCTGGGACGTGGGCCGACCACCTTCCTGTCGCACGGCTCTTTCGGGCTATGGCCGGCCGGCATCTTGGAGTCCGGCCGAGCCCGTCCGTTCGACCCGACCACGGTCACCGAGGATCTGAGCCATGCCTGGATGGCCGGCCCCACCCTGCCCGACGCCGACAAGGACGGCGCCTACACCTGGTGCAAGGCGCCGCGCCTGTCTGGTGCTACCGCCGAGGTCGGCGCCCTGGCCCGCCAGGCGGTAGCCGGCGATCCGCTGGCGCTGGAATTGGCGGCCGGCGGCGGCTCGGTGCTGGGCCGCGTGGTGATGCGCCTGGTCGAGCTGGCCCGCCTGGTCGTCGCCATGGAAGGCTGGATCAAGGCGATCCATCCGGCCGAACCCTTCTGTGTCGAAAGCCCGCTGCCGCTGCGCGGCGACGGAATCGGGCTGGTGGAAGCGGCGCGCGGCGCCCTGGGCCATTGGCTGACCATCCAGGCCGGAAAGATCACCGATTACCGCATCATCGCGCCGACCACCTGGAACTTCAGCCCGCGCGACGTGATGGGACGCCCCGGCCCGCTCGAGGCCGCTCTGGCCAACACCCCGGTCGCCCCGGGCGACGCCAATCCGGTTGCCGTCCAGCATGTGGTCAGAAGTTTCGACCCCTGCATGGTCTGCACCGTGCATTGAATAGCCAGTAATAAGAATCAACCCAAGGACATAGTCTGGTTCGGTTCTAGCGGCGTTTTCCCAATCGACCGTAGCCCTGCTGTGGCGACATAGCAGCGTCAAGCACATCCGCCACCTATACCATCGTGCTATGCGCTATTTTGGCCAATCCTTACTCTAGTCTCGTTATACCGGCGAACGCTCGATCTGACTCGGCGGGGCTTGCCAACCAGCGGCAACCATGAATCACTGGGGTTCCACCAGATACAGGGGGAACCATGTTCGGTAGGCTCAAGATATCGGAAAAGATGACGGCGGCG
>NZ_LWQU01000002.1 GCF_001650635.1 Magnetospirillum moscoviense | reverse complement strand
TGCCGATGCAGGCCGTAGCCGCAAGGGCCCGCCTCGTAGCAGAAGTTCAGCCGCCGCCCGCCCTTGCCGAGCTTCTCTACTAGCTTGGCGATGTGATCTACGCGGTTCGGGATGCTGCCTAACTGGCGCACTTCGCCGCCGCGCGTCCCTTCGGCGATGGCGACCGCAACCGTCGCCTTATGGACATCCAAACCCACGAAGATGATATCGTTCATCAGGTCCGGCCCCCATGTCTGAGGCTCGGCGCCGGCCAGTCCGGCGCAACCCTCGATTGGGACATGCCGTGGGACGGACCGCCAGCCGTTTCAGGGGGCGAACATAGGGTCTAAACCCGCATTTCGCCGATATAGATGCCCAGGCCGCGCGCGGTGTGGGCGATGGTGCCGTAAGGATCGACACCGCGGGTGACACCGGCCACTTCGTTCAACGGCACATCGACCACGCTGCCGTGCTGCCAGGCGACCATGCGATCCAGCTTGCCTTGGGCGATCAGATCGACGGCGTGCACGCCGAAGGCCGAGGCGATCATGCGGTCGCGCGGGCCAGGCTGGCCGCCGCGCTGGACGTGCCCCAGCACGGTGACGCGGGTTTCCGCCTGAACCATCTTGGCCAGACGCGCGGCCAGATACTGACCGATGCCGCCATAGCGGGCCTCGCCGTCGGCCTGGACGTGGGTGACGTTGTGGCCGGTTTCGGTCTTGCAGCCCTCGGCCACCACCACCAGGGCGTGATTGCGGCCCTCGGCCTGGGTTTCGGCCAGCCGCCCGGCGACGCCTTCCAGGCTGTAGGGGATTTCCGGGATCAAGATGACGTCGGCGCCGCCGGCAATGCCGGCCGCCATGGCGATATGGCCGACATCGCGGCCCATCACTTCCAGCAGCATGACGCGGTGATGGCTGGCCGCCGTCGGCGCCAGCCGGTCCATGGCTTCCGAGGCCACCGTCAGCGCGGTGACATAGCCGATGGCATAGTCGGTATGGGCGACGTCGTTGTCGATGGTCTTGGGAATGCCGACCATCGGCACGCCGCCTTGCTTGCACAGCTTGTTCAAGATGCGCATCGAGCCGTCGCCGCCGATGACGATCAACGCGTCCAGGCCCAGTTCCCTGAAGCCATCGACGAATTCCTGCGAGCGGTCGCGGGTGGTGCCGTCGGGCATCGGATAGGCGAAGGGGTCGCCCTTGTTGATGGTGCCCAAGATGGTGCCGCCCATGCGCAGCATCTCGCCCGAGGCGATGCCCAGATCGAACTCGACATAGTCCAAGGGTCGGTTCATCAGGCCCAGGCTGCCGTCGCGGATGCCGAACACCCGCCAGCCATAGCCGCGGATGGCGCGGTGCGTCACCGCCCTCAAGGCCGCGTTCAGGCCGGCGCAATCGCCGCCGCTGGTCAGGATGCCGATTCGCTTCTGCCTGTGCGCCATGACGTGCCTCTCCGGTCGGTAACGGTCTTATCCATACCGCTTCGCACCAATCTCTGCTACTGTCAAACCTGCATTCGACAGCAGGTGTCTTCGCTCCGACATGATCGACGATGATATGGAAGAGATCCGCCGCAGGCTGGCGGATCTGGTGACCGAACACCGGGACCTTGACGATGTCATTTCACGCATCGCCGCCGACCCTCATGTCGATCTGCTGCAGATGCAGCGGCTGAAGAAGCGCAAGCTGGCCCTGAAGGACCAGATCGCCAAGCTGGAAAACCAGCTGATCCCCGATATCATTGCTTGAAGTTTTGCCCTCGCCGGGCGCATGCCTCCGGCATGCTTGGCCGCCGCCGCAATGGCGGCCGGATGTCGGCCGGAAAGGCCGACATCATTGCTTGAACGCGAAACGGGCGGGACCCGATGGTCTCCGCCCGCCCGCTTGCCTTCGTCTGTTACGCAGCGCGGCGACCGGCCAGCGCGTGAATGTGGCGATAGACCGGGCCGGCGGTTTCGGCGTGCAGCAGCGCCGCATCGATGATCGCCTGGACATAGCCGGCCTTGGTACCGCAATCGTAGCGGGTTCCCTTGAAGCGCAGGCCCGACAGCCCGACCTGGGACAGCGTCGCCGCGATGGCGTCGGTCAGCTGGATCTCGCCGCCCTGGCCCTTCTGCTTCTTGTCCAGGAAGTCGAACACCACCGGCTCCAGGATGTAGCGGCCGATCACCGACAGGGTGGACGGCGCGTCCTCGGGCTTGGGCTTCTCGACCATGCCGCGGGCCCGGGCCAGTTGGCCCTTTTCCTCGACCACGTCCAGGATGCCATAGCGGTTGACGTGCTCCAGCGGCACGTTCTCGACCGCCACCAGATGGCCCCGGGTCTGGCTCCACTGATCGACCATCTGGCGAAGGGCGCCCGGCTGGCCCAGGATCAAATCGTCGGGCAGCAGCACCGCGAAGGGCTCGTCGCCGATCACCGGCCGGGCGCACCACACCGCATGGCCCAGGCCCAGGGGCGCCGGCTGACGGATTGCGGTGATGGTCACCCCCTTGGGGCAGGTCGAACGGGCGATTTCCAGCAATTCAAGCTTGCCGCGCTCTTCCAACTGGCGTTCCAACTCGGGCGAGCGATCGAAGTGATCGACCAGCAATTCCTTGCCCTTGGCGGTGACCAGGACGATGTCGGTGATGCCGGCCTCGGCGGCTTCCTCGACGGCATACTGGATCAGCGGCTTGTCGACCACCGGCAGCAATTCCTTGGGAAGAACCTTGGTCGCGGGAAGAACGCGGGTGCCCATGCCGGCGACGGGAAGAACAGCCTTGCGGATCATTTCGGTTACTCGCTTTCGAGCAAGATTGTCGATGGCCGGGATATTCCCCCACCTTCATGGTGGTCATTGGGCCGGATTAAGGCGAATTCGTGGCAAGTTGGAACGCGACCGGGTAAAGTGCCGCCGCCATGATCGCCCGTGCCCGTTCCCTGCTTGCTTCCGTCTTTGGCTTCGCGGATTTCCGTCCGGGTCAGGAAGACATCATCGCGCCCATCCTGGCCGGACGCGACGTGCTGGCGATCATGCCGACCGGGGCGGGCAAGTCGCTGTGCTACCAATTGCCGGCCCTGCTGGATGACGGCTTGACCGTGGTGGTCAGTCCGCTGATCGCCCTGATGCGCGATCAGGTGGCGCAATTGACCGGGCTGGGAATCAGCGCCGGCGCGCTCAATTCCTCGAACGACGCCGCCGAATCGCGCCGGGTGTTCGATGCCTTGCGGACCGGCGATCTGCGCCTTCTGTACCTGGCCCCCGAACGGCTGGCCAAGCCCGACACCGCCGACATGCTGCGCCGGGCCGGGGTCAAGCGCCTGGCCGTCGACGAGGCCCATTGCGTCAGCCAGTGGGGCCACGATTTCCGCCCGGAATATCTGGCCCTGGGCGAGCTGAAGCGGGCGCTGGGCCAGGTGCAGACCCTGGCCTTCACCGCCACCGCCGACGCCGCCACCCGCGCCGACATGGTCGAGCGTCTGTTCGACCACACCCCGGAAATCTTCGTCGGCGGCTTCGATCGCCCCAATCTGATGCTGGCGATGCAGGCCAAGGACGGTCCGCGTCGCCAGATCCTGCATTTCCTGCAGCCCAGGCGGGGCCAGAACTGCATCGTCTATTGCAGCTCGCGCGCCGGCTGCGAGGACCTGGCCCAGGCCTTGAACCAGGCCGGCCATCGCGCCCTGGTCTATCATGCCGGCATGGACAAGAGCTTACGCGACGCCAACCAGGACACCTTCCAGCGCCAGGACGGCATCGTCATGGTGGCGACCGTCGCCTTCGGCATGGGCATCGACAAGCCCGACGTTCGCTTCGTCGTCCACGCCGACCTGCCCAAAAGCATCGAGGCCTATTACCAGGAAATCGGCCGCGCCGGCCGCGACGGACTGCCGGCCGACACGCTGACCCTGTATGGTTTGGGCGACGTGCGCCTGCGCCGCATGCAGATCGAGGACGGCCAGGCCTCGGACGAGCAAAAGCGCATCGAGCGTCAGAAGCTCAACGCCCTGCTGGCCCTGTGCGAGGCGCCGCGCTGCCGCCGCCAGACCCTGCTGGCCTATTTCGGCGAGCAAAGTGCCCCTTGCGGCCATTGCGACCTGTGCATCGACGGGGTGCAATCGACCGACGGCACCGTCGATGCCCAAAAGGCCCTCAGCGCCATCTGGCGGACCGGCCAGCGCTTCGGCACCGAGCATCTGGTCAACCTGCTGATCGGCGCCGACACCGACCAGATCCTGCGCTTCGGCCACGACCAGCTGCCGACCTTCGGGGTCGGCAAGGACCATAATCGCGACCGTTGGCGCTCGATCTTTCGCCAGATCTATGCCGCCGGGCTGATCACCCAGGATATGTCCGAACACGGTTCGTGGTCGATCACCGAAGCAGGGGGCGAGGTGTTGCGCGGACGCGCCACCATTGCGTTGCGCGCCGACACCTTGAAGGCCAAGGGTAGGCCCAAGCGGCCGGTGGCGACCGTGCCGGACTCGGTGGATTCCGACCTTTTGGCCGCCCTGAAGAAGCTTCGGCGCGAACTGGCCGAGGAACAGGGCATTCCGGCCTATGCGGTGTTCCCCGACCGCACCCTGGTCGAACTGGCCGCCGCCCGCCCGGCCAGCCTGGACGACATGAAGGGCATTCACGGCATCGGTGAACGCAAGCTGGAACGTTACGGGCGGCTGTTCCTTGATGTCCTCACCTGATGACGGCGGGCCCGCCGCCTTTTATACTGCGCCGCACATTCCTTGCTGAGTTGGGGTTTCCATGCATCGTCGCGCCCTTCTGTCCGGCCTGGCCGGCAGCCTGATCACCGCTCCCGCCCTGGCCCAGTTCAACCTGGGCAATCTGATCCAGGGCGGCGCCAACATCGTCGGCGCCATGACCGCCAGCGAGGGCGACGAGGTGAAGCTGGGCGAGACCTATTACCAGCAATATCTGCAGAAATCGGGCGGCATCCACCCCGACCGCAACGCGCAAGAGGCCTTGAAGCGCTTCGCCCAGCCGCTGATAGCCGCCGCCGACCGCCGTCAATTGCCGTGGGAGATCACCCTGGTAGCCAACAAGCAGGTCAATGCCTGGGCGCTGCCGGGCGGCAAGCTGGCGATCAATTCGGCGCTGGTGCAGTACAGCCAAAGCCCCGACGAGCTGGCCAGCGTGATCGCCCACGAGATCGGCCACGCCGATCGCGGCCACGGCCTGGCCCAGATGAAGAACCAGAATCTGATGACCGGCCTGGGCGCCATCGGCAAGGAGGCGCTGGCTTCGTTCGGCGGCACCGCCGGGGCCTTGACCGCCCAGGTGCTGGGTGCCATGGAGGGCCCGCTCTACGGGCTGATCCTGACCGGCTATTCGCGCACCAACGAGTTCGAGGCCGACGCCCATATCCTGCAGATCTTCGAGCGCACCGGCTATGACCCGACCAAGGCCGACGATTTCTTCCGCACCCTTTTGAAGCTGCACCCCGATGGATCGGAAACCACCTCGCTGTTCTCGACCCATCCCGGCACCACCGAGCGCATCACCAAGATCGAGGAAGCCGCCGCCAAAATGAGCCGCCCGACCCGGGCCGCCAGCGCGCCCGGCTGGGCCGAGTTGAAGGCGTTGTTCCCGACACCTGCGGGCTAAACCGGTGATTGCCGCCATGGGGCCGCTCGGCTAGGCTGGCCTTGGTGATTATGGTGGGGGATTGCGGGTGAGCGGCGAGGACGTGGACAAGCAGGCGGCTTCCTTCATCGAACGTTGGCGCCCGTCGGGCGGCGGCGAGCACCGCACCTACCAGATGTTCCTGACCGAATTGTGCGCCCTGCTGGATGTCGGTCTTCCCGATACGGCGGGCGACGAATACGGCTTCGAACGCCGCGTCCCCATCCGCTATTGGGACGGCACAGTCAGTGCCGGGCGCATCGACCTTTACAAGCGCGGCTGCTTCGTGCTGGAAGCCAAGCAGGGCAGTTTCAAGCCCGAACGCGAACTGCCCGATCTTCCCGGCCTGGCCGGCTATACCCCCAGGAAGGGCGGTGGCAAGGGCCATGGCGTGCGCGGGACCAAGCAGTGGGACAACGCCATGGTCCGGGCCCGTGCCCAGGCCAAGCGCTATATCGACAACCTGCCGGCGTCCGAGCCGGTGCCGCCGTTCCTGATCGTCGTCGATGTCGGCTATTCGTTCGAACTGTTCGCCGATTTCACCGGCACCGGCCGCCATTACATCCAGTTCCCCGACGCCGCCGGCTTTCGCTTCACCCTGGACAAGCTGGCCGACCCGGCTATCCGCGACCGGTTGCGCGCGGTGTGGAAAGACCCCCATTCGCTGGACCCGTCCAGGCGCGCGGCCAAGGCGACCCGCCTGATCGCCGACCGCTTGGCCCGCCTGGCCCAGTCGCTGGAAGCCGGCCATTCGGCCAAGACCGTGTCGGACTTCCTGATGCGCTGCCTGTTCACCATGTTCGCCGAGGATGTCGGCATCTTGAAGGCCAACGCCTTCACCGACCTGTTGAAGACCACCCGCGACCGGCCGGCGGTGGCCCGCCAGATGATCAGCGCCCTGTGGGCCGACATGAATGCCGGTTCGGCCTTCTCGGCGGCGATCCAGGACGCGGTGCCGCAATTCAACGGCGCCTTGTTCGCCGGTGCCCAGGCCCTGGCGGTCACCCAGGCGCAGATCGACCTGCTGATCGAGGCGGCCCAGGCCGATTGGCGCGACGTCGAGCCGGCCATCTTCGGCACGCTGCTGGAACGCGCGCTCGACCACGACGAACGCCACCGCCTGGGCGCCCATTACACGCCGCGCGCCTATGTCGAGCGGCTGGTCCTGCCCACCATCATCGAGCCGTTGCGCGCCGAATGGGACGACGTCAAGGTCGCCGCCCTGGCCGCCCCCACCAAGGCGGACGCGGTTCAGGCGGTGGCCGACTTCCATCGCCGGCTGTGTTCGACCACCGTGCTGGACCCGGCCTGCGGCAGCGGCAACTTCCTGTACGTCACCCTGGACCACCTGAAGCATCTGGAAGCCGAGGTGGTGGACTTCCTGGCCACCGAGCTGGATCAGCGCCAGGACGCGCTGGACCTGTCCAGCCATGCCGTCGATCCACACCAGTTCCTGGGCCTGGAAAAGAACGAACGCGCCGTCCCCATCGCCGAGATGGTGCTGTGGATCGGCCATCTGCAGCGCTATGCCCGCTCGCGCCCGCAGGCCGCCGGCTGGCCCAAGCCGGTGCTGCGCCAGTACGGCAATATCCGTCATGCCGATGCGCTGCTGACCTGGCGCGACGTGCTTTTGGTCAGGGACGAAGCCGGCAAGCCGGTCAGCCGCTGGGACGGGATCACCCGGAAGCGTGATTCCGCCACCGGCAAGCTGGTTCCCGACGAATCCGCCCGCGTTCCGGTCGAACGCTATGTCGGGGCCAAGGCGGCCGACTGGCCGGCGGCCGACTATATCGTCGGCAACCCGCCCTTCATCGGCGGCAAGGATCTGCGCCAGGAACTGGGCGACGGCTATGCCGAGGCGCTGTGGGCGACCTATGGCAAACGCGTCCCCAATTCCGCCGATTTCGTGATGTATTGGTGGCACAAGGCGGCCGAGAAGGTCCGCACCGGCAAGGCCAAGCGCTTCGGCTTCATCACCACCAATTCGCTGCCGCAGACCTTTTCCCGCCGGGTGGTCGAGCACCACAAATCGGGCCGGCACCCCATCGGGCTGATCTTCGCCATCCCCGACCATCCGTGGGTCAAAGCGCTGAACGAGAACGAGCAAGATGCCGTGCGCGACGCGGCCGCGGTGCGCATCGCCATGACGGTCGGCGTGAGGGGGGCCTGCGACGGCAAGCTGTTGACGGTGTTGAGCGAACGGCCGGGCAAGGAGGATTCCGCCGAGATCGAATTCGCCGAAAGCTTTGGCCCGATCAACGCCGACCTGACCATCGGCGCCGATGTCGCCACCGCCCAGTCCCTGCGGGCGGCCGAAGGGTTGGCCAGCCGGGGTGTCGCCCTGCATGGGGCCGGCTTCATCGTCACCCCCGACCAGGCCCGCACGCTGGGTCTGGGCCGGGTCGCCGGCCTGGAACGCCATATCCTGGACTATCGCAACGGCCGCGACCTGACCGGCCGGCCGCGCGGCGTGATGGTGATCGACCTGTTCGGCCTGGACGAGGTTTCGGTCCGCCAGCGCTTCCCCGAAATCTATCAATGGGTGCTGGAACGGGTGAAGCCCGAGCGCGATCAGAATAACGAGGAGTACCGGCGTCTGAATTGGTGGTTGTTTGGACGGAAGAATACCGAATTGCGGATGGCGCTATCGGGCCTACCGCGTTACATCGCCACCGTCGAGACCGCCAAGCACCGGGTATTCCAGTTCCTTGACGCCGCCATCCGCCCCGACAACAAGTTGATCGCCGTCGCCAGTGCCGATCCGTTCCATCTGGGCGTGCTGTCCAGCCGGGTACATGCCGTCTGGGCGTCGGCGGCCGGCGGATTGCTTGAAGATCGACCCGTCTACGTCAAGTCGGCCTGTTTCGACACCTTCCCGTTTCCCGAGGCGAGCCCGGCCCAGCAGGCCTCGATCGGTGCCCTGGCCGAGGAGCTGGACGGCTTGCGCAAGCGGCAATTGGCGTTGCATCCCGATCTGACCCTGACCGGGCTTTACAACGTGCTGGAAAAGCTAAGGAAGGCGAGCCGCTATCCGAGGCCGAGCGGGCGATCAACGACAAGGGCCTGGTCGCCACCCTCAAGCGGCTGCACGACGACCTCGATTCGGCCGTCGCCGCCGCCTATGGCTGGACCACCGACCTGGCCGATCAGGATATCCTGACCCGGCTGGTGGCGCTGAACCGCGCCCGCTGGACCGACGAGGTAGCCGGCAAGGTCCGCTGGCTGCGCCCCGACTTCCAGACCAGCCGGGCTGTCGCCGCCACGGGGCCGGCCCAGACCACTTTGGATGTTGCGGCCGGAACCGACACCACCGCTCGCCAGCCGTGGCCCAAGACGCTGCCGGAACAGGTCCAGGCCGTCCGCGCCGCACTGGCCGAGTTGGACCCGGCCCCGTCGGTCGAGGCCATCGCGGCCCGCTTCAAGAACGCCAAGCGCGACCGCGTCGCCGAAATCCTGCAGGCCATGGCCCTGATGGGCTAGACCCTATGTTCGCCCCCTGAAACGGCTGGCGGTCCGTCCCACGGCATGTCCCAATCGAGGGTTGCGCCGGACA
>NZ_LWQU01000001.1 GCF_001650635.1 Magnetospirillum moscoviense | reverse complement strand
ACCGCGTCAAATGCTCCGCCCCCTTGTCGTCGGTCAGGTCGATGTTCTCGATCCCGCCGCTCAAGCCGTAGCGGACAACCATGCGGCCTGGTTTCAGGACGAATGGGCGCAGTTGCTCAAACGCATGGACGGCCAGACTTACGCCGAGGAATTGCGCGACTACCTGCTTCGCCTGCACGACAACAAACCCATCGGACGGCGCACCAAGACCGAGGTGGTGGAAATCATCGACCCGGCATTGGTTGTGCTGGGCACCACGGTGGAGCAGACCTTTCTCGACAATGTCACCGCCGAAAGTATGCTGGACGGCTTTATGCAGCGCTTCGGCTTCATCATCGCCGACGCGGATTCAGACCGCACGCCGGACATGTTCCCCATCTACCGGGTGGAGAAGGAAACCAATCTGGCCCCGTTGCGTGAAGCTTGGGCCAAACTGGAAAGCCTTCCCCTGCATCAGGTCTACGACATCGACGAAACGGCGGAACGCGCCTTCTCTGAAGCCTTCCGAAACCATTACCGTCGCCACGCCGATGTCCCTGCGTCGTTCTTCCGCAGGGTGCTGTGGCGGAGTTTTAAATACGCCTTAGTCTACCATGTGCTTCTGGGCAAGGCGACGGCGGTGCTGGACGCAGAAGACGTGGGTTGGGCCATGCGCGTCAGCGCCATGCATCTGGCCGATGCCGCACGATTGCTGGACCGCTACAATCTCACCGAATTGGAAGCGGTGGTGGTCAAGGCCGAAGCCTTACAAGCGAAGCTGGGCCGCAAGCCGACGACGCGGGAATTGATTTCGGGCGTGCGGGGCATCAAGAACGCAAATGCGGCGCGGTTCATTATGGAGTTGATGAAGAGGCCCGGTGCCGTCAACGATAACGCAGGCGAGGGAAGACGGGCCTGCCTGTAAGCAGGCGCTTTTGTTAAGATCATATCAGCGATAGCCTCTGCCGGTCACATAGGCAGATCACATTTTCCGTTCACATTTTGCATTTTGAAGCTCGAGCATGATTTCGTGCTAATACAATGAAAATACATAAAAAAGGCCCCGGCACGAAGCCGGGGCTCAAGTTTAGGGAGGAAACGTCCAAGAAAGGCAGCAAGGGGAAGGTCGATGACCATCCGTTTGCTGCAGTGCAATAACTAAGGCGAAATGGACCGATGTGCAAGTGCGAAACAGCCCGTTCTTTTGGCAGAATCGCAAAAATGGCAGAAATGCTTGCCTTTTGGGGCGCGCAGGTCAGGCATGTGGAAGTCGGGCGACTTTTATGGCACGGTTCATGCATTAATGCGGGTGTTGCGGGCTTTGACGGAAAATGGCGATGAACGGGCGCGGGCTTTGGGTGGTGATGGTGGCGATGGCCGCGCTGGCGTGGGCCGGCCGGGCCGAGGCCGCTCCGTCGCTACCTTCGGACTCGCTGTGCGCCGAAGAAACCGCCAGGTCCGAACGCCAATACGGCATTCCCGCCCGGCTGCTCGATTCCATCTCGGTGGTGGAATCCGGCCGCTATGACCGCGAGGCCAAGGCAACTCTTGCCTGGCCGTGGACGGTAACGTCCGAGGGACAGGGCAAGTATTTCCCCACCAAGGCCGAGGCGGTCGCCGAGGTGAAGCGTCTGAAGGCGCGCGGCGTCAAGAACATCGATGTCGGCTGCATGCAGGTCAACCTGATGTACCACCCGACCGCCTTCGCCTCGCTGGAAGACGCCTTCGACCCCGCCGCCAATGTCGGCTATGCCGCCCGCTTCCTGAAGGGGTTGTTCGGCGCGACCGGCCATTGGGTGACGGCGGCGTCCTATTACCATTCCCAGACCCCGTCGCTGGCCGCCGCCTACCGCGAGCGGCTGATGAAGGTGTGGAACGCCTCGGCGGTTCAGCCGCCGATGGCTCCGGCCATCAACCCGATCAAGCCCGGCCCCAACGGCAAGCCGGTCCCGTCGACCTCGCCGCGGGTCGATGAGATGCGCAAGGCGTTCCGCGACCATCAGGCCGCCAATCAGGACGAATCTCGCCGCATCGCCGACGCCTACCGCCAGGCCCGGCTGTCGGAATACCAGTTGCGGCGCGCCCGCATGGTCGAGGTGCGGCGCTCGCGTGGGTTGGCGGTGGACGGCTACTAGATCAGGCGGCCGCCGGTCAGACGGAGCAGCCGTTTGGCTTGATCCATCAGGTCCGGCTGGTGCGGGTTGACGGCCAGCGACAGTTCAAACGCCTGCAGGGCCGCTTTCGGTTCGTTCATTTCCACCATGATGTATCCCAGGCTGGCCAGGGCGGCGAAATGCCGAGGCTCGAGGGCCAGGGTGTGGGCCAGATCGGCCACGGCGGCCATCGGGTTGTCGCTCAGGAAATGCAAGGACGCCCGCATCGCCCATCCCTCGGGGAAGGACGGCGCCAGCATCACCACCCGGTCCAGCAGGGCCAGGGCGATGCGATGCTGGCCCTGGTGGGCGGCATCCATGGCGTGGGCCATCAAGGTATTGGCCACCTGCGGCCCGGTTTTCGCCCACAGATGCCGAATGGCCGCTTCGATGGCCTGGGCCTCGGCTGGGTTATCGGTGCTGCGCAGCCGTTCGAACAATCGGTCGAGGCCGACCACCGGCTCCGGACGCGGCGGCGGGGCCGTGGGGCTGCAAGAGGCGCTCAAGAGCAGGAACAGCCCCAGCGCGAGCGAGGCAAAGAAACGGCTCATGCTTCAGACGTGGGAAGCCTGAAACGCACCGCCAAGGGATGGGGCAAAAAGAAAGCCGCGCCCGGTTGCCCGGCGCGGCCTGTCCTTTCAAGATCCTGGCTGGAAGCCGGATCAGCCCTGGCGGGCCTTGAAACGCGGGTTGGTCTTGTTGATGACGTACACGCGCCCCTTGCGGCGGACGATGCGGCAATTCTTGTCGCGCAGCTTGGCCGACTTCAGCGAGTTGCGAATCTTCATGATGCAAATCCTTGAACTACGAAACTTAAGCGGCTTCCCAATGCACGAAAATGCCGGGGTGCGCGACCGGAGGCCGGAAAATACGGAAAGCGCGGGCGGCTGTCAACACGTCGTTGGATTCTCTTTTAACCATTCGCTTGGTATAGTCCCGGCCATGCTGCGTTTCCTCCCCCCGGGCCCCGACAATCCGTCGCCCTTCGTCCGTATCGACGGCCAATCCCATGCCGACATCGTGGTGGTTTGCGACCATGCCTCGGCGGTGATTCCGGCGCGCCTGGCCGATCTTGGCCTTTCGGCGGCCGGTCGGCTCGCCCATGTCGCCTGGGATATCGGCGCCGCCCAGGTCAGCCAGGCGCTGGCCCGGAATCTGGGCTGTCCGGCGATCCTGGCCGGGGTCAGCCGCCTGGTGATCGACTGCAATCGCCAGCCCGGCGACCCGTCGTCGATTCCCGCCTCGACCTGCGGTGTGCCGGTGCCCGGCAACCAGGACCTGGCCGAGGCCGAGGCCCATTCCCGCGCCGACCAGTGGTTCTGGCCCTATCACCGAGAGATCGGCGACGAACTGGCCCGCCAGTTCCGCCGGGGCCGGGTGCCGGCGATGATCTCCATTCACAGCTTCACACCGGCGATGCACGGCGTGGCGCGCCCGTGGCATGTCGGCGTGTTGTCCAATCGCGATCGTCGCATGGCCGATCCGGTTCTGGCCGCCCTGACCGGCGACCCGGCCCTGTTGGTGGGCGACAACCAGCCTTATTCGGGGCGCGAGATCAACTACACGCTGGACACCCATGCCGGAGCCGCCGGCCTTCCGCATGTGTCGTTCGAGATCCGTCAGGATCTGCTGGCCGACGACAATGCCTGCCAAGTCTGGGCCGAACGTCTGGCCGGCGTGCTGGCTCCGGTCCTGGCCGACCCGGGGCTGCGTCGGGTCGAATTGTTCTGACCTACCCGGGGCGGGCGGGCGTGAGCCCTGCGGACGAGTGTTGAATTGATATAAGCATGCGCTTATGTTGTGCGCCGAGACGACCGTGCGCGTTCGGCAGACGCTAGTGTCCTGCCCCAGAAATTCGCATCGCGAATGGCGGGGATGAGCAGGCCACTAAACTTGTGAGTGGTGTGGTGATTCCGATGTTCGCATCAAAATGCGAACATCGGAATCACCACACCGGGCGGTCGGATGATGACAAGAGGGGATGCCTCATGACCACCACCACCATGAATACCATGCCGGTCGAGCCGATCTCGACGGGCCGTTGGAAGGAACTCGCCGTCGGAATCGCCTATCTGATGGGCGTCGGCGTCGCCTTCACCACACTTGTCGGTGTCGCCGCGATCTTGTTCGTCAAGTAAGGCGCCGCTGAATAAGAACGGCCCCGCCCGGCGAAAGCCGGCGGGGCCGTTTTCATTTCTCCGGGGCGCTCAGGCGCACAAAGCGTGGCGCACCTGCTGGGCCAGTTGGTGGCGGTCGAACGGCTTGGCCAGGATGGCGGTGACGCCGGCCTTGATGGCCGAACTGATCGCCTGCGGCGTCTGATCGCCGCTCATCAGCACGAAGGGCAGGTGGGCCAGATCGGCCTCGGCCCGGACGGCGTTCAGCAATTGCACCCCGTCGATCGGCCCCATATGCAGGTCCGAGATCACCATGCCGGTCGGACGCGAGCGCATGAAGTCCAGCGCCTCCTGGCCGTCCTTGGCCTCGGCGACCTCGTAGGGGCCAAGATTGGACAACATGTCCGTTAAAAGGCGCCGGGTGATCGGGCTGTCATCAACGACCAGGATGGGAAGCGGGCTGTTCATGGTGGCGTCCTTCGGATTCCGTCCTGGCATCATCGCCGCCTTCTGTGCACATCACCATGGCGCGAAGGAATCGGATTGCCGCACATTGGAACGGTTTAAAGTAGATTCCTGCTACTTTAGGACGGTGGTCGCCGTCCCTGGGTGTAGGAGCGGCTCCTGGGGGCTTGATGCCGGACGGCCGGCGCACTATGGTCCTGACCTTGGTTTCGAACGCCCCAGGGGACAAGCATGAGCGACGAACAGAACAGCACCCAGATCGGAGGAATTGCCGCCGAGGCCCTGCGCCAGTTCGTCGAGCGGATCGAGCGCCTGGAGGAAGAGAAGAAGCATCTGGCCGACGACATCAAGGACGTCTACGGCCAGGCCAAGTCGCAAGGCTTCGACGTCAAGATCCTGCGCAAGATCGTCAGCCTGCGCAAGAAGGACCGCCAGGAGCGGGAAGAAGAAGAGCAATTGCTCGAGCTCTATCTCGCCGCCCTGGGCGAGGTGTAATCCCCGCTTGCGGCGCCGCTTGTGGATTTCCGCAATTGTTCCTGATCGGGGCAAAGCGCTAAACCGCCGTCATACGCACACGTCAAGATGTGCGTCGTGGAGGCGAAGATGTTGCACCGGATCGGATTGGGTGCGCGGCTGGCACTATTGCTGGCCGTGGCGGCGGTACTTTTGCTTGTCGTCGGGGCGGTCGGCCTGTCGGGCGGCCACCAATTGGCTGGAAGCGCCGAGGATTTGTACCGCGAGCGTGTCGTGTCGATGGGGCAGTTGGGGCGCATCCTCGACGGCATCCACCGCGTTCGCTCCAACACGGTGTTCATCGTCCAAAGTGAAAGTCGCCTGACGCTCGAACGTCTGGGGGCCGAGATCAAGACCGCCGACGGCGAGATCGACGCCTTATGGGCCGAGTTCACCCGCCGCCCGCACGAGGCCGACGAGCAGAAACTGGGCAAGGAATTCGAGGCGGCTCTGGCCGCCTACCGCGAGGCCTGGGGCGAGACCTTGAAGGCCGCCGCCGCCGGCGACGGCTTTTCCGCCCGCGAGAACCTGGAACAGGGCGACGGCGCCACCTATCGTCAGGCCGCCGCCATCTTGCGCCAGCTGAACGACGTGCAGATCAGCGTCGCCGAAGGTGAGTTCCAGCATTCGATGGCGGTGTGGGACGCGGCGCGTACCGGTTCGGCGGTGGCGATCCTGGGCGGCATCGGGGTGCTGGCCCTGGTGTCGTGGCTGATCGTGCGCTCGATCACCGGACCGATCCGCGACGCCATCGCCACCATGAGCCGGTTGGCCGCCGGCGACATCGCGGTCGAGGTGACCGGCACGTCCCGCCCCGACGAAATCGGCGACATCGCCCGGGCGGTGGCGACCTTCAAGGACAACGCGGTCGAGCGCGAGGCGTTGCGCGCCCAGCAGGCGGAAGCGGCCCAGCGGGCCAGCAGCGAACGGCGCGAGGCCCGGCTGCGCATGGCCGACGAATTCGAGGAAGCGTTGCGAGCGGCGCTCGATTCCGTCACCTCGGGCAGCGCCATTCTCGAACAATCGGCGCGCGCCCTGTCGCTGACCGCCGGCAGCGCGCGGGCCGAGGCGTCGTCGGTGGACGGTGCCGCCCGTGACGCCTCGGACAATGTCGAGCGGGTGGCGGCGGCGTCCGAGCAATTGTCGGCCTCGATCGCCGAAATCCGTCGCCAGGTTCAGGAATCCTCGCAGATCTCGGTCGAAGCGGTCGACGAGACCCAGGCCAGCGACGCCATCGTCGGCGAATTGTCGGACTCGGCCGGGCGCATCAGGTTCTCATCGATCTCCCACAGGCGCGCCTCTCCGCCGCCACCGGGGTGCCCTACGCCTACCTCTGCAATGACATGCTGAAAGCCAACTACTCCAACTCGCGCATGGCGCTGCTGGAGTTCCGTCGCCGGGTCGAGGCATGGCAGCACTCGGTGATGGTCCACCAGATGTGCCGGGTGGTGTGGCAACGCTGGATGGACGTGGCCGTGCTGTCGGGGGCGCTCGACATCCCCGGTTACGAACGCCAGCGGGCCACCTTCATCGCCTGTTCCTGGCTGCCGCCGAAATGGGACTGGGTCGATCCGCTGAAGGACACCAAGGCCGAGATCGAGCAAATCGGCGCCGGCCTGAAAAGCAGGACGCAGGCGCTGGCCGAACGCGGCTTCGACGCCGAGCAGGTGGACGCGGAAATCGCTGCGGACCGGGAACGGGAACAGCGGCTGGGGCTGGTGTTTGGGGGGGAGGCGCCGGTTGTGGGCTCACCGGACTTCAATGCGGCGGTGGAGGATCAAACGGATTAAAGACAAGGGTGCCGGTTGGGGAAAAATCCGACACGTTACGTGTCGCCACGGTCAGACCATGCTCAAGCGCGGTAGCAGCGATGGCGAGATCAAGCCCCTTGTTGCCGATCCGTTGCGACAGCCGCCCCCATCGGCGGGCCACAGCCACGGTTACCGGAAGTATTCTCCCATCGTAGATCCTGAGAATCATGTCCAGCCAGACGGCAAGTTCATTGGCAAACGGAGGGTTGGCACCCCTTTGCCGCTCTATTCCTCGCTCAATCTCACCGATGGTCACGACGCTGATGTACATGTCCTGAGACGGAATCGCACCGATCCACGCGACGAGATTACGATTGCGCTGTCCAGGCTGCTTGCGCAGTTCGGACAGTACGACGGTGTCGAGCAGAAACATCAGAAACCCACATCCCGCATCCGGCCTTCGAGGCGGTCGAATTCACCGCCATCCGAGGGCATGGACAGGAGGTGCGCGGCAAAGGATGGGGCCGTCGCATGTTCCAACTGGCGCAGACGGGCATAATCGTCAGCCGACAGCACGACGACTGTCGGCTTGCCATGCTTGGTCACGGTCTGCGGCTCGCCAAGTCTGGCCGCATCCACAACCTCGCTGAAATGGTTCTTTGCATCCTGGACGGACCACGTTGGCTGCGGCATCGCGCACCTTCTGGCTAGAAATTATGTCCAGAAAATAAGGCTTGAGAGCGTCGCTGTCAAGGACGTCCCCCCTTTCCGAAAATAGGGTGATCATGCACGACCTTCCCCATCTCGCGGCCCGTCTGTACGGAACGCCGTTGCTGATCGCGCGCGCCAAGCTGGACGTGATCCTGACGGCGCTCGGCCCCCGGTTGGCCGGGCAGGCACTGTCCTTCGACGGTGAAGCTGTTCCGGCCGCTACGGTCGAGGTGACGCCCGACGGCATCGCCATCGTGCCGGTGATCGGCACCCTGGTAGCCCGCTCCGGCTATCTCGGCGCGGCCAGCGGCCTGACCGCCTATTCCGACATCGCCGATGCCATCGAGGCAGCGGCCACCGATCCTGGCATCCACGCCATCCTGCTGGACGTGGATTCCTCAGGCGGCGAGGTGGGCGGTCTGTTCGATCTGGTCGACCACATCCAGGCCATCCGCGCGCAGTGTGGCAAGCCAATCTGGGCAGTGGCCGACGAAGCCGCCCTGTCGGCGGCCTATGCTATCGCCTGCACCGCCGACCGCCTCTACGTCACCCAGACCGGGGAGGTCGGCTCCATCGGCGTGGTGGCCGTCCACCGCGACGAATCCGGGGCCGACGCCCAGGCAGGGCTGGCGTGGACCTTTGTCCATGCCGGGGCCTGCAAGGTGGACGGCAATCCCCACCAGCCACTGTCCGATTCTGCCCGCGTTGCTCTCCAGGCCGACGTGGATGCGCTTTTTGGTCGGTTCGTCGATCTGGTGGCCAAGTGCCGTAGGAAAGCCCCCGAGGCCATTCGTTCCACCGAGGCCGCCGTTTATCGCGGCGACCAGGCCGTGGCCGCCGGTCTGGCCGACAAAGTCGGCACCCTGCGCGTTGCCCTGGCCGATCTCGGCGCCAGTCTGGCCCGTCTCACCGTGTCCCGTCCCATTGCCGCCCGAAAGGAAAGCCCGATGTCCGAACCCCAGGGGGATGTCCCCGTTCTGGCTGCCGTGCCGCAGCCGCAAGTTCCCACTGCCGATCTGGAGCAGCGCCTGCGCGCCGAATATTCCGAGATCAGCGCCATTGCTGCCCAGGCCGCCCGCCTGGGTGTGGCCATCGATCCCGCCGAGGTCATGGCCAAGGGCATCCGCCCCGAGGCCCTGCGCCGCACGGTTTTGGATCAACTGGCCGAGCGTTCCGACGCCACCGACGTGGTCGCCGCCGCTCCGGCGGGTGCCGCGCCCAAGGCCGAAACCGAAAGCCCCATCGTCCGGCGTGCCCGCGAAGCCGCCGCCCGCAAGTAACGGAGATCACCCATGTCCGTGCTGACCATGGCGCCCACCCTGGGCGACCTCCTCAAGTTCGAATGCCATCCCGGCTATTGCCGCGAGACCGTGACGATGAAGGCGGGCATCGCCTCATAGGCGTTAACATAGCCTGGACAGGCGGGCGTGAGCGTGATTCAAGATGGAATGACTCATCCATCATGCCCCCCT